>JBAYOW010000016.1:0-43779 GCA_041678005.1 Thiohalomonadaceae bacterium
GTGAACGAGTGTGAACCCGCTCTTGCTGTAGTTGTCCACCTGATCGATGACACCGTCCAGTCCGATAGTCCTGCCTTGCAACCTCCGGATGGCGTGTTGCCAGAGTTGTATCCCGTAGCCTTGGCCGCGATAGGGCGGCTCAACGATGTAGAACCCGATGAAGCCGAATCCGCCCTCGTAGGCGATGGCGGAGATGCAGCCAATGGGTTTGCCGTCGAGCACACCCACAATGAAGCCCTCGGGATCCTGGGTGTAAAAGGCCTCCGCATCGGAGAGCCCAGGGTTCCATCCCTCCGCCGCCGCAAGCTCGATCGCCCAGTCCACTTCGTCACGGTTCATGCTTCGAATATTCAGTCCGCCCATGCCAATCCCCCCAATTTCTTTTCTGCGCGGTAAGCCTTATAAATAATATTCCTTACGTGCCGTAGAAACCATTGGTTTCAAGGGTGACCAGAAAGCAGAATATCAGCTGTTTTTCCAACTGGGCGTGGGTGGCGTGTTCAGCGAATTCCCTGACCATGCAGGCAGCGCGCGACTGCTGATCCGCACGTATGAGTTTAGTGAGCGCGTAAAAAAATAGCACGTCGTGCGCATATATCCCGCTGGCACCATGTAGAGCAGCCGTGCTTGCAATGCTTCTTCTCGTGTATTAAGCCGACAACATATTTCCAAGACTAAACAAAGAATGCAGGAATACCAGGGGTGGGTATGAGTTAAAAACCCTGTAGAACAAAGCATTTTTTAATGCCATCCCTGATCGCTTCTGCCGCCTCAACAACATGTAGTTGTTCCAGCGCTATAACTCTGCCCAAGCAAAATCACGACATAATCTACCCGCTACTTATTGGTGAAAATCTCAAAAAACAATACTGAAGGCTGGCATTGTTAAGCTCGGCACTACAAGCGTCCACTCTGTTCGACAGCGGTAACCCAGTAGATCACGCGATCTTCAACGTAACTGCTTGTGGCGCGCAATGCCTCAAGTGTCGACTCTACATCACTATCTTTAAGCAAGATATCGACCCGGGTTCGTGGCGTGTAGCCTACAACCTTGTCACGCACCGATAGAAAAGGGTCGGTTTCGACCTGTACTCCATGCCCTTCTACATGACTAAAAGTAAAACCTGATATCTGCTCTATGCTACGCAGATGATTGGCCAGTTCTCGCTGGGCGTTGGTTTGAATAATGAGTGTCAGATTTTTCATGCGCGTTTCTCCACGGTCAGTTGGGCTTTACGCTCCAAGCGTCCTTCCAGCCAGGCATATAAAGTTGGCAACAAAATCAAGGTTAACAGTGTAGACGTGAATAGACCGCCAATAACTACGATTGCCAATGGCCGTTGCAGCTCAGAGCCGGGACCGGTTGCGAATAGCAACGGCGTAAGGCCTAAACTGGCGATCATTGCAGTCATCAATACTGGTCGCAGGCGTCGCTCGGCACCTTCGCGCACCGCCTGCAAGACATTGCGTCCGGCTTTACGCAACTGATTGAAGTAACTCACCATCACGACACCATTGAGCACTGCGACACCGAACAGGGTAATAAAGCCAACTGAAGCTGGCACTGACAAATAAAGACCAGACAGATATAAACTGACCACGCCACCAATCATGGCGAAAGGGATGTTCAGGATAATCAATCCTGCCTGTTGTAAGGAATGGAAGGTGGTGAACAGCATCACGAAGATGAGTGCGATGGAGATAGGCACTACCAGACCAAGGCGCGCCGCGGCGCGCTGTTGATTCTCAAACTGACCGCCATAGGTAACGTAGTAACCTACAGGCAGATCTACTTCGCGGGCGATAGTCTCACGAACCTCGTTAACGAAACCGACCACGTCACGTCCATCGACGTTGGCTTGCACGACAACCTGTCGCTTGGCTGATTCGCGTGCGATCGTTACCGGGCCATCCACTTCCCGGATATTGGCCAGGCTACTGAGTGGTATTTTCTCCCCTCCTGGAGTTTCTACCCATAGAGCCCCTATGGCAGCAGGAGTAGTTCGCACTTTCTCTGGATAGCGGAGCAAGACACCAATGCGCTGATTACCCTGGATGATTTTGGTAACCACGCGACCACCAACAGCTACTTCAATCAGTCGGTTGATATCTTCTACATTGACGCCGAAACGGGCAATTGCCTGTGGCTGGATGTCTATTTGCAGGTAAACCTGACCTGATAACTGACCACGAAACACATCAACCGCGCCAGGTACTTCGTTCACCAGATATTCGATCTGCCTGGATTTTTCTTCCAATACCTTGAGGTCGTCACCGTAGAGCTTGATAGCCATGGCAGCACGGACGCCGGTGAGCATCTCAGAGACGCGCATATCGATAGGCTGAGTAAATGCGTAGTCAATACCGATGAAACGGCTTAGCACTTTTCGTAAGTTGTCCTGGTGTTCCTGCAGACTTACGGTCCATTCCTCGCGAGGTGTAGTGATAAGGAAGTTATCGGTCTGGTGCAGGCCCATAGGGTCGAGACGGAGTTCATCGGCGCCGGTGCGCGATACTACGCCAATGACCTCGGGCAGTTCCATCATCGCCTTCTGATAAGACACATCCAACTCCAATGAACGCTCCAGTGAAATACTGGGTAATTTTTCGATGATCACCACGGTAGTACCTTCATCCATCACTGGCATGAATTCCTTGCCAATCAAGGGGAACAAGGCCACAGCGAAGACTAACGCCACCAGTGCGCCGCCTATCGCTGTCTTGCGGTTTATCAGCGCCCAGCTCATCACTGGTAGGTAGGCGCGTTTTAGCATTGCAAACACCCGGCCATCATCCTCGTGACCACCGCGCATCAACAAACTGGCCATTACCGGGATCACGGTCAAAGACAACAACAGCGAGCCCAGCAAAGCAAAAGAAATAGTCACGGCCAAGGGCGTGAACATCTTGCCCTCCAGGCCGGTAAGACTGAATAGTGGCAGAAACACCATGATGATTATGAGGATGCCAGAAATCACCGGTGTGGCAACTTCCAATGATGCACGATAAATCAGATGTAAGTGGCTGAGGCCAGGAGGTGCATGACTGAGCCGGGTGTGGATATTCTCCACTACCACTACAGCCGCATCCACCAGGATACCTATCGCTATAGCCAACCCACCCAGAGACATCAGATTGGCGCTTACGCCAAACATACGCATCATGATAAAGGTGAACAGTACAGATAGCGGCAGGATCAAGGCTACAGTCAGGGCAGCGCGCAGATTACCGAGCATGACTATCAACACCAGCAATACCAGAACCACTGCTTCTGTCAGCGCCTTTTCTACTGTCCATACCGCCTTGGTGACCAGGTCGGTACGGTCATAGAAGGGCACTATGCTAACGCCTTCTGGTAGCGCCGACTTGATTTCTTCTAATTCACGTTTTACACCGTCTACAGTGCTGCGGCTATTAGCCCCCTTGCGCAGTAATGCCAGGCCAGTGACCACCTCGCCTTTGCCGTCGGCCGTAACTGCACCATAACGGGTTAAAGAGCTGATGCGCACCTCGGCCACATCACTGACATGCACGGGTATGCCGTTGCGGGTGGCAATGGTAATGCTGCTTATATCCTCCGGGCCTCCCAGCTGTCCTGAGGTACGCACCAACAACACTTCATTGTTGCGATTTATGCGGTCGCCACCAGCATTGCGATTGTTTTTCTCCAGCGCGGTTTCCAGATCATCCAGATTCAGCCCGTGTGCATACAAGATATCCGGATTGGCGACGACCTCGAACACCTTAACCTCGCCGCCCAGTGAATTGACATCCGCCACCCCGTCCACGGTACGCAGGCGCGGGCGAATCACCCAGTCTTGAATACGGCGCAATTCCTGGTTACTGTAATTATCACCCTTAACCCGATACATATACCCTTCGCCCAACGGTGTCGTTATAGGCCCAAGTCCGCCTTCCACACCCTCGGGCAACTCTGCCCAGACCTGGTTGAGACGTTCAGTCACTTGCTGGCGCGCCCAGTAGATGTCGGTATTATCCTCGAAGTCGATAGTGACAATACTCAATGCGTATTTAGTGGTGGAACGCAACACCGTCTGTCGCGGTATGCCCTGCATCTCTACTTCTATAGGGAAAGTGATGCGGCTCTCTACCTCGGTGGGTGACAGCCCCGGCGCCTTGACGATGATCTGTACCTGCGGCGCGGCAATATCTGGGTAGGCATCGATGGGAAGACTTTTGAAGGCCCACAAGCCCGTCGCAATAAGTGCTGCTGCCAACAGCAGGATCATCAGTCGCTGAATCAGGGAAAAGCGGATCAAAGATGCAATCATGATCTATTCGCCCCCCTGATACTGCCAATGGGATTTAAGTTCGGCCACGCCGCTGCTGACAACGGTGGTATTTACAGCGATGCCGCTAACAATAGATATCCAGCCACTTGACTCGACACCGGTTTCAACCGCAACAGGTTCAAAACGTCCATCTCCCAATGCTTTAAATACATAGTTCTGAGCGCCTACCCTGAATACAGCTCCAGCTGGAACCATCAGCTCCTGGCTTGATACGCCGGTTAAACTAACCTGGGCATACATGCCTGGCAGTAGTTGCCTGTCAGGATTAGCCAGCACGATACGGCCGGTCAAGGTTTGGCTTGCCGCATCTACTTCGCTACCGAGGGATTCCAGTTTTCCATAGTACGGCCGATCCGGGCTGGCCTGCACACGGATTTCAGCCTCAATGCCTGGCTTGACTTGCGGTAAACTGGCGACCGGAATTTTCACCATGGCCCACAGAGCGCTTAGGTCGTCCAGATGGAACGCAGCCTGCCCGGCGTTGAGCAGTTGGCCAGACTCTATATCCACAGCTGTGACCACTCCATCGATAGGGCTGATCAGGTTGAACTCTGCCAGTTGGGTAGGTTGTTTAGACAGCCGATTGATCTGTTCATCCGAAAGCCCGGTTAAGGACAATAGGCGTCGCCGTGCCTCTAAAGTGGCACGAGAACTTTTGTATTCACTATCCACCTTGAGCCAACGACTCTCTGCAACTATGCCGTCTTTCCATAGGCCTTCAATGCGCGTACGTTCAGACTTAGCCAGCTCAAAACGGGCCAATGCGTCCAGATATTCAGCTTGTGCCTGACCTAGACTGTGACTACGTAAACGAGCTAGTATCTGGCCTTTGTGCACCTGTTCGTGCGCCACAACCTGCAATGCCATAACTATACCTTCCACCACTGGCGCGACACGGTGAGTTTTACGCTGGTCGGCGGTGAGGACACCATTTAGTTGCAGATTTGTCTGGCTCTCACGGGCATTTGCGCTGGCAGTAGCCAGATTCACATTGGCCAGTTGTGCCGGGGTGAGTTTCAGTTCAGCCGCTGCGGTGAATGCAGGCACTAATACAAAAAATAAAACGATTAATTGTTTATTCATGGTCAGTATCCAGTTTGGTTGTCACAAGAGTTAGTCCAGCAGCAAGGCGCAGTTCAGCAGCTTCCAGCCATGCCTCTTGCAGTAATTCCAGATAGCGTTCGCGGGTGTCAAAATAGGTATTGTTGGCATCGATGAGGGAGAGGATTTCCACCTCGCCACTGGCGTATGCCTTGCGCGTCAGGTCAAAAACTTTTTGTGCTGGTTCGAACACACGCGTCCGGTAGTGTTTACCCTGTTGCACTAGATGGTTTAGGTGCAGATAACTCTGTTGCAAGCGACTGTTCAGATCCCGCTCAAGTGCCTGCAATTCTGACTGAGACTGGATTACCAAGGCTCGGCTTTCATCAATGCGGCCGCTGTTGCGATCCCAAAGTGGCACAGTGATACCCACACCGATCCCGGTTACATCCTGGTGACGTCCATTGAGAAAGTCCCGCTCGCGAAACAGGCGCAGGCTCGGATCCGGCAGGCGTCCGGCTCGTGCCAGATCTACACCTGATTGCGCCGCCTCAAGTCGGTGGCGCGCGGCCAGCAATGCCGAATGTCTCGACAGCCCATCCTGTAATTGCTGCAGATCAGGCATGGGTTCAAAAGCTTTGAGTGGCGCCAGTTTAGAAACCACCTCTGCCGACAAGCCCAAATAGGCTCGGAAGCGGCTGAGCGCTTCATTGTATGAGCCTTCCGCCTTATCAAAGATTTGTTGCGCCGATTCCCGAATCAGATCCAGACGCAGGCTTTCCAGCTTGGAGAGTTCGCCGGCCTGTGAACGTCGATGGCCAATGTCCTGTAAATCATCAGCAAGTTGCAGTCGCTGCTCGGCCAGATGCAAACGCTCTTCAGCCAACTGTAGTCCGTGAAACCGTTGCGCTACCTGAGTTTCCAGCTGGATCTGTCGATATAACAAATCGGCATGTGCAGCATCCAGCTCTGCACCTGCAACGGCTTGTTGATGACCAAGACGGCCGCTCAGTGGCAACGGCTGGCTGAATGCAAGTTGGGTAAAGCCGGTGCCGCCGGTACCATCATCCTTACCGATTTTGTCGTCAGCGCGTAATTCGATCTGCGGGTTAGGCCACGCCCCTGCTTGTTGCAGGGCACCTTGCCGAGCACTGACTGCTGCTTGTGAACCACGTATTTCTGGTGCAATCTCCACAGCACGCCGAATACTTTGCTCCAATGTCCAACTATCCTGTGGTTGTGCCAGGAGCGACATTGACGTGATACAGGGGAGTATTAGGCCAAATACCGCTTTCCAGCTATTCCTTCGGCACCATGAATATAATAAATCCAACATAACCTACTCCTAACGTAGTGCCTGACACACACTAAAGTCTTAGAGGCAAAATCCACACAGCTTTTCGGTACTGCACATCGTGTAAATCGCCACCTGGCATCTGCTCGACGAATGTCGGCAACAGCAAGTACAGAAAACCCCTATATGCTCGATGGCTTTCTGCCTGACATTGCAATATCCAAAATGTGTTTTTCCATAAGTTTATTTTTAACCCAATACGCCTGAATGCAAGATGAACAGCTGATTTATGTAGTGGTCTCTTGAAGGGGAGGGGAGTTGTATGAGTTCCTTGCAGGGAAGGGTTTTCTACATTCGGCGCTGCCGCTCAATGACGTTCTGTCGGTAGACATCACCCCCGCGCGGGGTCCAGAAAACTCACATCAGGGAAGGTTTCGTATTAATCACTCCAATTTGGTTTTTTCTTTTCGATCAGGCGCAACTTCCAGGCTTGGTTCCATTTATTGATTTGCTTTTCATGAGTGATTGCAGCATGCATATCCTCATGCTGTTTAAATTAGACTAAGAGGTGCACCGCATGTTTTTGGGTAAAGCCTTCAGTTTGATCGTTTTTGTGTTCTCACATTCGCTTGATCAGGTCACTTGTCACGCCGATATAAAGCGTGCCATTTCTTTGGCTGGCGAGGATGTAGACACAGGGTTGCTTCACTTTACTCTCCTGGATTCCCGCCTTCGCGGGGATGACGGAATAAATGAACCATATCCCCTGTGGGAGTGGCTTTAGCTGTGATTGGTTTTGGCCAGCTTTATTATTTTTACCTCAGCCCTCCCCTTGAAGGGGAGGGGGGTTGGAGGCGGCCTACAGCGCTAAACCACCCACTCGATTTGGGGCACAGAGCCATTTTTTAAGATGCTGCCCAAGATAATTGGTGAACATAAGCTCCGGAGCCAGCAGCTCATCAAGAGCATCAGACGCCTGACGCGAGCATAACCTAACGCTTGCAGCAGGGGCGTGACGTCAGAAGCATCCCTTGCCTGTGCTTGTTATGTAATGCCCAGTCTTGGCTCGTCATTCGATATAGCCGCACCGGTCGATTATGAAATTTATGAATCGTGTAGTATCCAAACCCTGCCTTCTCGATAACCCTGATGGATGCCGTATGTTCTGGCTCAATAATAACAACTACCGATTCACAGTGTTTTTGATCGAAAGCATAACTCATAACACCGTTGACAGCTTCTGTCGCAAAACCCTGATTCCAGAACTTTCGCGCTAATCGATAACCTAGATTGATTTCCTCAATATCACCGACCAACTCAGGCCCGACACCGCAGAAGCCAATAAGATCACCCGATGTTTTCTCCAATAATGCCCATGGACCTATCCCGTAGGATGAGTAGCATTCCAGGCACCAGTCAATAAATTTTCTGGTGGCGCCCTCATCGCAGACTCCGCGAACAGAATATTTCATGACTTCTGGGTCGCTCAATATCTCAGTGAGTGCAGAAAGATCTTGGAAAGATAGCTGCCTTGCGACTAACCTTTCCGTTTCAAATAATTGCACCGACTACCTCCCTGTGCATAACGCAGAGCGCACCGGTGACCTTGCCGCAGCGAAGTGGTGACAAGTGTATCCGAGTGCCGAGTTTGGTTAACTGGTGTGTTCGATGTTGTCACGGCGTTTCCGCTCCTGCTCAAGTATTTGTTTCTGGCGCTCCTTGAGTGAGTTCAACCCAAGACGCGCACGGCGTTCATTAACCGTAGCAGAATCCTCAATTGGAAATGGTGTTGGCACCATTTTCATCAACATCAAACTGAGTGCCGTAATACTGAGGCTTGCCAGATAAAGTAAGTACCCGATCCTGAAGGAATGCCAGCTGCCAACCCACCACATCTTCTCTTGTAACTGCATCTTCCAGCAGGCCAATGCACTCCGCCATAAAATCGGGATCTGAAACTGAATGCTGGGCGATTAGCCATGCAGCTTTGGCAGCTTCTTCCCCAACTAATGAAATGCCGGGCCAACCGTGGCAGTTAATAATCTCTTTCAGCCGGGAAGCATTTTTTTCATGCAGCACCTTCATTCGGGGATGATATAACTCAGAGGGCAGCTCTCCTGTATCGAAGAGTTGTCGCAACAAACGTTGATCTTCCATCATCATCATGACCAGTTCATCTGCAAGATTCTGACTCATGGACTCCTTCCCAGTTATCGTCGCCGCGCTTGTGATTTGTGCAAGCCCAGCATGGGTATGAACTTATGGGGTGAAAGTTCCTTGTGGGAAGATCACCATTCAATTGGTTTTTCCAATTGAACGCTAACCATTAGTGAATGGCAAGGGCCAATCCGAGATGAATGCCTGAACGAGCATTGGTTTCTGTATTTGGTACATGCCCGAATCCTTATTGAAGTCTGGCGACGTGAGTACAGTGAGGAACGACCGAAGAAGAGTTGGCAGGCTACCACTTTCTGCATACGCGAAGCAGCAGGTAGCGAAATCGACTACAGTGGCAACCGGACTCTAATGGCGTGATGTCCCCGTTCCATAAAAAATCATCGATCTTGAGCGGCTAGACTTTGCAGAAAAGCTCAATTATGGTGTTGAACTATAGACCATCTGAGGATGGTTTCAGCTTGATGGAGTTGCCGTGCCATATCAACTATTAAACCCGGAGACCACTACAGCTGTTTCTCCAGGCACTGATTTATTAGAGGAACCTGAAATATAAGATAACAATAGCCTTATAAAAATAACCAGTAGCCAGCTGGAGCAATTCAATCTGATGGAGGGGGGCTTCATGAGAAAATTGTTAACAACAGATAGCGTTGCCGTTGATGATAGAGTCGATTGGTGGCGTGACAGCACGACCACGTTGTTTGGTGCCGAGTACGCCATAGAGCCTGACAAGCACCAGACCTTTCGTATTCACATGGATGTGCTGGCAACAAAATCCCTGCCATTTGTTCTACTTGATGCGAGCACCAGTGCGCATATGGCAGCGCAATGTGAAGGGGGTGCTGCGGCTGACAATATTGTCATACATCTTCAGTTGCAAGGGCACTGTAATGTTTATGGTGAAGGCAAGAAAGCAACAATCAAAGCTGGCGAGATAGCTTTTCATCGCACTGGTGCGGCCAATACTCTACAGTTTTATGAAGATAATCGCTCGATATGCGTTATCGTACCTGCATCGGTGCTTGCCCCGGAGGTCACCGATTGGTTGCCATTGGTCAATGAGATCATCCCGACAAATGTGGGAGTGGCAGCCTTGCTGGCCGATCACCTGCGTTCGTTAGTTGCGCATGTCAGTGGGCTAGGCAAGGCTGATTTGATCGAATTGTCTTCTTTTACGCTGGGGCTTTCACGTGCTGCCTTATGTACACTGGCAGGTAGTAGCAAGCTCCCTTCAAAGTTGCGCGCCTACCATGTGGAGCGCATCAAGCAGTTCGTTATTGATAATTTACAATACCCTGCGCTCAATATCGAGTTCATTGCCAGCGGTGTTAATCTATCAGAACGTTATATCCATCAGATTTTTGCCGACGAGCCATTATCACTCATGCGTTGGGTAATGCAAAAGCGCCTGGAATACGCCTACGATCAGCTAAGACAGCCAGGTTGTAGCCAGTCTATCAGCCAGATCGCCTATATCTGGGGCTTTGCTGATCACGCGCATTTCTCACGCAACTTCAAGAGGCACTTTGGCCTTTCTCCCCGTGAGGTTCTTGCAGGCTGATACTTTGCTGCGTATCTATATTTCGTAGCAAGTGCAGCCTGAATGGAGTGATGCAAAATCCTGACAGGTTTTGCAAATAGCGTTTATCCATCCGGCTTCCCCCACAGCACCATCATCCATGTTTCTTGGTGAAATATGCGGGCCTGAAGTAGCAAACACTTATTTAGACTGATTCAATAAAACCTTATTTCAGGACAAAGAATTATGCACTTTGAGGCAAGTATTGCGCATGCCATAGTCATTATGATTTGTATACGCAAATTATTTGATGAGCATATAGAAATCAATAATTAAAAGTCATGTTGTATCAGGAGGAGAAACCAGATGAAAAAATCATGTCTGTTTGCCGTTGTGTTTGGGTTGTCAGTTATCTCCATGCCAGGACAGGCGGCTGATGCCGGTGCGGCCAAGGCGCTGATGAAAAAAAGTGACTGTTTCAAATGCCACAGCGTGAACAAGAAGAAAGATGGTCCGCCGCTCAGTGAGACTGCAAAAAAATACAAGGACGAATATGCAGATAATATGGCCGAAGCAGAGCAAAAACTTTACACCCATCTGACAACCAATCCCAAGGTAGAAATCGATGGCGTGGAAGAAGAGCACACTTCACTGAAGACTAAGAAAGATGCGGATATATATAACGTGATTCAGTGGATTTTATCGCACTAAGCACGTGTTTCAGGGGAGCCGAACATAACAATACTCATCAGTAAACGAGAGTTCTGGCTTATCAGGACACGAGGGGGCTCGTTATATGTTGAAGAGAATTACAGAAAAACTACGTCATTGGTGTGTCAGACCTTGGGGGCCATTGCTACTGCTTGGGGGCGGTTTTGCCATTGCAGTGGCGATCGTGGCAATCAGTAGTACTACTTTGTTACTGACCGGCACAGAGGAATTCTGTGCCAATGCCTGTCATGAAATGGGCTATAACGCGGCTGAGTACAAGGGCACAATCCATGATGTGAACCGTAGTGGTGTGCGTGCCACCTGTGTTGATTGTCATGTGCCGCGTACCGGCATTCCGTTGTACTTCCGCAAGATCAATGCTGCAAGAGACCTCTGGGGTCATTTTATCACCGGATCGATCAACACCAAGGAAAAATTTGAGGCCAAGCGTTCTGAAATGGCAGTGCGCGTATGGACATACATGAAAGAGAGTGATTCACGTGAATGCAAGGCCTGCCACGATATGGATAAGGCGGAAACCAGTGAGAAAGCCCTGGTACGTCACACCAAGGCCAAAGAGGAGAACATGGCCTGCATCGATTGTCACTTTGCAATTGCACATGACGAACCTGAGGGCCCAGGCCCGCAGGATTTAAAAATAAAATAGCACCAAATAACAATCTGAAGGCGAAGGCAAACTATTGCAGCATTCTTTTTTTAGAGGAGAGTATTCGATGAGATACCAGAAATATTCGCTTGTCATCATGCTGCAGTGCCTTGTTTTGGCACTCGGCGTAAGCGTGGTCTCACATGTTGCCATGGCGCAGGATGTCATCAAAGCATCGTCCAGTGATATACCCGAGGGTCTCAAGGGTAACGATCAATGTACGTATTGCCATGATGATGATGACATCCATCCCCCTCTGGTTTCGCAACACGCCACGGCGAATTGTACCGCGTGCCATGGTGGCGGCGCGGATCACGTGGTGAGCAGAAATAACATCGCAGGCAAGCCAGATGCAGCAGCCTGCCTGACCTGCCACCAGGAGGATGCTAAGCGCATGAACTGGACGTTTGCCGACCACCACAAGGCAGGTTTGGAGTGCAGTGCCTGCCACGGCATGCACGAGCCCAAGTCCATCAAGCGTCTTGATCTGGCGTTGTGGCGCGCTGACAAGAACACCGCCTTGTGCGCCACCTGTCACCAGGACGTGCTGGTCCGCTTCAACATGCGCTCGCACCACCCGGTCAAGGAAGGCGCTATGTCCTGCACCAGTTGCCACGATCAGCACGGTGGTACACAAACCAGCCTGACCAGCAAGACCGCCGAGTGCACCCAGTGCCATCAGGCTGTGCGCGGACCTCACATGTTTGAGCATGCCCCGGTTACTGACGACTGTTCAACGTGCCACAACCCCCATGGAACGCCGAATCGCAAGATGCTGACTCTGGTGGAACCTATGCTCTGCCTGCAGTGCCATTCGGTTGCCGGTAACCGTCACGGCGAGACTGGCGGAAACACTAACAGCCAGCGCGTCTCGGCTACCGTGCTGCGCAACTGCAGCAGCTGCCATAACGCGCCTCATGGCAGCAGTATTGACCAGCATCTGCGCTTCTAACTGGCACCGACCTGGAGGAGATGAAAATGAAAATGAACAAAACCATTGAGTGCATCCTGCCTTGCATGACGGTGCTGGCCCTTGCCATGGCCCAGGTGCATGCTTCCGAATCTACAGGCACCACCGTGAGCGGTGAAATCACGACCAAGATTTATTCCTTCAACTACACGGGCGGCCCCGGAGCCGGCCTCACACCTTACCTGCAAAGCTATAGTGGTCAGGAGTCCTGGTCAGGTGACCGCGGTAACGGCTTATATGCCGACATCGACCTCAACCTGACTCTTTCTGGCGAGCAGGGTGATATCCTGAACTTGGAACGGCAGGGTTTCGGCCTAAATAACCATCGCGGCAGTATAAAGGGCGGTGGTGCTGACATTGGCTTTCACGGCTACTACTCGCATTTCCGTTCCAATACCGGCGGCGTTGATTATGTCAACCGCCCTGGCACGGTGGACAACCCGACCGATCCTCTGTACACCGCCGTCAGTAGCGGCATGATTAGTAACTTCACCGATGACGGTCTCGGCCAGACGAATTATCACACTGAGCGCACCCGCTATGGGGTGGGGGTCAAATTCAAGCCCGACCTGCTCGGCAAAGGCACCAGCCTGTCGGTCAACTTCGATGGCTACAATCGCGATGGCAACAAGTTCGCAACCTGGATCGCCGGCAACGGCGATTTTGTAGGGGATACTCGATATCTCGATCGTTGGCGTGGTTATGACAAGCCGGTGGACGAGAATATGGGCAAAGTCTCGCTTAATTTTACCGCCTCACCGGCTGGAATGTTTCAGTTCTCCTATGATGGCAGCTACGAGAAATTCAACAATAAGACCTCCACCAGCGTGATTGGCGATTTTGACAGCTTCCTGAACCACTCGACTGTGAGTCCGATCTTTGCGGACACGCCTCTGCACTTCACCCCCGACAGCACCCTCATGACCCACGCCTTACGGGTTTCAAAAAACTTCGGTGCCACCGCCGTGGCGGTGGGTTACGGCAGATCTACCCTGGAGCAGGACTCCTTCCTCGACGTGCCGCTGGCAGATCGCTTCGTCGGCAAGATCGGTACAGAAACTGCCTTTCTTAATGTCAATCATCGCGTTTCACCGACGCTGGGCGTCGAAGGCTTCGTCAAGTATGACAGCCGCGACAACGACTCATCTACGCAAGCTGACGGCCTCGATCGGACTGTGCGAGATGAGTGGGGCCTGCGTATATCCAACATGGACTCGCTGAGTTATGGCCTGTCCGCCAGTTTCCGCGGCCTACCAGCCAAGTCGACCCTTACTGCAGGCTGGAAGCGCGAGGACTCTGACCGCGAATTTCAGTGGAATACTATTCCGGCAGCCGATAACCTTGGTCAATGGCCAACCGCCTCGCTCTACCGTGAGAAGACGGTCTCAGATGAAATCTATCTGAAGTGGGTCGCCCGGCCTATGCAGGGCATGACCCTGCGCATCACGCCGTCCTATATCTGGGCCGACAAGACCGCTTCCATCACGCTGCCAGAGGAATCCATGAACCTGAAGACCGCGCTGAGTTACGTCATGACCAACGGTATGCAGGTCAACGCCTACTACAACTTCAAGGACAAGAAGAACGGCAATCAGAGCTTCACGGACACCAACAAGCCTGCAAGTGGCGTTATCACACTCGGTCCCGAGTATAGCCAGAAGGCCGATGACACCTTCCATGCTGTCGGAGTGTCCCTTAATCTGGCACCCATGGAGCTCGTGAATGCCAGTATCAGCCTGGACTGGATGCAGAACGATTTTGAGACCTATTTCTTCGGCACCAACCGCCGCCGATTCGAGACTGACATCGTGTTCGACCCGCGTGGCACGTCTGCCTTCAAGGCAGACACCTGGTCACTTTCACTCAACGGTGACTTCCAGGCTAATGATCGTCTGCTGCTGAACGCCGGCTATACTTTCTCGAAGTCGGATGGCTATCTGCGTACGACTGGCACTGCAACGTCAGGAGGTGTTGGTGTCGTCAACGATAATATCGACAACATCCTGCACAGTTTCATCCTCGGTGCGAATTACAGCCTAAGGAGGAATATGACCCTGCGTGGTGGATACACTTATGACAAATATAAAGACGATACCTACGACGCTCTCTCCGGCGGCGTGCATACATTTATGGTAGGCGTATCCTTCGCACTATAATTCCGGATCTTTTGCATCCGGAACAGGCGGTAAATCTGGCGGCCCGGCGACGAGTGCCGCCACCTACTTTATTCAGTGTGAATAAAGTTGCGCAGAGTTACAGCCTGGCAGTGCTTAGTATGTAGCTGATGATGGTGATTAGTGGCAGCACATAGAAATATGCCTGCATGAGATTTCGGAGCAGTGGGTGGGAGTTTTTCAGCTCCATGAAGTGATCGACAACCATTCTGCCTTTGAAGGCCATGCTTAAGGTTACAAAGAATATTAAAAAGTAGCCTGGCTCGGCCCGCTCGCCAAGCAATGAACCGCTCAGGGTCAGAATGATTAGTACCAACCAAAGCCAGGTAACTGTTTTACGGTGCGTCATCACTTGCCTCAACGCAGCAGGTATAGCAGCGGGAAGATGATCAGCCATACCGTGTCGGTGGCATGCCAATATGAGGCAAATGATTCCATGCCTTCATGATATGTCGCTGAGTATGCGCCGCCGTGGGTGCGGAAGATGATCCAGACAAGTCCAAGCATGCCCCAAAACACATGCACGACATGCGTCAAAGTCAGATAGTAATATACGGTAAAGAAGGCGCTGTTTTTAACTGTAACGCCATTGGCGATGTTCCATTTGTATTCCAGGTATTTAGTCAGCATGTAGGCCGCTGCAGAGATAAATACCAGATAAAGAAAAACCACACTGGCGGCAGCGCGGTTTTCTCGAATTGCGATCACCGCGTTGACGACAAAATAGCTACCGGTGATCATCCAGACAGTGTTGAGTGTGCCAGCAAGCAGGCTAAGCTGGCCTGGGCCAGCACGAAATTCCTGTGGGAAGAAGTATCGCGCGACAAAATAGACTGCGAACAGCACAGCGAATTCGGTCATCTCGCACAGGATACCGGCCCACATGCCTCGGTTGCCCGGGATGTGGCCTGCAGCTGGTGATTGGCTGAGGGAGTTTGTCTGAATTGCTATAGATGACATGATTTAGTGTCGTTTGTCCCAGAACTGCTGCGCCAGTTGATCCAGGCTTGTGGCCAGGCTAGAAACATTTTGCGCCACCTGCTCACTCTCGGCACCAGTCCGTGCGTTGGCATCGGAAACCTGACGAATAGAAATTATGTTGCGGTTGATTTCTTCGCTGACGGCACTTTGCTCCTCCACGGCCGCAGCGATTTGAGCACTCATATCGGTAATCACGCCAACGCTGCTGGTAATACTATTCAGTGAACTGGCAGCAAGGCGTGCCTGGTCAACACTGTTATCAGCTTGTTTACGGCTTAACTGCATGACCTCAACAGCGGAGCGAGCACCGGCCTGGAGATTTTCAATCATGGTCTGGATTTCCTGTGTTGATTGCTGGGTGCGCGAGGCGAGCGTGCGCACCTCATCGGCGACAACGGCAAACCCACGGCCTTGTTCACCGGCACGGGCAGCCTCAATAGCGGCATTAAGGGCCAGCAGATTGGTCTGATCGGCTATCCCGCGAATGACTTCAAGTACCGAGCTGATGTCATTGCTGCGCTCTTCCAGTTGCTGGATGACAGCAGCGGCTTTTTCTATCTCGCCGGCAAGACGGCCAATCGCGCTACTGGTGTTGCCAACTACTTGATGTCCTTCTCTGGCTTCGTTATCTGCCTTGTCGGCAGCATCGGCAGTGTTCTGTGCGTTGCGCGCTACTTCCTGCACGCTGGCAGACATTTCGGTAATGGCAGTAGCGACCTGATCCGTCTCGCTTTGTTGTTGACGGATGCCTTCTCCGCTTTGTTCAACAGCGTCAACCAGAGTGTCAGCGGCTCCCATTAAATGATGTGATGCGTCGGCAATACGACCAACTACAGCACTCGCCTCAGCTTGCAGCATTTTGAGCGTCAGCTCGATTTCGCCTGCCTCATCAAGTTTATTGGTGTAAATTAATTGGCTGATTGGGTTGTTGGCGATATGGCGTACATAGCCCACCATGCGGCAGATGGGGAGGAAGGCAAAATTGGCCAGCACGCCTCCCACCAACATAGTGATACCACCGACTATCGCTGCGGTAGACAGGGAAACCTCGCCCAGCGCAGCTCCTCCAGCGAGACCAGTCAGCACGCCAATGCCGCCAGAACCTATAAGCTTGGTGCGCAGATTGATGTGTGGCAGGCGCATTTTGCGTGGTTTGCGGCCTGCCATGAGTTCAGCATAGATACTCTCGGCCTTTTGTATTTGTTCACGTGTTGGCTTGGTGCGTACTGACTGATATTCAATAATCTCGCCATTGCGCATGATGGGAGTAACGTAGGCGCTGACCCAGTAGTGATCGCCATTCTTGCAGCGGTTTTTGACCATGCCCATCCAGGGCTGGCCGGTCTTGATGGTGGCCCATAGATGCTCAAAGGTGGCTGGTGGCATTTCTGGATGACGCACTATGTTGTGATTCTTGCCGATCAGTTCCTCGCGGGAGAAACCACTGATCTTTATGAAGTCATCGTTAATATAGGTGATAGCCCCCTTAAGATCGGTGGTGGATAGAATATTGGCATTTTTATCAACAATGACTTCATTGCCTGTAATGGGGAAATTCTTTTTCATGTATTTACCTGCGCAAGGCGGTAGGACTTTATGTGAATGTATCTGGTTTATTGCGTTATTTTGCTGGAACTCAAGCATGGAGTTTTGTGATATGGCTGCTTTTTTTAAAACAGCAGCAAAATTTAGAACAAGTATATATTTTCGCAGCGGAAAATACAGTTAAAAGGCGGCTTCTGGTTTTACCATGTATTTATAAATAACCATTATTGTCATGTGGATTTGGCCGTTAGCCGTTGCAGGTATTGTCGCAAAACAACAGCATTATTGTGTTGTTGATCACTGGCGGCGTAGACCAGAGTGTGACAGGTTCTTGCCTGGCCTTTAAGACCAGCGGTCGCAAACGTTCACGCAGGGATTTAAGCTCGGCAAGATAGCGGCGACGAAATTCGCCCCATTCGGCCGGGTTGGCATGAAACCAGTGGCGCAATTCATCCGAAGGCGCTACATATTTCAGCCAATCGTCCAATTGTGCAGATGTGCGTTTGACTCCGCGCGGCCATAGCCTGTCAACCAACACGCGAGAACCATCTGTAGCATCAGGCTTTTCATAAGCACGTTTCAGTTCTATGGACATGGCTCACCTCGCTGGCTTGATAAGTCTTTGCAACATTACATAGATGAGGCTTCGGCTAGCTGAACAATATTCCCGTATTTATAAGCGGAACACGAGTGGTTTAAATTTGCGTCGTTGTTAACGATAGCATTGGACAACGCGGAGCGCAGTGGAAGTTTCGCTACTACGTAGTCTCGACCAGCTTGGGCGGCGAGTCCAGATAGATTTGCCCGGACGTGACGTCACTCAGACTTAAACTGGATCTGTTTCTACAGGTTTACTGTTAATCAATCGAGTCTGGTACCTCTTTCCTCAACAAAAAGCTGCTGGCGGGGGAGGGCAGGGCAAAATCATACTTGATTACGTTTTAACCAAAAAGCAGTTTTTTCTGGATCCCCGCCTGCGCGGGAATGACGGGATAGGTGCATGTCTTCTAAATTCGGCGCAATGTCCGTTGGTTATTGCGCCATTGTTTGTCGTTAGCCACAAACCTCTATTTCATAAATCCGCATGACACCAACGCTATTCAGTAATTTTGATCCTAGTATTAAAAAGTATGATCTTGCCCTGCGAGAGAGGAAGGAAATTATGTGAGTCAGCTTGTATCTCGGCATAAATGCGTTAGAATGGCGCGCCTTATGTTTACGCATCCTCAATGGTCCTTTAGGCCTTTCTTTCAGTTGAATCAGGAATAAGCACGCGGCCCCTCGTACCGGCCGCCACTGGAGTCACACATGCCAACGATCACCCTGCCTGATGGCAGTCAACGTTCATTTGAACATCCTGTCAGTGTTTTTGATGTCGCTGCTGCGATTGGTCCTGGTCTTGCCAAGGCCGCGCTGGCCGGCAAGGTAGATGACAAGATAGTCGATACCACTTATGTAATTGATCACGATGCCGAGCTTGCCATCATCACAGGCCGTGATGAGGAAGGACTGGAGATCATTCGACACTCCACCTCTCATATGATGGCGCAGGCGGTGAAGCGTTTGTTTCCTGCTGCACAGGTGACCATCGGCCCTGTGATAGAGCATGGCTTTTATTACGACTTTGCCTATGAGCGCCCGTTTACCACCGAGGATCTGCAAAATATCGAAGCCGAGATGCAGAAGATCGTGGCCGCTGATTACCCGGTTGAGCGTTCGGTAATGCCGCGTGATGAGGCGATTTCCTTCTTTCGTAATATGGGCGAGGAATACAAGGCGAGAATTATCGAAGACATCCCGCAAGAACAGGATTTATCGCTGTATCGCCAGGATGATTTCACTGATTTATGCCGTGGTCCACATGTGCCTTCCACTGGTAAATTGCAGGCATTTAAGCTGACCAAGGTGGCTGGTGCATATTGGCGCGGTGATTCCAATAACGAGATGTTGACGCGTATTTATGGTACGGCCTGGGGCGACAAGAAGGCGCTGAAGGATTATCTGCATCGCCTGGAGGAGGCCGAGAAACGCGACCATCGCAAGATAGGCCGTCAGCTCGATTTGTTTCACACCCAGGAAGAGAGCCCTGGCATGGTCTTTTGGCATGCCGCTGGCTGGAGTCTCTGGCAGGAAGTCGAGCAATATATGCGGCGGGTATTTCGTGACAACGGCTATCAGGAAGTCAAAACGCCGATGGTCATGGACAAGGCTTTATGGGAGCGTTCTGGCCACTGGCAGAATTACCGGCAGAATATGTTTACCACCGCCTCGGAAAACCGTGATTACGCGGTCAAGCCGATGAATTGCCCTGGGCATATTCAGATCTTCAATCAAGGTCTGAAAAGCTATCGTGACCTGCCGCTGCGCCTGGCTGAATTTGGCTCCTGTCATCGCAACGAACCCTCTGGAACCTTGCATGGTCTGATGCGTGCGCGTGGCTTTACCCAGGATGATGCGCATATCTTCTGTACCGAGGAGCAGGTGCAGGAAGAGGCCGCTGCTTTTATCGACCTGGTTATGGCGGTGTATGCCGATTTTGGTTTTACCGATATTCAGATCAAGCTCTCCACGCGGCCAGAAAAACGTATAGGCAGTGATGATGTGTGGGATAAATCCGAGCGCGCCTTGGAGCAGGCACTCAATACCCGTGGCCTGGCCTGGGAACTGCAACCAGGCGAGGGCGCTTTCTACGGTCCCAAGATCGAGTTTTCCCTCAAGGATTGTCTGGAACGCATCTGGCAGTGCGGTACTTTGCAGGTGGATTTTAATTTGCCTGAACGACTGGGTGCTCACTACATAGCTGAAAACGGCAGCAAGCAGGTACCGGTCATGCTGCACCGTGCCATTTTAGGTTCGCTGGAGCGTTTCATCGGTATACTGATCGAGCATCATGCCGGAGCCTTCCCTCTGTGGCTTGCTCCGCAGCAAGTGATAGTCATGAATATCACCGATAAGCAGAGTGATTATGCCCAACAAGTCGTGCAAAACTTGGCCAAACAAGGCTTGCGCGTTAAATCCGACTTGAGAAATGAAAAAATAGGCTTTAAAATTCGCGAACATACCTTACAGCTAGTGCCGTATCTGCTGGTCATCGGCGATCGTGAGGTGGAGCAACAGCTTGTGGCCGTGCGCACGCGCAGCGGTGAAGATCTCGGCAATATGTCTCTGGATGACTTTGCCAAACATCTTGCTGCTGAAATAGCGAGCCGCGGCCGTACTTTTTCGGAGGACTAGATATAAATACAAGAACAAGGCCCATGCATTCCGTGGACGGTGGCGCCCGTTTGAATGAAGAGATTACCTCGTCTGAGGTACGTCTTATCGGGGTCGATGGTGAACAGGTAGGTGTTGTTCCTATCACCGAAGCGCTGCAGATAGCCGAGGAAGCTGAACTGGATTTGGTGGAAGTATCTGCTGAAGCCAAACCACCTGTCTGCCGTATCATGGATTATGGCAAGTATCTTTTTGAAGAAAATAAAAAGAAGCATGCGGCGCGCAAGAAACAAAAGCAGATTCAGATCAAGGAGATCAAGTTCCGACCAGGGACGGATGAAGGGGACTACCAGGTAAAACTGCGCAACCTGGTACGTTTCCTGGAAGACGGGGACAGAGCCAAGATTACACTGCGTTTTCGCGGTCGTGAGATGGCTCACCAGGAGCTGGGCATGAAATTGCTCAAGCGCATCGAGGCGGATCTTGCCGAGGTGGGGACTGTTGATCAGTTTCCGCGTCTGGAAGGTCGTCAGATGGTCATGGTGGTTGTTCCCAAGAAGAAAAAGTAGATCAGTAGATCTACGGGGTACGCTACTGTCAGCCTTGCGCGGCTGCCAGTGTGAAAATGTGTGCTTGAATATCAACTTATAGAATGCGGAGTTTGTGTAATGCCAAAGAGGAAAACCAATCGCGGCGCGGCCAAGCGTTTCAAGGCCACTGCCGGCGGTTTCAAACGTGGACAGGCGTTCAAACGCCATATCCTTACCAAGAAAACCACCAAGCGTAAACGTCAGCTGCGTGGAACTACCACGGTTGCTGCTGTAGATAGCCGCATGGTATCCCGTATGATGCCCTACGCTTGAAGCAGGAGGTAAGGACAAATGGCAAGAGTTAAACGTGGTGTAGTTGCGCGTGCGCGTCACAAGAAGGTTCTGGCAAAGGCCAAGGGCTACTATGGCATGCGCAGTCGAGTCTTTCGTGTCGCCAATCAGGCCGTCATCAAGGCAGGTCAATATGCCTACCGTGACCGTCGCCAGAAGAAGCGTCAGTTTCGTGCGCTGTGGATTGCTCGTATCAATGCAGCCTCACGCGAGTGCGGTCTATCCTATAGTCGCATGATAAACGGCTTGAAGAAGTCTGGTATCGAGATTGATCGTAAAGTTCTGTCTGATATAGCTATCTTCGACAAGAATGGTTTTGCGGTATTGGCAGAGAAGGCCAAGGCCAGCCTGACCAGCTAAGTGCTGTCCTTGACCAGCTTGCCGATTAGTTAGCAGAGGCTGTCAATAAAGGGGAAGGCCATGGGTCTTCCCCTTTTCATTTCACGCAAAAATATCAAATTGATAAATGCTTATAAGTCGTACACGGAGTATGCAACGTGCAGGATGAACTCCAGCAACAGTTAACACAGGCCAAGGCAGCTGCGGCTCAGGCCACAGATCTGGCCGCACTCGATCAGGTGCGTGTACATTACCTGGGCAAGAAAGGTGCGTTGACCGAACACATGAAGCAGTTGGGCAAACTATCGCCTGATGAACGCCCAAAGGTTGGCGCACAGATCAACATCATTAAGGAGCAGGTACAGCAGGCGATAGAAGAGCGCAAGCTCGCCTTGCAGCAGGCAGTACTTGAGGCGCGTCTTTCATCTGAATCCATTGATGTTACTTTGCCTGGTCGTGGGCAGTACAGTGGTGGTCTACATCCGGTAACGCGTGTGCTTTCTCGTATTGAAGCATTATTTACCCAGCTTGGTTTTACAGTTGAGGAAGGGCCTGAGGTGGAAGATGATTTCCACAACTTCGAGGCATTGAACATCCCGCCGACTCATCCGGCTCGCGCCATGCACGATACCTTTTATTTTGATGCCGGTACTTTGCTGCGCACACACACCTCGCCGGTACAGATCCGCGCGATGGAAAAACAGCAACCACCTTTGCGCCTGATCGCGCCGGGGCGGGTGTATCGCTGTGATTATGATCAAACTCATTCACCCATGTTTCATCAGGTAGAAGGTTTGATGGTCGATGAGGATGTGAGCTTTGCAGATCTCAAAGGTGTCCTGGATGACTTTTTGCGTAACTTTTTTGAAGGCGATTTTAAGGTGCGTTTTCGGCCTTCCTATTTTCCCTTTACCGAGCCATCCGCCGAGGTGGATGTGCAATGCGTGATGTGTAGTGGCCGTGGTTGCCGTTCATGCAAACAGACTGGATGGCTGGAGGTTGGCGGTTGCGGCATGGTTCATCCCCACGTTTTCAAGGCGGTGGGCATCGATAGCGAACGCTATACAGGCTTTGCCTTTGGAATGGGGGTGGAGCGCTTGGCTATGTTGCGTTACGGCGTCAATGATCTGCGCTTGTTCTTTGAGAATGATCTGCGCTTTTTGGAGCAGTTTCGATGAAATTCAGCGAGCAATGGCTGCGGGAGTGGGTGAACCCCGCCATAGATAATGACACCTTGTCGGCTCAGCTTACCATGGCCGGGCTTGAAGTAGATGCAGTAAGCCCCGTTGCTGATGCCTTTGAAGGCGTGGTGGTAGGTGAGGTTTTGCAGGTAGAACCTCACCCTGATGCCGATAAGTTGCGTATCTGTCAGGTCAATGCTGGCCAGGACGAAGTGCTGAACATCGTGTGTGGTGCGGACAATGTGCGGGTTGGTTTGCGGGTGCCGACCGCTTTGATCGGTGCGATATTGGCGGATGATTTCAAAATCAAGAAGTCAAAACTGCGTGGTGTTGAGTCATTCGGCATGTTGTGTTCTGCCAAGGAGCTGGGTCTGGCAGAAAATTCAGCTGGTTTGCTGGAGCTACCGGCAGATGCGCCGGTAGGCGCGAACATCCGCGAATACCTGCAGCTCGATGATGTCACCTTTGAGCTTGGCCTGACGCCTAATCGAGGAGATTGTCTGTCCATCGCGGGTATTGCCCGTGAGGTGGGCGTTATCAATCATTGTGCCGTGACTGTGCCAGCCATTCCTCCGGTGCAGGCAGATATTACCGACAGCTTGCAACTCAAAATTTCTGCCCCGGCTGATTGCCCACGTTATGCAGGGCGTGTGATCCGTGGCATCAATCCACAAGCCAGCACGCCTGTCTGGATGGTAGAGCGTTTGCGCCGCAGCGGTATTCGGAGTCTGGGAGTGGCAGTGGACATTACCAATTATCTGCTCCTTGAAACAGGCCAGCCCATGCACGCCTTTGATCTTAATAAACTCAAGGGTGGACTGGATGTGCGCCGCGCTCGTGCGGGTGAGACGCTGGTGTTGCTGAATGGCAATACGGTGGAGCTGGATGCAGAAACCCTGGTGATCGCCGATGAACATGGCCCACAGGCAATGGCTGGTGTGATGGGTGGCGCAGCGACGGCAGTCGACAATAATACCGTCGATATCTTTCTTGAAAGTGCATTTTTCAGCCCTGAGGCGATCGTCGGCCGCGCCCGTCGCTATGGTCTGCACACAGATTCATCACATCGCTTCGAGCGAGGTGTTGCGCACAGCTTGCAAGGTGAAGCGCTGGAGCGGGCGAGTGCACTTTTTATACAGATTGCAGGTGGCTCAGCTGGCCCTGTAATTGATGTCAAACATAATGAATATCTGCCAGTCCGCAAGGCGATAGATCTACGCCGTACTCGTATTAAGCGTGTATTGGGTTTTGATCTGCCTGTAGAAAATGTTGAGGACGTTCTTGTTCGTCTTGGCATGCAGGTAGAGGCAGTGGCCGAGAATTGGCGCGTCACACCTCCAGCCTGGCGTTTTGATATCAGTATCGAAGAAGACCTCATAGAAGAGCTGATGCGTATCCATGGCTATGACAAACTGCCTGGTTTGAGACCCACGACAATATTGCAGATGGCACCAGTTGGTGAGGGTAATATAGATACCTCACAGCTGCGTCGTTTGTTGGTAACGCGCGGCTATCAGGAGGCCATTACCTATAGTTTTGTTGCGCCTGATCTGCAAAAGCTGCTTGATCCTGAATTGGAACCATTGGCCTTGGCCAATCCCATTTCTGCAGAAATGGCTGTTATGCGCACCATGCTGTGGCCTGGTTTGCTGCAAGCACTTGTTTACAATACCAATAGACAACAAGAGCGGGTACGTCTATTTGAGTCTGGTCTGCGCTTTCTGCCTGCACGTGATGGGCTTTTACAGGAGCGAGTCATCGCCGGCCTGATTTATGGGGACGTCATGCCTGAACAATGGGGCGAGCCTGCCCAGCGTGCTGATTTTTTTGATCTCAAGGCCGATGTGGAGGCATTGCTGGCACTTGCCGGACTAGATCGCGAAGCGCGCTTTATTGCCGCCGCGCACCCGGCTTTGCACCCTGGTCAGTCAGCGCGTATTGAACACGAAGGCAAACCTATCGGCTGGATAGGAAGCCTGCATCCGGTTGTGGTGGAAAAGCTCGATCTGCCAGCATCTGCTTTAGTCTTTGAACTGCTTCTGGAACCGCTGCTGCGCGGGCGCTTGCCAACTTCCAGAGAGATTTCACGCTTTCCTGCGGTGCGGCGCGATATAGCCATCGTCATCGAACACAGCATTCAGCTAGACATAGTGATGGACGTTGCCAGGCGAGGTGCCCCGGAAATCCTGCGAGAGTTAAAGCTATTTGACTTATATACTGGAAAAGGTATTGATTCAGGTAGCAAAAGTCTTGCATTGCGCTTGACCTTGTCCGATGATTCACGCACTCTTACTGATGTTGAAGTTGATACTGCGATAAATAATATTTTAACTGCGCTCAGGAAAGAACTGGGTGCTACTCTGCGAGATTGAGGTTGACCATTAGATGGCATCGTTGACCAAAGCTGGAATAGCTGAACACCTGTTTGAAGAACTTGGCCTGAACAAACGTGAGGCCAAAGAACTTGTAGAACTATTTTTTGAAGAAATTCGCGCTGCCCTGGAAAAGGGCGATCAGGTAAAATTATCTGGTTTTGGCAATTTTGACTTGCGCGACAAAAAGCAAAGACCAGGTCGCAATCCAAAAACTGGTGAAGAAATCCCAATTACTGCTCGACGAGTAGTGACGTTTCGGCCTGGGCAAAAATTAAAGGCAAGGATAGGGGCATATGCTGGAACCCAGCCACAATAACGAACTGCCTGTCATTCCCGGTAAACGCTATTTCGCTATCGGTGAAGTAAGCGAGCTATGCGATATCAAACCGCATGTACTACGCTACTGGGAGCAGGAATTTCCACAGCTCAGACCTGTTAAGCGGCGCGGTAATCGCCGTTACTATCAACGCCATGATGTCGTTTTGATTCGTCAGATTCGTAGTCTGCTATACGAAGAAGGCTTTACCATCAGCGGCGCGCGTCAGCGTCTGATACAAGAAGGTGAGCAGGACCAGAATAATGTGGAAGCACCACAGGTTTTGCCAGGCTTACGCGAGGATTTGGAGGCAATTCTTTCCATCCTTGAGAGTTAAACCATTTTTATCCTCGGTGTACTGGTGTATTATCTGCACCCTCAAATACAAGCAGTTTTTAGTCTTAAACAAACGGGGCGTAGCGCAGCCTGGTAGCGCACTTGCATGGGGTGCAAGTGGTCGGAGGTTCAAATCCTCTCGCCCCGACCAATACATTCAATGACTTAGGCCATTTCGAAAGAGTGGCCTTTTTCATTTCTGGGTCAAAGTCCCATCTGGTCATGATGGCGAATAAGGCCCTGGAGACGATCCGCAAATCCCCGATCCTGTTATAACTCCTCGCTATTCGGCACATTCTGTGCTTGCTGGTATAATGTTTTTTGAGTTGGCTGGGTGCTCTTTGAAGTTTTGTCACTAAAACGTCTACAATAGACATAGTTCCGCGCTTGGCCTGGAATCCACAGTAAGTAATCGTTGTACCTTCACATGCACGTCAGTAATTTTTTCTGGCGTATTCAATTCATGCGAACTTGAAGATGCTTCTTTAAACGAATCCTTGGATTCAGGATGAGGTGTCTTTGTTGTTTGCCCATGCGAACTCTATCGGCAGTTGTTGTCGGCAGATACGAGGTAAGCATATGAGTAAAATCAGAAGTTTCGGGCAGCCTTTGACGCAGTCCCTTACCGCAGTAAAAAATTTTCAGGTTTATACCGAAAGGCAATTGGCACAGATTCCACAGTTGCAGAGGCTATCAGCAGAGCTGCGCCGCAGTATGCAGGTGGTAGCACAAGTATTGCCATTTCGGGTCAATAGTTATGTCATCGATGAGCTTATCGATTGGGATGATGTGCCCCATGATCCCATCTTTCAACTCACCTTTCCGCAGCAGGAGATGCTGGCGCCGGAAGATTTTGACCGTATAGCCAGCTTGCTGGATGCGGGGGCTGAACAGAGCATCATTCGCGCTGCCGCACAAGAAATTCGCCAGACGCTCAACCCTCATCCAGCCGGCCAGCAGCTACTGAACGTGCCGCGTCTTGATGACAAACGGCTGGAGGGTATGCAGCATAAATATCGTGAGACGGTGTTGTTTTTCCCCAGCCAGGGTCAGACTTGCCATAGCTATTGTACTTTTTGTTTCCGTTGGGCACAGTTTATCGGCGACAAGGAATTACGCATTTCAACGCGCGAAGCGACGCTACTGCACCGTTATCTGAGGCAGAGTCCAGCCGTCAGTGACATGTTGCTCACTGGCGGTGATCCCATGGTGATGAAAACCAGATTCTTGGCAGATTATCTGGAGCCATTGTTACAGCCAGAATTTGAGCATGTACAGGCCTTGCGTATCGGCACCAAGGCACTGTCGTTTTGGCCACAGCGTTTTGTTCTGGATGACGATGCCGATGACCTGTTGCGCCTGTTGGCGCGTCTGGTACGCAATGGCAAACATGTGGCGATTATGGCGCATATCAATCATTGGCGTGAGATGGAGACACCTATTGCCCGTGAGGCCATCCGTCGAGTGCGCGAGACTGGTGCCATTATCCGTAGTCAATCTCCCTTAATCGCTCATATTAATGATGATGCCGATGTTTGGGCTAGGATGTGGCGTACACAGGTAGGTCTTGGCATTGTGCCTTATTACATGTTTGTTGAGCGAGATACTGGGGCCAAGCGCTATTTCGAGGCACCGCTCGCCAGAGCCTGGGAGATTTACCGTACAGCGCTGCAGCAGGTGTCTGGCCTTGCGCGTACTGTGCGTGGGCCTTCGATGAGTGCAGGTCCGGGTAAGGTGGAGATCCAGGGTGTGACCGAAGTAGCGGGGGAAAAGGTGTTTGTCTTGCGTTTTATTCAAGGGCGCAACCCGGACTGGGTGCAGCGGCCTTTCTTTGCCCGTTATGATGATAAGGCCACATGGCTGGATCAACTTGAGCCTGCCTTTGGTGAGGACGAGTTTTTCTTCCAGGCTGAATATGCGGCAATGCAGGAGCGGGCGGTGAATTGATCTTGCTCTATTAGGGTCTTCAGTAAAGGGCAGATTGTGCCATGATTCTGCCTGGGTGGAGTTGTAGTGCTGGAACAACTACGTGTTGTTGAGGCGGCAGAAGCGATCATGGATGGCATTAAAAAATGCTTTATTCGACGGAGTTTTTACCCCAGCCCTCCCCTTGAAGGGTAGGTTTTTTTTTGGAGACGACGCCTGCAAAGCTCCCCTCTACAGACTTCTGCATTGCATATTTATTTACAACGATAACAGCATCTACATCCGGCGCAATGCCCGATGGTTATTGCACTACAGTGCTAACAGAGCCCAGCCGTGACCCAGATACACAAGGGGGTATTTCTGAATTGGGTTGGCACAACCTGCATATGGGCTTGCTCTAAGTCAAGCAAAGTGGTTATCTTGAAGATTGAATTTTTAAACCAAGACAACAGTGAGGTTGATAATGGGTTCGCGGAAATATGTGTACGCCTTTGGTGAAGGGGATGGCAAAAACAAGCAGTAGCTCGGGGGGAAGGGAGCCAATCTATGTGAGATGACTCAAATCGGGCTCAATGTGCCGCCTGGTTTTGTCATCAGCACCGAGGCATGCCTGACTTATCTGGATGAGCCCAAGCGCGAACTACCGGCTGGGGTTATGGAGCAGGTGCGTGAGCAGATTGCTGCGGTAGAAAAGGCCTCAGGTAAACATTTTGGTGGTGCGGATAATCCATTGCTGCTCTCGGTGCGTTCCGGCTCAGCGCTGTCCATGCCGGGCATGATGGATACCATTCTCAACCTTGGTCTTAATGAACAGACTTTGGTGGGTCTTATCAAGCAGACTGGCAATGCACGCTTTGCCTATGACTCATATCGTCGTTTCATTCAGTTGTTTGGCAAGGTGGCACTGGGTGTGGATGATGAACATTTCGATGAGATTTTTGAGGCTACCAAGCATCGCATGGGCGTGGCGGCTGATGTTGGTCTTGATGAGAATGCTCTCAAGGAAATCAGTGCGAGCTTCCTGCAGGTAGTGCAGGCACAAACGGGCAAACCTTTCCCAACCGATCCTTTGCAGCAGCTTGAGTTGGCTATCAAGGCGGTTTTCAATTCATGGATGGGCAAACGGGCGGTGGACTATCGGCGCGAATTCCGCATCACAGCTGATCTGGCCAATGGTACGGCAGTCAATGTCCAGACCATGGTGTTCGGCAATCTTGGCGATGATTGTGCCACTGGCGTTGGTTTTACGCGCAACCCGGGCACGGGTGAAAACGTGATGTTTGGCGAGTATCTGGTCAATGCCCAGGGCGAGGATGTGGTGGCAGGTATTCGTACACCCAAGGCCATCCTTGAAATGGAAGATGAAATGCCGGAGATGTACCGTCAGTTGGTGGAACTGCGCAACAAACTGGAAGCACATTACCGCGAGATACAGGACTACGAATTCACCATTGAAAAGGGCGTTCTGTTTTGTCTGCAAACACGCAACGGTAAGATGAATGCACAAGCTATGGTGCGCACCTCCACTGAGATGGTGAACGAAGGTCTGATTGATCGCAATCAGGCGCTTTTGCGTATTCAGCCACTCTTGCTGGAACAGTTGCTTTTCCCGCGTCTTGATCCTGCCTATAAGCGTGACTCCATTACTGTAGGTATTGGCGCCTCGCCTGGCGCCTCCAGTGGACTGGTGGTGTTTGATGCCGACACGGCTGAGCGGCGTGGTCGTTTGGGTGAAAAGGTAATTCTGTTGCGTGAGGAAACCAAACCAGAAGACATACACGGTTTCTTTGCTGCCCAGGGCATCCTGACTTCACGTGGTGGCAAGACCTCACATGCTGCTGTGGTGGCCCGTGGTATGGGCAAGCCGTGCGTGGTGGGTGCTGAGGCTATCAAAGTCGATAGCCGCGCGCGTACTGCGGTGATTGGTGCAAAGGTGCTGCATGAAGGAGATATAGTCACCATCGATGGTGGAAGTGGTGAGGTTTATCTAGGCCAGGTGCCTACTGTGGAGCCTGAGTTCAGCGATGAGCTGGCTACTCTGCTGGGCTGGGCCGATGAGGTAGCCAAACTGCAGGTTATGGCCAATGCCGACACCCCAAATGACGCCCAACGGGCAGTGAAATTTGGTGCCATGGGGATAGGTTTGTGTCGCACCGAGCGCATGTTCAATTCGCCAGAGCGCTTGCCTATTATGGTGGAGATGATACTTGCCGACGATATTGAAACACGCAAGAAGATCCTCGGCAGGTTGTTGCCCATGCAGCGCGGTGACTTTAAAGAAATGCTTACGACCCTGGCACCACGTCCCATGACCGTGCGCCTGCTCGATCCACCCATCCATGAGTTCCTGCCTACCGAGCAGCGTCTGCTCGATGAGCTGATTCATTTGCGCCAATTGCGTGGTTCGGTGCGCGGTCTTGAATCATTGGTTTCATCCCTGCGTGCCTTGCATCCAGAAAAATCTGCCGACATCGAGGGTTCACTTGGTGTGTTGGGCGACAGTGCGCTGGTGGAAGAGACTATTGCGCGCACAGAAATCATGTTGAGCAAGGTGCGCGTCTTGCAAGAGGTTAACCCAATGCTTGGGCATCGTGGCGTGCGCCTGGGCATTACCTATCCTGAGATCTACAAGATGCAATTGCAGGCGCTTTGTGAAGCGACAGCAGAGTGTGTCAAGGAAGGTATTGATGTACATCCAGAGGTGATGGTGCCCAATGTTTGTACCAAGCGTGAATTGGAGATCGTGCGGGGCTATCTCGATGAGGTGAAACCACAGGTAGAAAAACAATACAGCGTTAGTATCCCACTGAAGTTTGGCACCATGATGGAAGTGGTACGTGCCTGTCTGCGTGCTGGCTATATGGCCGAATCAGCAGAGTTTTTCTCTTTTGGCACCAATGATCTGACGCAGGCCACCTTCTCCTTCTCGCGTGAGGACGCTGAAAACAAGTTTCTGCCACTTTATAACGAATACAAGATACTTGATCACAATCCATTCGAAGTCCTGGATGTGAATGGAGTGGGTCGCCTGATCTGGAATGCTGTCGATTGGGGACGCAAGGGACGGGCAGATCTGGTGGTTGGTATTTGTGGTGAGCAGGCCGGTCATCCAGAGACGATTCGTTTTTGTCATCATGCCGAGCTTAACTATGTATCCTGTTCCTCGCCGCGTGTACCTGTTGCCAGACTGGCAGCGGCACATGCCAAGCTGCTGGAGGCGGAGTACAAATGGTAAGCTTCAGTTAAACAAGACACAAAAGAGGCGGGTTATCCCGCCTCTTTTGTCATTGATTGACAAGCGCCTTAAACACGCATATTTCATATGATATGCAGAGGCAAGCGACGCACATAAAATATCTGTGTTGCGCAGGCAGAGGCAGTCAATGGAACAGCCGTTCCACCACCTCGCGTCTTGCTCTCGGTTCAAATGCTACTCTGTAATCTGCGCTCTCTGTTGAAACATGCGAATCAGCACAGCCTTCAGGTGATCACTGTCGGCTGCTTGCGACCAGTGCGTTGCTCCAGTTCGGCGATGTGCGCCGCTGCCGCAATGAGATCGGCCAGCGCGAGTTGTGGGTTTTGCTGGTGTTTATCCTGCCTGGCCTCGTAGCTTTCAATGTAGATACGCAAGGTGGCACCGACAGTGCCGGTTCCTGAGAGGCGGAAGATGATGCGCGCGCCATCGGTAAAGATAATACGCAGGCCCTGATTTTTTGACACGCTGCCATCTATCGGATCAATGTAGCTGAAATTATCAGCCAGTTGCACGGTGCGTCCGGCGATAGTTTGGCCGGGCAGGGCAGGGAACTGGTCAATGATGTGTTGCATCAATACCTTGGCCGCCACGGCGTCTACTCCCTCATAGTCATGACGAGTGTAGTAGTTGCGGCCAAATTTTGCCCAGTGTTCACGTAGAATTTGCTCTACTGAAATTTTGCGCACGGCAAGAATATTGAGCCAGCACAGGACTGCCCACAGTCCATCTTTTTCCCGCACATGGTCAGAGCCGGTGCCAAAACCTTCTTCGCCACAAAAGCTGATGTGACCGGCATCGAGCAGGTTGCCAAAAAATTTCCAGCCGGTAGGTGTTTCGAAAAACTCTATCCCCAACTTCTCGGCGACCTTGTCGGCAGCGCAGGAGGTTGGCATGGAGCGGGCAATGCCGCTGATTCCTTGTTGATAGCCTTTTACCAAGTGAGCATTGGCGGCCAGCACGGCCAGAGAGTCTGACGGGTTGACGAAGAAATTGCGTCCCAGGATCATATTGCGATCGCCATCGCCATCGGAGGCGGCACCAAAATCTGGTGGGTTTGTGCCAAGCAGTTCGGCCACCAACTCCTTGGCATAAGTGAGGTTTGGATCGGGATGACCGCCACCAAAATCAGGCAGGGCCTCACCATTGATCACCGTGCCAGCTGGTGCCCCCAGACGTTGTTCGATGATCTCTAGCGCATAGGGACCGGTAATCGCGTGCATGGCATCAAAACGCATGCGAAAGCCGGATTGAAATAGCTGTTTTATGGCCGCGAAATCAAATAGAGACTCCATCAGTTCGGCGTAATCAGTAACAGGATCGATGATCTCTACGGCCATATCGCCTATGCTGTGCTGGCCTGTATGGGCAAGTGAAATATCAGCAGTTTCAACTATGAGATAGCGATCTATCTGTTGGCTGCGGGCATAAATAGCCTCGGTGAGTTTTTCAGGTGCGGGGCCACCGTTGGCGATATTGTATTTGATACCAAAGTCACCTTCTGGCCCACCCGGGTTATGGCTGGCGGAAAGAATCAGGCCGCCGCTGGCCTGATATTTGCGGATTATTGCTGAGACCGCTGGCGTCGACAATAAACCATCGCGTCCGACTAGGCAGCGTTTGATGCCGTTGGCAGCGGCCATGCGCAAGATGATGGCAATGGCTTCTTTATTGTAATAGCGGCCGTCGCCACCAACTACCATCATACCGCCGTTGAGCTCAGGTACGCAGTCAAAGACAGACTGGACAAAATTTTCCAGATAATTTGCCTGTTGAAATATCTTGACGCGCTTGCGCAGGCCAGAGGTGCCTGGGCGCTGATCACTAAAGGGCTGGCTGGGGATGGTGCGAACAGTCATAAGAGCCTCTTGATATATAACAATCAAAACGGGTTCATGGCTTGAAGTTGCCACATGATAACCCCATTTTTTGTTGCTGTATTTGTTTATCCCTATATTTATTCAGGAGTTTGACTATGAGCGTTGATGCACACAAGGAAACCTTGGGTTTTCAGGCCGAAGTAAAACAGCTCTTGCAGCTGATGATCCATTCCTTGTATTCGAATAAGGAAATATTTCTGCGTGAATTGATTTCCAATGCCTCTGATGCCTGCGACAAGCTGCGCTTTGAGGCCCTGTCTGATGATGCCCTGTGGGAGGTCGATAATGAATTACAGATCCGTGTTGATTTTGACAAGGCAGCTCGTACCCTGACGATTACTGACAACGGTATAGGTATGTCGCGCCAGGAGGTGAATGACAATATCGGCACCATTGCCCGTTCTGGTACGCGCCAGTTCTTTGAAAGCCTGACAGGCGATCAGGCCAATGACGCCCACTTGATCGGCCAGTTTGGGGTAGGTTTTTATTCTGGTTTCATTATTGCCGATAAGATTACCCTGACCACGCGTCGCGCTGGCCTGGGCGCCGAGCATGGTGTGCGCTGGGAATCAGATGGCGCAGGTGAGTACAGCCTGGAGACAGTAGAAAAACCAACGCGTGGCACGGAAGTAATCTTGCATCTGCGCGAAGGCGAGGATGAATTTCTCGATGGTTGGCGACTGCGTTCTATTATCCGCAAGTATTCTGATCACATTACCCTGCCTATCTTGATGAGCAAGGAGCAGCAAGGAGAAGAAGAGCAGGAGGCAGCGGCGGAAGACGAGACAGTAAATCAGGCTTCAGCGCTGTGGACCCGCGCCAGAAGCGAGATCAGCGAGGAGGATTACAAGGAATTTTACAAGCACGTGGCGCATGATTTTGAAGATCCACTGTTGTGGAGTCACAATCGTGTCGAGGGCAAGCTGGAATACACCTCATTGTTGTATATCCCGCAGCGCGCACCTTTTGATCTCTGGGATCGTGAGCGTCGTCAAGGTATCAAGCTCTATGTGCGCCGGGTTTTCATCATGGAGGAAACTGAGCAGTTGATGCCATCTTATCTGCGCTTTGTGCGTGGCATCGTCGACTCCAAAGATCTGCCGCTGAATGTCTCGCGCGAAATCCTGCAACACAGCAAGATCATCGACAGCATGCGTGGTGGCGCAGTGAAAAAAGTATTGGGTATGCTGGAAGATCTGGCCAAAAATGATGGCGAGAAATATCAGCAATTCTGGCAGGAATTTGGTCGGGTAATGAAAGAAGGGCCAGGTGAAGATTTTGCCAATCGTGAGCGGATCGGAGGCTTGCTGCGCTTTGCCAGTACCCATGCAGACAATAGCGAGCAGACTGTTTCTCTACACGACTATATTGCCCGCATGCAGGAAGGCCAGGAGGCCATTTACTACATCACGGCAGACACCTTCGCTGCGGCTAAAAATAGTCCACATTTGGAGATCTTCCGCAAAAAAGGCATCGAGGTGTTGTTGCTATCGGATCGCGTTGACGAATGGTTGGTATCTGCCTTGCCAGAATTTGCCGGCAAGCCACTGCAATCGGTCACCAAGGGTGCGCTGGATTTAGGCAAACTGGAAGATGATGAAATAAAGCACGAGCAGGAAAAAGTGGCCGATGACTTCAAGGAACTGCTGAGCAAGGTGCAGGATGCTCTTGGTGATAGTGTTAAGGATGTACGCATTACCCATCGCCTGACCAACTCACCTGCCTGTCTGGTCAGTGATGAACACGATATGAGCGCCAATCTTGAGCGTATACTGAAGCAGTCAGGTCAGAAGCTAACAGGCAGCAAACCAATCCTGGAGCTCAATCCAGAACATCCGCTCGTGTTGCGGCTGCGGGAAGAAGGCGAGGGTGAACGCTTTGCCAATTGGGTCAGCATTTTGTTTGACCAGGCATTGTTGGCCGAAGGTGGCCAACTCGACGATCCAGCCACATTTGTCCAACGCTTGAATCAGTTGTTGATGGAGCTGCATTAAGCTCCTCCAGCCCAGACCTTCCCCCAAGCAAAAACCTTGGGGTAGAGGAATGAAAGCCCTCCAGCCAGGAAGGCACTAAGTCCCCATCATCTTGAAGAGGATGGGCTGTGTTAGTCTTTTACAAAGAAGAGTTTTGCACATCCAGCGCATTGCCCGCTGGTTATTGCGCCCTGCGTTACTTGCGCTACAAAGCTCCCCTCTCCCGCTGGCGGGAGAGGGGTTGGGGGAGAGGGTGGGAAGGCTTTTCATCTTTGGTCATGTGGTTTTCTGGATCCCCGCCTGCGCGGGAATGACGATTCTGAGTCGAGCACATGCTTGATGGCTTAACGGCACAATAGACACCGACATCAGCTAGAGGAGTTGCAGCATCCGGCGCAATGCCCGATGGTTATTGCGCCCTTGTATGCTACAAAGCCCCCCTCTCCCGCTCGCGGGAGAGGGGGGCGGGGAGAGGGGGGTTTGAGAGAGGCTAAGACAGGCGCTTAGACGCGGAACTGACTGACCAGACCTTGCAGTTGTTCGGCGAGACGCGCCAGTTCTTCGCTGGCCTCGGCTGTTTGCTGTGAGCCCTGGTTGGTCTGCTCGGCAACATGGCTGATATTGACAATGTTGCGGTTTATTTCTTCTGCTACCGAGCTTTGTTCTTCAGCGGCAGAGGCGATCTGGGTATTGAGATCATTGATGGTATCGACGGCCTGGGTAATGCTGTCCAGTGATGCGCCAGCCTGAGCTACTTGCTCTACACCGACCCGTGCCTGAGCACGACTTGCCTCCATTACTTTCACCGCATTAGCCGCACCGGTCTGCAGTTTTTCGATCATACTTTGAATCTCGGCGGTGGATTTTTGCGTGCGTGAGGCGAGGGTACGCACCTCGTCTGCTACCACGGCAAAACCACGACCTTGTTCACCAGCACGGGCCGCCTCGATGGCAGCGTTTAGTGCCAGCAGGTTAGTCTGCTCGGCAATGCCACGAATCACATCCAGTACCGTGCCGATCTGCTCGCTATCCTGTTCCAATTGATGGATGACGCCAGCTGCCTGTTCTACTTCATTGGCCAGACCGTCAATGACATCGATGGTGCGGGTGACGACCTTCTTGCCGTTTAGTGCCTCATCATCGGCCTTGTTGGCTGCTTCGGCTGCGCGGGCAGCGCTATGGGCAACTTCTTGCACGGTGGCGGTCATTTCATTCATCGCCGTGGCTACTTGTTCAGTTTCAGATTGTTGCTGGCGGATGCCGGCGCTGGTCTGTTCGGTTACAGCCGAAGTTTCCTCGGCGGCAGCAGCGAGTTGGCTGGTGGCACCAGATAGTTGCTGCACCATGGCCTGGAAACGATCGCCCATGCTGTTGAAGGCAGTGGCAATATGGCCCAATTCATCCTTGCCTTGGTATTTGACGCGCACGGTCAGGTTGCCGTCAGCCATTTGATCGCTGGCGCTCTCAAGTTCTGTAGCCGCAAGATTGATGCCGTTGATTGTTATCCAGGCGAGTAAGGAACTAAGGATAATGGAAGCACTAATCAGGATGATGCTGATATTGCGAGCACTGGCATAGCTCGCGTTGGCTCCTTCATATTCCGCCTTGGCGACATCCAGTTGCAGTTGCTTCAATTTGTTGATCGCCTCATTCAAGCTGATATAGCCAGGATTGACGCGGCCGAGCAGGAGCTTATTGGCTTCGTAATAAGAACTTGCCCTTAGCAAGGTTATGATGGGTTTAACTCCTTCTTCAATCAGCGCCATGCGCTTGCTGTGGAAGTCTTCTGCCAGCTTTTTTTCCTGTGTGGTCATATTCGTGGCCAGGTATTCTTGCCATCGCTCGGTTATTTTCTTTGTATTGGCTTCTGCCTGCTGCAGATGCCGCTCCATGGGATGGTCATGCAAGTCGGCAAATTGGCTGTGTGGATCATGTTGCAGGGAGAGCATTAGTTCAGTGCGGTTTTCCTGTAGCAGATGCGCAATCTGGCTGATTGTCCCAGTGGGTTCTAATCGATCCTGATAAACAGAAACAAGAGAGGTGCTGGTGTTACGCATGCCATTCATTCCCAACAGGCCAATGATGAGCATGAATAACATGGCTAGCGCGATTTGTATGATCAAGCGAAATTTTATAGAGATGTTTTGCAGGCCCATGTTCTACCTTCTTGTCGGTTGTGTGGTGGTTGAGAAGCTCTGTCAAGTCTCTGTGGAGATACTGACACCAAGTTTAAAAACAATCTCTTTTGGCATGCAAACTCCATTTTTATTTTCCGCTGCTGCCTTGCAATTATCCACTTGATAGACTCATCAAAAGAGTTCATCGTTTATTTTGTTATCGGTTTGTTTATTGTTTGTCGGCATGAAACGGCAGTACTTTAGCAGATTGCTTTTTTTGTTGATAGCCAGGTTGTGCTGGGGTATGGCAATGGCTTGCGGTACACTAAAGTATTGATATTTTATAGACCAGCAAGATATTTAATTGAGGTCGGGATATTGCGAGCCTGGGGAACTTGTCTTGATTGTAATTACGAGGGGATACTGGAGTATTCGCGGGTGGAGGGTGAATCCTACACAGACGAGGATGCCTTGGGCCTGATAATGCTATTGCATTGCACAGCTTGCGGCAGCTCGGAACATACTCTGGTTACTATGGAGTATTACCTTGAAATTAGCGCAGGAGACGATTTGAGTGAGTGAGTCGTCAGACGATGTACGGTTGGATAAGTGGTTGTGGGCGGCTCGTTTTTACAAGACTCGCGCCCTGGCAGTTGAGGCCATTAAGGCCGGGCATGTAGATGTGAATGGCTCCAGACCCAAGGCATCTCACAGTGTGGCTTGCGGTGATGGGCTCAAGATCCGCAAAGGTGGCGTAGAATTTGTCATTACAGTGCTTGGTCTGTCGGCGCAGCGTGGCTCGGCCACAATAGCTCAGCAACTGTATCGCGAGGATGAGGAAGGTCGCCAGCTACGTGAGGCGCAGGCTGAAGAACGTCGCCTGGCAGTAGCAGCTGGTGTCTTGCCGACACGTCGCCCAGACAAACGACAACGGCGGCAGATTATCCGTTTTACCGCCCGCAGTGTTTGAATTCAAAAACTGATACAAAGTCTTGTATCCACAATAAAACCAGGGCTTTCTCTCACGCCCTGCTGAAATATGCGGGCAAATATAGTTTAATACTCAACTATTATGTCTGTTGTTTATCCTGGCACCTAGCCGATCTGCTGCAGGCGTTTCTTCAAATCCATAACAGGAGTAGTGATATGGCCACTGTGCAGATGACCAAAGATAATTTCGAACAAATTATCAACGAAAACGATTTTATTATCATTGATTTTTGGGCTCCCTGGTGCGGCCCCTGTCAGGGCTTTGGCCCGGTCTTTGAGGCCGAGTCCGAGGAGCATAGCGATATTGTGTTTGCCAAGGTCAACACCGAAGAGGAGCAGGAATTGGGGGCAATGTTTCAGATTCGCTCTATCCCTACGTTGATGGTCTTCCGTGAAAAAGTAATCATTTATTCCGAGGCTGGTGCCTTGCAAGGTACGCAGCTGAAGGAGTTGCTGCAAGGTGCCCGTGATTTGGATATGGCCGAGGTGCACAAGCAGGTCGCCGAGCAACAGAAAGCGTGATCAGCCTACTTGATTATCACAATATTTTTGTAAATTAAACGCAGAGAGTTCTGATGCGCCCAGCCCATATTGCTGAAGTTCTTGAACAGGAATTCGCCAGTGCCCATGAGGGCTATCACACGCCTGTGATGCTCTGGGGGCCGCCTGGTGTAGGTAAGTCTCAAATGGTGGCACAGGTTGGTGTGCGCCACCAGGTACCGGTGATTGACATTCGGTTGTCGCAAATGGAGCCCAGCGATCTGCGCGGTATTCCGTTTCGTGTTGATGGGCATGTTGAATGGGCAGCGCCTGCGATGTTGCCGGATGCCAAGCGCCACGGCCTGGCTGGGATATTGTTTCTTGATGAAATAAATTCTGCACCTCCGGCCGTCTCGGCGGCGGCCTATCAGCTGATCCTGGATCGCCGCCTGGGTGAATACCAGGTGCCAGCAGATTGGGCGATCTTCGCCGCCGGTAATCGGCAAGGTGATCGGGGCGTGACTTACGTCATGCCAGCGCCACTCGCCAATCGTTTTGCCCATTTTGAGGTGGAGGCCCACCTTGATGATTGGGTTTTGTGGGCCTATCAACATGGTGTTGATGAACGTATCATAGCCTTTTTACGCTTTCGGCCGGAGCTGCTGTTTGACTTTGTTCCGGCACACAATCCCATCGCCTTTCCTTCACCCCGTTCCTGGGAATTTGCTCATCGCGCCTTGCAGAAATTTGGTGAGAACCATCAATTGTTGGTGGAAACACTACAGGCTTGTGTTGGCCAGGCTGCTGGCATCGAGGCGGCTGCCTTTGTGCGCAATCTGGATAAGTTGCCTGATCTTGATGCCATCTTGCGGCGTGAGATTGTGCCCATGCCAAAGGAAATCGATCTGCAATATGCCGTAGCTTCGGCCTTGGTGGCGCGCGCCCTGCGGGCCAAGGCAGAGAATAGGGGAGGGGAAGTTTATGGCCCCATTCTGGAATTTGCCAACCGCTTCAGCCAGCGTGAGATGGGCGTGATGCTGGTCTCCGATATGCATCGTGCGATAGGGCAGGAAATATTCAATGTGCCTGAGTTTGCTCCCTGGGCACAGGCCGTGGCTGATGTGATGCTGTATAACTGACTCACATATTTCCTCATGGCGCGAGAAAAGCACCTGAACTTTTGAGATCACAATGAGTTGTTTCTATTTGCATGAAAATCAAAATGCTTGGTGGCTTTTTCTCACTGGCGTGGCGTTGGTTTGGCCTGCGAGTCGAATGCTGTGTTGCTTGATGGCACAATGGAATAATAATTCCACCATCTCGCGACCTTCCTCGACCATAGTTCACTCCTCCATCATCCTCGCTCCCTGATAAAATAAACGGGCTAAACACTGATCTTCGATGGCTGATCTTGAAACCAAACTTAGCGCAGCGCGTACTCGGCTGATCCTGGACAAGCCTTTTTTAGGCGCTTTGGTGCTGCGCTTACCGATGGTGCCCGCTGACCCTGCCTGGTGTAAAACAACGGCCACGGATGCCAAGGCCTTTTATTACAACGCCGAGTATATGGATGCCCTGAGTCTGGAACAGACCCAGTTTGCCCTCGCACATGAGGCGCTGCATTGTGCGCTCTCACACTTCGCCCGCCGCCAGCATCGCGATCGTCATCGTTGGGATGTGGCCTGTGATTTGGCAACCAACCCACTGCTGGTCGCTGATGGTCTGACGCCAGTGCCGGGTGCCTTGTTGCTCGATCAATTTGACGGCATGACGGCAGAGGAGATTTATCCATGCCTGGATGAGGCAGACTCCATGCAGCCACATGATGATCATGTTTATGATCGCGACAGCGGCGATCAGGGTGGTAACGCTGGCAGTGGTGGCGAGAAAAGTGAAGGCGGTGGTGGCAAGGCGACACAGGATGATAAGGACGATAAAGGCGGCGGCAGTCAGTCACAGCCCAAACCTGGAAGCGGATCTGGTGGCGCAGCAAAACCAGAGCCTTTATCACATGAAGAACGTGAGCGGCTGGCCGTGCAATGGCAGCAGCGCATGGCAGGTGCTGCTCAACAGGCCATGCAGGCGGGTAAACTTGGTGGCGCCCTGGCGCGGATGGTCGAACATCTTCTGCAGCCACAACTACCCTGGCGTGCGTTATTGGCTACCTATATGACGGCTACGGCTCGTGATGACTATAACTATCTGCGACCATCGCGACGTGAGGGTGAGGCGATTTTTCCCAGCCTGCGTTCCAGTGAGATCGATATTGTGGTGGCGCTGGATACCAGTGGCTCGGTCAGCGATAAGGAAATGAGTGAATTTCTGGCGGAGATCAATGCTATCAAAGGGCAGGTAAGAGCTCGTCTGACCTTGCTGGCCTGTGATGCTGTGCTGGCCGATGATGGCCCTTGGCTGTTTGAGCCTTGGGAAGAATTCAAATTACCGCGTGAGTTTAAAGGTGGTGGCGGGACTTCATTTAAACCGGTGTTCGATTGGCTAGAGGCAGAATGGCGTAGGCCGGATTTGCTAGTTTATTTTACTGATGCCGATGGTGATTTTCCTCAGTATGAGCCTGATTTTCCAGTGCTCTGGTTGGTCAAGGGTAAACACAAGATTCCCTGGGGCCAGCGTATCCAACTTAACTGAACTAAATAGTAAAAAACATGCAACTTTCCAGTGAAGACACACTGCGTTTGAATGTGCTTATCGCCAACTCAGAGGCGATTCGTATTGATGAAAACAATATGACCGTGTATGGCCTGAAAGGTGAGAGCGAGATGAAAGTAGCGCTCAATCCAAATGGGCGCAGTGATAAATATTTGCAATTAGTGCGTGAACTGTTATCGGGACAAATATTAGGCTCGCCAGGAGGCTACCCGGTTTTTCTGCGTCGATGGACACGTATGGGACAGATCAATCATGACGATCTCGACAAGCTCTTGATGATCGGTGAGCCAGAGGCGGTAGTGGCGGTGACGTGTTCGCGTCAACTTACCAATGAGTTGGCACGCCTTGCCTGGTGGGTTGCCCCTTATGCGGAGAATGCCCGCGCTATGTTGACTAATCCTGCAGTGATTGACGGCAGCATGGGGCCTGTCCTGGCTGAGTTTTTGCTTGATTATTTGCCCTTCGAGACCGAGCAGCGGGAGATGTTGGACACTGTTCGCCTGGCTTTGCAACCTGGTTTAATAAGTGCTGAGAGACGCAAAAAATTATGGGATGCTGGCCGTAATCGCAAGGCCTATCGCATCGGTTTTCTAGCCAGTGAACCGGATGATTTGCCTGATAAAATACCGGCACGCGCTGATCTGATAAGCCATCAATCTGCTCTTGTGCCATTGGCCAGTCACAACCCTCAGGCCGCCTTGTTGCTGAAATTACTGGATAGTGCAGGGCAGACATTTCTGGAGGTCGCTGCCGATGTGTTGCAGCGACCTGTCGATCAGGATGTGACGGTGGCTGCCATCAACGCGATTGGCCAGTATTTTGCCAGTGTGCGGCCTGATACACCGAGCCCGCAGGAAATTGCGGCCATTGATGAATCTGTCGCAGGCTTGTGTGCTGCAAGTGATGGTGACTTGTGTGCGCTGTTGCAGGCAGCACCTTCATTAGTTGCTGAAATTCAGGCGATGATTTTTCTGGCACATATCGACGAGGCAGTACTGACCCCCATCTTTGCGCACACGGACGCCATCGGCAGTGTTATGCGTAAAAAACTTGAACCAGTGGTGCAACCTGTCTTGCAGAAATTTGCCGTGTTGCGTGGACAACAGCAAAGCAGTATGGGTGTGAATCTTGTCTGATACATTGCCAAAAACAGGTGTCCTGCTAGCAAATCTGGGCACCCCGGACGCCCCAACTGCTGCTGCATTGCGCCGTTATCTGGCAGAGTTTCTTTGGGATCGCCGCGTGGTGGATGTCTCCCGGCCGCTGTGGTGGCTGATCCTGCACGGCATTATTCTGCGCATACGACCGGCTCGATCCGCTGCACTCTATCGCAAAATCTGGACGGCAGAAGGCTCGCCCTTGCTGTTTATCTCCCGCCATCAACAAACACTTTTGCAAGCAGAACTGGATGCACATTGGCCTGGGCAAACACATGTAAGCCTGGGTATGCGTTATGGCAATCCATCCATTGCGGCTGCCTTGGATGAATTGCGCACAGCTGGTGTGCAAAAAACCCTGCTTCTGCCGCTGTATCCGCAAAACTCCTGCTCGACCACGGCCTCTACCTTTGATGCTGTGGCACAAGCCTTGTCTAAGCGGCGTGATGTGCCTGCTTTACAGTTTGTCGCGGATTATCATGATGATGCGGGCTACATTGAAGCATTGGCTGCTTCAGTACGGGAAGCTCGTCAGGATAATTATCAGACAGAGAAACTGATTTTTTCTTTTCACGGCACGCCAGAGCGTTATCGTGCTGAAGGCGATCCTTATTATCAGCAATGTTTAAGGACAGCAGAGTTGACCGCGAAATCTCTTGGCTTATCGGCAGATGAGTGGCGGGTGAGTTTTCAGTCACGCTTTGGTCGTGAGCCTTGGTTGCAGCCTTACACCGATGAAATACTGCAAGCTTTACCTGCCAGGGGCATCCAGCATGTGCAGGTGATTTGCCCTGGCTTTGCCGCTGACTGCCTGGAAACACTAGAAGAAATTGAGGATGAAAATCGGCAGTTATTTATGCGCTCAGGCGGGCTGTCGTTTCAATACATCCGCGCACTCAACACACGTCCAGATCATATTGCAGCGCTTGCTGGTATTGTTGCACGCAAGCTGTGTCTCACAGGGCAATCGTAGCGTGTAGATTGTGCATTAGATATAGGTGCTGGGTAGTTCAAGGCGTATTGCTAAAGGTCTTACATAGTTTTTAATGCTGTATTATCAATAAAATCAAGAGATTATCTATGTTTTAGGGAGGGCTGAAGAAGAGCCCGAATCACGTGTCCGGGATTTTCATTCTGTGGGTCAGCGCTAAAAATCGTGCGCTATTTCCTCGCAAAACGCGGCTCTGCCCGTGCGGCTATTTGGTCCATCATGGCGTATCCACCTGTGTAATACAGGGAGTCGGAATAGCCATTAAGGAAACGCTGAACAACTAACCCTTCATCGCTTCAAATCCCAAAAAA
>JBAYOW010000017.1:0-41885 GCA_041678005.1 Thiohalomonadaceae bacterium
ACTACCTCAGGTTTTGCCGAGGCTCTAGTTTTTGGGAAATAGCACTGCAGGGCGCTGATCATGCAATAGGCAGAGTCGCTCTCTAACCACTGGACGCATGTCTGAGACGATCATTTATCTTCCCCGTCTTATCCAGCCCCACATGTCGCGATTGCAGGATGTGCCGTAGTGCATTTGCACACCAATACGCTAACTTTATGAAACCTATGCTTCAGGAAGCTGCAAGCAGGCCTTGAGGCCGCCAAGGCGTGATTTTTCCAGCTTTAGCTGGCCGCCATATAGTCTGGTCAGTTCTTCCACGATGGCCAGTCCCAGACCACTGCCTGGTGTACGCTCATCGGCACGCACGCCACGTTGCAGGACTTTTTGCCGTTCGTGATCGGCAATGCCGTGGCCATCATCGTCGATGTTTATTTCTATCATCTCGCCACTTGAATGCAGGCTTATTTCTATCCTGCTGGTGGCCCATTTAGCGGCGTTGTCGAGCAGGTTGCCCAGCATTTCCTGTAAATCCTGTTCTTCACCGCGAAAGACCAAGGGTTCAGTGGTCGGCAACAGGACAAATTCCAGTTTGCTCTCGGCATAGACGCGTTGCATGAGGCGTATCAATCCCTGGATCACTGGCACTACTGCCGTGCGAATGCCGGGAAGCCTCACCGAGGCAGCGGTCTGTGCACGCGTCAGTTGATAATCAATCTGCTGACGCATGGTTTCAATCTGGGTGCGCACAAGTTGGGCAAATTCATCATTCTGTCTTGCTGGCGAGTTTGCTGTATTGGCGAGGATTGTTAGCGGTGTTTTCAATGCATGGGCAAGATTGCCTGCCTGGGTGCGCGCACGTTCCACCATCTCGGTATTTTGCTGCAGGACACTGTTGAATTCCTTGACCAGGGGCATGATCTCGCTCGGGAAGCCGCCTTCCATGTCGACTGTCTTGCCACGCTGCACCAGTGCCAGCGATCTTTGCAGGCTACGCAACGGCGCCAGGCCGATGGCAACCTGCATCAAGGCAGCAAAACCAAGACCTGTCCCCAACATGCCCAGTGCCAGCCAGAGATAGCCTTTGAAATCTGCAATAGGTTCGGTCAGCAAGTTTTCATCTGCTGCAACTATCAAGCGCAGGTTGTGTTCATCAATTATCACGACACGCTCAACCACACGCAAATTCGTCTGCTGTGGCCCACTTATGCGATGGCGGTGAAGCTCGCCATCAGCAGGTCTGTCCATAGGCACCTGCAAAATCTCATCCCACAATGAACGAGAACGCAGCACGGGTTTACTAAGTTGTTCGGTATTGCTGGAGTAGACTTCTATTTGCCAGTACAGGCCGGAAAAAGGCTGTTCAAGACGTGGGTCAACAAGAGGCGATTGCAGCTCTGGCCTGGCCTGCTCGTCCAGCTCTAATTGCGCTGTCAGTTGTGCCAGATGATTGTTCAACTCTGCATAGAATTGAGTTTCCAGGTGCTGGTGAAATAATTTACCCAGTCCCCACCCTGCCAGCATGATCGAGATGACAATCCAGAAAATGGTTCCGCCCAACAGCCGCAGGCGCAAGGAGCCTCGTCGCAACAGTGGGTTCGTCATGGGCAGGACAGACGATAACCAAGGCCACGCACAGTCTCGATCAGTTCAGTGGGTAGTTTTTTGCGTAAACGCGCGATGAAAACCTCGACCGTATTGGAATCACGCTCAAAATCCTGCGCGTAAATATGTTCGGTCAATTCAATGCGCGAAACTATCTGCCCCTGATGGTGCATAAGATAGGCAAGCACGCGGTATTCATGCGCAGTCAAGTTCAGTGGGTTGCCTGCCACACTGACCTGGCCACTACTGGTATCCAGCACCAGCGGGCCACACACCAACTCACAGCTGGCCTGGCCACTGGCGCGTCTGATCAGGGCGCGCAAGCGTGCCAACAATTCCTCGCTGCGAAAGGGTTTGCTCAGATAATCATCAGCACCGGCATCGATGCCGTCAACTTTGTCACGCCAACTATCTCGCGCTGTAAGAATCAGCACCGGCACTGTGTTGCCAGCCGTGCGCCATTTTTTCAGCACCGTAATACCGTCCATTTGCGGCAAACCAAGGTCCAATATGATGACATCATAAGGCTCGGTGTCGCCCATGACATGAGCATCAACTCCGTTGTTGGCGACATCAACGGCATAAGCCGCCGCTTGCAGATTTTCCTTCAATTGTGCCGCTAGTGTCGGCTCATCTTCGACCAACAGAATACGCATCAATCTTCTCCGCTTGCGTTGCTTTTTTGTTCACTACTGAGGATAGTGCCGTCATGTGCGTCGATCTTCAGCTTGATCAAGGCTCCGCCTTTGCGCAAGACCTTAATCTTGTAAATCCATAAATCATTTTTACGCTCAAGCCTCACCTTCATGACCTGACCCGGATATGCATCATCGATCCGTGTCAGTATTATGCGCAAGGGTAACATCTCGCCTGCCTCTACGGCACGACGAGCACGGTCGTGGTCATGACTGTCATCAGCAAGGCCTGCCTTCATAACGAACAGCAGGATCAGCAACAGCCCAAACAACTCAAGGTGTTTTTTAAATGAATGTGTCATGACTGATTTTCTCCACAGGCAATCTTTAACTACACCCTTAACATCTGCTCCATGAACCCAGGATGAACGGCCACAAAACCATTAACACGCATATTTCACCAGGTCGTAAAAATATCTGATCAAATATGCGCGTTAACAAGGTATTCAGCCTACTGATTTTCGGCTAATCTTCTTCCATTTATCAGGAAGCCTCGTGCATGTATAGGTTTTATATTCTGCTTTGCCTGCTTGCCGCCAGCCTGTTCGGCTGTTCTGAACAAAAAACACCCGCCAAGGCTGGGCTTGCCGCCAGTGCCGTGCATATGGTGGAGACGGCGGCTGTACGGAGTGAGGAAGTTGCAGCAACTGCATTGCGCACTGGCAGCCTGCGGGCGCAGCGCGAGATCCAGATCATGCCGCAGGAAGAAGGGCGCATCGTCTCCCTGCCCTACTATGCCGGTGACCATGTAAAGCAGGGTGATCTGCTGTTGCAACTGGATGATGCATTGTTGCTAGCCGAGGTGCGTAAGAGCGAAGCGCAGCGGCGGCAGATGGAACTCGATCTCAGCCGTATGGAACGGCTCATCCATAATCATTTAATCAGCGAGGAAGACTTGATGCGTGCTCGCACGGCACTGGATATTGCGCTCGCTGAAGAACAGCTATTGCGCACCCGCCTGGGCTATACGCGTATCAGCGCACCCTTTGCCGGCGTGATCCGTGAACGCCGTGCCGAACCTGGCGATGTCGTCCAACGCTATGCACATGTCCTTACACTCACCGACCTCAGTTCCCTGCTGACCTCAGCGCCGGTATCTGAATTAATGCTGCCACACCTAGCAGTGGGCGATGTGGTCAGCCTGCAAATCGATGCATTGGGCTCAACACCATTTCCCGGCAGGATATTGCGCATCCATCCAGCCGTTGATGCAGGCACACGACAAGGCATAGTCGAGGTCGAGCTCACGCCTGTGCCTGCTGCCGCACGCCCTGGCCAGATGTGTCGTGTCCTGTTTACCGGACGACCACAGGCGCGTCAACTCATTCCCTTTGCTGCCCTTCGCCGTGACAGCCTGGGCGAGTTTGTCTTCATCCTCGATGATGAAAACAAAGTACAGCGCCACGCCGTGATCAGTGGCATAAAGATGGGTGAGGATATCGAACTGTTGTCCGGTCCCGACACCGGTCAACGTGTCGTTACCAAGGGTTTTCTTGGCTTGTTGCCTGGCAGTAAGGTCAAGAATGTCAGTAACGCAGCGGCAAATTCATGAGCAATTCCCGCGTCCCGCGTGGCCTTACCACCTGGTCAATTCACCATCCGATCGGCGTCGTCATGCTGTCGCTGGCTGTGGTGGTATTGGGTATCTTTGCCCTGGGTCGTTTGGCCGTTGATCTGCTGCCACAAATAATCTATCCAGAGATCCAGGTGCGGGTGATCGACCCTGGAGTGCCGGCCAACATCATGGAAGATCGTGTCACCCGCCAGCTGGAAGAACAATTGGCGATCACCGAGGACGCCATCGGTGTTCAATCGCGCACCAATGAAGGCAACACTTCGATTGAGCTGCAATTCGATTATGGCAAGGATATCGACATTGCCTTACGTGATGCCAGCACCCGCCTTGATCGTGCCAAGCGTTACATGCCGGCCACAGCTGATCCACCCTTTGTTTTCAAGCGCGACCCCTCACAAATTCCTGTCGCAGAGTTCATTGTCAACTCGGCCACTCTCGATCCAATCAAATTACGCGACTGGGTTGATTATGATCTTGCCAAGCAGTTTCTCAATCTGCCCGGTGTAGCTGCGGTTGAAGTTGGTGGTGGCCTGATTCGTGAAATCCACTTACTGCCGGATCAGGAAAAGCTGGCAGCCAGCGGCCTGAGTCTCAATGACGTCATCACTACATTACAGCGCGGTAATCTGGAGTTGCCAGCCGGCCGTCTGACCATGAAACGCCGTGAGCTGGGTGGACGCACGGCAGCACGCCTGCAGACAGTGGAAGAATTTGCCGCCATGCCGCTGCGCCTGAAAGATGGCTCCACCATTCGTCTCGACGAGGTGATGCAGATCCTGGATACCCACGGCGATGAGCGTATCAAGGTGCGGCTCAACGGCATGCCGGGGGTTAAACTCTCCATTCAAAAACAACCAACTGCAAACACTGTCGCAGTCGTCGATGCGGTAAAGGAACGCATGGCCTGGCTTAAGGAAAACAACTTGCTGCTACCAGGGACAGATATCTTTGGTGTTGATGATCAGGCTGTCTATGTACGTCATGCCCTGAATAGTGCCACCGTTGCGGCGATTTCCGGCACCTTGCTGGCGATGACTATTGTCTATCTGTTTCTGGGCAATCTGCGCCGTACCCTGATTATTGGCAGCGCCATTCCATTGGCGATCATGGTGACTTTCGCCATGATGGGACTGGGCGGTCTGACCTTCAACATGATGACCTTGGGCGGGCTGGCACTTGGTGTAGGCATGTTGGTGGACAACACCATTGTGATGATGGAAAACATCCAGCGCCATCAAACCGAGGGCGAGGACAGGATCAAGTCGGGTACTCATGCCGCCAGCGAAATATTAAGCGCCATCGTTGCCTCCACGACCACCAACCTGGCCGCCGTATTGCCTTTTCTGTTTATCAGCGGACTGATCGGTCTTTTGTTCCGTGAACTAATCTTCACCATTTCAGCCGCCATGCTTGCCTCCATGGTCGTCGCCCTGACTGTCGTCCCCGCGCTGGCGGTACAGGTGCGCAAGACCGGCAGCACACGGCTGCGTCAAGCTGTCGATGACTTCATCGAGAAGCTGCAACACTACTATGCCGCCAGTGTGCGTTGGTTGCTGAATAAAACCTGGGCGCAGGCACTGTTGGTGATTGGCCTGCTATTGAGTTTTATCTTGACCATGCCGGTTTTCAGCGGCGCGCAAGAATTCTTGCCCAGCATGGATGATGGCCAGGTGCAGGTTTATCTCACGGCCGATCCTGGTGTTTCAGTCGAGGAAATGGATCGCAGTGCAGAACAGCTTGAATCATTATTTCGCCAACAACCTGAAGTTATTAGCACCTTTGCCTCAGTAGGCGGATTTGTCTTTGGCCGTTCACAACGTGAATCCAGCAACAGCGGTTCGATCATGATTCAACTAGTGCCGCGCCAGCAGCGCAACATCGGCATCAACGAATGGATTTTGCGTATGCAACAAAAAATTGCCGCGCAAGAACTTGCCGGTTTACGGGTGCGTATGCGTAATCGGGGTATACGCGGCATCCGTATCGGCAGCGGCGACGACGATCTCAGTATTCGCATTCAGGGCACCGACCTCGATGCGCTGGCCGAAATTGCCGACGATGTCGTCAATCACCTGAAAAATATTTCTGGCCTGCGCAATGTTATGCATTCGGCAGAAGAACAGCGACAAGAGTTGGCCATCCGCCTGGATCGACAACGTGCGGCAATGCTTGGCTTTGATGCCGAAGAGATTGGCCATACCCTGCGTCGCGCCATGGAAGGTGAGGTCATTACCGATTTCATTGAAAACGACCGCAGTATCGATGTACGCCTGCGTCTACCGCGTCATCAGGTCGACACACCGCGTGCGCTGGAAGAGCTCGTGCTCTACACCGGCAAGAACGTACCCCTGCGCCTCGGCGATGTAGCCAGCGTTAATCTGATTGCCGCTCCGGCCGAGATCAGACGAGACAACCAACGCCGCATCGTCGAGATCACTGCCAGTCTGGAACCTGGCACCTCACTAAGTGAGGCCTATGCACTTATCCAGCCAATCATGGATGCCACACTACTACCTGAAACCTACACTTGGTATGACGGTGGCGAACTGGCAGCACTCATTAAGGGACGACAGCTGGGTATGTTGCTGTTGGGGCTGGCTATTTTTCTGGTCTTTGTCGTCATGGCGGTGCAATATGAATCACTGCGCAACCCATTGGTGATCTTGCTCTCTATTCCCTTTGCCGCCATGGGTGTTGCCGTGGGTCTGCTTGTCACCGGCCTGAACCTTTCCATGCCGGTGTGGCTGGGTCTGATCATGCTGGCTGGCATCGTCGTCAACAACGCCATCGTACTGGTGGAATACATGGAGATCTCACGACGCCAGGGACTCGCTTTGCGTGATGCCATCGTCATGGCAACGCGTTTGCGCCTGCGTCCGATCCTGATGACCACACTCACCACCATCGCCGGCATGTTACCGCTCGCCCTGGGCCTTGGTGAAGGCTCGGAAATGCTCCAGCCGCTTGCCGTCGCCATTATATTTGGCCTCGGCGTCTCGCTACTTGTTACCCTGCTGCTGATACCAGTGGTCTATCGGCTATTCCACCACACTGCCGATGCCTAAGGAAGCGCTTCCCTGAACTCAGCACCGACAGCACGCATAAACCCTCACTCTCGTACAGACTGCATCAGTCTGGTTTCTCCTGACTAGAGCCATCATTTCCCTGCCAGACATCCATTTCCTGCTGCATGGCTGCTTCATCCTGAATATAGCGATCCAGAGTGGTTTCCATCTCCTCGTCGCTGTTGAGTTCATCTTCTTCTGTGGCTTCACTACGCACATAGTAACGGGAGAAAAATACTCCAATCTCAAAGAGGATCCACATCGGCACTGCAAGCAAGGTCTGCGAAAAAATATCCGGCGGGGTGAGCAACATGCCGACGACGAATGCACCGGCGATGATGTAGGGACGCTTGGCCGTCAGCCCTTCAGGTGTGACCACACCTAGCCAGACCAGCAGGATGGTGGCGATAGGAACCTCAAAGGCCACACCAAATGCAAAGAACAAGGTCAGTACAAAATCCAGATATTTATTAATGTCGGTCATCACCGCCACGCCTTCCGGCGCCATCGAGGTAAAGAAACCAAACACCAAAGGAAAAACGACGAAATAGGCAAATGCCATACCGGCATAGAACAACAGCGTGCTGGAAAACAGCAGGGGGAAGATCATGCGTCGTTCGTGCAGATACAGTCCTGGCGCAACAAAGGCCCACATCTGGTAGAGCAAGTATGGAATGGCGATAAAAGCAGAGACCACCAGGGTCAGCTTGAGTGGGGTAAGAAAGGGTGAGGCCACTTCCGTGGCGATCATCGAACCACCTGATGGCAAGTGCGCCAACAGCGGCTCGGCCAATATGGAATATATGTCATTGGAAAAATAAAACAGAGCCATAAAGATCGCCAACACCACCAATACGGCACGCAATATACGATCGCGTAATTCAATCAGATGGGAGATGAAGGGTTGTTCAGGCACCTCTTCCTTGGCGTCCTCGCGCGGCTGCTCATTCATAATATTGCTTTGCCGCTGTTTGTATCTTTAGCGTCTTCGATGAGTTTTGCTGCGGCGGTCTCCGTCTCCTGGCGGGTGTCTTCCAGTGACTGGCCGACATCATCAAGATTCGACTTGATGTCCTGCAACGAGGCCTTGGCCTCCTCGACCATATCAAACAAGCCTTCGCTTTTGCCTTGCTCCTGAATGATACGCTTGAGTTCTTCTGCCTTGAGTTCACGGTCTATATCGGCCTTGACCGAGCCGATGAAATAACGCGCCTTGCCATACCAAAGGCCGACAGTGCGGGCGACAGTTGGCAAGCGCTCTGGACCCAGCACCAACAGGACTACTATGCCAACGACTACCAGTTCCCAAAAACCAATATCAAACATGATGTTTGCGCTTGACAGCTAACTGGCTTAAATCTGGTTTTTATCGTGTGACGCCTGATCTTTTTCGTGCGTTGCCTGACCTTCGATGATATTGCCGTCCTTCTGCTCGGCAATCTTGTCGCCCTCCTTTGCCACCGACTGTTCACCTTCTTTCATCGAACTGCGGAAACCCTTGATCGCGCCACCCAGATCGCCGCCAAGATTGCGCAGACGCTTGGTGCCGAATAACAACAGTACGATTACCAATACAATCAACAGTTGCCAGATACTTGGAGCCATGATAAATACCTCAGAGTTGATTTCTGCCCAGACAAATCTGAGCTGTTAACGGTTGCGACTTGCTTTCTCTTCCAGTCCCGACAAGCCAAAACGTCGTTCCAGTTCATGCAATACTGCCTGTGGTTCCAGATCCAGATATTTAAGCATTACCAGGCAGTGAAACCACAGATCGGCTGTTTCATAAATAACCTGCTCCAGATTGCCACCCTTGGCAGCGATCACAGTCTCGGTGGCCTCTTCACCGATCTTCTTCAAAATCCCATCAAGCCCTTTTTTATATTGGCGGGCAACATAGGAAGTTTCAGGATCAGCATTTTTGCGCTGCTCCAGAATTTCTGCCAATTGATTGAGGATATCACTCATGTAGATTTCCCATACATCTGCTGCGGATCCTTGAGCACAGGATCGATGCCTTGCCATTGACCATCACGCAGGATCTTGTAAAAACAACTGTGGCGACCAGTATGACAGGCAATCCCGCCAAGTTGCTCGACAGTTAGCAGGATAACATCACTGTCACAGTCCAGACGTATTTCCTTTATCCGCTGCACATTGCCGGATTCTTCACCCTTGCGCCAAAGTTTGCCACGTGAGCGCGACCAGTAAATTGCACGTCCCTCATGCACGCTAAGCTGTAGTGACTCCCTATTCATCCAGGCAAACATCAGCACCTTGCCGGTAGATTCTTCCTGCGCAATCACTGGCACCAGACCATTGTCTGTCCAGCGGATTTCGTCCAGCCAGACTGCACTCACAGACGTACCTCGATACCGGCATCAGCCATACGCTGCTTGGCCTCGGCAATGGAGTATTCACCAAAGTGAAAGATGCTGGCAGCCAATACTGCATCAGCATGCCCTTCTACAATGCCATCGACCAGATGGTCAAGGTTGCCGACACCGCCGGAAGCTATCACTGGTACTCGCACGGCATCGGCCACGGCACGTACCAGCTCCAAATCAAAACCGGCCTTGGTGCCATCTCTATCCATGCTGGTGAGCAGAATTTCACCTGCCCCATAATCCACCATACGCTCTGCCCATTCCACCGCATCGATACCTGTAGATTTGCGTCCACCATGGGTAAAAATCTCCCAGCGTGGAATCTCTCCAGCAGCACTGACACGCTTGGCATCAATGGCCACCACGATACATTGTGAACCGAAATGCTCGGCCGCTTCCTTGACGAACTCAGGATTGAACACCGCTGCTGAATTGATCCCCACCTTGTCGGCACCGGCATTTAGCAGGCGCCTGATATCGGCCGTGGTGCGAATGCCACCACCGACCGTCAATGGAATAAAAACCTCACCTGCCACTTGCTCTACGACATGCACCATGGTGTCACGGTTGTCGGAAGTTGCAGTGATATCAAGAAAGATAAGTTCATCCGCGCCCTGTTTATCGTAGCGTCGCGCGATCTCCACCGGATCGCCGGCATCACGAATATCAACAAATTTCACGCCTTTTACAACGCGGCCATTGTCCACGTCCAAACAAGGAATAATACGTTTAGCCAGACCCATGATATTTACTCGATATGTTTTATGCAGGATTAAGTTCATCTGCCAGGCGCTGGCCTTCAGCAAAATCCAGCGAGCCTTCGTAAATGGCACGACCAGTAATCGCGCCGGTAATCCCTTCGCCAGCCACAGCACACAAGGCACGCACATCATCCAGGTTAGTGATCCCGCCCGAGGCGATGACAGGTATCGTCACGGCCTGTGCCAGCCTCACAGTTGCCTCGACATTGACACCAGACATCATGCCATCACGACCGATATCCGTGTAGACAATCGCAGACACGCCATCCTGCTCGAAATGTTTCGCCAGATCGATGACATCATGTTTGGATAGTTTTGACCAACCATCGACGGCCACCTTGCCATCCTTGGCAGCCAGCCCGACGATGACATGGCCGGGAAACTCGACGCACAGATCGCCGATGAAGCCAGGATGGCTAACGGCCTTGGTACCGATAATGACATACTGCACGCCGGCATCCAGATAGGCCTGCACTGTATCCTCATCACGAATACCACCACCAACCTGGATCGGCAGATCAGGAAAGGCCGCTGCGATCGCATGTACAACATCGCGATTCATCGGCCGCCCGGCAAAGGCACCATTGAGATCCACCAAATGCAGGCGTCGTGCCCCTGCCTCGACCCAGCGTCCCGCCATCGCTACCGGATCATCAGAAAATACCGTGGTATCTTCCATCCGCCCCTGACGGAGGCGCACGCATTTGCCATCTTTAAGATCTATGGCTGGTATGAGTAACATCGAACCATCCTCTTTATGGTTTCAGCAGGGATCTTGGCCATCCCAACGCAGGAAATTGGCAAATAATTTCAGCCCAGCCCGCTGACTCTTTTCTGGGTGAAACTGTACTGCAAAAATATTTTCCCGTCTCAAGGCGGCAGCGAATTTGATCCCATACTCACAACTCGCTGCCAACTGACTGGGCTCGCCCAACTGCACATGATAGCTATGGACAAAATAAAACCGTTCATCTTGGGCGATGCCCTGCCAGAGGGGATGCCCATGTTCCTGGTGCACCTGATTCCAGCCCATGTGTGGAACCTTTAGTCGTATCCCTTCTTGATATGCTTGTGTGGAGAAACAGTTCACTCGGCCAGGCAAAATCCCAAGACATGGCGTACCGCCGTTTTCTTCACTAAACTCTATCAAGGCCTGCATACCCACGCATATACCAAGAAAAGGTTTGCTCCGCACCACTTCACGGATTACATCAATCACACCATGACTAGTCATCCCCGCCAGACAATCACGGATAGCACCAACCCCAGGCAAAATCACCCGGTCGGCGGCCAGTATCTGTTCCGGATCATGGCTTACTATAATTTGATGATGACCCTCGGCAACATGGCCCAGTGCTTTCGCAACGGAATGCAGATTACCCATACCGTAATCGATAACCGCAACTGTTTGCATAGGGGGTGCTCGGGTTAAATTTAATTATTTACAGCGTGCCCTTGGTGGATGGCATGATGCCTTGCATGCGTGAGTCAGCTTCCAGCGCCGCACGTAGTGCGCGGCCAAATGCCTTGAAGATGGTCTCGGCGATGTGATGGGCATTACGTCCGCGCAAGGTGTCAACATGCAAGGTCACCTGGGCATGGTTGACGAAACCCTGGAAAAACTCGGCAAATAGATCGACATCGAATTCGCCGATACGTGCACGCGGGAAGTCCACATGGAACTCAAGGCCAGGGCGGCCAGAAAAATCCACTACCACGCGAGACAGCGCCTCATCCAGCGGCACATAGGCATGACCATAGCGGCGTAGCCCTTGTTTATCACCCAAGACTCGCGCAAAGGCCTGCCCCAAGGTAATTCCTATATCTTCTACCGTGTGGTGGGCATCGATGTGCAAATCTCCCTTTGCCTTGACGGTCAGGTCAATCAAGCCGTGGCGTGCCACCTGATCGAGCATATGATCCAGAAAAGGAACTCCAGTCTCAAACTGACCAGTCCCGCTACCATCAAGATCGAGACTGATTTCAATCTGACTTTCCAGGGTCTCTCGTGTGACTGTGGCCCTGCGCTTACTCATCTATGCTTCCTCGAACAATAATCTTGATGGATATAGCATACCGATTTCTGTCTATATATAGAATAACGAACAGTTACAAATGTGCCGCAATATGCAAACAAGAAAACCCTTCCCACAAAGCGCGTCATGTATTGTCGCTAGAGCTTACTGCCTGGTAACGCCTCAAGGCCATGGTATGGCGTTCCTGGGTACAACAATCATTACGCAACACACCATAGTAAAATTCCCGATAAAAAGACTCTGAAATCAATGTTATAAAAATACCACACAAATTAGCAGTAAATTGTGTATTGTTTGACAAATGTCAATGTTCTGTTATCTTTTTGTGGTCTATATTTGAATGTAATCTGACAGAGAAGCCTGGGAAAGCAAGATACGGGTGTTGTTTGGAATTTGTTCGAACGACATCTTTAATCCCCTGACTTCAGGCACCGAAACAATATAGCAGCAACACCTCCAGGCATTGTGGCTAGATGTTGCAGGGGGACGGCCAAATGCAAACCACTTACCCAAACTCGTAAAAGACTTTGGCAAGTGGGCTGTAGCTACTGACCGGAGACAGAAATCAACCATGGATTGGTTTTGAAAGCAGTAATCCAGGGAGCTTCTGCAAAGACAAACCCTGGCGAGGTGATTAGTCTTTGCAGAAGACCCTTAAATTAAAGAGTTGTTCTTGATTCAACCATTTGGCTCACACAGAGGAGAGAACTCGTGGCAGCGACAAGTACGGAGAAGTATAACTTTGAGGTCGTCAGGTGGTTTACCATCATGGCGGTAATTTATCTAGTCGTCGGCACGCTGGTAGGCGTGTACGTGGCATCAGAACTGGCCTGGCCAGCGTTAAACCTGGATTTGGCTGAACTTAGCTTCGGTCGCTTACGTCCACTACACACCAATGCAGTCATCTTTGCCTTTGGCGGCTGTACGCTGATGGCAACAGCCTTTTACTCCGTCCAGCGTACCTGTGGCACCAGGCTGTGGAGTGACAAAATGGCTTGGTTCACCTTCTGGGGCTGGAACCTCATTATCGTGCTCGCCGTAATCACCCTGCCACTGGGCATCACCCAGAGTAAGGAGTATGCCGAGTTGGAGTGGCCAATTGACATCATGATCGCCGTAGTCTGGCTGTCTTATGGTTTCAACTTTGCCATGACCATCGCCAAGCGCAAGACCAGCCATATTTATGTTTCCAACTGGTTTTTCCTCGGTATGATGGTGATGATCACCTATCTGCACGTGGTCAACAGCATGGCCATCCCGGTCAGCCTGACCAAGTCCTACTCCATATTCTCCGGTGTACAGGATGCGATGATTCAGTGGTGGTGGGGGCATAATGCTGTTGGCTTCTACCTGACCGCCGGCTTCCTTGGCATCATGTACTACTTTGTGCCCAAGCAGGCAGGTCGTCCGATATTCTCCTACCGCCTGTCTGTGATCCACTTCTGGGCACTGATGTTTGGTTATGTCTGGCTGGGTGCGCACCATCTGCAATACACCGCTTTGCCTGACTGGACCGGTTCCCTGGGTGCGGCCGTTTCCCTGGCAATGATCATCCCTTCCTGGGGTGGTGCGATTAACGGCATGATGACCCTCTCAGGCGCCTGGGACAAACTGCGTACCGACTACATCCTGCGCTTCCTCATCATGTCTCTGGCCTTCTATGCGATGTCCACCTTCGAAGGTCCGGTCATGTCAGCAAAGACCGTTAACGCATTGTCACACTACACCGACTGGACTGTAGGTCACGTGCATTCCGGTGCCCTTGGTTGGGTAGCTATGGTGGCTTCAGGCGCGCTCTATCACATGGTCGAGAAGCTGTGGAATACCCGCATGTACTCACCGGCCATGGTCAATCTGCATTTCTGGATGGCCACCATTGGTACCGTTATTTACATCACGGCGATGTGGGTCTCCGGCATCATGCAGGGCCTTATGTGGCGTGACTATGACGAGTTCGGTACCTTGACCTACACTTTTGCAGAGTCAGTTGCCGCAATGCACCCCTATTACGTCCTGCGCTCCATTGGCGGCATGATCTTCTGGGCCGGTGCTGTTGTCATGCTCTATAACGTGGTGATGACGATACGCCAGTCCGTAGGTCAGCACAGCAGCGCAACTTCTGCCGCTACGGCCTAAATTGGGAGGAGAACAAAAAAATGTCTGACCAAATTCATTCAACCAAATTTCAGGACAAGATAGAGCGCAATGTCTTTGTCTTATTCCTGACGCTTGCCATAGTGTTGTCGATTGGTGGGCTGGTAGAGATCGTGCCGTTGTTCTTCATCGATGAAACCATGGAGCACAACCAGCAGCCGGAAATCCTCTGGGAGCGCAAGGAAGGCCAGCCCCTGGCTAGTTGGCAGGCTGGCGATGGTATCCGCCCCTACACTCCACTGGAAGTGGCTGGGCGCGCCATCTATATACGTGAAGGCTGCTACACCTGTCATTCACAAATGATCCGCCCATTCCGCGACGAAAAAGAACGTTATGGTCACTACTCACTGGCCTCGGAGTCGATGTATGACCATCCCTTCCAATGGGGTTCCAAGCGTACCGGCCCGGATCTGGCTCGTGTCGGTGGCAAATACTCCGATGATTGGCACTACCAGCATCTTCGTGCGCCACGTGCTGTAGTGCCTGAATCCGTGATGCCCAACTATCCATGGTTGGACAAAAACAAGGTCAACGGTACTGAAATAGCCAAGCACATGCGTGTACTGAAGACCTTGGGCGCGCCCTATACCGAAGATGACATTGCCTCTGCCACTACTATCAACGGCAAGAGTGAAATGCAGGCCATTGTTGCCTACTTGCAGGTATTGGGAACCATGGTGAAGTTCGAAAAGGGCGTGGATTACCGTGAGTGATCTGCGCGAGTACTTCCACACGGACTGGGCGGCCATGACCAGCAGTGACTGGGTTGGCCTGATAACAACTGTCGGGATCTTCCTGCTGTTCATCGCCCTGTTCGCGTATGTACTCCACCCCAGGAACAAGACCAAACTGGAAGCAAAACGTCACATTCCGATAGACGAAGATGACCGTTTCGAGACGGAGGAAAAAAATGAGTGAGCAAAATAATCCATATGGTGCACAGACCACTGGTCATCTGTGGGACGACGACCTGGCAGAGCTAGCAAACCAGCCACCAAGGTGGTGGATGATCGGCCTGCATGCCAGCTGGATCCTGGTGGTTTTATACGGCATTGCCTACCCGATGTGGCCCTGGTTTGGTGGCTATACCAAGGGACTGATGGGCTGGACCTCTATAGGCGAGATGAAGTCCGATGTAGAGGCCATTCAGCAGGTGCGTGCTAAATACGAGGATAAACTTCCTGGCATGAGCGCTGCAGCGATCCTGGCCGATGATGAGCTGTCTCAGTATGTTGTGCGTTCTGCCAAAGTGTTGTTTGGTGATAACTGTGCTGCCTGCCACGGTGGCGGTGGTCAAGGTAACCCTGGTTATCCCAATCTGGTTGACGACGACTGGCTATACGGTGGTGAAATCGACAACATTGTTGCCACCATTACCAATGGCCGTACCGGCATCATGCCGGCCAAGGCAGGGGTGGAACTGAACGAGGCCGAAATTGATGAGCTAGCTACTGCCATCAGCAATAGTGATCCCTTGTCCACGCCATTGTTCTTGGAAAAGGGCTGTATAGCCTGTCACGGTATGGATGCTAAGGGCATGCATGTTCTGGGTGCTCCCAACCTGACCGACCAGATCTGGCGTTTTGGTGATGGCTCGGTGGAATCTGTCAAATACACCATTACCCACGGTGTAAATGACCCGTCCGATCCCAATAGCCGCAATGCCGAGATGCCCAGGTTCGGTGGTGGCAAGATATCTGAAACTGAAATAAAGAAACTGGCGGTCTATGTCGCCAGGCTTGGTGCCAACTAACCTTATATAAATCCGTGTCGTGGCCGCGCGCAAGCGCGGCCACTAAAACCTAAAATATGGAGGTTCTGAAATGTCAGATTGGGTAGCGATTGGATCTTATCTTTCTATAGCCTTTATGGTGGGCATGATGATTTTCTTTATCATCAAGGGCTACAAACTTATTTACAAGAATGACGACAAAAAGTAATTGGCTTGCAATAGCCAGGCAAAGACGGGGGCGGTTCAGATAGCAGCAGGATAGACACCAGCTATCTAACGCCCCCGCACAACCTTCTACAGGCAAAAGCCCAACCCCCCACCTCAAGCTCTGCTACAAATTTTACTGTAGCCATCATGGCGGTAGCTGGCTCTAGTACTTCCTTTTTACTTAGCAACCAGTAACAATGTTGAGGATTTGATATTTCTCAATTACAGACCATATATTCAAGTGTAAGAATCGTCAGTATCCTGTTGAAAGACATATCTTTCATCAGGGTATTTGCCCATTATTTTATGGCCGCAAGCAAGCTTTGCTGCAGCTTAGGAGGTTTCTGTGAATAACCAGGTAAATACCCCGGCAAATGTAGATGACCTCTACGAAGAAGCTTCTCATTGGCATGTCAACACCGGTGAGGAAACCATCCATGCCAAACGCATGCCTGGACGCTTCCGCAAGCTGAAATGGGCGGCCGCTGCTGTCTGGCTGGCTTTCTTCATCGGCCCCTATTTCCGCTGGGGTGATCGGCAAGCTATTTTATTCGATATCCCAAACAGGCAATTTCATATTTTTGGCATCACTATCCTGCCACAGGATGTCTGGATGCTGTCCCTGGTGCTGTTGTTCTTTGCCATCCTGCTTGCCGTAGTAACGTCAATCGCTGGCCGTATCTTTTGTGGCTACTTCTGTTTCCAGACTGTGTGGACCGATGTTTTCACCTGGATTGAGGAAAAGCTGGAAGGCCCGCCACAAAAACGCCGCAAACTGGATGAGGCGAACTGGGATTTCAGAAAATTCCGCATCAAAGCCGTCAAACATGCCATCTGGATCTTTATAAGTGTGCTGACTGGTATCAGTTTTACCTTGTGGTTCAATGATGCCTATGAGATGTGGCGCAGTTATTTCGCCCTGAGCGTCTCGACAGTGGCCTGGGCTGCGGTGGGCATATTTACCTTCTTTACCTATCTGTTTGCCGGCCACATGCGCGAGCAGGTCTGTTTCTGGCTGTGTCCTTATGCCCGTATCCAGGGTGTCATGTACGACAAGGAAACCATATTGCCAGCCTATGACTTTAATCGCGGCGAACCTCGTGGCAGGCTGCGCAAGGGTCAGGTTGATGAAGGCAAGGGGGATTGCATCGATTGTGGACAGTGTGTTGCTGTCTGTCCTACCGGTATAGATATCCGCCACGGCCAGCAGGAAGGCTGTATCACTTGTGCCTTGTGTCTCGATGCCTGTGATGCCGTGATGGATAAAATTGGCCGTCCCCACGGTCTTATTCGCTACGCCTCCATGGATGAACTTGCTGGAGTGCCGACAGTCAAGCTGCGCAAACGTCCGCGTGTGCTGGTTTATACGGCGATCCTGACGCTTGCCTTGGCGGGGATAACCTACGGTCTGCTGAATCTATCCGGTGTGGAAGTAAAGGTTCTGCATGAGCGCCAGCCGCTGTTTGTGCAACAAAGTGACGGTACTATTCAAAATAAATACAACGTCAAGATCCTTAATAAAACATCCGAGGATCAGCAGATAAAGATGACCATTGATGGTTTGCCGGATATGGTGATTAGCGGTGGCGAAGGTAGTCTGCTGGCCAACAAGGGACGCATCACCAGCTACACGGTGTTTGTGCGTGTACCACGCGATAATCTCAAGGCTGAAAGTACACCGATAATTTTTCACATCCAGAGTGAGCAGGATGCCTCACTGAATTCTGACTACACCAGCATGTTCATCGGCCCACGACTATAAGCTGGTATCACCATAGGTAAGCATTATGCCAAGTGCCAATGTTTCAACTAGCAACAAATGGATTTCACAGTCAAACAAACGTGCCCTGCGTAACCCATGGGTATTGGGTACCCTGGCGCTTATAGCCACGGTGCTGATCGTCAACATCACGATGATCACCCTGGCCATCACGACCAACCCGGGACTGGTCTCCAAGGACTACTATGAACGTGGTCGATATAACGAGCGACACTATATTCAACGGGCCAGTGAGCGCAAATCACTGGGCTGGTCGGCCAAGCTGGAATTGCCTGAGGATATCCAACGCGGCGCTGCCCAGACATATCGAGTGGCTATCGTTGATAATGTTGGTGAGCCCTTGCGTGGTGCAGAGGTGATCTTGAATGCCTTTAGGCCTGCAGATGTTAAGGCTGATTTCAAATTACCTTTGGAGGAAATCGGCGCTGGTATTTATCAAACCAATGTGGAATTTCAGCTAAAGGGACTCTGGGATCTGCTCATCGACATCAAGCGTGATGAAAAGTCTTTTGAGCTAGCGCACCGTATCTCGGTGCAGGCTTGAGTTTTCAAATATAGCTCGAGCGTAGCTCACTGGCTGCTTTATCCTGCTCACCGCCACACCTGGGTTTTTCGAGTGTGTACAAGTAATTTTATAAAAACATGCCAGTGCAGCTGCGCTCGTAATATCAATTTTATCTGTCACCCGTAAGCAACCATAAGGGTTTCAGCTCAGCGAGCTTTCATGACCAGTAATCGTGTGCAAAATGGCTGCTTCCACTGCGGACTTCCTCTCCCGCCAAAGGATGATTTCTCTGCCGAAATAGCTGGCGAAAAACGCCCATTCTGCTGCATAGGCTGTCGTGAAGTCTGCCGCAGCATCTACGCTGCCGGACTGGAGGGATTTTACCAACGCACTCCAGAAGGCAGTTTGTTGGCGCCACCTCCAGAAATACCGCAAGAACTTGCCTTGTATGATTTGGATGAAGTGCAAGAAGAGTTCATCGTCGAGCACGGCGATGTACGAGAAATTAATTTGCTGGTCGTGGGGATCCATTGCGCTGCCTGTGTCTGGCTTATCGAGCGTAGCCTTGCCGCTGTGCCGGGTATAGTCTCGGCCTCCGTCAACCTGTCTGGTCGGCGTCTGCTGGTTCGCTGGGATAACAGTCGTCTGCAGCTATCTACAATATTACGCAGCCTGGGGGAGATTGGTTATGCCGCTGTACCTTTTGATCCTGAGGCGGCTGAAGGCGCACTAAAAAAACAAAACCGCGCATTTTTGTTTCGCCTGGCCTTCGCCGCCTTTGCGATGATGAATATGATGTGGATCTCCATAGCTCTGTACACCGGAGCAGATCAGGGTGAGTTCCGCAATTTATTTCACTGGCTGGGCTTTATTCTGGCAACACCTACGCTATTTTATTCGGGCGGTCTGTTCTTCAAGGGCGCCTGGACCGGCCTGCGCACCAAGCACCTCACTATGGATCTGCCAATTGTAGTGGGTGCATCGATTACCTATATGTATTCTTTTTATATCACGGTAACTCAATCCACCACAGGCGAGGTTTACTGGGATACTGTGGTGAATTTCATGTTTGTCATCCTCATTGGCCGACATCTTGAATCCATATCCAAACGACGTGCCGTGTCAGCTACTCAACGTCTGCTCGATCTACAGCCACGTGGTGCTGTCGTCCTGCGTGATGGGGAAGAGCAGCTGATGCCTATCCGTGCAGTAAAATCTGCCGACATTGTGTTGGTGAAGGCAGGTGATCGTATCCCTGTCGATGGCGCAGTTGTGGAAGGTTTCAGCGCGGTAGATGAGGCAATGCTGTCGGGTGAGTCCAGGCCGGTAAATAAAAAACCAGGTGACAAGGTCTCGGCTGGCACGGTAAATCTCAACAGCGCGCTTACCCTCAAGGTCAGTGCCACCCTGAAGCAAACAGCGCTTGGTCGTATCATTCAGTTGGTCGAGGAAGCCCAGGCATCCAAGGCGCCAATTCAATGTACCGCCGATCGCATCGTGCCCTGGTTTGTTGTCGTTACTTTGCTACTAGGTGCACTGACATTTATCTACTGGTCATTTTCCGATATTGAGATTGCCTTGCTGGCTGCCTGTTCGGTGATGATCATCACCTGCCCATGTGCCTTTGGCATGGCCACGCCGATGTCCATCGCTGTGGCTTCCGGCCTTGCCGCCAGGCATGGCATTCTGATTAAAAACGGTGCCGTGCTGGAAACACTTTCAGGCATCACTCACTTTGTCTTCGACAAAACCGGTTCACTGACAGAAGGCCGCATGGCCGTGCAGAACATCCATGCAGTCGCAGATATCGATGCCAATGTCTTGCTGCTGAATGCTGCCGCAGTAGAGCGTTACTCCGAGCATCCAGTAGCCCGCGCCATTGTTGCCGCTGCGCGTAAACGTGAGCTTGAGCCAGCCTCGCCTGCAATGACTGATTTTTGCAGCACTGCCGGTCTTGGTGTCAGCGGTAATGTTGCTAGAATGAATGTGCTGCTAGGCAATGAAAACTGGCTGAGGCAAAATAATATATTTATACCGACTACGCTGCAAACGACTATCGAAGATCTGGAACAACGCGGAGTCACCTGTATTCATGCGGCGCTGAACAAACAATATGCAGGTTTTATCTCAATTACCGACCAGCTGCGTCCAGATGCGCGCATCCTCGTAAACAAACTACGCGCACAAGGTATCCGCATGACATTGCTCTCTGGCGATCGTCGTCGTGTGGCCGAATCCGTGGCAGAACAGCTTGGCGGCATGGATGTTATTGCCGAGGTCTTGCCTGAGGACAAGGATCGCGTCATTGCCGAACTACAACATCAAGGTGAACAAGTGGCGATGGTGGGAGATGGGATCAATGATGCACCCGCACTTATTCGCGCCAATGTAGGCATAGCGATAGGCTCAGGCACCGAGGTCTCGGCGGAAAGCGCTGATATTGTGCTGATCAGTAATGAACTGGAAAAGATCGATCTGGCTACACGCCTATCGCGACGCACCTTACGCACCATTCGACAGAACATTGCCATGTCACTAAGTTATAATGCAGTTACCGTGCCGCTTGCTATGGCGGCACTCGTAACGCCGCTGTTTGCCGCCATTGCCATGCCTATCAGCTCCTTGCTAGTGATAGGTAATGCTGCCCGTATACGCACCTTGTTTGCCGATCGCCGCGAACTGGGTGAACAAAAATAGAGTATTTGCCATGGAAGTAATTTATAGCCTGATCCCTGCGATGATTTTTATCGGTCTGGCCCTGGTTGCTGTCCTGATCTGGGCCATTCGGGTTGGTCAGTATGAAGATCTGGAAGGTGATGCCCAACGCATCCTGCATGATGACGATGATCCAAACCTGCCTGCGCAAATGCACGAAGGGAAAAAGATTACCAAAGATCAGCGTATGCCGGATGCTGATGATGACTGATTAGTCTCGCAAGGGTGCCACCAGACGGGGAAAATCACGCGGTGCGACATATTGCAAGACAGATTTGCCCTTAGCGCTGAGCACCACATCAAGCCCCTGTTCAGGGTAGAGCCAATGCACAGTGTCACCAGATTTTTCTTCGATTTTCTCTGCAGGCACACCAAAGCGCTTTTCCACCAGTTCACCATCAAGTCTGCTGCGCGGCAGATAGGTAAGACTACTGATGGGACTGGCACGTAAATACGCCATATCATCCGGATGCAGGGTAACCTTGCGACTGCCATCTCCAAGTGCAGCCACTCGCAGGCCACGCTCAAACATTGACTGTAACTCGTCTTCTGTTAGCGCCGCTTCTATAACCAGCTTGGCGATGAAACCACTCAAAGCAAGATTGCCGAAATAACCCTCGGCCACCAGCCACCCTTGCGGCGACTTGAACAAGACCATCTCCAGCTCTGTTTGAAACAGCTCTTCAGCATCACTGAAAGTACTCTGGCCAAGATGCAGGCCAAGTGCCGTGCTACTACCATCGGCATGCGTGGTAATTGCCCATGGCAATAATTCCTGGCGGTGATCATCCCTGCCCGGGATGAAGATTGCCACAACTATGACCAGCAACACCCCAACCAGCACAGTCAGTACCAGATAACGCTCCTTCATCGGCCAAGCTCAAGCTCTGGTTGCAGAGAATCTTCAGGATAACGTTCTGACAACCACTTGGGCATGCGGCCATAGCGCGCCTGATGCAGGGCGTCTGACTCCATAATGACCAGACCCAACACACTGAGCATGGTCGGCATGATCCCGACGCCAAAGAAAGCCCAGTGATGTGGCCGCATATTTCCACCAGAAATCAAAAAAAGCGTCAGCATCACTGCCAACATAATCAGTATTACCAAGATGAACAACCGACTGCGCCGCGCCGCCAGTTGCCAATTGCACTTCACAAACCATGGGTCTATCTGCATGGATTTGCGCGCCCGCCATAGCATATAACTCAAAATAAATAATGAGACCACTGGCACAATGATAGTCAACTTTTGCAAGGAACTAGCCGTCAGGAAGGCGACAAACATCAAGATATGATTAAAGATCAAATTAATAAGGAACAGCTCATGCGGCCACTTGGCAGCGGTAGCTATCTCAGTCGAAACACTGTATTGGTGCATGAATACATTGCCTTTTCTCAATTTATCTCCAAGGAGACGTTAGCACGATTCTCAAGGAACCGACAGCCAAAATGTTACCGGCCCGTCATTGATAAGGCTGACCTGCATATCTGCACCAAAGCGGCCGCTTTGCACACAACAATGCGACTCCCAGGCGCGCTGCAACAGATAATCAAATAGCTGCAAGCCAAGCTCAGGCGCCGCTGCGGTGCTGAAACCAGGTCTGGTTCCACTACGCGTGTCTGCCGCCAAAGTAAACTGCGGCACCAACAATAATCCACCACCGATATCACGCAGACTCAAATTCATGCGGTCATTTGCATCAGGGAATACACGGTAAGTAAGTATTCGCTCCAATAAACGTTCGGCCTTGGTTTCAGTGTCCTCTCGCTCCATCCCCACCAGCACCAGCAAGCCGCGTTCAATGCAGCCAATCTGCTTGCCTGCCACAGTGACCTGCGCCTGACTGACGCGTTGTAACAAACCTATCACCTTGCAATCTCCAACTGCTCTGCCATGGCATCTGTGGCCTGCAACAAGGCTGCCGTGATGCCAGGCTCACTGGCGGAGTGGCCAGCATCAGGCACAATGACAAGCTTCGCCTCAGGCCATGCCTTATACAGTTCCCAGGCGTTTTCCAGCGGGCAAATCACATCATAACGACCATGCACAATGGTGCCTGGGATATCGTGCAAACGATGGGCATCGGCGAGGATCTGATTATCTTGCAGAAAACTATTGTGCTTGAAATAGTGCGCCTCGATACGCGCCAGGCTGAGTGCGGTATAGGGGTTGCCGAAATGCTCAATCACCGCTTCACTGGGGCGCAAGGTCGCGGTACCCCCCCTCCCATAATGACCAGGCCTTGGCAGCTGCCATACGCTCCAACTCATTAGAGCCAGTAAGGCGGGTGTAATAGGCAGACAACAGATCATCGTGCTCGGCTTGCGGGATTGGCGCGAGAAAGGACTTCCACAGATCGGGAAACAGTCGACTAGCACCCTGTTGATAAAACCAGTTTATCTCATGTGGTCGACATAAGAAGATCCCTCGCAGGATAAGGCCCGCCACCCGCTCAGGATGAGTTTCGGCATAAACCAGGCTCAGCGTAGAACCCCAGGAACCACCAAACAATACCCAGCTATCAATACCAAGATGCTGACGTATATGCTCCATATCGGCCACCAGAGCCTGGGTAGTATTGTTCTCCAACGATGCATGCGGCGTGGAACGACCACACCCGCGCTGATCAAACAAAATAATGCGATAGCGTTGTGGATCAAAAAAACGCCGATGATAATCCTCGCACCCAGCCCCCGGGCCACCATGGACAAAAAGCACCGGAAGACCGGCTGGATTACCACATTCCTCGACATACAGCTTGTGCGGCGGCTCGACTGCCAAAGTGTGGGTCACATAAGCTAATAATTCAGGATAAAGGACCTGCATGATCCCCCCAATTTCTATGGATGAAATATCATTCTAACCCGCATGTTTCATCAAGGTATGGGATAAAGGTATGAGATAAAGGTATATCACCCACATACAGCTTCGTTGCATGTGGGTGATGGCTATTATTTATCAACCACCAGGATTCTGCAGCGCCGACATTAATCACACACAAAACGTATATAAATGTAAGAAAATGCTTACATTGGCTACAGCAAGTAGCCGACTTCCCATCTTGCAGTTTTTTGCCATAATCAATCTTGATCCTGCAAGGATGCGGGGTATCACAAGGATGCGAGGATACGGAATATCAATACCTGCCAGGATGGCGGGTTACCGAAAACGAAGCAAGATCAGGACGATCACCCAGCTCTCTTTCCGGACAAGGATAATAAAAGGACAAAACCCCGGCTCGCCGGGGTTTTTTTCGCCTGTCAAAAACACTCCCCTAACAGAAAACCATTGTGAAGGGAGGCACGATATCCGTCAGCTCAACTCAGCATTCGGTAGAGCGGCGCGTTGTCGACTAAAATCAGACCTGAATATTATCAGCCTTGATTACTGGCTCGCCCGGCACGTTTGCGCTCATTTTCAGTGAGTATTTTCTTGCGCAGGCGTATGGACTTGGGCGTAACCTCCACCAGCTCATCATCGTCGATGAATTCCAGTGCCTGCTCCAGCGACATACGGATTGGTGTGACTAACAGCAGATTTTCATCCGTGCCTGCTGCACGAATATTGGTTAGCTGTTTACCCTTGAGTGGATTGACTACCAAATCATTATCGCGTGAGTGAATCCCAATGATCATGCCCTCATAAACTTCCTCGGCGTGACCAATAAACAGGCGACCACGTTCCTGCAGAGTGAACAGTGCATAGGCCAGAGCCTTGCCAGCACCATTGGCAATCAAGACACCATTGATCCTACGACCGTAGTCACCTTTTTTCACGGCACCATAATGATCAAACACACTATAAATCAGACCCAATCCCTGAGTTGCAGTCATGAATTCGTTACGAAACCCAATCAAGCCACGCGCTGGAATAATATAGTCAAGGCGTACCCTGCCCTTGCCATCAGGCTGCATATTTTTCAACTCACCGCCGCGCTCACCCAGCTTTTGCATGACTGTGCCTTGATGCTGCTCCTCCACATCCACGGTAAGCTGCTCGAAAGGCTCATGCTTCTCTCCATTTACCTCACGCACGATGACCTCTGGGCGCGATACCCCCAGCTCGTAGCCTTCACGACGCATATTTTCAATAAGGACACCCAAATGCATCTCACCACGACCAGAGACGCGAAACTTGTCAGGGTCACCAGTCTCGGCCACGCGCAAGGCAACGTTGTGGATCAGCTCACGCTGCAGGCGCTCATAAATCTGCCTGCTGGTAACAAATTTACCTTCCTTGCCAGCAAAGGGGGAATTATTCACCTGGAAAGTCATGCTCACGGTTGGCTCATCCACCACCAATGGCGGCAATGCCTCCACGGCCTTGGGATCACAAAGAGTGTCGGAGATATTCAGCTCATCGATACCGGTAAATGCGATGATTTCACCGGCCTGCGCCTGTGCTACTTCAACTCGATCCAGGCCATGAAAGCCAAGGATTTGCAGCAAGCGCGCATTGCGTCGCTTACCTTCACGATCCACCAGGGTAACCGGCGAATTCGACTTAATCGAACCTCGCTGGATACGACCAATACCAATGACACCGATATAACTATTGTAATCAAGCTGGGAAACCTGCATCTGGAACGGCCCCACCACATCGACCTCAGGTGGCGCGACATGCTTTACGATAGCCTCAAACAGCGGCGTCATATCGCCACTGCGCACATCGGCATCAAGCCCAGCATAACCATGCAGGCCAGAGGCGTAGACTACTGGGAAATCCAGTTGTTCATCAGTGGCGCCAAGTCGGTCAAACAGATCGAATGTCTGATCCAGCACCCAGTCCGGCCGTGCGCCAGGGCGATCCACTTTGTTAATTACGACAATCGGCCTCAGGCCGCGTGCGAAGGCCTTTTGTGTTACAAAGCGAGTCTGCGTCATCGGCCCGTCCATGGCATCCACCAGCAACAGCACTGAATCCACCATCGACAAGACACGCTCAACCTCGCCACCAAAATCAGCATGTCCTGGGGTATCGACGATATTGATGTGATAATCCTGCCAATCAATGGCAGTATTCTTGGCTAGAATGGTGATGCCGCGCTCTTGTTCCAGATCACCGGAGTCCATCACCCGTTCGCCCGGATTACTACGGGAGTTGAAGGTGCCGGACTGCTGCAAGAGTTTGTCGACAAGCGTAGTCTTGCCATGATCGACGTGGGCGATGATCGCGATGTTGCGTAAATTTTCAATCACAAAGAAATTACCGAAGATGAAGGGATAAAAGAAAGCTGACTATTTTACCGCAGAGAGCGGACTCACACCAACAAACATATGAAACCAAACTACGAACGCGGCATAGTCAACCTGGCAGCCAGCCTCGCCAGCGCCTGGGGGGCAGAGAAAACGGCTTATTCTCCCCTGGCCGAACTACCAGCAGAAAAATTACGCCAGCGCCCAGTGGCCCTGCTGCTCATCGATGGTCTGGGCGCCAACATGCTGGAGCAATACCCTGACAGCCACCTGGCGCGCGCCAGAACTGCCACATTAAGCTCGGTATTCCCATCCACCACCGCCAGCGGCATAACCAGCCTGGCCACTGCCGTAGCCCCACAACAACACGCCATCACTGGCTGGCACATGTGGTTGCGTGAGCTGGGCAGCGTGGCAACCATCTTGCCTTTCATGCCGCGACATGGCGGCGTGGCCTATAGTGCTGCTGGCTGGAATCCTCGGCAATTTATTGGCGCCGATCCCTGGCATGCACAAGCCAATATACGCACCAGCTTGCTCAGCCCAAAGTGGCTTATCGATAGTGATTACAACCGTGCGCTGTCTGGCTCGACCCGGCGACTTGGCTATCAAGATATGGATGATTTTTTTCTGCAGTTAGTAAACGCCTTAGCCAATGGACTACCACAATATCTTTATGCCTACTGGAGCGAGCTGGATGGTCTTGCCCATCAATATGGCAGCTATTCAAACCAGGTACGTGAACACTTCCTTGCGCTTGACAGCGCTTTTGCTGCTGCTTGTGCCGCCCTGCAAGGTAGCGGTGCCTTATTACTGGTCAGCGCCGATCACGGCTTCATTGATACTGACAAGCAACACACCCTGCAACTGAGCGAACATCCCGCTTTGGAGTCCACGCTGGCCATACCACTCTGTGGCGAGTCACGGGCTGTATATTGCTACCTGCGCCACGGCCAGGAAGCCAATTTTCTTGATTATGTGAATAAAGAATTATCAGCGCAATGCGAGGTAGTGAATAGCGCAGAGCTTATTGCTGAAGGCTGGTTTGGCCTCGGCCAACCTCACCCACGTCTACAGGAAAGGATTGGCGATTATGTCCTGCTGATGCGTGAAAACAATATCCTGCGCGATCGTCTGGCCCATGAAAAACCTTTTCATCACCTGGGTGTACATGGCGGGATCAGCTATGCGGAAATGACGGTACCGCTGATAGAATTTTCTACATGAACTCAACAGACCTTGCCATCCAGGCGGCAATAGCTCAATCTTGACCCAGATAATTCAACTCAATTTCACCACCAAGGCAGACTCATGAGCCAAACATTCACCCCTCAAAATGATCTCGAACAACAACTGCTGGCAGCCCAGGAAGGACGCCTTGGCGAAGAAGAGTTCATGCATGCCCTGCTCTCTTCACAGGTATTCATGCCCATTTATGAAAAGCATGCCATCGGTGGCCTGCAAACCTCGCAAAGCGCTAACCCATTGACTGTTGATAGTGGCGAAGGCTTTGATATCATCGTCTTGTTCACCAGCCCAGAGCGAGCCAAATTCTTCACTAAGGACTACCCTGGCTATGAAGGTGGTTTATTGGCAGAGTTCACATGGGTGCTGGAAAAAATGGGGGCAGGCCTTGGACTGACCATCAACCCCGGGCTGGGGGCGGGTCTGGATATGACACCTGAAACAGTGAACCAATTGCTCGCCACAAGAGAATAATGAATCAGACAAAGCACAGTGAATCGCGTATCAATATACAGCTTGTCGTTGATCCTGACTCACCGGAGCCAGACACAATCATTCTGCGGCTTCTGCCGGGCAATGCGGAATGAGCAAAGTTAAGTGTCTCTACTGTGGTGGCGATGTGCCGATAGAGCAGGACAACTGTCCTAATTGCCAGGCCACTTCACATTTTCAACCCACAGAAAAAAGCTCACTGCGCCGACGACGTTTTTTGATCTTCTTTGTCCTGGTCACGCTCTTCTGCCTCGTCATGATATTGTATCTACCGCGCTAAATTCTGCTATATATTAATCAGCAGCAACAGGAGCCGTCATGTACCAACTACGTTCATCACTGATCCTCGCCTGCCTGCTTTTCTCCACCACGGCCATGGCACAAGAACAGACACGCCAACTATCCCTGCCACCGGACTCACTGGCGCAATGGTATCCGCCAGCCAATAAGCGTCAGGTATGGCTGCACACCATGTTCTCATTACGGCGCGCCATGCAGGCGGTGGGCGAATACAACGCCCTTGGCGATGACAAGCTCACTGTTCAATGGGCTGAACGTTTTGCCAAGAGCTATAAACAGCTCGCAAAAATGGTGCCTGAATGGAGCGATGAAATTGAAGAAACTCAAGCAGACAACCTGGTGACAGCTGCCAAACAAGGCGATCAAAATGGAGTGAACAGTGCGCTCCATCGGCTAGGCACTACTTGTCGTTCTTGTCATAACGAAAACCGTGCCATGGTGACACTCATATACCGCATACCGGATTATCGTGACGTGACTGTAGAAAGCAGCGAAACGTTGGAGGAAATTCCCTATCCAAAACACATGGAACGTATGGGCATGCTGATGAACCGCATCAAGATCGCGCAGCAGGATCAACGTCACAAAATTGCCCAGGAGTCCGGTAATGGCTTCATCGCCGCCACCAAAGATCTCTCGACCAGCTGTACTACCTGTCACAAGGAAGATAAAGCACCACGAGAACGCATCTTTGGTGCCATGGCGCAACAGGCACTAAGTAAGCTAAACGATGGCTTATCGCAGAACGACACACAGCAAACAGATGAGGCGCTTGGTGTTCTTGGTGCATACACCTGTGGACGTTGCCACAGCATCCATAAAAATACAGCCGAGCTGCGCCGGGCATTATTACCACGCGAATGAAATATCAAGATTAGGGATGCACTGAATAATGTTGGCGAGGCAGTCAGGGCTAGGCAAAAAACGGCGAAAAAGCGCAGTTTACACGTGTAAATGAGCATTTTGAGTCGTTTTTTAACACCGCCCTGACAACGCAGGTAATTATTCAGCGCTTCCTAAACTAAGTGCGGCCTCCAGGGCGGCTGAGTCGATCGGCTGTGGCAAAGCAGTGAAATGAGAGAAACGCTGGCACAAGCTAGCAAACTGCTCCTGCTCTGTCGGCTGATAAAAAACCACCATCTGAGTATCCGGCATGGCCTGCAATGTGGCCAATACCGACTCCAGCCAACCGGTGCGATCACGAAAATCAGGTATGTAATTGAATTCTGCTACAACAGCTGCCGGACGGTGAGCCTTCAAAAAACTTATTGCCTTGCGCCCTGAAGTAACCACTTCCACTTCATATCCCAGGGAACGAAATAAAGGCACAAAATTGGGGTAGCCACCCAATTCAACGATCTGCAATAGCCGTTTGCCTGCACTCATCACTCATCATCTACAAGAAAAAATTACTCGATGATTTCAGGGTAACCTCACGCTTACTAATCCACGTTTTAAGTCCTTGAAATCAGGTACGCCTTGAACACATCCATGTCGGCAGTTCACGTTCTCGTTATATCACCATTATGGAATGGTATGATGTACTGGTCATGCCAATATAACCGCCACAAAATTCATGGCCTGACTCATTTCATAGCCATTGCCCCTCTGGGTAGACTCTATTTTATAAAATAAAAGGTTCTTACTATCATGAAAATTTATCTTCACTCATCTTCTATCTATATCCGTGCCTTGATAATTGCCCCCATTCTTGCTGTCTTGAGCTATTTTCTCTTCCCGCTGTTGCAAGCAGAACTCTCCAGCCAAACAGCATTCGCCTTTGGTACAGGCGCTGGTGCACTAATTGCAGTCTTGCTGGCCAATTTGCGTATTGAAAATACAAAAGAAATTACCGCAGACAGTCAAGACGACACTTGCTCGGTTTTTGTTGGTAATCTGGCCTATCGAGCCTCCAGAGAGGATTTAGCAGAACTGTTCAGTCAGTACGGCACCGTTCACTCCGTCCGCATCATGGCCGATCGCATGACTCGCCGCCCGCGTGGCTTTGGCTTTGTGGAAATGGGGGCAAATGCCGCTCAAGCAGCCATCAAGGCACTGGATGGCATGGAATTTCATGGCCGACAACTCAAGGTCAATGAAGGCAAATCCCGCGACGACCGAGCAGACTGATAATAAATATATAAATAAGAATACAGTGCACATGACGCACTCTACGGAGCCAAATTGCATATTTCTTCAAGGCATGAGAAGAAACTCTGGTGAAATATATGCGGCCTGGCTAAAGTTTTAGGGCTGGTGCTGATGTGCAAGGCGCACACCCCTTGTACATCAGCATGTCACGCCGACATGTAATCAGTCACCACTGACAACTGGCTCGGCCGCGACAGGCTTTAATTTCCATATATCCTCGGCATACTCGCCTATAGTTCGATCAGAGGAGAATTTGCCACTAGTTGCAGTATTGATAATGCTCATACGCGTCCACTGTTCTTGATTACGATAAGTCTCTGCTACAGTTTTCTGCACAGCGACATAATCACAGAAATCTGCCGCTACCAACCATGGATCGTGAGGACTGCGGATCGCCTGCACTATAGGGTCGAATAAGCCTGACTCATCCACACTGAAATCATTAGTTTCCAGGCGTTGCATGGCGCGCTGCAAATCTTTATCTGCTGCGATGATGGCGTTAGGATCATATGCCTTGCGCATATCTTCCACCTCAGCCGCCGTCAGACCAAACTGGAAAAAATTCTCTGCACCAGCTTCTTCGCGGATTTCAATATTGGCTCCATCAAGTGTGCCGATAGTCATGGCGCCGTTCATCATGAATTTCATGTTACCGGTACCTGAAGCCTCCTTGCCTGCCGTTGAAATTTGTTCAGATAAATCAGTACCTGGGCAAATAATCTCCATCGCAGACACGCGATAGTCAGGCAGGAAAGCAAGACGCAGCAGACCCTCTGTAGCCGGATCATTGTTGATGACATCAGCGACGTTATTGATCAACTTAATAATGCGTTTAGCCATCGCATAACTTGGCGCGGCCTTGCCACCTACGAGGACAGCTCGTGGTGTCCAGTCCTGCGTATCGCCACGCTTGATTCGATCGTAGAGATGAATGACATGTAGCACCAGCAACAGCTGGCGTTTGTATTCATGGATGCGCTTGACCTGCACATCAAACATCATGTCCAGATCAAAATTCACCCCACAGTCTTCCTGTATCAATGCTGCCAAGCGTACTTTATTGGCAAACTTCATCTGCCGCCAGCGCTCCTGAATCAGTTGATCATCGGCCATGGGTAACAATTTGCGTAATTGTGTCAGGTCTGTGATCCACTCTGCGCCGATAAGATCTACCAACAGACCACGCAACTCAGGATTGCAGGCAGCCAGCCAGCGCCGCTGGGTAACACCATTGGTCTTGTTGTTGAATTTCTCTGGCCAGAGCTCATAAAAATCGCGGAACAATCCTTCCGCCAACAGTTTTGAGTGCAGCGCAGCTACACCATTGACAGAAAAACTACCTACAATAGCAAGATATGCCATGCGCACCATTGGATCATGGCCTTCCTCAATGATCGACATGCGCGCCATGCGATCTGCATCACCAGGCCAGTACCTTGTTACCTGCCTTAAAAAACATGCATTAATTTCAAAAATAATATCGAGCAGACGAGGCAACAAACGCCTGAATAAACGCACCGGCCATTTCTCCAGGGCCTCTGGCAATAACGTATGGTTGGTATAGGCCATGGTTTTTGTAGTAATCGCCCAGGCCTCCTCCCACTCCATCCCATGCTCATCCATCAGCAACCGCATGAGCTCCGCCACTGCGATTGCCGGATGCGTATCGTTGAGCTGAAAACAATTCTTCTCGGCAAACAGGCTGAAATCCTGACCATAGAACCTAACCCAACAGCGCAGAATATCTTGCAAGGAGGCTGACACGAGCAAATACTGCTGCCGCAAGCGCAACTCCTTGCCATTCTCCGATGCATCATTAGGATAAAGCACCATGGTGATGTGCTCTGCGTCATTCTTTGCCCGCATGGATTCGGTATATGAGCCAGCATTGAACTCACCAAGATCAAATTCATCCGTAGCCACTGACTTCCACAGTCGCAGCGTGTTTACCGTACCGTTTTGGTAGCCAGGTATCGGCACATCATAGGGAACAGCCAATACATCCTGTGTATTTATCCAGCGCACCTGTAGCTTGCCACTGTCATCAGTCCAGGTTTCTGTTTGCCCGCCAAATTTGATCTGTCGAGTATATTCTGGCCGCTCAAGCTCCCAGATATGGTGGTTACGCAACCAATGGTCCGGCTCCTCGACCTGGTGGCCATTCTGAATCTCCTGGCGGAACAGGCCGTATTCATAACGCAGACCATAGCCAAAGACAGGCAGCTGCATGGTGGCGCATGAATCAAGGAAACAGGCGGCAAGACGTCCGAGGCCACCATTGCCAAGTCCTGCATCGCGCTCGCAACCAGCCAGCTCTTCCATGACCAGACCAACTTCGTGCAAAACGCCTTTTGTCGTGTCTTCTATACCTAAATTTAGCGCTGCATTACTCAAAGCTCTCCCCATCAAGTATTCAAGAGAAAGATAATGCACACGGCGACTACGCTGTTCAATATAGGCATATGTCGTCTTCTTCCAGCGCGCCATCAGACGATCGCGGATCGCCAAGGCCAAGGCCTGATATGCATAATGCGGGACACTACAATACTTATCGCGTCCCAAAGTATGAAAGAAATGTCGTTTCAAGTCAGACAACAAAACAGCCGCGTCCAAATCATGCACGGACATATCGTCCTCTGCCATGCTTAAATCGTGTTTTCTTTTCAGACAGGAAGTCATCAGCAATCTCACGCAAAATCAAATCGATCTGACATTATAACAATTCTAAAATCAATTAGCTGTTGATTATCATAAGTAGGGTTTTTACAGAATATGGCTAGACGTCGACAGTTACTACCTTTACGGACATGGTTATCACGAGCTGGGCCTGGCGCATAAGATGAGCCTGTATGCTGGCACTGATAATAAGACGATTTATAGAAAGATCGATATCAATTTATCTACCACAGACAAGTGAAATGAACTATTTTACCGTATTTGTATTAGTTTTGTGCGAGCTGTCCATCTCTTCCAACCGGATAAGAATTTCTTTCACAACGCTACGCACTGAACGATCATCGGTATACAAAATCATGTCTGCAACCTCACGATATAAAGGATCACGCAATTGCATCAATTCTTCCAGCTTGGCTCGTGGGTCTGATGTCTGTAGTAAAGGACGATTGCGATCGCGCGATGTGCGCCGCAATAATTGCTCTATCGAGGCAAAGAGGTAGATCACCACCCCGCGCTCACGCAGATGCCGACGGTTTTCTTCCCGCAACACAGCGCCACCACCGGTTGCCAAAACCAGGCCCGAGGACTGGGTAAGTTCGGCAATAACCTCGCTTTCACGTTGGCGAAAACCTTCCTCACCTTCGATATCAAAGATTAGCGGAATACTCGCGCCAGTCCGACGCACGATCTCATGATCACTATCATTGAAGTCCAGGCGCAAGATGTTGGCTAACTGGCGACCAATCGTGGTCTTGCCTGATCCCATGGGGCCGACAAGAAAGAGGTTGTTTGTTGCTCTGGATTGCGCGGATAGCATATGAAAAGTAACTCGAACCTGGATCATGAGATGTTCTGTCGGATACTGGCTAGCCTATTAACCAGTATTGACTGATGTATGCGCCAAGTCTATCCGCTTTACTTGCTCATGTCATAGCCTGCTTCAAGACATCACCCTGTTATTACAGGGTGATGTCAAATCTGTAAAGCATTATGGTCCTGGGCTAAAAGCGCAAGCAGCCCCTTCCGCATGCGATAGAGGCAGTGTTTTGACCGTCTGATTTCCATTCGGGGTAGTTACGGTAATTGTCATGGCCCCAGCTTCAGTTTCACCAGGATCAAGATCTTTGGTTCCTTTCCAGGCAACACTATATCGCAGGGTTTCAATGCTCTTGTTGTTGGTACTAAATACAATATATTCTTCCGGTGTTACCAATTCACCGAAGCTTACCGTAATTCCTATTTTAGTACCCGCTGGCATTGGGTTTGAACGTGCGTCTTTTATGGTAAATAGATCACTACTCACACTGCCAGCACATGAGGAAAATCCGCCGCGAGGAGTTATAATATCCGCATAAGAACCGGACATTACCAGCACCAGGTTCTCTCTGACCTCGATGGATTTTGCCCTGTTATAGCACGCGTCTCCTGGCTGATAGTTGCGCAAGACTCCAGTGAAGCACCCGTCGCCTTCTGAAAAAACGCCAGTATTATCATAATCGCGGAATTCTTCGATACCTGCATCATAACGACCATTTTCATTATCATCGCGCCAGGCATCAGGCAGATCTACAAATGACTCGCCTGGATCAAAGTAGCCATTTGCATTGAAATCATTAAAGCTTTCTTCACCATCCATCACCGCCAGCACAGTAGCGCGGCCATCTGCAGGGCGCGGATTGGCGCTTCGCCAGGCAACAGAACAGACACCATTTTCCGTCTCGCAGGATGGTTCCACATGACCTCCCTCAGCGGTAAAATACACAGTTGAATTATCCGGTACTGGATTGCCGGCACGATCAGCTGCACGCACAGTCAAAAAAACTTCAGTACCATCATAATTGAATGCCTCAGGGTTTAGTATGTCAGCGGATAAAGAGAATCTATCCTGCTCTGCTACGCCGGTAGAGATCGCTAAACCACGTGATTGGGTCTTAATGGCGGGATTGCTGCGCAATGCCGCGGTCACCCGCACAGTTGCCGCTATCGTGCCGGCATTCACGACAACACTTACCTCGCCGTTTTGATTAGTTGTACCCTCGACGTTGGCCAAGCTAACACCGCCTTTATCCGAATTAAGACTGAAATCCACTACTTGCCGCGCAAGCGGACCACCAGAGATATCCGATACCCTGAAAGTTACTCTGGCCGACTCTGGCAAGCCTGCACCTTTGATGCCGATCATGCTCGGAGTTGAGTCCACAAAGGTAATCGCACCCATGGTGCTTGGCGCCACGTTTATTGTAATGGTTCCACTTACTGAGATTGCCACCGTCGTATTCCCTGTTATGTCTTCTTCCTCCCAACTGGCGCGCGCAACAATTACGTCGTCTCCCTCGCAGCCCTTTGCCTCGTAGGTGGAGATAGCGGTACCTGTGACACTGGTTACCGGGCTGTCCAGCAAGGCCTTCCCATTCACAACGCAAGTGGAATTGAAGGTGATATCCACCTCTTGAGCGATGAATCCATTGCCATTTCCATCTATTATATTAGCAATAATTTCTGTCCAGCCTCCTGCGGAAATTGAAGTCAGGCCCGATTCCAGTTTTAGGGTATAGACTTGATTTTTATCACCCCCACTACCGCTCTCATCCAGTGTATCGCCGCAAGCTGTCATTATCATCACCAGCAACAGCGAGCAACATGTCTTCAATGTCTTCGTATACATCACCAATGTCTCCGTCAGGTGTAGTCAACCGTATATGATTTATTTTAGTTTTTTCACTTACTTTTTACACACAAGTAAATGACACCACGCTTACCAATACTTCCTACTGTCTTTCCATTGCAGCCATGCTCAAGTCTTGCGCCAGATATTTCACCATGGTGTGCGGGTGATGGCGCAGTGACTATCGGCTGGATTCATACCATCAATTAATGGACATTGAGTCTTTAACAATTTTTGGCGTGACAAAGATCAGTAGTTCTGATTTTTCATCTGAGTTGTATGTATTACGGAACAACACGCCAAGCAATGGTATATCAGAAAAAAACGGGACACGGTTAACGCTATTTTGCTTGGACTGCTCATAAACGCCACCAAGCACGATAGTCTCACCATTATCCACCAGTACCTGAGTAGTAACATTTTGGGTATTGATGGGCGGCTGGCCCAATACAGCACGCGCATAATCAGGACTATCCTTATTGACCTGCAGATCCATGATAATGCGGTCGTCCGGTGTTATCTGCGGCGTCACCTTCAGACGCAGCACTGCTTTTTTGAAATTAACTGTCGTACCCGTGTTGCCGGAAGAAGATTGATATGGGATCTCCACGCCCTGCTCAATAATCGCTTCCTTTTGATTGGAAGTAATCACTCGCGGGCTGGAAACCACCTCACTCTTGCCTTCAGCCTGCGCGGCTGATAATTCAAGCTCAACCAGGGTGCCCAAAGGCAGGCGGGCAAGTGCCAGACCGATTGTCCCTGCTGCGCCAGTGGCCATATTTGAAACCGGCAGATTGACGTTGTAGCGATCGCTCGGTGCCCCACCACCACCATCAATAATTTGTGTTGTGGCACCAAGGTTACCGGAGGTAATAGTTGAGCTCGGCGTTTTGAGCGGGTTGTTGTTACTTATATCAGTCACGCCAAAACGGGCGCCCAGTTCCTTATTGAAATCATCCTTGGCCAGAACGATGCGCGAGTCGATCATAACCTGTCGCACTGCAATATCCAGCTCCTTGACCAGCTTACGAATTGCCTGCAGATTCTCGGCCGTATCCTTGAGCAGAAGCATGTTGGTGCGTTCATCTATCGTGATACTGCCGCGCTCAGACAGTAGCGAGTTATCCTCCGACTTTATCAATGCAGCCAGCTCGCCGGCCTTGGCATAATTGATCTGAATATTGTCATTATAAAGCGGCGCCAATTCACGCAATTGTTGCTGCGCCTCAAGCTCAACCTTTTCACGAGCTGACAGCTCGTCATTTGGTGCCACCATCATTATATTGCCCGTCTGACGTATGCCTAGCCCACGCGCCTTGAGGATGATATCCAGCGCCTGATCCCAGGGCACATTTTTCAGCCGCAAAGTAATATTGCCACCAACGCTATCGCTGGTAACCAGATTCATGCCGGTAAAATCTGCCAGCAACTGCAATACCGCGCGGACCTCGATATCCTGAAAAATAAGCGATAGCTTCTCACCGACATATTGTTCTTTCTCTTTTTTCACCGCCTCCGCATCAGCCAAAGACACTGGCAGCACTTCAATTACCAGGGTTCGACCTGACTGGTAGGCCAGGTGCTGATATTTGCCAGTTGCGGCGATCTCCATGCGTGCATTATTGCCACGGGTAAATGTATCAATAGTCGCTACAGGCGTGGCAAAATCCAGCACATTCAAGCGGCGCTCCAGTTGCTCTGGTAGTGTGGTAGATAAAAATTCAACCACCACCTTGCCGGCCTCCTCACTAATATCTGCCACTATAGAGGAGCTGGACAGATCAACAATCACGCGACCCTCGCCATGTTCACCACGGCGAAAATCAACATTGTTCAGCTGCTTGTTGCCAGCCGGTTTTTTCGATATTTTTTCTGTTGACGAAGATGAATCATTGGCTGTGGCTATAGCTTCATCGCCCGCACCTATGATTATTACAACCGCATTGCCATCTGACTTGATCTGATAGGGCACCAAACGCACCAGATTGATTACAACCCTGCTGCGGCCACCTGCTTCAATAGTCTGCACACCGCGCACAACACCAAGCCCGATATTCTGACTCTTCCGCACATCACCCAGAGCCACGCCTGGCAAATCAATAGCAATGCGTGCAGGATTATCTGTGGTAAATGCAGTCGCCTCAGGGGCATCTGCCGATAACTCGAATCGTATCTGTACACGATCGCCGGGCAAAGAGCTGTGACTGACATCATCCAGCAGCAATGGATCTGCATTAGCCACACCTGTTACCAGAAATGCCAGAGAAACCAATGCAGCCATAACACGTCCTGCCGCCACAATGCCACGCATTTGAGTCTCTCCCGCTCTGTGCCCTATCTGTGGTTTAGTATCAGTATTCATGCTTGAGCACTCCATGATGCTTACTCTGCCAACTTCAATGTGGCTTCACGATCGATCCATCCTCCCAGACCATTGGGAATGACTTCCTGGATGGTGATCTGAGTTTCATTTAAATGCGTAATACGTCCGAAGTTTTGGCCAATATAGTTACCTTCTTCAACACGATAAACCAGACTATCTGGTGCTGTGATCACTGCCCAAATGCGGCCCTCTTGCTCAAGATAGCCAACAAACTGCAAGGCATCCAATGGGAATGCCTCCAGCGGCTCCTTGTTACGATCCATATCTGGCAGCAGGCCTGAACCTGCCGCATTATCAGCTATTGCCTCATTTGCTGTTGGTTTGAATGGATCACGCAATTCATCTCTAATATAAGTATACGGCTCATAGCTTTTGACTTCCGGCAAGGCTGGTATTCTTCCTGCCTTGCGTGCCTTTATCTCGTCTATATAACTAACCAAATACGAATGCTTGTCACCACTACAGGCGCTAACGCCCAGCATGACCACGACGCACAGCAGCAATATTCGCGCCATGAACTCAGCCGACATATTTAACCCTTGTCCCATAGTATTTCTTGCTGTTGAGATCAACATGTCACCCTGTCCCTATCCCAAATTACGCAACCAATAAATCCATTTGCCATAGCAAGACAATCATCGTTTTGTTTTTTTTCTGGCGTCTGTCTGAGCCTTGCGAGCAGCTGTGATCTCTTCTTCATCCAGATAGCGATAGGTCTTCGCCGTCGTCTGCATGACCAGCGCATCAGCCTTGGCCCCTTGCCTGGTTGGCCTTGCAATATTGATGTCATGCAGGGTAACTATACGAGGTAAGGCTGCTATGCCAGAGACAAAATCGCCAAAAGAATGATAATTGCCATTGACAACGATCTGAATGGGCAACTCGGCATAAAATTCTTTGGGGCTTTCGCTGCCAGGTTTAAACAGGTCAAACTCAAGGCCGCTTGCCAATCCGGTCTGACTGATATCCACTAACAAATCAGCCACTTCTGTCTTGCTGGGCAATTGGCGCAACATGGTGCCAAACGATTCCTCAATTTCCACCATCTGTTGGCGATAGGCGTCTAGGTTCACCGCCTTGGCCTGCTTGAGCTCAAACTGACTTTTCAAATCAATTTCAGATTTACGCGCACGCTCCAACACCTCAAGCTGATCCTGTGTATCAAACCAGTAGCCGGCCACCAGCACTAATAAACAGACCACAATTATTAAGGCGCTCTTGGCGGCAGTAGGCCAGGCACCAATATCATTCGGGTCAAGATCACGGAATTGTGATAGATCCAGTGCCATAACTATTCCTTTGACTCAGCTGAAACAGTTGATACCCGGAGGGTAAATGAGCGCATGCCTTGCCCAGCTTTACTATCTGTTTCGATTATATCAAGCACAGGATTGTTGAACCGTGATGAGGCATCCAGATTGCGCATAAATGATGACACCCTGGCATTCGATTGAGCCCGTCCCTGAACTGCCAGAGTACGCTCTGTCTGCTTGACAGTAATTATATACAGACCATCCGGGGCAGCCTTGGCCAACTCCTCGAATAGATAGACTATTTCAGAGCGATTGCCCTGCAATTGCTCGATTACTTTCATGCGTGCACGCATCTGCCTGCCCTGCTGCTCAAGGCTGTCGATTTCCTTGATTTTTTCTTCAACTTCCTTGATTTGTGTTTGCAAAAAGCTGTTACGTGACTCCTGATGCTGGATCATGTTATCGATATGTAGATGCACGTAACCGACCACCAGCAACATCAAAAATGCAGAGCCTACCAGCACGACAAAAAATTGCCTGCGTTGCTCTTTGCGCAACTCCTCACGCCAGGGAAGTAAGTTTATGCGTGCCATCAGTCAAAGCTCCGCAGGGCCAGGCCAGAAGCTATCATCAGTGCCGGAGCATCGTTGCTCAACACCTGTGCCTTGATCCTTGGCGCAATACTCATGTTGGTAAACGGGTTTGCCACTATTGTTGGCACCCCCAATTTGGCTTCGATCAATTCATCCACACCTGGAATAGAAGCAGACCCACCAGCCAATACAATCTGATCGACGCTGGTATATTGGCTGGCTGAAAAGAAAAACTGGAGCGAACGGCTGACTTGTTGCGCCATGGCATCCTTGAATGGCTCCAGCACCTCAGACACATAATTATCTGGTAACCCACCCTGCCGCTTGGCCATACCTGCTTCTTCATAGGACAGGCCGTAACGACGCTGAATTTCTTCAGTCAACTGTTTGCCACCAAAAATCTGTTCGCGGGTATAAATAGTCTTGAGGTCATGCAATACGTTGAGGGTTGTCATGGTCGCGCCAACATCTATTACCGCAACAGTCTTGTCCACACCACGTTCAGGTAATTGTGCCGCAACTAGTGAAAAAGCGTTCTCCATGGCAAAGATTTCAACATCGATAACCTTTGCATCCAGCCCTCCCAGCTTTATGGCGGCCACGCGCACATCCACGTTTTCGCTGCGTGAAGCAGCCAACAAGACATCAACCCTGCTCGGATCGTTCTCCGAGGGGCCGAGAACCTGAAAATCAAGATTAACTTCTTCAAGTGGGTAGGGGATGTACTGGTCGGCTTCAAGCTGGATCTGGCTTTCCATCTCGGTATCCGAGAGGTTTGCCGGCATGGAGATGGTTTTGGTGATAACGGCCGAACCAGCTACCGCTGCAGCGGCATGTCTTGTCTTGCTGCCAGAACGCTTGACCACACGTTTAATCGCGTCGCCAACCGCATCCACATCGGTAATATTGTTTTCCACCACGGAATTGGGTGGCAGTGGCTCAACGGCGTAGCTTTCCACCCTATAGCGGTTGCCACTCTTACTCAACTCCAACAGCTTGACGGCCGTCGTACTGATATCCAGTCCGAGTATAGGTGACTTACTTCCTTGCAAAAATTGAGCTATTGAGAGCATTTTTCCTTATAAACCCCATCCTTACGAGATATATATGTTCCACTACATTAAATACCACTGTCAACTACAGGTCAACAAATAATTTTGCCAACCAGAGCACGTATTTTCTAATCCACAAGTGAATATAAAAAGTGGGGTTGAGAGGGAGTTTTATCAGCCGACTTTCAGTGTTCGTCCATAAAGGATATTGAGGGATTTCTGGCGAATCTTTTGTTGTTACATCACTGCCTGTTACATCACTACCTTGATGCCGCTCGTCTGGTCAGCTACTGTACCGAGTATTTCAAAGCTGAGGCCGGGTTTCAAACAATCTTTGGGATCGGGTAACGATTTGAGCTTGTCGTGGGCATCATCATATTTTCATAGCAGTAGATCTTGCGCTGTTTTCCTTTGCTTTCAGGGCTTATGACTGTGCTGTGACCTGAAGAATTCGATAAATTTGTTTCAACAATTTAATGAACCGCCTGTTGAGGTACCCCGAGTCGTTGCCCAAATAAAAACCGGGTAAGTCATCCCTGTGACTGATGACCTAAAAGGTTGTTGTCTGGGTGCCTTACAGGAAATGCATGAGTTGTTCGGTGGTCTTTTAAGTCTTCGGGCTTCATGATGATTTTTATAACCATCATGGCAATTATCCTTCCGGCCGCAGACTTATTTAA
>JBAYOW010000018.1:0-39522 GCA_041678005.1 Thiohalomonadaceae bacterium
CTGTAACACCAGCAATGATGACAACGGCTATCAGCGCAGCAATCAGGCCGTATTCGATGGCGGTTGCACCCTCTTCGTCCGCAATGAAATTTTTAATGAAATCCAACATGACTCACCTCCATATGTTTCAGAAATAACAATTTGATCAACGATTTCAATTATGCATATATGTTTTTTAAAGTCAAGCCTGCTTTTCAGCCTTTATACACACAAATAACAGGTCATTACAAACAAAAATTAACCATCTATCTACCTCTACCTATAAGGCATGCGCAGAATTCCTGCTTAATCGCTTCGATGTCGCTGCGTGTGAGCAGGTTTGTGTGGCTGTGGTGATTTGCCAGGGTGCGCACCGCGCACGAAATGTGTGTTGTCAAACACAGAGCTGGAACAACTATTCCTATGTGCTTGCAAACGGTCTGCATCCACTGCGCCAGAATCCACGCTTTTTGACGAAAAATACTGTTTAAGTACGTCTATTAGCTTTTTTTAGCAAATAATCATAAACCAGATTTTTACGTGCGCCGGTGATCTTCGCCGTCAGTGCTGCCGCTTGTTTTACCGGCAACTCGGCAACAAGCAGATCGGCCACCCGCCGGCTCTCCTCGGCCAGGACATCAACTGCCGCGGGCGCTGCCCCTTGCAGCAGCAACACCGCCTCACCGCGCTGCTGATCGCTATCACTGCGAACAAATTCCACTAACTCGGCCAAGGGTGCTCGCCGTATGGTTTCAAAGGTCTTGGTCAGCTCACGCGCCAATACTGCCAAGCGCTCGGCACCAAGGACCTCCTGCATGTCCACCAGTGTATCCAGGAGTCGATGTGGTGCCTCGTAAAAGATTAGCGTACGCTGTTCATTAGCCAGGTTTTGCAAGTGCTGACGGCGTGCCACTGTGCGAGATGGCAGGAATCCCTCAAAAATGAAACTGTCGGTCGCCAGACCTGCCACAGACAAGGCGCAAATCAAGGCGCTGGCACCAGGCACGGGGACAACGGCAATACCTTGCTCATGGGCGCTGCGCACCAAATTGAAACCTGGATCACTGATCAGCGGAGTACCGGCATCTGAAATGAGGGCAATATCCTCACCCGCCGACAAACGCCGTATGACCTCGGCACTGGCCTGGCGTTCGTTGTGCTCATGCAGGGCAAACAAGGGTGTGTGGATAGCGAAATGACGCAACAATCCGGCACTGTGGCGAGTGTCCTCTGCGGCAATGGCAGATACCTGCTGCAACACCTCGACCGCCCTTGGTGTCATATCCGCCAGATTGCCGATAGGGGTGGCAACTACATACAGCTTGGCTGGCTTCATTGGTTGACCGTTTCCTTTATACTGTGCGCTTGTAGGCAAAACGCCGTCACTAGCCGCATTATTATTCTCTTTATTCTATGCCCATGCCAATGAAGACATTCTGCCTGCTGGTTTGCTTTGTGTTATTTGCCGCAGGTTGCGCCACACCACCTGCCGACAGATCTGCACAACCCCCTTCACGCGCCGCGTTGTCGACGGCACCTGAAGGAGATCATCAGAAAGCGGCCCTCGCCTACCTGCGCCTGGCCAATGACCCCAGTTACCCGGACGCTGAGCGCCAGCAATTTCGTCTGCAAGCTGCAGAGGCAATGAGCTATACCCAACAAGCAACCCAGGCACTGCAACTGACCGAGTCCATCGACCCGACCAAACTGGGACAGGACGCGCAAACCCGCCTGCAACTGCTCAAGGCACGCGCCTGGTATGCCCTGCGCAATGCCGAGCGTACGCTGCAGATGCTTGCCATCACGCCACCCAGCCAGAGCGCCAATGAGCTACTGGATGAATATCATCGGCTACGCGGTCTGGCCTATACCCAGTTGGGCAACCATCTGGAGGCTGCGCGCGAATATGTCTGGCGTGGCCATTATCTCTTCGATGAAAAGGCCCTGACAGATAACCAGCAGCAACTCTGGCATGAACTAGGGCAACTCTCGGCAGAGGCTCTGCGCGCCCTGCGCCATGCACCGCCACCAGATGAATTCAGCGGCTGGCTGGCACTGGCCGAGATCAGCAAACAATATCAACTCGGCCCAAGCGAGCTACAACCACTTATCGAAGACTGGCATCTGACCTATCCCTGGCATCCAGCCGAACAGTCGATCATCGATAATATGCTGCGCCGCAGTGATCAACTGGTGTTGCAGGCAAAGCAGATCGCCTTGCTGCTGCCGCTTTCCGGCCGTTTTGCCAACGCAGGCAAGGCAGTGCGTGATGGTGTCCTTGCCGCCTACTATCACACCCCAGCCGAACAGCGGGTCGATATACGCATCCATGATACGGCAGAGCCTGCACAGGTTTTACCAGCCTATGCGCAGGCGGTAGAAGATGGCGCCGATTTTATTATCGGCCCGCTGAATAAAGAAAGCGTAGCCGCACTGCTTGAACGTCACAGTTTTCCGGTGACAACACTGATCCTGAATGCCAGCGATCACACTTCCCTGCCGGAGAATATTTATCAACTTGACCTTGCGCCTGAAGAAGAAGCCGCGCAGGTGGCTGAGCGGGCCTGGCTACATGCATATAACCAGGCTGCCATTCTTGTGCCCAAGGGCGAATGGGGCGAGCGGCTGGCGCAGGCCTTCAGTCAGCGCTGGCAGGAATTGGGCGGCAAGATAGCCAGCCAGATCTATTATGATGCGAAGGAAAATGATTTTGCCCAACCATTACGCCGCATGCTCAACCTTGATCTGAGCAGCGCGCGCCAACAGCAAGTGCGCTCAGTGGTCAAACGTAAAATATACTTCGAGCCACGCCGTCGGCAGGATATAGATTTTGTCTTTCTCGCCGCCTTTCCGCGTCAGGCACGACTAATCCGGCCACAACTGAGATTTCATCGTGCATCCGATCTGCCGGTACTCGCCACGTCGCATGTATATTCTGGTGCCATCTCCAAGGAGCTCGATCGCGACATGGACGATATAATCTTTGCTGATATGCCCTGGGCACTGAAAACCACCACGCCCAATCAGGGCATACGCGAGGATAGCCTGAAGCTGTCTATTGCTGATAACAGTCTGCAGCGGCTGCTGGCACTGGGTGTCGACAGCTATAACCTGATCTCTGTGCTCAAGGTATTGGAAGAATATCCATATGAGCGCTTTCAGGGCGAAACAGGCACGCTGCACCTCAATGCACAAAGACAGTTGCAACGTCAGCTAAGCTGGGCACAATTCAAGGGCGGCCTGCCGCAAGCATTACAGCAGGTCAACACAAGGGATGACGGCGAACAACCATGATTGATCGTAATGCCCTGGGGCAGGATGCCGAACAGATGGCCTGTGCTTACCTGCAGGAACGTGGGCTTACCCTAATACAGCGCAATTACCACAGTCGCCGTGGCGAGCTGGATCTGGTGATGCGCGATGGTGATACCACGGTTTTTGTCGAAGTGCGTTATCGCCGCCCTTCGGCCTTTGTCAGTGCGCTGGCCAGTGTCGACAGGCACAAACAGGCAAAACTGGTTGCCACCGCCCAACACTATCTACTGCAATACCCTGCTGCCGCCCAAAGCCCCTGTCGCTTCGATATCATCGCCATCACACCGAAAGCTGGGAAAAACCAGATAGAATGGTTGACCAACGCATTTGAAGCCTGAAGCCATGAATGAACTCAAACGTATCGAACAACATTTCACTGACAGCATCCTCACCAAGCAGACCGCAGCAAACCAGCTTGCGCCACATATTGTCGTTGCCGCCGACATGATGTCGCACTGCCTTGAGATCGGCGGCAAGATCCTTAGTTGTGGCAATGGTGGCTCGGCTGCCGATGCACAGCATTTTTCCTCCGAACTGCTCAACCGCTTTGAGCGCGAACGCCCCGGCCTGCCTGCGCTGGCCCTGACCACCGACACATCGACACTCACCTCGATAGCCAATGACTACGATTTCAGCCAGGTATTTGCCAAACAAATCCACGCCCTGGGGCAGGCCGATGATCTCCTGCTGGCCATTTCCACCTCCGGCAATTCAGCCAATGTGCTCTCTGCCGTGCAGGCCGCGCATGACAGGCAAATGCGTGTCGTCGCCCTGACAGGTCGGGATGGCGGCAGCCTGGCCACAACACTTGCTGAAGGTGATATCGAAATACGCGTACCTGCACAAAACACGGCGCGCATCCAGGAAACTCATTTACTCATCATTCACTGTTTATGTGATCTCATTGATTTGCATTTATTTGGCGAGGTTGACCAAGCATGAAATATCTATTGGCTGTATTTACTGTTGTTTTCCTCTTGCAAGGCTGCGCACCGGTGCTGGTTGGCACGGCCGCAGTAGGTGCCGTGGCAGTTGTCGATGATAACCGCACTACCGGCACGATCATCGACGACAAGGCCATCAGCATCAAATCTGGCAATCTGATCCGCAATGATGAGGAGATGCGTGGCAAGACTCATATCAACGTCACCAGTTTCAACGGAATAGTACTGCTCTCCGGTGAAGTCGCATCGGCAAATCACCGTGCAAAGGCCGAAAAACTTACCTACACAGTGCCCAAAGTGCGTCAGGTCATCAATGAAATCAGCGTTGCACCCATCAGCTCGATGGCCAGCCGTTCCAGTGATTCATGGATCACCAGCAAGGTGAAATCCCAACTTTTTGCTGAAAAAAATGTGCCTGGCAACCAAATCAAGGTATTCACCGAGGCGCAAACGGTTTATTTGATGGGGCTGGTGACGCAGCAACAAGGCGAGCGTGCCAGCGAGATTGCCCGCCACACCAGCAAGGTCAAGCGTGTGGTCAAGCTGTTTGAGTACATCGAGCCTGGCGCCGAGTGAGCAACGCTCTGCCCGCAGAATCACTCGCAGCTCTGCGCGATCTGCTGGGTGAGGAAGGCTGTATCACAGCCATTGATGAACGTTGGACCTATGGCTATGACAATAGCCGCCAGCATGCCTTGCCCGATGTCGTGCTGCGACCGACCAGCCACGAGCAAGTGCTCGATATCCTGCGCCTGTGCAATAACTACCGCATCCCGCTAGTGGCACGCGGCTACGGCACCAATACGACTGGTGCTACTGTCCCTGTTTGTGGCGGTGCTGTGTTATCGATGGAACGCATGAATCATATCCTACGTGTCGATCCAGCCAATAGGTTAATGCTTGTTCAAGCTGGTGTTACCAATCAGGATGTGCAGCATGCAGCAGCAGAGCATGGCTTTTTCTGGCCACCTGATCCGACCAGTGCCGCCGTCTGTAGTGTAGGTGGCAACCTTGCCTGCAATGCCGCCGGGCCGCGTGCCGTTAAATATGGCACCACCAGAGATAATGTCTTCGGCCTTAGGGCCGTCACTGGTGGCGGCGTTGAACTGCGCGCCGGTGTGTTCACCAGCAAGGGCGTAGTTGGCTACGATCTGACCCGCCTGCTCATCGGCTCGGAAGGTACCCTGGCAGTCATCACCGAGGCCACACTGAAACTGACCCCGCTGGCCCAGGCCAGGCAAACCCTGCAGGCCAGTTACCGCGATGTGCACAGTGCCGCCAAAGCGGTTGCCGCCATCATGGCGCAGCCTGTTACACCATGCGCACTGGAATTTCTCGATAGCCAGGCCATTGCCATGATCCGCGACTACGCCGGTGACATCTTGCCGCGCGAGGCCGGGGCGCTGCTGATGATAGAGGTGGATGGTCCTGCCGCCTGTCTTAACGAGGCTACGCAAGCCGTGATTGAAGCGGCACGTAATGAATGCTGTATCGAAATCATACAGGCACAAACAGATGCGGAAGTCGCTGCTTTGTGGAAAACACGCAAGGCGCTTTCACCTGCCCTGCGCAAGATTGCACCGAAAAAGATCAATGAAGATGTGGTTGTACCAGTCTCGCACCTGCCTGAGCTCATCGATGGCCTGACTCGGTTGGCTGAAGTTCACCAAATAACTATCGTCAATTTCGGTCACGCTGGTAACGGTAATATCCACGTAAATCTATTGATAGACCCTGATGATCAGAATGAAATGGCACGCGCCCAACTATGCCTTTCCGATGTGTTTGATTTAGTCTTAAAGCTAGATGGCACACTCTCTGGCGAACACGGCATCGGTCTAGTTAAACGTGATTATGTCAGTCGTGAGATAGAGCCTGATACCTTGACCCTTATGCAGGCAATTAAGGCCCAGTTTGATCCACTCGGCTTGCTCAATCCAGGTAAGAAATTTCCCCACGCAAAAGACCAGCCATCCAACTAATAAACACCTCGTCCGGACATGGCGCAGTACCATCCCATTGCCAGCAAACAGATTTTTATTGGGGGAGAGAAGATTATTTGCCAGGGGCACCACATACGGGTGTGTGTATTTTTTAACAAGAGGTTTGACAATGTATGTTGCAGCTCATGGCTGGGATCATGCCGCCTGGTCAGGCAGTTTTTATCCCGCAGATTTGCCACCGGAATGGCGCTTGAGCTATTACGCCAACGAATTTCGTGCGGTCGTCGTGCCTGCTGCCGTGTGGCAGCAGGCAAATGAGGCCAACGCGATGCAGTGGCGAGCGGACACAACAGCAGGCTTCAGTATGTTGCTGGCGGCCGCAAAAACTCCGCCAGAGCCCAGGCTGCTAACGGCTTTGGGAGATCGTTTCGCTGGCATGGTCGGTGATGGTGGTTTAGCTCAGGCGAGCTGGACAGGTGGAGCCGATGCCCGCGCCATACGCGCCGCTATCGAGTCCCTGGCGGAACCAGGTGTCTTGCTGGTAGATGGTAAGCCGCCTTCAATCGAGGCATTGCGCACGGCACAGATATTGGCGCAATTGCTTGGGCGTGGTTGACTACAATCCACAAGTCATCGACACTGACACACCATGCAGCAGGCAAATATAAATAATGTGAATAAGCCGGACACCTTACCTCTAATAAAGATACGCGGGCTTTGCTTTTCACGCGGCAGTCGCAAGATCTTCGATGGCGTAGATCTTGATATCCACCGTGGTCAGGTCACCACCATCATGGGCCCCAGCGGTACCGGCAAAACCACCCTGCTTAAACTCATCGGTGGCCAGTTGCGCCCCAGTGCCGGCAATATCACCATCGACGGTCAGGACGTACATCGACTGTCTCATCGCGACCTGTATGAATTACGCAAACGCATAGGCATGTTGTTTCAATCAGGTGCCTTGCTGACCGATCTCAATGCCTTTGAAAACGTCGCTTTTCCCCTGCGCGAGCACACGGATTTACCAGAATCCATGCTGCGTGATTTGGTCTTGATGAAACTGGAGTCCGTGGGGCTGCGCGGCGCACGCAAGCTGATGGTCAATGAACTATCGGGTGGCATGGCGCGACGTGTCGCCCTGGCTCGCGCTATTGCCCTGGATCCGATGATGGTCATGTATGACGAACCTTTCGCCGGCCAGGACCCGATCTCGATGGGTGTATTGGTGAAGCTGATTCGCTCGCTCAACACTGCGCTGAATCTGACCTCAATCATCGTCACTCATGATGTACAAGAGGCCTTAGCGATCTCTGATTACATTTATCTCCTGTCTGGCGGTAAGGTCGTAGCTCATGGCACACCGGCGGAATTGCGTCATTCAAGCCTGGATTGGGCGCAACAATTTCTGCAGGGCCTGCCGGATGGGCCAGTGCCGTTTCATTACCCAAGCATCGCCTATGCCGATGATCTACTGGCAGGCAGCGAGGGGAAGACATGATGCTGGATTGGCTGGCGCAACTGGGCCGCAAGGGGCTCGGGATTTTCGAACGACTGGGGCGCGGGCATTTGCTCTTGCTGGTCATGTTGCGTGGTGTGCCGAGCCTGCTCTTACGGCCAAAACTGATAGTGCAACAGGTTTATGCCATTGGCGTATTGTCGCTACTGATCATCGTGGTATCTGGCACCTTCGTCGGCATGGTTTTGGGCCTGCAGCTTTACAACACCCTAGTTAATTTCGGCGCCGAGGCATCATTGGGGCCTGTGATTGCGTTGACCCTGGTGCGTGAGCTGGGGCCTGTGGTGACGGCGTTATTATTTGCCGGTCGCGCTGGTTCTGCCTTGACCGCAGAGATCGGTCTGATGGAAGCCACTGAGCAGCTATCCGGCATGGAAATGATGGCAGTGGATCCGATCAAGCGGGTATTGGTGCCACGTTTTCTGGGTGGTTTAATCGCGATGCCGCTGCTGGCGGCCATCTTCAGTATCGTGGGTATTTACGGCGGTTATTTTGTTGGCGTGTTCTTGCTTGGCGTCGATGCCGGCAGTTACTGGTCGCAGATGCAGGCCATGGTGGATTTTGACAAGGATGTGATCAACGGCGTAATCAAGAGCCTGGCGTTTGGTCTGGTCGTCACCTGGATCGCGGTGTTTGAAGGCAATGACGCCATACCCACCTCGGAAGGGGTGAGCCGTGCAACGACCCGTACTGTAGTGCATTCTTCACTGGCAGTGCTGGGACTGGACTTTGTATTGACTGCCTTGATGTTTGGAGTGGACTGATGCAGACAAGAATAGTTGAAATCTGGGTGGGTGTATTCATTGCTGCCGGATTGGCGGCCTTGTTCATGCTCGCTATGCAGGTGAGCAATCTCACCGTAGTAGGTGATGACGGCGGCTATACCGTTAAGGCCAGGTTTGAAAATGTGTCCGGCCTTAAGGTGCGCTCGCCTATAACTGTGGGCGGAGTGCGCGTGGGGCGTGTTGCAGCGATTGATTTTGATCCGCAGACCTTTCAGGCCGTGGTCTCCTTGCGTATTGCCGCACGCTATAATCAGCTGCCACTGGACACTTCAGCTGCAGTGCTGACCTCCGGTCTGGTCGGTGAAAAATATATCGGCCTGGAGCCAGGCGGTGATATGGATGTACTCAAGGATGGCAGCGAGATCACCCTGACCCAATCTACCCTGGTGCTGGAACAGATGATTAGCAAATTCCTCTTCGACAAGGCAGAGGTGGGCAAGGAGTGAGTACGCCGCAAATCAGCAGTAGTGCTGCCGGGCTGCGTGTGAGCGGCGATTTGACCTTTGCTACAGTAACCACGCTTTTGGCCGAGAGCCGCCCACTGTTTGTCGCGGGCAGCGCACCCTTGCTGGTGGATCTATCTGCCGTTGCTCACGCCGACAGTGCCGGTCTTGCCCTGCTCATAGAATGGTCCAGACTGGCTCGTGGCCTGGGCCGTGAGCTGCATTTTCAGACGGTCCCGCCCCAAATGCAGGCAATTGCCAGCGCCTCGGGACTAACTGATTTCCTCGCTGCAAACTGAAAACGTTATTCATTATTCCTCGCTTTCACAGTTTTTCATTTCTACCAATGCAGTTAATAGATAACATCCTTACAGGTGGTGCGGTTACATTGCAAGAGCTCGGCCCGCTGGCCGATGCAGCTGACAATAATTCGATTTAACAGGTATTATTCCCGTTTTATACAGATTTTGGGTGAAGCTGCATGGAAACAAGAGAGATCAAACATCTTATCGAGGCTGGTATTGTGGATTGTGAAGCCAATGTGAGCGGTGATGGTAGCCATTTTGATGCCACAGTCATCAGCCCAGCATTTGCCGGACTATCCATGGTCAAGAAACAGCAGTTGGTCTATGCCACCTTGGGCGATCGCATCACTAACGGCAGCATCCACGCATTGACCATCAAGACCTATACCCCAGAGGAATGGGAAACTCAGCGCAAGCTGCAGGTATCATTCTGACCATTCATTATCAAACCGCCGCCCCACATATTTTGCGGATCGGAGCCTATGCATGGATAAATTAATCATCACCGGTGGGGCGCGCCTCAATGGCGAAATTCGTATCTCAGGCGCTAAAAATGCCGCCTTACCGATCCTCGCCGCCTCATTATTGAGTGAGCGCCCACTGACCGTGGGTAATGTGCCACACCTGCACGACATCACCACCACCATGGAGCTACTTGGCCAGATGGGCGTCAGCTTGACGGTGGATGAAAAATTGAATACCGAGCTGGATAGTTCTTCCATCACATCCTTTGTTGCCCCATACGAGCTGGTCAAAACCATGCGCGCATCGATCCTGGTGCTCGGCCCCTTGGTTGCCCGTTTTGGTCATGCCGAAGTTTCGCTGCCGGGTGGCTGTGCGATCGGCTCACGCCCAGTCAATTTGCATATTACCGGCCTGCAACGCATGGGCGCCGACATCACGGTCGAAAACGGCTATATCAAGGCGCGTGCCAAACGCCTCAAAGGCGCCAAGCTGGTGATGGATATGGTGACGGTAACCGGCACAGAAAACCTGATGATGGCCGCAGTCCTGGCAAAGGGCACGACCATGATCGAAAATGCTGCACGCGAACCTGAGGTAATCGATCTGGCCAACTGCCTCAACATGATGGGCGGCAAGGTGAATGGTGCCGGTACAGACACCATCATCATCGAAGGCGTCGATAGCCTGCATGGTGGATATTATGATGTCATGCCAGATCGCATTGAAACGGGCACCTATCTTGTGGCAGCGGCGATCACCGGCGGGATGGTGAAGCTAAAAAACACTCGCGCCGATCTATTGGATGCCGTGCTGGATAAATTACGCGAGGCCGGTGCCAAGATAGAAATTGGCGAGGACTGGATCAGCCTGGACATGCAAGGTCGTCGGCCACGTGCGGTAAACATCTACACGGCTCCCTATCCAGCCTTTCCCACCGACATGCAGGCGCAGTTTACCGCACTCAATATCATTGCCGAGGGTACAGCGACGATCACCGAGACAGTATTCGAAAACCGCTTCATGCATGTGCAGGAATTACAGCGCATGGGGGCTAATATCCGTCTGGAAGGCAATACGGCTATTACCACGGGTGTAAAAACCCTGACTGCAGCCCCGGTAATGGCGACCGATCTGCGCGCCTCGGCCAGTCTGGTGTTGGCTGGTCTGGTGGCAAAAGGTGATACGGTTGTTGACCGTATCTATCATATCGATCGCGGCTATGAATGTATTGAAGAAAAACTGCAGCAGCTCGGCGCACATATCCAACGACTGCCGGACAAAAACTATCAGCGCATTTACACCGACAATCTTTTACCTAATGTAATGCCATGAGTACAGTATTGACAATCGCTCTGTCCAAGGGTCGAATTTTTCAGCAAACACTACCCCTGTTGGCGCACGCTGGTATCGTGCCCAGGGACGACCCGGCCACCAGCCGCAAGCTGATCCTCGACACCAATCAGAATGATGTAAAACTTATAATCATCCGTGCCGCGGATGTGCCAACCTTCGTAGAATGCGGCGCAGCCGATCTTGGTGTTACCGGCAAGGACGTACTGCTCGAACATGGCGGCAATGGTCTTTATGAACCACTGGATTTGAAGATTGCCCGCTGTCGCTTGATGGTGGCCGGCAAACCCGACATGGTTCCACGCCATCGCTTGCGTGTCGCTACTAAATATCTCGACATCACCCGCAACTACTATGCAAAGCAAGGTCGCCAGGTTGAGCTAATCAAGCTGTATGGCTCGATGGAGTTGGCACCCTTGGTCGGCCTCGCCGATTGCATCGTGGATTTAGTGGAAACTGGCAATACCCTCAAGGCCAATGGACTTGAACCGCTGGAACACATCATGGACATCAGCTCACGGCTGGTAGTAAACAAGGCATCTATGAAAATGAAACATGGCCGCATAAAATCATTCATCGAGTTGATGAGAGAGGCAGTTGTCAAAAACTGCGGCTGACGCTTGGTAAAACATTTCGGAACCCACCCATGAACATCACACGACTGGATACAGCACAGAAAGATTTCTGGCCAAAGCTGGAGCATTTACTGGCCTGGGAAAGTGTATCTGATGATCAGGTCAACGCCACTGTGCGCGAAATCCTGCAAGCGGTAAAACAGCGTGGCGATGCCGCTGTGCTGGAATACACCCAGCGTTTTGATCGCCTGCCAGCCAAGGACATGAGTGAGCTGGAGATCCCCGCAAGCCGCCTGCAAGAAGCGTTGCAAGGTCTCAGCCAGACACAGCGTAAAGCACTGGAACATGCAGCCGAGCGTGTGCGTGCCTATCATGAACATCAAAAAATGGAGTCATGGAGCTATACCGAGGCCGATGGCACGCTACTTGGCCAACAGGTAACACCACTGGATCGTGTCGGCCTGTATGTGCCGGGCGGCAAGGCGGCCTATCCCTCGTCAGTGTTGATGAATGCAATCCCGGCCAAAGTGGCTGGCGTTGCCGAATTGATCATGGTTGTGCCGACTCCAGATGGAGTGATCAATGAACTGGTGTTTGCCGCCGCTGCTGTGGCGGGGGTCGATCGCGTGTTTACCATCGGTGGTGCGCAGGCTGTGGCAGCACTGGCCTATGGTACCGAGAGCGTGCCACAGGTGGACAAGATCGTCGGCCCGGGCAATATCTATGTAGCCACGGCCAAACGCGCAGTATTCGGCACGGTGGGCATCGATATGATCGCCGGCCCTTCTGAAATTCTTGTCATTTGCGATGGCCTGACCGATCCCGACTGGATAGCGATGGATTTATTCTCCCAGGCCGAGCACGATGAGGACGCACAATCCATCCTGCTCTGTCCAGACGATGCCTACCTCGATGCTGTCGAAAAAAGCATCTTACGCCTGCTGCCAGGCATGGAGCGTGCGGAAATTATCCGCACCTCGCTGGCCGCCCGTGGTGCTTTAATCAAGGTGCGTGACCTGGATGATGCCGTGGATATAGCCAACTATATCGCGCCGGAACATCTGGAATTGTCGGTGACTGAACCGCAGGCAATGGCAGCAAAGATAAAGCATGCTGGCGCGATCTTTATGGGTCGTCACACCGCCGAAGCTGTAGGCGATTACTGCGCCGGCCCCAATCATGTCTTGCCCACCTCGCGCACGGCACGTTTCTCCTCGCCACTCGGCGTATACGACTTCCAGAAACGCTCCTCGCTGATCATGTGCTCACCGGCTGGTGCATCAGAGTTAGGCAAGGTTGCCTCCGTACTGGCGCGGGGCGAGGGCCTGACCGCCCATGCGCGTTCAGCTGAATACCGCATCAAATCCTGAGTAAGAGATCATTATGAGCCGTTACTGGAGCCCGCGTGTACACCAGCTCTCTCCTTATGTCCCTGGTGAGCAGCCGAAGATAGACAATCTTATCAAGCTCAACACCAATGAAAACCCCTATAGCCCATCGCCCCGTGTGCTGGCGGCTATTACAGCGGCGGTGGGCGATGATTTACGGCTTTATCCGGATCCAGGCGGCACGGCGCTGCGGCAGACGGTGGCGGATTACTATCGACTCACTCCAGAGCAGGTTTTTGTTGGCAACAGTTCCGATGAAGTCCTCGCCCATGTATTTCAGGCGCTGTTACAACATCCCGCAACCTTGCTGTTCCCGGATCTGACCTACAGCTTTTATCCGGTTTATTGCGGACTGTATGACATAGCCTATGAAAACATCCCCCTCGATAATAAGTTCGCCATCAACCTTGCCGATTACCTGAAACCCAACGCAGGCATCATCTTTGCCAACCCCAACGCCCCCACCGGCTGCCTGTTGCCGCTGGCCGATATCGCCTGGCTACTGGAGCGCAATACCGATTCAGTGGTGGTGGTCGATGAAGCCTATATTGATTTTGGTGGGGAAAGTGCCGCCAGCCTGGTCGATAAATATCCTAATCTGCTGGTAGTGCAAACACTCTCCAAGTCACGCTCACTGGCTGGCTTGCGCGTTGGTTTTGCCCTTGGCCATGCCGAACTAATCGCCGGTCTGACCCGCGTCAAAGACAGCTTCAACTCCTATCCGCTCGACCGTCTCGCACTGGCCGGCGCGGTTGCTGCACTGGAAGATGTTGAATATTTTGAGCAGACACGACAGAAAATCATCAGCAGCCGCGAGAGCCTGCGGGCGGGCCTTACAAAGCTCGGCTTCCACATGCCACCATCAGCGGCCAACTTCCTCTTTGCCCAGCACCCACAACACGATGCCGCAGACCTTGCCGCCGCCCTGCGCACGCGCGGCATCATAGTCCGCCATTTCCACTTGCCGCGCATCGAGCAATACATGCGCATAACCGTCGGCACAGCAGAACAAAACACCGCCCTGCTTACCGCCCTGAACGAAATCCTTGTCTAAACCACACTGCACGACTGATAAACCCCATTCTTCGGCAAGTCACTTTGCCAATATGCGGGTAAGTGGTGCCCTGCCAAAACCTGGTTTGCTGTATCATCACCCGCTTGGCAAGATGCACAGCTATTGGCATGAGCAAGATACTTAAATTCAAGCGCCCTACACTGGCGGAAAAACATAAAGGCAAGACCTTGTGTAAAAGTGGTTTTCACCGCTGGGTGGTAGAAAACGAACGGCCATTTGATGTCAAGCTCGGTCGCCTGCTTACTCTTTACCGCTGTACTCGCTGTGGCGCCAACAAGACAGCGGCTACTTGATGATAAGAAATATGTTGTTGATGCCTCGTCTTTCCTTACTCTGTCTACTGCTTGTTATTACCGGCTGCGCCACCGTCCCTGGCGAGCCTGACCCACGTGATCCATGGGAAGGCTTCAACCGTGGGGTACATGAATTCAATGCAGATTTTGACAAAAAAATTCTCAAACCAGTGGCGGAAAGATATGTTAAAACCATTCCCAGGCCTGCACGTACCGGCATAACTAATTTTTTCAGCAACCTGGGCGACATCGTTGTGCTGACCAACGATCTCCTGCAATTCAAGTCTCGCCAAGCAGCTTCTGATTTTGCCCGCTTGCTATGGAATTCCACGGCTGGGCTTGCTGGCTTTATTGATGTGGCCACACCGATGGGATTGCCAAAACACAGGGAAGATTTTGGCCAGACTTTTGGCTATTGGGGGATAGGGCCTGGCCCTTACCTGGTGATTCCATTTCTTGGCCCCAGCTCGCTGCGTGATGGCACTGGTCTGGCAGTGGGTTATTTCCAGTTCAATCCTGTTCATAATATCAACGACAACATGACTCGTAATGCAGTATTTGGCCTGAGTATTGTCGATATGCGCGCCGGCCTGCTGTATACCACGCGCATGCTGGAACAGGGCGCGCTGGATCCTTATCTATTCATGCGTGACTCCTATATGCAGATGCGGGAAAACCTGGTCTATGACGGTAATCCGCCTATAGCTGAATTTGACTTTGATGAGCTTGATGATTTTGATTAATAACCGCATGAAACGCTGAGCTTTGTGGCAAAATATCGCGTTCTAAGGAAGCGCTGAATAACGTTGGCGAGGCAGTCAGGGCTAGGCAAAAAACAGCGAAAAAGCGCAGTCTACACGTAGTAAATGAGCATTTCGAGCCGTTTTTTAACACCGCCCTGACAACGTAGGTAATTATTCAGCGCTTCCCTAATTCTTTAGATCCACTACCCGTAGGTGCCCCATGCTCTGGTCCTCCATTCTTGCCGTCCTTGGCGGCGTTTTCTTGTTGTCCTGGGGTGCTGATCGCTTTGTTACCGGCGCTGCGGCAACAGCACGTAATCTTGGTGTTTCGCCCTTAATCATCGGTCTGACAATAGTTGGCTTTGGCACCTCGGCACCGGAAATGCTGGTTTCTGCCATGGCCGCCTGGGCAGGCAACCCAGGGATCGCCATCGGCAACGCGCTAGGCTCGAATATCGCCAACATCGGCCTGGTGCTCGGCATGACGGCACTATTGAGCCCGCTGACGATACGCTCACAAACCCTGCAGCGCGAGTTTCCCCTGCTGTTTGCCATCATGGCGCTGGTGGTAATCCTGTTGCTGGATGGTGAGTTGAGTCGGCTCGATGGGGTGATTATGTTGACAGGCTTTTGCTTGCTCATGTACTGGCTGATTAGCCTGGCTCGACGCGAGCACACCTGTACGCCGAAAAAATCAGGCTGCGACCCACTGCCTGATGAATATGCCGAATCCATCCCGACAGATATGTCGATGGGCTCGGCCATGTTCTGGGTTGTTGCCGGTCTGCTTATCTTGCTGTTAAGTTCACGTTTGTTGCTCTGGGGAGCTATCAATGTCGCACAATCTTTTGGCGTACCAGATCTGATTATTGGCTTGACCATTGTAGCCATCGGTACCAGTCTGCCGGAGCTGGCCGCCTCGATCACCAGCGTGTTCAAGGGTGAGGACGATATTGCCATAGGTAATGTGCTGGGCTCCAATATGTTCAATCTGCTGGCCGTGCTCGGCCTGCCTGGCTTGATTCACCCGCTGGCCACGCCTGCCGATGTGCTTACGCGTGATTATCCGATCATGGTGGTATTTACTCTGCTGCTGTTTGCCCTGGCCTATGGTTATAACGGTACAAGGCGTATCGGCAGAGTGGCAGGTGGCGTGTTACTGACTGGTTTTTTCGCCTACCTGGGGCTATTGTTTCACGCCAACTCAATGTAAAGGAGGAAATTTATGTCCACTGAAGAATTCATGGTCAAGAATGTCAAATGTGGTGGTTGTGTCGCCAATATTCAAAATGGCCTCAAAAATATGCCTGGCATCAGTGCCGTCGAGGTTGGTCTGGATGGCAAGGTTACGCTGCAGGTCGATGATCTGGATCGCGCCACGATAGCAGCCAAGCTGGCAGAACTTGGCTATCCGGTCGCCTGATGTCATCCTTGAGCGACAATAAATTACTGCGGCTGGGCCGCACAGTGCTGGAGATCGAGGCGGCGGCCGTTGCTGCCCTGGCCGAGCGCATCGATGCCAGCTTCACCCGCGCCTGCCACTATATGCTGGCCTGTGAAGGGCGCATCATTGTCACCGGCATGGGTAAATCCGGCCACGTCGGCGCCAAGATTGCGGCGACACTGGCCAGCACCGGCTCACCAGCCTTTTTCATCCATCCTGGCGAGGCCAGTCATGGCGATTTGGGCATGATTACGGCCAAAGATGTTGTAATGGCCTTGTCTAATTCAGGTGAAACAGCCGAGATACTCACCATTTTACCGTTAATCAAACGTCTGGGCGTGCCGCTCATAACATTGACCGGCAACCCGCGCTCACGTCTGGCTCAGGCCGCCGAGGCCAATCTTGATATCAGTGTAGAAAAAGAGGCCTGCCCATTGGGGCTGGCCCCTACCGCCAGCACCACCGCGACACTGGCGATGGGTGATGCACTGTCTGTGGCACTGCTGGAAGCGCGTGGCTTTACCGCTGATGACTTTGCCATGTCCCATCCGGCGGGTAGTCTGGGGCGGCGTTTGTTGCTGCGCGTGCGCGATATCATGCATCAGGGCGAAAACATTCCGTGCGTACACAAAACGGCGACAATCCGCGAGGCACTGCTGGAAATGACACGCAAGGGACTGGGCATGACTTCTATCGTTGATGATACAGGGTATGTGGTTGGTATCTTTACCGATGGTGATTTGCGGCGTTTGCTAGATAATGGCGAGGTAGCCATCGCGAAGATAAATGTCGTCGATGTGATGACGCAAAAATGTACGACTATCCATGCCGACAAGCTGGCTGCCGAGGCACTGCGCATCATGGAGGAAAGGCGTATCAATGCCCTGCCCGTTACCGATGAGCAAAATCTGCTGTGTGGCACACTCAACATGCATGACTTGTTGCGCGCAGGAGTGGCTTGAAGATGCAGGACATAATGGAAAAAGCTGCGCTGATCCGGCTGGTGATCTTTGATGTCGATGGCGTGCTCACCGATGGGCGACTATTCTTTGGTGATAATGGCCAGGAATACAAAGCCTTTCATTCCCGTGATGGACATGGCATGAAGATGTTGCAGGCCAGTGGCGTGGAGCTGGCCATTATCACCGGACGCACTTCTCAGGTGGTAAGTCATCGTATGGAAAATCTTGGTATTCGACATGTCTATCAGGGCCAGCTCGATAAGCTGCCTGCCTTTGAGGAGCTGCTCGACAAGCTCTCGCTATCGCCGCAACAGGTTGCCTATGTAGGTGATGATGTCGTGGATCTTCCAATTATGTGTCGCGCAGGTCTTGCCGTTGCTGTACAGGATGCCTATCCCCTAGTCAAGCAGCATGCCCACTGGATTACTGAACACAACGGCGGCCATGGCGCAGCACGTGATGTCTGTGAGTTGATCATGCAGGCACAGGGCGTTTTGGCGGCACGGCTACAAAGCTATCTGACATGAGCCGCCGCCTACTCGTTGCCCTGCTGCTTGTCATAATGGCCATACTGGCCATCTGGCTAATTGGCCAGCGTGAGCAGGCTGGTGAAAGGCAGATAGCCGAGCTCAGGCATGTTCCAGAATATTATCTACGCGATGCCACCATCACCCAGATGAATCCAGGCGGCCAACCTGAACATCGCCTGCTGGCTGAACTTATCGTGCGCCATGCCGATGATGAAACCACGGAGCTGGTCGAGCCCAGGATGACGCTATACAGCAAACATGATAATCAGGCCATGCCCTGGCAGGTCGATGCAGCGCATGGCCTGATCAGCGCAGAGGGTGAAGAAATATATTTATCCGGTGGTGTGCAGATTAACCAGCCGCGTGATGGTGGCTCACTGGATTTGCTCACCGAGCATATGCTGCTGCGGCCAGAAGAAAAATATGCAGAAACTGATGCGCCAGTCACCGTTACCGAGCCAAATGGCAGTCTTGATGCTGTGGGTATGCGCTACTGGATGGCCAGGGAATATCTGGAGTTGCTTGCCCAGGTCAGGGGGATTTATGTCCAGTCGCCATAACTTGTTGTTTGTTATTTTGTTTGCCCTGCCGCTACTTGCCAATGCACTGGAGAGCGACCGCGAGCAGCCCATTCATGTGCACGCCGATTGGGCTGAAATGGATCGAGTGAAGGGTATCAGTCTTTATCGTGGCGATGTCGTGCTCGATCAGGGCAGCCTGCATATAGAAGCCGACTGGGTGCGTGTATATCACCAGAATGATGAGCTGGAATACATTGAGTCTGAAGGTAGACCAGTACGTTTTCGTCAACGTCCGGAAGGGGCGGCAGAAGATGTCGAGGGCGAGGCACTGCAACTGGATTACTATGCCCTGGAAGATCGCATTCAATTACGCCAGGATGCCTGGGTACAACATGATGGTGATCGTTTTAGTGGCGAACAAATCGACTACGACATAATGGGCAACCGTGTAAATGCCAGCAGCGAGGGCAAGTACAGCGGGCGGATTCATGCCATCATCCAGCCCCGCAGCGATGAGAAAAAAAGACCATGAACAGCCTGCGCCTACAAGCCAGCGGCCTCATCAAACGTTATAAATCACGCACTGTGGTCAACGAAGTCACGCTGCATGTCGATAGTGGCGAAGTGGTTGGCCTGTTAGGCCCAAATGGTGCAGGCAAGACAACATCTTTTTATATGATCGTCGGTCTAGTGCCATGCGATGCTGGCAGCATCACCATCGCCGGACATGACATCACCCGCGATCCAATCCACCGTCGGGCACGGCGTGGCATAGGCTATCTGCCGCAAGAGGCCTCAGTATTTCGCAAGCTCTCTGTGGCCGATAACATTCTCGGCGTCCTGGAGATCCGCAGCAAGCTGAGCCGCGCCCAGCGCGAGGAAAAGCTGGAAAATCTGCTACAGGAATTACACATCGAACATATACGCAACAACACCGGCATGAGTCTGTCCGGCGGTGAACGGCGGCGGGTGGAGATCGCCCGCGCTCTGGCGGTTGAACCACACTTCATCCTGCTGGATGAACCATTTGCAGGTGTTGACCCTCTTTCCGTGTTGGATATTCAAGGCATCATCAAACACCTGCGCGAGCGCAATATCGGCGTCCTTATCACTGACCACAACGTGCGTGAAACCCTGAGCATCTGCGATCGTGGTTACATTATGAACGACGGCCAGATCATCGCTGCCGGTACACCGGATGAATTACTGCGGGATACGCAGGTAAGAAAGTTCTATCTGGGCGAACACTTCCGTCTTTGAAGCCGGCAACACAGCAGTTTTCCATGCTGACATAGTATTTTCTAATCCATAAATGAGCCTGAAATAACAGTGGGCTGCTAACTGAAATAGCCGCTATTTTTCATCAAATAGCTGAGCACCACCCCTTTCCCTTGGCGCGGGTATCACGGATACTAGGACTTAAGCTGTTTTCCCTGAATCCAACGATAGCAGGCATCCTTGTTGCTGCTGACAGGAAATTTTTGACTTGATCGGTAATCTTGAAGTCTTCGACCTTCATCGATGACGTTCATCCATAATCATGAACAGACCTTCTCCTGGCACCAGATTTATTTCATCTTGAACAAGACCGACATTATGCTTGGCACGGTATTTGCGGTAGAATCCAGCTTTCCTGATTCTGTGCAATTTTGAAGTCATGAAACAGTCCCTACAGCTCAAATTGGGTCAGCAACTCACCATGACCCCGCAGCTACAACAGGCCATACGCCTGCTGCAGTTGTCGACGCTTGAGCTACAAATGGAAATCCAGCAAGCACTGGAATCCAATGTCATGCTGGAGCTGGCCGAGGAAGGCGAAGATGATACTGAACTGGATATTTTCGCTGAAAATGAGCGCGTCAATTCAATAAATCAGTTGGACGATAGCGGACCATCGTCAGATGAATCTCAGCATACGACAACAACTGCCGAGCAGGAGCTGGAATTACAAACCCATATCGACATCCCCGACGAACTGCCGGTAGATAGTGCCTGGGATGATATTTACGACAACATCAGCTACGGCAGCAGCAGCGGCAACTACGACAACGACTACGACTACACCAGTGCCATCAGTGACACTTCTGGTGAGAGCCTGCAAGAACACCTGAGCTGGCAATTGCAGTTCACGCCTATGAGTGATACCGACCGCGCCATTGCCGAGACGATCATCGATGCGGTGGATGACGATGGCCTGCTTTACGCGCCACTTGAAGAACTGTACGAATGTCTGCGCAAAGAATATGACATTGATTTCGACGAGGTTGAGGCAGTGTTGCGGGCCGTGCAGCATCTTGACCCACCCGGCGTGGCAGCCCGTGACCTGCGGGAAAGTCTGCAACTGCAATTGCGGCAATTGCACGATGACACTCCACATCAAGCCTTGGCCATGCACTTGCTTGATGAGCATTTTGACTTGCTGGCCAGCCGGGATTACGCTCAGCTCAAGCGCAGGCTGAAACTGGATGACGAGGCACTAAGCCAGGTCATCACACTGATACAATCGCTCAATCCACGCCCAGGCGCGCATATTTCAACCGAACGGACGGAATATATTGTCCCCGACGTCATCATATATAAACTCAAGGGGGCCTGGCGGGTAGAGCTGAACCCCGATACCGCCCCGCGCCTACGCATCAACAGCACCTATGCCGGTATGATGAAGCAGGTGGATCTGGCCAGCGATAACGTCACCATGAAAAACCACCTACAGGAGGCCCGCTGGTTTCTCAAGAGCCTGCAAAGTCGCAATGAGACCTTGCTTAAGGTAGCGAGCTGCATAGTTGAACACCAGCGCGACTTTCTCGAACAAGGTGAGGTGGCAATGAAGGCGCTGGTACTGCATGATATTGCCCAGGAGGTGGAAATGCATGAATCAACCATCTCGCGGGTGACGACAAAAAAATACATGCATACCCCGCGCGGTATTTTCGAGCTGAAGTATTTTTTCTCCAGCCACGTCAGTACCTCCAGCGGGGGAGAATGTTCGTCCACGGCCATACGGGCGCTGATCAAGAATATGATTGCCGAAGAAGATACACGCAAACCACTCAGCGATAACAAGATCGCTCAAATGCTGGGCAAACAGGGGATCAATGTAGCGCGTCGTACTGTGGCCAAATACCGCGAGGCCATCAATATCCCGCCGTCCAACGAACGCAAGCGTTTAGCCTGAACAAATCATTAACCTTAAACCATCTCAAGGAGATATCCATGCAACTCAATATTACCGGTCACCATGTCGACATCACACCTGCCTTGCGCGACTATGTCAACAGCAAGCTGGGTCGTCTGGAGCGCCACTTTGACCACGTCACCAATGCACATGTGGTACTGAGCGTAGAGAAGCTGCGCCACAAGGCCGAAGCCACTTTCTCGATCACTGGTAATAACCTGTTCGCTACCGCTGAAGAAGCCGACATGTATGCAGCTATTGATGTCCTTGCCGATAAGCTCGTTCGTCAAATCAAGAAACACAAGGAAAAACTTACTGACAGGCGCACGGAAGGCGGTTCACTGAAAGACATGCCTGCCGACGAATAGCCTGATCAGAATAACCTTCACCATGTTGATTGCAGAACTGTTGACGGCCGAACGCATCGCTTTGGGCGACAGATCGACCAGTAAAAAACGGGTGCTGGAGCAACTTAGCTCGCTCATTGCAACAGGCCAGCCTGCCTTGAATGTAAGCGAGGTATTCGACAGTCTGAATACCCGTGAACGACTTGGCAGCACTGGCCTGGGGCATGGCGTTGCCATCCCCCATGGGCGCGTTAAAAACAGCACTGAAACCATCTGTGCCTTCATAAAACTACAGCAGCCGATAGATTTTGATGCTATCGACGGCGAACCGGTTGATCTATTGTTTGGTCTGCTGGTACCCGATCAATCCACTGAAGAGCATCTGCAACTGCTGGCGCAATTAGCTGAAATGTTCAGTGATACAGCCTTCGTCAAGAGACTGCGCACTGCAGGCTCTGTCACTGCACTGCACAGCCTGCTGACCGGCTGGAAACCTTCGGCCTGACACGCCCAGGCAAGCATGCCCGTCGCCCCTCTCAGCCTGCGTAACCTGTTTGAAATCTACCAGCATCGGCTGGCTCTGCACTGGCTGGCTGGTCATGCCGGTGCAGTACGCAGTCTGCATTCGGCCGAGGAATCAGAAGCACCACTGGTCGGCTATCTCAACCTGATACACCCAGCCCGACTGCAGATCCTTGGCGCTGCCGAGCTGGATTATCTCTCCAGTCTGGATGAAAAAACCTATAACGAAGCACTAGGCAATCTGTTTACCCACCCTACCCTGGCGGTATTCATCGCAGGCGGGCTGCACCCACCTGTTAGCCTGCGGCGTGCAGCCGATCAACATAATACCGCCTTGATCGGCTCTGCCCTGGCCAGTGACAAGCTGCTGAACCATCTGGATTATTATCTCAATGACTTGTTGGCGGACAAGCAGGTTGTGCATGGCGTATTCATGGATGTCATGGGCATAGGCGTATTGCTCACCGGCGAAAGCTCAGTGGGCAAGAGCGAGCTGGCCTTGGAGTTGATCTCGCGTGGTCACGCCTTGATCGCCGATGATGCGCCGGAGTTCTATCGGGTTGGGCCAGATTCACTGCGTGGCAGTTGCCCTGAGCTACTACAGGATTTTCTTGAGGTGCGCGGCCTTGGTCTGCTCGATATCCGTGCCATGCTCGGCGACAGTGCGGTAAAACGACACAAAATCCTGCGCCTGATCGTCAATCTTATCCACGTAGACAAGAGCGATATCAACAGCATAGACCGTCTGCAAGGTAGTTACAGCAACCGCACCTTATCTGAAGTCAACGTGCCTGAAATCCAATTGCCCGTCGCCCCTGGCCGCAACCTGGCAGTGCTGGTAGAGGCCGCAGCCAGAAATCATATCCTGCGTGAAAATGGCTACGATGCCACTGGCCATTTTATCGCCCGTCAACACAGATTGATGATGCAGGAAGAACAGGAAAAAAACAGCAATGAATGAAGCTCCGGTGGGGATATTGCTGATCACCCATGATCCATTGGGTAAGATCTTGCGTGATACCGCCGAGGCCATTCTTGGCCACTGTCCACTGTCACTGGCCGTGCTCACCGTGCCTATGGATGCCGATCCAGAAAACGCTGCCGCCGAGGCACGTCGTCTGGCCACCTCGCTCAATCAAGGTGCCGGTGTACTGGTGTTGTCCGATCTCTATGGCTCCACGCCCAGCAACATCGCCTGTCAATTGGCTGACTGGAAACATGTGCAGGTCGTCTCTGGCCTCAATCTGCCAATGCTGCTGCGTGTCTGCAATTATCATGCATTGACACTGGCTGAGCTGGCGGAAAAAGCGCACAGTGGCGGCCATGACGGCATTGTGCTGTGTAGCAAAAACAGCTGAAACAAGCCACGAAGCCACTGTACAACTACCTGCTTAACTATCACTGTGTTAAAAGCCTGCTCTTAATACCTGTTTACCAAGCTCTCTGGCAGGTTTTTGCTTGTGCTAGCGCCCTCGTTAACCTGATTCACAGGTTCTCTGGCGCATGAAAAAAACTCTTTTTTTCTGAGGATACAATGACTTGTTTCTATTTGCGTAAGAACCAAAACAGCCGATTATTTTTTCTCATTAGCGCGGCATCAGGCTCGCAAACCATGCCAGCGCCGTGCTACCCGATGAAATATACTGGCCAATGATCGGAAACTTTTATGCTTAGCAAAGAATTTACCATCATCAACCGCCTGGGGCTGCATGCCCGTGCGGCGGCCAAATTCGTCAGCATCGCCTCATCCTGTGCCAGCCAGATCAAGATCACCCGCAACAGGCGCTGCGTCAACGGCAAGAGCATCATGGGCGTGATGATGCTGGCTGCTGGTTGTGGCAGCACAGTACAAATCACAGCCGATGGTGTAGATGAACAGGAGGCCATGGATAAGCTTGAGCAGCTAATCACCAATCGCTTTGGTGAAGACGAATAATCCAAAGAGCCGATCTACAGCTCCTGCGGCAAACGATCGCATCCCAACGGATGATCGAGCCAGACAGCAGACATGCAAATTCAGGTATATGTAGTTTGTCTACTACTGTCCCAACCTTAGCTCAAGGCAGTTTGCAGGGCAGGCGACGGTGTTCCAGAGCTGGAAAATTACGCCTTATGGCGTGCAGGCGCGAAGGCTCGATTGCTGCCATGACAAAACCAGAACCGCGCGGCAGACGATCAAGAATTATTCCCCAGGGGTCGACGATCATGGAATCACCATGCGTCTCGCGACCATTGGCGTGGTAACCGCCCTGCGCCGAGGCAATGAAATAACTTAAATTTTCGATCGCCCGCGCACGCACCATACTTTCCCAATGGGCCTTGCCGGTAATCGCGGTAAAGGCTGCCGGCAGAACAATGATCTCCACGCCCTCCTGCGCCATGAGACGAAACAGCTCGGGAAAGCGCAGGTCATAACAAATTGACAGACCAAGACGACCAAAAGGCGTATCGATTACCACTACTTTATTGCCTGGCTCGATGGTACGTGACTCGGCGTAATCCTCGTTGCTTTCTTCCAGGTGTACATCAAAGAGATGCACCTTGTCATAATGCGCCACGCACTGCCCCTTGTCGTTGAACAACAGGCAGGCGGCGCGCACCTTGCTGACATCATCGGCCACCAGTGGCACTGTCCCCCCAACTAACCAGATGCCGTAGCGTGATGCGGTGCGGGCGAGAAAATCCTGGATCTGACCCTTGCCTTTTTCCTCACGCACCTTCACCTTGTCGAACTCGTTCATGCACATCAAGGCAAAATTTTCCGGCAACACCACCAACCGCGCGCCAGCGGCCGCGGCCTTGGCAATGAGCCGCTCTGCCTCGGCAAGATTAGCGCTGATGTTTGGGCCTGAGGCCATTTGTATGGCTGCTGCCTGGGTCACGCCTGATCTCCTCGTTCAACGTCGTTCAACATCACTGATATGCAGCTCGATAGCATCCAGTCGCTGACTGCCTGGCAACAACTCAATACGCTGGGAAGACAAGCCCAAGGACACCAGCCAGGCCTGTAACTCATGCACCCACAGACTGCCCTCATCACCCCCAGGATAAACAAGCTGCACATGCTGGCCAGCATGCAATTTACTCATCACCTGCACCAGCGCGGGGTGCTGCAACAAGGCCTCGCCTGTGCGCGGCCGAGCCCAATCTGCAGCGGTTACCAACAAGCCTTCAGCAATCGCGCTACCGCTTGCCAGGATCGACAAACAACAAACTATTCGCCAGCTATATTTCATCGATGCAGAATACCATTTTCCTGGTGCGTATTCGATGCGCCGGTACCTGCGGTCACTGGAGTGATCTTCTCAATCTTAGGCTCTTCCCACGTGCCGGTAATGTAATACTCGGTGCGCGCCGCCTCGTTGATGTTTTTGCGAAACAATCGCTGCAACAACAAGGCGACCGCCCCTACTTGTGGACCAAACGCCAGCGCACCAACCAGGGGAGCAGAGCCAGACAGGTTGGGTACCACACTAATATGCTGATCATAATCACGTTTGATAAAACCGGTGCGGCCATTTATCCTTATTTCAGCAGCATCAGTATCCATTACCATGTTGGTGGTAAAGGCATCACCGGTCTGGATACGCACATCACCCTTGATATTGCTGAACCACAAACCCTGTTGAAACAGATCGCTAAAGTCTAGCAATAAACGTCGTGGCAAGGCCTGCAGACTGAACAAGCCCAATAGGCGACCTGCCCCTGGATCAACCTCGTCGAGCTTGCCGTCCTGGATTTCAAACCGCATATGACCGTCCAGTTTGGCCAGCTCCCACTCACTCAAACGTCCAGGCCAGTTCAACTCCAGATCACTTTGCATGGTTCCACGGCTGATACTACTTGCCACCTGCCATTCCTTGAGCAAGTGTCCAAAATCTGGTGAGTTCAGCTGCAATTTTGCTTCACTATACGACCGTGGATACAACTGCCAACGGCCATGACCAACCAACTTAATCAGCTCACCCTGCAAAGACAGATCATCCAGTTGCACTACTGCAGGACTACTTTGCAGGGCAAAGCTGAGCTCACCCAATTGAATTTCACCATAAGCAAAACGCTGAATATCCACCTGCATAGACGGCAGCCTGCCATGTGTGGCAGTCTTGCTTTCCTCAACCGCAGGCAACAGCTGCAGCTCATCCATTGCCACGCGCACCGGCAGGTCACCGGCCGTATTACTGTCAGTAAACACATGCCGCCAGGACGACATATCCAGCTCACGCAGGCTGCCGCCGATATGCCATTCATCTTTTTTTGGCAATTCAGCCGCACCATGGCCGAAATGCAAACCACCACGCCGCACCCCGCCATCATCATCAAGCTGCAGTCGTGCAGCTAACACATCACCATATTGCAAGTACAACAAGCCATCCTGTGCGCCGGAAAAATATTGCTCCAGCGTAAATTGCACAGTCTGTTCGGCTGGCTTGGTCAAGGGATACGGAAGATCTATCTGCATCCCCCGCAGATCGGATGCCACATGCAGACTCACTTCCCTACCCTTGCCCTTGCCATGCGGCACCATCAGACTTGCCTGCCAGCTAGTACTACCATGCATATGTCTGAAAAATGACAAGTCTACAAAGGACTGCAATGCAGCTGGCTGCATACTGCCACGCCCAGTAAATACTGTCTTTGCATCAGACCCGCTACCTTGCTCCTGAATGGAAACGTTAGCCTTGCCTTGCAACATGCGCACTTGCAAGTCCTTTGCCTGCAGACCCTTTTCGCTAAAATCCAATTGTCCGACAACATCCTCCAGCAGCAAACTCTTGCCCAGCCGCAACTGGTTGCCCTGCAGCCCCACATGCCCATTGACACGCAAGGATGAATCCACTGCTGACTCATCCAGGGGCAACGCAAACTCAAGTTGCAGATCACTCCTGCCTGCCATCGACAACTGGGACACATACTCACCCAGCTGTTTGCGCAAGGGAGTTTCACGCAGGATGCGCAAACCATCATTTTCATGGACTTGCGCCACACCACGCACCTGCAACACCGGCGCATGGAAATCATTGATACGCACCTGGGTAGCGCCGATCAGGCTGTCATAGATGCGTCCACCAGTGGCATCGATCGTCATGCCGCGATTCAAAAACCTTACCTGCGCATTGGCCTTGCTCAATAAAGGCCAGCCTGGCATTAGAAACAGCTCGACATCCTCTGCTACAAAAGCCACTTCAAAGCGTCCTTCCTGACCATCGAATGGAAACGCTGCCAATGGGCCATGAAACAACACACCACCTTCAGGCACTTGGCCTTGTCTGAAGGCTGCATCCAGCCATGCCACTGCAGACTTGGGCATGATCCTGGCTGGCAGATAATTTGGCACAGCCACGCCCTGTCCCTGCCGAAACCTGCCACGCAGATCGAGAAAATGTTCACCTTCCATGGGCAAATCAAGCTCGGCATCGACAGCCAATTGAATATCTTCATTCGCCACTTGCACGTCGTTGGCAGCAATGCGCCAACCTGTACCAGAGTGCTGAAAATAAATTTCACCCTGCATACGCTGCAGCAGCAATGGCTCGCGAAATAATTGTGGCAAATCCAGCTCTGTAGTCTGACTATCCAACACAGCCAGCCCATTGCGTCCATCCCATGACCAGCTTGCCTACAGGCCACGAACACCCGGGAACTGCTGCCATGCTGCAACACTGCCTTGTTGCAGTACGCCCTGCATATGCAGTAGCTGGCCATTCTCATCCAGCAAGCTACGAAATTCAGACAGGTGCCCACGCGGTTGCAGATGTTGCAAAAGTTCCTGCTGATCCTCTGTCAATCCTGGTATCAATACGGCAACAGCAGAGGCATCTTCAAGACGTAAATTTATTGTCTGGATATCCCATTGCTGGTGATCATGCTGCACATGTATTTGTGCTGGTGACGCGCGCACAAGGTCAGCCTGAATCAGGCGCAAATCATGCAACCACAGCTGCCAGCCACTGTCCTGTTGTTGCCATTTGCCCATAGCCTCAAGACCAGCCAGATCCAGCTTATGTCCGTTTTGTGAGTGCAAGGAAATGGCTTGCCCACTGGCTTCAGCAACAACCTCAACAAGACTGCCAGACTGCCACTGTCCCCACAATTGAAAATCAACTGCTCCCTGCTGCAAGGAAATACCAAGCCGATTTTCCAGTTCCTGCAACCAGGGCGATGGACGCACGCCATAACCATCAACATGCGCATAACCAGACCATGCATCAGCAGAAAAAATATCGCCATACAGATCAAATTGCAGCCGCATATCATGCCCCAATTCTGCTGGCAGGATTATGCTGACGTTAAGCTGATGACGTTCATCCTGATTGCGCAGTGCGATGTTTACGTGATCAAAGCTTAATCGATGACCTGTCTTACGGTCGTCCCATTGCAAACGACTTTCTTTCAGGCTCAATTGTTTTTGTGACAGCAACCATTCCCCAACACCTGCTGTAGCCGCATCATCCTCGCTCTGTTTTAGCAGGCCCAGAATGGCAAAGTGGTTATCGATATGGCGTACGACAGTAAGCTCAGCACCTGTCACAACCAGTGAGGCCAACATCGGTTGTCTGTTCCACAAGCTGCTCCATAAATCGACGCCAACTGCAACCTGGTCAAAGCGGGCAACACTTTGCCGAGCTGTTGCATCGAGTAATTCAACATCATGGAAAATGGCTTGTAGCTGCAGACCACGCAGCTGCACGGCCATTGTTGTAATTCGAACTGGCTGTTCCAGAAACTGGCTGACCTGGGTGGCCACCTGCTGGCGGTAGATATCAAGCTTAGGCAGGAGTGCACGCGCCAGGGTAAACATGACAGCCAGCAGGATCAGCAGACCTGCCGTGCTCCACCACAGCGCCCTACGCAGACGATACAACCAGCTGTTTTCAGTCATATGGCATGACGCCCTGGAGAATAATAATTACCGACTCGTTATCAGCGCAGGGAACTTCGTGAGCCGATACAAGTTCAGTCACAGCAACACAACATCAAACTGCTCACGTGTATATGAAGTTTCCATCTGAAACTGGATCGGTTTGCCGATAAATTCTTCCAGCTCAGCCACTGCTGTGGATTCCTCATCAAGCAGGCGATCAACCACTTCCTGCGCGGCCAACACCAAAAGTTCCTGTGCATCAAACTGACGTGCCTCACGCAGAATTTCACGGAAAATCTCAAAACATACTGTCTCGGCCGTCTTCAAGGTGCCTCGGCCATTACAAGTTGGACAAATAGAACACAGTGTATGTTCAAGGCTTTCACGCGTACGTTTGCGCGTCATCTCTACCAGACCGAGAGTGGACACTTCGGTAAGCTGGCTGCGGGCATGGTCACGTTCCAGTGCTCGCTCCAGGCTACGCAACACCTGACGACGGTGTTCCTGATCTTCCATGTCGATGAAATCAAGAATGATGATGCCGCCAAGATTACGCAGACGCAGTTGCCTGGCAATCGCCTGACTGGCCTCCAGATTTGTCTTAAAGATAGTTTCTTCCAGGTTTCGATGACCAACAAAAGCGCCAGTATTGACATCTATCGTTGTCATCGCCTCGGTTTGATCAATAATCAAATAGCCGCCGGATTTAAGTACGACCTTGCGCTCCAGTGCGCGTTGGATCTCGTCCTCGATACTGTAGAGATCGAAGATTGGCCGCTCGCCAGCATAATGCTCTATACGTGATACCAGATCAGGGATGAATTTTTCGGCAAAGCGTAATACCTTGCGAAAGGTTTCGCGTGAGTCGATACGCACCTTTTCCACTTCGGCGCCAACCACATCACGCATGGTGCGCATCACCAGCAGCAAGTCCTCATGAATCAATGCGCCACTGTCCTCAGCATCGGCGCGCTCACATACCTCACTCCATAGCTTATTGAGAAAAACGATATCTGCCCGCATAGCATCTTCACTGGCACCTTCAGCCACCGTACGCACGATATAACCACCGCCTGCACCAGACTCAGCCGTCAGTTTGCCAAGCAACTCCTTAAGTCGCTGCCGTTCGTTTTCATTCTCTATACGCTGCGAAATACCGATATGACTGGCCTGGGGCATGAAGACCAGAAAACGCGCTGGAATACTGATATGCGTGGTCAGACGCGCACCCTTGCTGCCCAATGGATCCTTCACCACCTGCACCAACAGCTCCTGTCCTTCATGCAACAGCTCATCGATGCGTCGAGGTGTTTCGTGAGCCATATCTTCGTGTTTAGCTTGCTGACAATCCTCGGCTTCATCATCATTGCTTTGTTGGCACAAAATATCCGAGGCATGCAGAAAGGCAGTACGTGCAAGCCCCGCATCAATGAATGCAGCCTGCATACCGGGCAAAACCCGCCTCACTACGCCTTTATATATATTGCCGACCAGCCCACGACTGCTTGCCCGTTCGATCTGAACTTCCTGCAATACGCCATTCTCAACAAACGCCACCCGCGTCTCATGTGGTGTCACGTTAACCAGAATTTCAACACTCATTATTGGTGCCAAAGGGGCATTCATCGACATAATTTTTCCATAAAATAAACTCAGTACTGCGTGATACGGATTATTGTTCAGAGGCTCCTGACCCACATATCTCATCAGTGAACGCAAATGATGACGTAGTGCCAGTGAGAAAAGACAGCTGACTATTTTGGCTTTCACGCAAACAAAAACGACTCATTGTATCCTCAATAATATAAGAGCTTTTACTCACGTCATGATGAAACATGCCAGTTAAGCATGGCGGCAGTCTCAAACAAGGGCAAACCCATTACACCAGAATAGCTGCCTGCCAGATGTGCAACAAAAATCGCACCCAAGCCCTGAATGGCATAAGCACCAGCCTTGTCCAAAGGCTCACCACTATCCCAGTAAGCCTCGCATTCGGTGGGCGAGATTGAACGGAAAGTCACCGCACTGATAGATATATTGCTCTGCGTCTCGCCTGTTTTATTCACCAACACAACACCACTATAAACATAGTGTGTCCGCCCGGATAACTGCGCCAACATCGCCAAACCTGCCGCCCGATCATGCGGCTTGCCAAGTATGTGATCATCAATCACCACCGCAGTATCTGCACCCAGCACAGGACTATCACGACGCAGGGCACGCACCGCCTGTGCCTTGGCCAGGGCCAGGCGCAACACATAATCTTCCGCCGCCTCATCTGGCCAACGGCTTTCATCGACCGCCACACTCAACACCTCGTGCGCTACGTTGATCTGCTTAAGCAGCTCATGCCGACGCGGTGATGAAGAAGCCAAAATAATCATGCTGGATATGCACTTGCTCAACGATGATAGGGATGCCCTTGCAAGATGCTCCAGGCACGATACATCTGCTCGGCCAGGACGATGCGCACCAGAGGATGCGGCAAGGTCAGACGAGATAAAGACCAACTTACATCGGCACGCTCGCGGCAGCTGGCGGCCAAACCTTCCGGTCCACCCACCAGCAAGACCACATCACCTCCCTGCTGACGCCATTGACCCAGACGTTGCGCCAAATCCTCCGTACTCCAGTCCTGTCCATCGACTTCCAGCGCAACAATATAAGCTCCCTTGGGCAAGGCTACCAGCATGCGCTCGCCTTCTTCGCGTTGCGCCCGTGCCAGATCTGCGCCCTTGCCACGTTTGCCTGGCGTTATCTCATGCAATATCAGCGCGCAATCAGCCGGCAGACGTTTAGCATATTCCTTAAAGCCCGACTCCACCCAGGCAGGCATGCGTGTACCAACCGCAAGCAGGTGCAGACGCATCAGCGCTCATCCCATGCCGCCATCGGTGCCTCATCGCCCCAGAGTTTTTCCAGATTGTAAAAATCACGTTTTTCCTGAATAAATACGTGTACCACCACATCGCCGAGGTCTACCACTATCCATTCACCCTCACGCTCACCCTCAATACCCAAGGCTGCATAGCCATTTTCCTTGGCCTTGTTGAGCACATTTTGCGCCATCGCCTTTACCTGACGATTAGATCGACCTGTGGCAATGATCAAATAGTCAGTAAAACTGGCCTTGCCACGCACATCCAGCGCCACGATATCAACACCCTTCAACTCCTCCAGGGCATCCACCACTTGCTGCTTCATTTGCTCTACTTGCATCAATACCATCCATTCATGAAAAAGTGTCACGCCACCCGTATAAACCATGCTGACGAATATAATCCCATACCGCATCCGGCAATAAATAACGCGGACTACGCCCTGCTGCAATCTGCTGCCTTATTTTTGTGGCCGAAATATCCAATGGTGTAACCGCCTGCAACAGGATACTACCTGCCGGGGCTTGCCAAATATCATCAATATTTTGCACACGGCGTGCCGTCATGATTTTTGCCAATGGCTCAGCCAAACCATCGAGCAAATTCCAGCCTGGCCGCTGCATGACCACTAGATGAGCCAGGAGAAATATTTCCTGCCAGCGATGCCATTGCTGAAAACCAAGAAAGGCATCGCTGCCCAACAGCAGACACAATTGTATTTGACCCAACTCGCCACGCAACGAGACCAGGGTATCCACCATATAGGAAGGGCCAGGCCGATCCAGCTCACGCCGATCGATCACCAGACCCGTTTGCTTAGCAATCGCCAGCTCCAGCATGGCCAGCCGATCGGCAGCACTGGCTTGTGGTGCAGCGCGATGCGCAGGCTGGCCGCAAGGCACAAGGCGCACCTCGGCCAGGTTCAAGATTTCCCGCATTTCCAGCGCCATGCGTAAATGGCCGAAATGCACCGGATCAAAGGTACCGCCGAGCAGACCTATGGCAACTGGTTGCTCAACTCGCATATTTCACCAGGGAACACGGATAATGGCACAGTGAATGCGGGCCAAGCTAAGGCATGAGATAGCGGAATAGTAATTCCATTGCGCCATCAGGCAGCGCCACACTCGAACCGCAGGCCAAGCCAGCGCCGTGCTAGTGAGAAAAAGAAACAGATTATTTTACTTTTCATACAAACAGTGACAACCTCTTTTAATCTCGTCAAATCCAGAGATTTTTCTCACACCTTGGTGAAATGTGCTGGTTAACTACGGATATGACCATCACCCAGCACGATGAATTTCTGCGAGGTCAACCCTTCCAGTCCAACCGGCCCACGGGCATGGATCTTATCCGTGGAAATTCCAATCTCCGCACCCAGGCCATATTCAAAGCCATCGGCAAAACGGGTCGAGGCATTGACCATCACCGAGCTTGAATCCACCTCGGCAAGAAAACGTCGCGCCCGACCGAGATCCTCGGTAACAATGCTCTCGGTATGAGCAGAGCTGTGTCGATAGATATGCTCCATCGCCTCAGCCAGATCCTTGACCACCCGTATGGCCAATATCGGCGCCAGATATTCAGCGTCCCAATCCTCGCTGCTGGCTGGGACTGCCGCAGAGATCAGTCGGCAGGTCGTCGCGCAGCCGCGCAACTCTACCCCTTTTTCCTTATACATAGCCGCAAGTTCTGGCAACACACGTTCGGCGATGCCCTCGGCAACCAATAATGTCTCCATGGCATTGCACACACCATAGCGATGGGTCTTGGCATTAAAGGCCACACGCAATGCCTTTTCAATATCGGCCTGATCGTCAATATAGACATGACAAACGCCGTCCAGATGTTTAATTACCGGCACCCGAGCCTCGTTGCTGATACGCTCGACCAACGACTTGCCGCCACGCGGCACAATCACATCGACATAATCAGTCATGGTAATGAGCTCGCCGACTGCAGCACGATCGGTAGTATCAACAACCTGTACCGCATCGGCGGGCAAACCTGCCTGCACCAGACCAGTACGCACGCACTCGGCAATCGCCTGATTGGAGTGCAATGCCTCGGAGCCACCACGCAAAATGGCGGCATTGCCTGACTTCAGGCACAACGCTGCGGCATCGGCCGTCACATTGGGACGCGACTCGTAGATAATGCCAATGACACCCAGCGGCACACGCATCTTGCCCACCTGGATACCTGAGGGACGAAAATCCATGGCCGAGATCTGGCCAACAGGGTCGGGCAAGGCAACGATCTGGCGCAAACCCTCTGCCATTGCAGCAATACGTGCAGAATCCAAGGCCAATCGATCAAGCATTGCCTCATCCAGTCCCTGTGCCTTGCCCGCCGCCAGGTCTTTTTGATTGGCTGTGATAAGAGCAGCATCATTAGCCAACAAGGCATCGGCCATTGCCTGAAAGGCAATATTTTTGGCCTTGGTATCAGCGCGAGCCATCAGACGGGCCGCTGCCCGTGCCTGCTGCCCCAGCTGTTGCATATATTGTTTAATATCCATTGTGTTATCTCTCTTAAACAAGCCGCCGACCGGCGATCAATAAACCAAATAGTAGCAGTTCATCCCAAGGCATACCTGACTCGGCCCCCTTGCAGATACGATCCAGGCGGGCAGCACGCCACAAAAACGCCCGCCAGCGGCGCAGGTTATGCCGACCTAGTGCTGCCTGATATAGTGGCTTACGCTTATCCCAGACTCGCTGCTCCTGCAACAAAGCAGCCAAGGGTCGACCTGCGGCCTGTGCCGCAGCGATCTGCGCCAGGGCGCGCACCTCACGCACCAGCGACCAAAGCACCAACACCGGCTCTTCCCCCTCGCCGCGCAAACCATGCAAAATCCTTGCATATCGCGCGGCATCACCAGCCAGTGCAGCATCGGCCAGGGCAAACACATCGTAACGGGAAGAATCAGCTACAGCATCACGTATCTGCTCAATGCTCAGTGTGCCGCTGCCATACAATAACACCAGCTTTTCCACTTCCTGCGCGGCCGCCAGCATATTGCCCTCGACCTGCTCGGCCAAAAACTGCACTCCCTCGTCGCTGGCCTGCAGACCACGCCCTTGCAAGCGCTGACGTATCCAGCCAGGCAGCGCCTGCACGTCCAGCGGCCAGACCTGCAACACGGCGCCAACGGCCTCAAGCTCCTTGAACCACTTGCTGCTTTGCTGTTGTTTTTCCAGCTTGCCGCAACGAATTAGCAATAGATTATCGGGTGATGGTGAGGCAGCATAAGCCCTCAAAGCCTTGCCACCAGCATCCCCTGGCTTGGCCGATGGCAAATTCAATTCAATGAGCTTACGCTCGGCAAACAAGGAAAGGCTATGGCTTGCCGCCGTCAATGCTGACCAGTCAAAACTGCCATCGACTTGCAACACCTCGCGTTCGCTAAAGCCCTGGGCGCGTGCCGCTGCGCGCAAACTATCCATGGCCTCGCCAAGCTGCAATGGCTCATCACCACTGATTAGATAGATCGGCAGTAAAGGCCTGTTAACATGCGTGGCCAATTGCTCAACCCGCAGGCGCATAGGCTAGTTGCCTCCTTCAACTTGTTTATTCATCAAGCCATAGCGCAACTGACGCAGCATCTGATGCACGGCTAAGCTACGCATCTCACGCAGTAGCAACTCTTCTTCACCGCCCGCGCCAAGCACATTGCTGCTATCAAAACTGTAATCGCGTTGCAGGCTGATATTTTGCTGTGCCAGCTCAACTCGATAATGAACTGATTCCACGCCATCCTGATCGGTAATTATCACCGGAATGCGCAGCTCATAAGCAAACGTGTAGTCAAGCTCATATTCTGCGGCTCGTCCACTAATGCCCACCGACAACAAGCGACGTGACTGCTGCTCACCACTGATATGCAATTGTGCAGTGGCATCTGTCACCACCACTTGCGCCCCGGCTGCCTGCAACACCGCCGTGATTTCCTCGCCACGCTCACTGTGCGCACTTATACCAATGATCTGCATACGCGCCAGCTCAGGCGGCAGCAGCACCGCACCACGCAAATGAAAGCCACAGGCACTCAATAACAGCAAACTCAAAATACAGCCAGCCATTAATGGCAAGTGCATGCAGCGCAGTGTCCTCAAACGATTCATCGCACCACCACGTTCACCAGCTTGCCTGGGACGACAATAATCTTCACCACCGTCTGACCGGAGATAAAGCGCTGCACATTTTCCTCGCTCAGCGCAGCCTGCTCAATGGCTGCCTTGTCGGCATCGGCCGTTACTGCCACCTTGCCGCGCAACTTGCCATTGACTTGCACCACCAGCTCGATGCTGTCGCACTTAAGCGCCGTCTCATCGACTTGCGGCCAAGGTGCCTGCAGGATATCGACACCATAGTGCAAACCGCTCCACAACTCCTGCGTGATATGCGGGGCCACCGGCGAGAGCAGGCGCAGCAATATAGACAAACCTTCACTGCGCACGGCATCGGCACCTTGTCCGGACAAACGGCCCAAGGTATTCAGCATCTTCATCGCCGCCGAAACCACTGTGTTGAATTGATACCTGGTAAAATCGATCAATGCCTGCTGCAGTGTCTGATGAATCACACGCCGCGCGGCCAGCACGGCCTCATCGGCATCGGCCTGCAAATCTGCTGCATGCAATCCTGCGGCCTGATCCACGGCAAAGGCCCACAGCCGTTTGAGAAAGCGGTGCGCACCTTCCACACCTGTATCGTGCCATTCCAGCGATTGCTCGGGTGGAGCGGCAAACATCATGAACACCCGAGCCGTATCAGCACCATACTGATCGATCAAGGTCTGTGGATCGACGCCATTATTCTTAGACTTGGCCATCTTTTCCATGCCGCCAATCATAACTGGCTGACCATCAGTATTCAGTGTCGCAGATACAGTCCTGCCCTTGTCATCCGTAGCAACTTCTACATCCACCGGATTGAACCATTGTTTGCGACCATCTTCAGCTTGCCGATAAAAGGTCGGTGCCACCACCATGCCTTGGGTGAGCAAATGCCGGAATGGCTCACGCACATCTACCAGACCGAGCTCACGCATCACCTTGGTCCAGAAACGGGCATAGAGCAGATGCAAAATGGCATGTTCGATACCACCGATATACTGATCGACCGGCATCCAGTAATTGGCGCGTTCATCGACCATGCTACCGGCATCTGGGCAGGTATAGCGCAGGAAATACCAGGATGAATCAACAAAGGTGTCCATGGTATCGGTTTCACGCTGCGCCTTGCCGCCACAACGTGGGCAGCTGCAGTCAAGAAAGGCCGCATATTTTTTCAGCGGATTACCCGAGCCGTCCGGCACACACCCCTCCGGCAAGATCACCGGCAAGTCCTCCTCCGGCACAGGAACATCGCCGCAGGTCGGACATTTGATCATCGGGATAGGTGTACCCCAATAACGCTGCCGCGAGATACCCCAGTCACGCAAACGCCAGGTGGTTTTTTTCTCACCCAAATTCTTTGCCTGCAAATCAGCGGCAATGGCGCTCACTGCCGCAGCGAAATCAAGGCCGTCGTATTTGCCTGAATTGATGCACACACCATGTTCGGCATAGGCCTCCTGCCAAGGCGCAGGCGTGGTCTCGCCCGCCGAGCTGCGGATCACCGGCTTGATCGGCAGCCTGTATTGCTGGGCAAAGGCAAAATCCCGCTCATCATGCGCGGGCACTGCCATCACTGCACCATCGCCATAGCCCATCAAGACATAATTAGCCACCCACAAGGGCAAGGACTCGCCAGTCAGCGGATGCGTGACACTCAGGCCAGTGGCCATGCCCTTTTTTTCCTGCGTAGCGATCTCCGCCTCGCTCATCCCGCCACGACGACACTCCTCGATGAATTGCGTCAATGCCGGGTTATTCTGCGCCGCATACAATGCCAATGGATGCTCAGCGGCCACGGCCACATAAGTCGCTCCCATCAAGGTATCGGCGCGCGTGGTAAACACCCACAACACACCGCCGGCATCGATTTGATGTGGAAAACCCACGCGCACGCCCTGACTTTTACCGATCCAGTTGCGCTGCATGGTACGCACCTGCTCCGGCCAACCATCCAGATCGGCCAGATCAGCCAGTAGCTCTTCGGCATACTCGGTGATCGCCATGTAATACATGGGGATCTCGCGCTTCTCCACCAGCGCGCCGGTACGCCAGCCGCGCCCATCTATGACCTGCTCATTGGCCAGCACGGTCTGATCCACCGGATCCCAATTCACCGTGCCAGTCTTCTGATAAACCACCCCTTTTTCCAGCAGGCGTAAAAACAGCCATTGATTCCAGCGGTAATACTCTGGCGAGCAGGTCGCCAGTTCACGCGACCAGTCAATGGCAAAACCCAGCGATTTAAGCTGAGTCTTCATGTAGTCAATATTGCTGTATGTCCACTGCGCCGGCACGCCATGATTCATCGCCGCATTTTCGGCTGGTAAACCAAAGGCGTCCCAACCCATCGGCTGCAACACATTCTTGCCCAACATGTGCTGATAACGGCTGATCACATCACCTATGGTGTAATTGCGCACATGCCCCATGTGCAACCGTCCTGAAGGGTAGGGAAACATCGACAGGCAGTAAAATTTTTCCCGCCCAGCCTCCTCGACAGCCAGAAAGGACTGGTTTTTCTCCCATTCCGCCTGTACTTTCTCTTCTACCTGAGAAGGCGTATAACTTTCCTGCAAAGCCATTTATTTTCCTGCAAATCAGACGTTTTTGAAGGGGATTGAGGATACCGCAGCGCCCTGTATTTCGCTAGGCTGGGGCATAAACCTGTATATTTCACCATAATGTAGTTTTACTCGCCTACATACGATTTGCTCAGTTGTGCAGCGTGCAACAAATAGCCACAAAACCCATCTTGGAATAAGGATAATGGCCCGTAGATGAAACACCGTGCCCGCAAACGTTTTGGTCAGAATTTCCTGCATGATCAGCATGTCATCAGCAATATTATCCGCCAGATCCAGCCACGCCCCGGCGATCATCTGGTAGAGATTGGCCCTGGCCTGGGCGCACTTACCCTGCCACTGCTACAGTCAACAGACCGACTGGAGGTAGTCGAGCTAGATCGGGATTTGATCCCCAAGCTGGAGCTCCTGTGTGCCGGTCAGGGTAAATTGATTATTCACAACGCCGATGC
>JBAYOW010000019.1:0-38774 GCA_041678005.1 Thiohalomonadaceae bacterium
ATATCGCCCAGGGGAGTTTGAAAGCTATTGGCACTGCTGCAGGCCAGGCCAGTAAAGCTTATTCTATGAGCGGGGCCGAGCAACACTATTCGCCTCACTATATTGCGCAAGGGTTTAAGTTGTGCGTAAGCACGGGCGGCGATTGGTCCGGAGTAGATATAACCAGCATGTGGCACGATGATGGCCTTGGCTGGTGGCGCTGGCCCATCATGTTTTGCCTGTTGCAGTAAGTCTTGCAGTGTTTGCTGCAATGCCTGCGCTTCAGCCGGATAAAACTGACCGGCCACGGCCGGTGGACGAATTTTCTGCATGGCCTGCTCCTGTCATCTATTATTGATGCAACGGTTGCCCGTAAGGGACATATATCAGGATTACTAATTATCAGTCTAGCGAAAATAAATCTTTATTGCCGTATATAGAAAAGCTTAGTGCATGCAAGGCGAGGTTAGATGATGGAGACAACTATCCTGGATGATATTCAGGCAGACAGTATTGTAGAGACAAAATATTGGCATGTGCTGGACGATGGGCGTGTGCAATGCGATTTGTGTCCACGCTACTGCAAGCTGAAGGAAGGCCAGCGCGGCTTGTGCTTTGTGCGTGCTAACTTTGGCGGCAAGATAGTATCGACCACTTGGGGGCGTTCCAGTGGTTTTTGTGTTGATCCGATAGAAAAAAAACCACTCAATCATTTTCTCCCCGGCACGCCAGTGCTGTCATTTGGCACGGCAGGTTGTAATCTCACCTGCAAGTACTGTCAAAACTGGGACATCAGCAAGGCCAGAGAGCTGGATGTCTTGCTGGATCAGGCCACGCCAGAGATGATTGCCCGTGCAGCTGCTGATTATGGCTGCCGTAGTATGGCCTATACCTATAATGATCCGATTATTTTTCACGAATATGCCATTGATGTCGCCAAGGCCTGTCGTGAGCTGGGCATCTTGTCGGTTGCGGTAAGCTCTGGTTATGTTTGCGCCGACCCGCGCCAGGAATTCTATCAATATATGGATGCGGCAAATATCGATTTAAAATCCTTTAGTGATAAATTTTACCATCAGCTGACCGGCGGACACTTGGCACCAGTATTGGATACGCTGCGTTACCTGAAGCATGAAACAGAAGTCTGGCTGGAGCTGACCACCTTGCTCATCCCTGGACATAACGACTCAGAAGGCGAGCTGGAGGAGATGACGCAATGGGTCTTCAAGGAGCTGGGGCCGGATGTGCCGATGCATTTCACGGCCTTTCATCCCAGCTGGAAGATGCTCGATGTTCCGCCTACATCTCTGATATCTCTGACCACAGCCAGGCGTATCGCCAGGCAAAATGGTGTACGCCATGCGTATACCGGCAATGTCTTCGACCCACAAGGCCAGGGCACCTATTGCCATCATTGTGGCCAGTTGCTGATCGGCCGTAAGGGTTATGCCATCACACAGTGGCAACTGGATGAAGCCGGTTGTTGCACATCCTGTGGCACGGCATTGGCTGGGGTGTTCGAGGCCAGGGCAGGCGACTGGGGAGAGCGGCGTTTACCGGTGCAGCTGCAAGGCTACATATAAAACCGTGCCAGGTATCGGGTTGAACTGAGCAGGTATTATCGGTAACCTGCCGCCTCTATGAAAAAGCTCATCTCTATTTTTGTGCCCTGTGCGGTGCTATTGCTGAATTGTTGGTCTGGATTTGTTAACGCTGCCGAGGAGGAGCTCGGCTTTGGTGGCGAAGCGGAACTGGGCGTGGTCTCCACTAGTGGCAATACCGCTACACGCAGCATCAATGCCAAGTCAAAATTACGCTATCTGACTGAAACCTGGCGGCATGAAGGTCGCCTGGAGGCTTTACGTACCTCGGATAGCGGCGAGACAACGGCTGAGCGTTATTTGGCCAGTGGCAAGAGTGATTACAACTTTACCCAAGCAGATTATGTGTTTGCTACCGTGCGTTATGAGAAGAGCCGTTTCAGTGGTTACGATTATCAGCTTTCTGAAGCCGCCGGTTATGGTCGTCGAATTATCAACGAAAAGGTTCTTAAACTGGATCTGGAAATTGGCGCTGGTGGCCGCCACAGCCGTGAGACTGGTCAGGCCAGGCGTCAGGATGAGGCAATGTTGCGCGCTGCTGGCAAGTTGCTTTGGGAGATCAGTCCCAGCACGCGGCTTACTGAAGAAATTTTGCTGGAAACGGCCAGGAATAACACCTATACCGAATCGATCTCTGCACTCAGTGTGCGCATAAACAGTCAGTTTGCCCTCAGGCTTTCCTTCGCTGCCAAACACAATAGTGATGTGCCTGCCGGGGTGAAGAAAACTGATACCTTGAGTGCTGTTACCTTGGTATATGACTTCTGACCGACTAGCCAGATTGTTGCAGCTGCGCAGAAACTCTTGCGGCAGATAAGTTACACTAGATTAGTCCTGAATACTCTGGGTCAGAAGTTATCATGCAGAAAATTCGTCTTGGTATTGTTAGTGTCTCCGACCGCGCCAGCAGCGGTGAATATGTTGATCTGGGTGGTCCAGCCATACATGAATGGTTGCAGCAGGCGCTATCCATCCCATGGGAAGCAGTAACGCGGCTGGTGCCGGATGAACAGCCTCAACTGGAAGCTGTCTTGCGCGAGCTGTGTGATGATGAGGCCTGTTGTCTGGTGGTAACCACGGGCAGCACAGGCCCGGCCTTGCGTGATATTACACCTGAAGCGACAGCGGCAGTCTGTGACAAGATAATGGATGGCTTTGGCGAGCAGATGCGCGCGGTGTCCTTGAAATATGTGCCAACAGCCATCCTCTCGCGCCAGCTGGCCGGGATCCGTGGGCGCTCATTGATCATCAATCTTCCTGGCAAGCCATCGGCGATCAAAGATTGCCTTGATGCCGTTTTCCCTGCCGTGCCTTATTGCATCGATTTGATCGAAGGGCCGTATCTGGAAACTAATCCTGAGGTTGTCGTTAGCTTCCGTCCCAAACATGCCAAGAAACCATGAATTATGCCGCTCGATAGATTGCAGACTGTACGTGATTTCATCCGTTGGGGGATGAGTCGGTTTGTTGAAGCCAGGCTGTACTTTGGTCACGGTACTGACAATGCCCTGGATGAAGCGGCTTATCTGGTGTTGCATGCCTTGCACATGCCCCTGGATATTGTCGAGGGCTATCTGGACACACGTTTGACCGAGACAGAAAAGCAGGCAGTGGTGCAGCTTCTGCACAGACGTATCAATGAGCGTCTGCCGGCGCCTTACCTGACAAATGAGGCCTGGTTTGCTGGCTTGTCTTTTTATGTCAATGAGCATGTGCTCATACCACGCTCGCCGCTAGCTGAATTGATTGAAGAAGAATTTGCCCCCTGGATTGATGCCGGACAGGTTAACTCCGTGCTGGATCTGTGTACTGGTAGCGGTTGTATAGCTATTGCCTGTGCAACTTATTTGCCGCATGCTGAAGTTGATGCCGTAGATATTTCTACCGAGGCTCTTGCGGTGGCGACGATCAATATTGAGCGGCATGGCCTGGCCGGACAGGTGCATGCCATTGAGTCAGATTTATTTCAAAATCTGGCAGGTAACAAATATGACATTATCATCAGCAATCCCCCTTATGTGGATGCCGATGATATGAATGCCTTGCCAGCTGAATACCACCACGAGCCAGAGCTGGCGTTGGCGGCTGGCGGGGATGGCCTGGGTTTTGTCAAGCGAATACTGCAACAGGCCAACACCTATCTGAATAAAAATGGGGTTTTGTTGGTGGAAGTGGGTAATAGCTGGCATGCCCTGGTGGAGCAGTTGCCAGATGTTCCCTTTACCTGGCTGGAATTTGCTCGTGGTGGAGATGGTGTTTTTCTGTTGACCGCCGAGCAGTTGAATGAGTATCAGCATTTGTTCAGGAGATGAAAATGGCATTGAGTTTGCGACCCAAGAGCGCCGAGCAGTATGTCCATATGGTGGATGAAGCTATCATTGAAGTCGATGAGCTGCGCTCGAGTTATGAATACGATGCAGAAGGAATGGGTGCAGTCCCGCCCTATCTGTCTACTCTGATGCAGATGCTCACGGATCTGCGTAGTTCAATGGCAGATGGCAGCTATGAGTTTGGCACGACAGATTTGCCATATATGGGTATCGTCAATCGTTTTCGCAGTCGCATTCCGTTCGCTGATCTGTTGGCGATGATTAATAAGACCCACAAAGAAGGTCTGGATACGGAAAGTGAATAAGTCGCATAGTTGTCGCGGAGGAACAGCATGAATACACCGACTAGTCATTATGATGCGCAAATTGTTTTTGATCCTGAGCTGATCAAACGCTATGACAAATCTGGCCCCCGCTATACCTCTTACCCGACTGCAGTCCAGTTTCATACGGAATTCAGTGCAATAGATTACCGGCGGCAGGTAGAAGCCAGCAATCAGCGTGCTAATCCTCTGTCGCTATATTTTCATATCCCATTTTGTGACACGGTCTGTTTTTATTGCGGCTGCAACAAAGTGGTAACTAAAGATAGAACGCGTTCTGCACCTTACCTGGATCGGCTGCATCACGAACTGGAGTTGCAGGGCGCCTTGTATGATCAAAATCGGCGTGTCGATCAGCTGCATTGGGGTGGTGGTACACCGACCTTCATCAGTCGCGCTGAAATGACTGCGCTGATGGACAAGACTCGTGCCTGCTTCAATCTGCGTGATGATGATAGTGGCGAGTACTCTATCGAGATCGACCCGCGTGAGGTTAAGGCGGATACTATCGCTTTGTTGCGCAAGCTTGGCTTCAATCGCATGAGCCTGGGTGTGCAGGATTTTGATCCACGCGTGCAAAAAGCAGTCAATCGTATTCAAGCAGAAGATGTTACCTTGTCAGCGGTTGCAGCGGCACGGCATGAGGGATTCAAGTCGGTCAGCATCGATCTTATTTACGGTCTGCCACTGCAGAGTGTGGCAAGTTTTACCGCTACTCTGGACAAAGTGCTGGAGATATCTCCTGATCGCCTGTCGGTATTCAATTATGCGCACTTGCCTGAGCTGTTCAAACCACAGCGTCGCATTAATGCCGATGAGCTGCCTACAGCACAGGAAAAACTCAATATCCTGCAGTTGAGCATCGAAAAGCTCACCGCAGCAGGTTATGTCTATATCGGCATGGATCATTTTGCCAAGCCGGATGATGAATTAGCAGTGGCGCAGCGCAGTGGTACTTTGTATCGTAATTTCCAGGGTTACTCTACGCATGCGCAGTGCGATGTCATTGGCCTGGGGGCCACGTCCATCGGCCAGGTTGCGCGCTGCTATGCGCAAAATCTCAAGGAGCTGGAAGATTATTATGCATCGATCGATGCAGGGCAATTGCCGATCTTTCGTGGTGTTGAACTGACGGATGATGATCTGCTGCGACGCAAGGTGATCACTGAGTTGATTTGTCATTTCTATCTGGATAAAACCAAGTTGGCAGAGCAGTTCGGCATTGATTTTGATAGCTATTTTGCTGCTGAGTTGCAGGCCCTGTCGACAATGCAGGAGGGTGGTCTGCTGTGGCTTTATGACGACGCCATCAAGGTGAAACCAGCAGGCAAGTTGCTGATTCGTAATATTTGCATGACTTTCGATCGTTATTTGCGCGAGAAAGGTCAACAGCGTTTTTCAAAAGTGATCTGACTATCAGGTGACATCATGGCAGGCAACAGTATAGGCAAATTATTTACCGTTACGACCTTTGGTGAAAGCCATGGCCCCGCCTTGGGCGCGGTAGTCGATGGTTGCCCGCCTGGTCTGGAATTGAGTGAGGCCGATCTGCAGCATGACCTCGACAGACGCAAACCAGGCACCTCACGTCACACTACGCAACGTCGTGAGGAAGATGCCGTACGCATTCTCTCCGGTGTGTTCGAAGGACGCACGACGGGCGCACCTATAGGTGTGTTGATTGAAAATACCGATCAGCGTTCCAGGGACTATTCAGATATCGCCGAGAAATTTCGGCCAGGCCATGCCGATTATACCTATCAGCAAAAATTCGGCTTGCGTGATTATCGTGGTGGCGGGCGTTCATCTGCGCGTGAAACTGCGGTACGTGTTGCCGCTGGTTCTATAGCGAAGAAATATCTTTATCGTCACGGTATAGAAGTCCGTGGTTATATGATGCAGCTCGGCCCAATCAGGGCAGAACAGTTTGACTGGAACACCGTAGAACAAAACCCATTTTTCTTTCCTGATGCCAGCAAGCTGGATCAATTGGAGGCATACATGGATGCCTTGCGCAAGGAAGGCAACTCTATTGGCGCACGTATCAATGTGGTTGCTACGGGTGTGTCACCAGGTCTTGGTGAGCCTGTCTTTGATCGCCTCGATGCTGATCTGGCGCATGCCCTTATGTCTATAAATGCAGTGAAGGGCGTAGAGATTGGTGCTGGTTTTGCCTGCGTGGAACAAAAGGGTAGCGAGCATCGCGATGAAATTACGCCAGATGGCTTTCTCTCCAATCATGCTGGTGGCATTCTGGGTGGAATTTCCAGTGGTCAGGATATCGTGGCTTCCATCGCCTTGAAGCCAACATCCAGCTTGCGCCTGCCTGGTCGCAGTATAAATCTGCGTGGTGAGCCGGTGGAGGTGGTGACGACCGGACGGCACGATCCCTGTGTGGGTATTCGCGCAACACCAATCGCCGAGGCAATGATGGCTATTGTGTTGATGGATCATTTCCTGCGCCAGCGCGGACAGAATGGCGAGGTTCGCTCTGCCACACCTATCATTCCCGCAGCTACGGAATGAGCTGCTTAATCAGGTATGGTCGAACCTAACTTTAGCTGAAATGCCGCAAACTCTCCTCACTTAAGCGCTCAGTAATGTACTGGCGCTTTTCTTCATTTTATTTTTTTCACTTCGCCAGTCTCGGTGTGCTGGTGCCTTACTGGAGTCTTTACCTCAAGCATCAGGGATTCTCCGCCGTTGAAATTGGTGAGTTGATGGCATTGTTGATGGCCACCGAGATCATCTCGCCAAATATCTGGGGCTGGATTGCCGATCGTACCGGTCGGCGACTTGCAGTAGTGCGTAGTGGCGCAGCGCTTGGCATGCTTGCCTTTATCGCCGTTTTTTTTATTAGCGGTTATTGGGCGATGACTGTGGTGATGGTCTTGTTCAGTTTTTTCTGGAATGCCGTCCTGCCACAGTTTGAAGCTAACACCCTGCATTATCTGGGTGAGCAGCACCATCGCTATAGCTCGATACGCTTGTGGGGTTCTATTGGTTTCATTATAGCGGTAGCTGGCCTGGGGCAATTGCTGGATGTATATGATGTCAGTATTGTGCCGCTGGTTATGTTGATTTTATTCTTTGGTATTTTGCTGGCCAGTATGTTGGCACCAAGGCAGGATATGATCCAATCCAGCCTGGCAGAACAGTCCATGTTGTCGGTATTGCGCAAGCCGCAGGTGCTGGCCTTGTTGGCAGTATGTTTTCTGATCCAGGCCAGTCATGGCCCGTATTACACTTTTTACACCTTGTACATGGAAGGTCATGGCTATACGCTTAGCGCCATTGGCCAGTTGTGGGCGCTGGGAGTTGTGGCTGAGGTGGGCGTATTTCTCCTTATGCCACGGCTGGTCAAATTTTATCCTCTGCAGCAGTTGTTACTGGCCAGTTTGCTCTTGACTACACTACGCTGGCTGCTGATTGCCTATTTCCCGCAATTCCTTCCTGTTGTCCTGTTTGCGCAAATACTGCATGCGGCAAGTTTTGGTATGTATCATGCCACCGCGATTGCCTTGATTCATAGCTATTTCAATGGCCGCCTGCAAGGACGTGGCCAGGCAATTTACGCCTCCATTTCATTCGGTGCTGGTGGCGCATTGGGCAGTTATTACAGTGGCGTGGTTTGGGAAAAAATGAATACTGCATCCATTTTTGCCATTGCCGCTGGCCTGAGCGCGGTGGGCAGTCTGATTGCCTGGCGGTGGCTACAGAAGGATGGCTGATCTTCTCGCTTTACTTCTCGCTTTACTTGTCTATCAGCCTCTGTTTCTTGTACGATGTAACGTCTTTTTTGACGCCAGCGCAAGGCGGCGTTTGTAATGGGGTAGCGGACATGTTTCATGGCAGTATGGTGGCTTTGGTCACCCCGATGCATGCAGATGGTGCTGTGGATGACGACGGCCTGCGTGAGCTGGTTGAGTATCATATAAGCAATGGTACCGATGCCATCGTGGCAGCGGGTACTACGGGCGAGGCATCCACACTCGACCATGACGAGCATTGCGCCTTAATCCGCCGTATAGTAGAGCTTGCAGCCGGACGGACGCCTGTTATCGCCGGCACCGGCTCAAATTCTACGGCAGAGGCCATCAGTTTGACTCGTTGCGCGCTGGAGGCGGGTGCGGATGCTGCATTGTTGGTCACGCCTTACTATGTCAAACCGACCCAGGAAGGACTGTATCTCCATTACCGCACTGTGGCCGAGGCAGTACCAATGCCGCAGATTCTTTACAATGTGCCTGGCCGTACAGCTGTTGATTTGCACAACGATACGGTAGATCGCCTGGCCGATATCAGCAATATCGTTGGCATCAAGGATGCCACAGGGAATCTGCAGCGCGGCAAGGAGCTTATCGAGCGTTGTGGCTCGCGTATAGACATCTATAGTGGCGATGATGCTACAGCCATGGAACTGATTTTATTGGGTGCCAAGGGTGATATTTCCGTTACCGCCAATGTGGCGCCCAAGGCCATGCATGAGATGTGTGCAGCAGCCTTGCAGGGTGACCGTGCCACTGCAGAAAAAATCAACGCCAAACTGGAGCCGTTGCACAAGAATCTGTTTGTCGAAGCCAATCCTATTCCCACCAAGTGGGCGCTGTATGAAATGGGGCTGATTCCAGCTGGAATTCGTTTGCCTTTGACTGAGCTTTCCAAGCAATATCATGACACCGTGCGCCAGGCCTTGAAGTTGGCTGGCGTGCTTTGATTCGGGAATCATTGCCCGAACAGCAACGAGGGATATTCGTGCACAAAAATATTATTGTTGTAGCCACGCTTGCGCTGGCTAGTCTTGTGCTTTCTGCCTGTGCTGGCAACGCTGAACGCAAGGCCGAGTATCAACGTGCCAGCTCGTTGCCACCACTTGAAATGCCACCTGAACTAAGCGCTCCTGATCTGCGAGGCGAAATGGATTTGCCACAGAGTTATTCATTACAGGAGGAGCAGGGTGGAGGGCAGCATATAGTGCAGGTCTTGCCGCATCAGGCCAATGTGCAAGTGTTGCGTGATCGTGACCTGCGTTGGTTGCAGATAAATGCCGAGCCAGAGGATATCTGGGCGCGCTTGCGCAACTTTTGGGCACAGCAGGGTTTGGATATCAAGAAAGACGAACCAAAACTTGGCGTGCTGGAAACACAGTGGGCCGAGAATCGTGCTGATGTTCCGGGTGACTGGGTGACCAATCTTGTCAGCAAGGTATTCAAGAATTTTTATTCAGCCCCAACACGCGATATGTTCCGCATGCGAGTTGAGCGTGGCGCTGAACAAGGAGTTACCGAGATATTTATAACGCATTATGGCATGGCGGAAATACAGCGCGGCAAGGATGAATTTTACGAGACAGTCTGGCAGCCACGACCGGCCGATCCTGAGTTGGTAGCCGAGATGCTCAATCGTATGATGATTTATTTTGGCGTGTCCAAGGCGGTGGCCGATAGTCAATTGGCGGCCAAGTCTGAAGATCCCGGGCCACGTGCAAAATTGCAAGGCCAACAGTTGCAGGTTAATGAATCTTTTGTGCGCACCTGGAGACGGGTGGGTATAGCGCTGGATCGTATCGGCTTCCTGGTTGAAGATCGTGATCGTTCGGCAGGTCGGTACTACATACGTCCTGTGGATCAAGTGGCCGAAGCGAAGAAAAAAGGCTTTTTCTCCAGTCTGTTTTCAAGCAAGGATAAAACCAGGGCAAATGAGCCGACCGCGCGTATCTTGCTACAGAGTAAAGGCGATCAGCTTACTATTGTTACGGTAGAGGCCAGCGAAGGAGAGCAGGATGGCGCTGAGCAGGCAATGAAGATCTTGCAACAATTAGAAACAGAGCTGCGTTGATTTATGTTTGCGTGAATCGTTTTGAGCCTGCCTGATGGATTGTTTTTCAGCAGATTGTTGGTAATTGATGCGTTTTGCCTCACTTGGCAGTGGCAGCCGTGGTAATGCCACCTTGGTTGAGCAAGATAAAACCTTGCTGCTGGTTGACTGTGGTTTTTCCCTGCGAGAAACCGAGCGGCGTCTTCTGCGCCTGGGACGTGAGCCGTCACAGGTCACCGCAATATTGCTTACTCACGAACATAGTGATCATGCTGCTGGCGTGGATTTGTTTGCCCGCCGTCATGGTGTGCCAATATGGCTGAGTGCCGGCACACGCGCAGCCTGCAACAAGCTGGAGGCTGACTGCCGAATCTTCAATTCTCATACCTCTTTTGCCGTACATGATATAGAAGTCACACCATTTCCCGTCCCGCATGATGCGCGGGAGCCTACACAGTTTGTCTTTGGCAATGGCGCTAGACGTATTGGCCTGCTCACCGACACTGGTTCGTTGACACCGCATATCGAGCAGCAACTTACTGCTTGTGATGCGTTACTGTTGGAATGTAACCATGACCGTGAGATGTTGTTACATGGGGTCTACCCGCCTTCATTGAAGGCCAGGGTCGATGGTGATTATGGTCATTTGAATAATGCGCAAGCGGCTGAGTTGCTGCGTAGAATCGACTATTCTGCATTACAGCATATAGCAGCGGCACATATCAGTGACAAGAACAATACGCCGCAACTTGTTACCTCCGCCCTGGCGGCCGCACTGGATTGCCAGTCCGAGTGGATAGCAGTGGTGGGACAGGATGATGGTTTGCCCTGGCGCGAATTGATATAAGCCCATAACTGACCAGAATTTTTGCTCTCAGTAAACAATCAAATAAATCATTGTTTATTTTTTATATAATCAGACATGCCAAGGCTGGCCTTTCCTGTGCTGGGATGCTTGAATAGCCAAGAAGGGGATAATTATGTTTGCACTCATTCAGCCTTTGTTGGCCCGTTATTCCATTCGCACCAAGCTCTGGTTTGGATTTGGCGTGATACTGGCAATCCTGACGGCGGTGGTACTGACAACCATCAGCAGTCTAAGCACTACGCGCAGCAATATGGCCGATATGGTCGAGCATATCCAGCCCACAGTACTGGATGCGCTGGAGTTGGCTACGCGCCTTGAACATACCACTGCCTCACTTGGCTTTTATCTACTCAGTAAAGAGCCACAGCAACGCGAGGATTATCTGCAAAACCTGCAACAGGTCAGCGAACTGTTGCGCAACCTGCAGCAGCAACCTTTGATCCAGCAAGACAAGGCACTGGGTAACAAGGTAACTGCAATAGCTGCCAAGGTAGAAAAATTTGCCACATATCGTGAGCGTATGTTGAAGCTGGCGGTAGATGATGGCGCTAATTTCCCGGCCATGCAATATGCCGGTTTGAACGTCAATCCGCTCAGTCAGGAGGCACTGCAACTCTTGTCGCAGATGATCCAGGCGGAACAGGAGGAGCCTGCTAATTCAACCCGCAAGCAACTGATGTTTCTCTTCAGCGATCTGCGTTATGCATGGACCAATGTAATGAATGGCATCCGCGCTTATCTTGCTTTTCGTATCGACAGTTCTGTGGCTGAAATTCAAATGCATCGAGATAGCGTGACCAAGCTGCTTGGGCAACTGGAAGAGCGTGCTGCACAACTCAACTTTGAGCAGCAGGATGCCTTTGAACAGTTTGTCGCCCTGCAGCAACGCTTCGAAAATAATTTTAACGAAATGCGCCGTTTGCACAGCGGTGATGAATGGCGCACAGATGCCCATTTGGTGCGTAGTGAATTGGGCCCCTTGCTGACTGAGAGCAAGCATTTGCTCGATGAGTTGGTGCAGGAGTTGAGAACCCGTACAGAGCAGGGCAGCTATAACTTGATTCAGCAAATTGATATGACACGCACTGTGGTCATACTGTTATTAATCCTGGGCTTGTTGCTGGGCTTGTTTGGTGCCTGGATTATTAGCCAATTGATCAGCAAGCCATTGCAGATCGCAGTGCAGACCATGACTGATATTGCCGCAGGTGAAGGTAATCTCGTTTGTCAGTTAAGGGTAGATAGTCGGGATGAACTGGGCCAGTTATGTTCGGCCTTCAATCAATTTGTCGCCAAAATTCGCGAGATAGTCAGTCAGGTCAGTAGTTCTACTGCTCAGCTTGCAGCGGCTGCCGAGCAGATGTCACAGATCAGTCTCTCCACCAATAATGGTGTGCAGCGACAACAGCATGAAACAGAACAGGTTGCTACAGCCATGAACCAGATGGCAGCAACTGTGCAGGAAATGGTGCAACATGCAAGTCTGGCCGCAGATTCAGCTGTGCAAGCTGATGCGCAAGCATCAGCTGGTCGACAGACCGTGGCCAAGACGGTGGACAGCATCGATGATTTGGCACAAGCAGTGGAGCAGGTGGCAGAGGCAATCCATCAGCTTGAAGATGATAGTGATAACATTGGGACTGTCGTCGATGTGATCAGCGGCATTGCCGAGCAGACGAATTTGCTCGCGCTCAATGCAGCGATTGAGGCGGCGCGTGCTGGTGAGCAAGGGCGTGGCTTTGCCGTTGTAGCCGACGAGGTGCGCACACTTGCCTTGCGCACGCAGCAATCCACCACTGAAATCAGGGCGATCATAGAGAAGTTGCAACAAGGTTCCCGTAATGCAGTAGCTATGATTACCAAAGGTCGCGTGCAGGCCAATGAGAGCGTTGCACAAGCGGCACAGGCTGGCACGGCCCTGGAGCATATCACTTCTTCAGTTGACAGCATCACTGATATGAATCGTCATATTGCTGATGCTGCCGTGCAGCAGGAACAAGTGGCCGAGGAAATCAACCGCAATATCGTCAATATAACCAGCGTGGCTGAGCAAACTGCAGAAGGTACACAACAGTTAGCAGCTGCAAGTCAGCAATTGGCACAGCTCGCCGAGCAGTTGCAGACCATGGTCAGTCAATTCAAGACCTGACAGGATCCTTTATATCAAGATATAACGCCCTGGTTCATCGCACCAGGGCGTTTTTGCGTTAAAATCCCGCCTCCATATGGTTAACTGAATATTTCTCAAGCAAGCAAATATGCCTAAAAGTAGTTATAACGCCGAATCCATTGAAGTCCTTGTTGGTCTGGATCCAGTACGCAAGCGTCCGGGCATGTATACCGACACTACCCGCCCCAATCATTTGGCCCAGGAAGTCATCGACAACTCGGTGGACGAGGCGATCGCAGGCTATGCGATGAATATTGAAGTGATCCTGCATAAAGATGGTTCTTTGTCGGTCAGCGATAATGGTCGTGGCATGCCTGTTGATCTGCATCCAGTTGAGAAAATACCTGGTGTCGAGGTGATACTGACCAAACTGCATGCCGGCGGTAAATTCTCTGACAAAAATTACCAGTTTTCCGGCGGTCTGCATGGAGTTGGTGTTTCTGTGGTCAATGCCTTGTCAAACCGCCTTGAGGTGTGGGTGCGAAGAGGCGGCAAGGAATACAACATGGTTTTCAAGGACGGCCGTAAGGTATCGCAGCTACAGGAGACAGGTGAGGTTGGCAGTCGCAAAACTGGCACGACCTTGCGTTTCTGGCCTGATCCACAATTTTTTGATACAGCAAAGATTTCACGCTCGCGCCTTGAGCATGTGTTGCGCGCCAAGGCCGTGCTTTGTCCTGGTCTGCATATCAGTTTTCTTGACGAGCAGAGCAATGAGCAGAAAGAATGGTGTTATGCAGATGGCTTGCGGGATTATTTGCTTGATGAGTTGAAGGATGCAGAAGTCCTGCCGGAAGATCCATTCATAGGCAGCTTTGCCGGTCAGACAGAAGTGGTGGATTGGGCCGTGGTCTGGTTGCCCTCAGGTGGTGAGCCTGTTGCAGAGAGCTATGTAAATCTGATCCCTACTGCGCTTGGTGGCACGCATGTCAATGGTTTGCGTACTGGTCTTACCGAGGCGATGCGTGAGTTTTGTGAATTCCGCAATCTCCTGCCACGCGGTCTTAAATTAGCACCGGAAGATGTCTGGGACAAGGTGAGTTATATTCTGTCGGTAAAGTTGTCTAACCCTCAATTTACCGGCCAGACCAAGGAACGTCTTTCATCGCGTGAGTGTGCATCTTTTGTTGCTGGCGTGGTGAAGGATGCCTTCTCTTTGTGGCTCAATCAGCATGTCGATCTTGGTGAGCGCCTGGCTGAGCTTGCCATCAATAATGCCCAAAGTCGTTTGCGCGCTGGCAAGAAGGTGGTACGCAAGAAGATCACACAAGGGCCAGCCTTGCCAGGCAAGCTGGCTGATTGCACCAGTCAGGATATTACACGCAGCGAATTGTTTCTGGTTGAAGGTGACTCGGCTGGCGGCTCGGCCAAACAGGCTCGTAACAAGGATTTTCAGGCCATCATGCCTTTGCGTGGCAAAATCCTGAATACCTGGGAAGTTGACCCTGCCGAGGTGTTGGGCTCACAGGAAGTGCATGACATTTCGGTTGCCATTGGCGTCGATCCAGGCTCGGATGACTTGGCTGGGTTGCGTTACGGCAAGGTATGTATTCTGGCAGATGCCGACTCTGATGGTGCCCATATTGCAACGCTGTTGTGCGCCTTGTTCATGCGTCATTTCCGTCCTTTGGTGGTAAGTGGACATGTACATGTGGCTATGCCGCCGCTGTATCGTATCGATATCGGCAAGGAAATATATTACGCGCTTGACGATGCCGAGAAGCAAGGTGTGATAGATCGCATTACAGCTGAAGGAAAGCGTGGGAAAATCAGTGTGACTCGCTTCAAGGGCCTAGGCGAGATGAACCCGCTGCAGTTGCGCGAGACTACCCTCGCGCCTGATACCCGTCGTCTGGTGCAGCTTACCATCGAGCCTGACGATGATACCCATCAGTTGCTTGATATGTTGTTGGCAAAAAAACGTGCCAGTGAGCGCAAGAGCTGGCTCGAACAAAAGGGCGATATGGCTGAGCTATGAATCATTTGCTATTGGTGGCCCATGGTAGCCGCAGAGCTTCCTCCAATGAAGAGGTGCATCGCCTGGCAGAACAGTTGAAATCATTGGCTGGCACACAGTATGCAGATGTTAGTGCTGCCTTTCTTGAACTTGTCGAACCCTCGATCCCGGCCGCCATTCAAACGGCCATCGACAAGGCTGCACAAGAGATAATTGTGTTGCCATATTTTTTATCGAGAGGTCGGCATGTAGTGACTGATGTGCCGACACAAGTACAGATCAAGCAAACAGAATATCCGCAGGTGAAGATCACCATCGCCCCTTATCTGGGGGCCGAACAGGCATCGCTTGCTGCTTTGCTACTTGAAATTCTGAGTAAACATCATGAGTGAAACAATATTTACAAATCATGAGGGTGTTGAGCGCCTGCCGCTGAAGACCTTTACGGAAAAAGCGTATTTGGATTATTCCATGTACGTGATCATGGATCGTGCCTTGCCACATATTGGCGATGGTCTGAAGCCGGTGCAGCGGCGTATTGTTTATGCGATGAGTGAGTTGGGCCTGAAGGCCGGTGCCAAGTATAAAAAATCAGCACGCACGGTTGGTGATGTCCTTGGCAAGTTCCATCCACATGGAGATTCAGCTTGCTATGAGGCAATGGTGTTGATGGCACAGCCTTTCTCCTATCGATATCCGCTGGTCGATGGTCAGGGCAACTGGGGTTCGCCTGATGATCCAAAATCCTTTGCGGCAATGCGTTATACCGAGTCGCGTCTTGCCAGATTTGCTGATTTGTTGCTCAACGAAGTGGAGCATGGCACGGTGGATTGGGTGGCCAATTTCGATGGCACGCTGGAGGAACCAGCATTGTTGCCAGCGCGTGTGCCTAATGTTTTGCTGAATGGCACAACCGGCATTGCGGTTGGCATGGCCACGGATATCCCACCACATAATCTGCGTGAAGTGCTAAGTGCATGTGTGCGCCTGCTCGACGAGCCCAAGGCTACAGTAGAACAGTTGTGTGAGCATGTGCAGGGACCTGATTATCCAACCGAGGCTGAGGTGATTACTCCACATGCCGCTCTGTTAAAAATGTACCAGACTGGCAATGGCAGCGTGCGTATGCGTGCCCTCTGGGAGCGTGATGATGGTGAGCTGATTATTACTGCACTGCCGCATCAGGTCTCAGGGGCAAAAATACTGGAACAAATTGCCCAACAGATGCAGCAAAAGAAGTTGCCAATGGTAGAGGATCTGCGTGATGAATCAGATCATGAAAATCCAACGCGCCTGGTGATCGTGCAGCGTTCCAATCGCATCAATGATGAAGAGTTGATGCATCATCTATTTGCCACCACGGATCTCGAACGTAGTTACCGCGTCAATATGAATATACTTGGCCTTGATGGGCGGCCAAGAGTTAAAAACTTGCGGGATTTGCTGACTGAGTGGCTGACTTTCCGTCTTGCAACAGTGCGGCGGCGGTTGGAATATAGATTAGAAAAGGTGCAGCATCGTTTGCATATACTCGATAGCTTGCTCATTGCCTTCCTTAACATCGATGAGGTCATCCAGATCATTCGCAATGAAGATGAGCCAAAACCAGTCTTGATGGAGCGTTTTGCTTTGAGCCCAATTCAGGCTGAGGCGATTCTTGATTTGAAATTGCGTAACCTGGCCAAACTTGAAGAGATGAAAATCCGTGGCGAGCAGGATGAATTGGCCAAGGAACGCGAGTCCCTGGAAAAAATCCTCGCATCAGATGCGCGTTTGAAAACATTGGTCAAGAAGGAACTGCTGGCTGACGCAGAAATGTATGGCGATGATCGTCGCTCACCCCTGGTGGCACGCACCGTGGCACAGGCCATGCAAGAGAATGCCTTGATCAGTGCCGAGCCGGTAACTGTAGTATTGTCGGAAAAGGCCTGGGTTCGTGCTGCCAAGGGACACGATATCGATCCGCTTGCGCTAAGTTACAAGGCAGGCGATGGATTCAAGGACGCAGCGCGTGGCAAGAGCAATCAGCTTGTCTGCTTTATCGATTCCACTGGTCGCAGTTATTCCTTGCCTGCCCATACCTTGCCTGCGGCACGTGGTCAGGGTGAGCCCTTGTCAGGACGAGTCAATCCGATTGCCGGTGCTACATTTGAGAGCGTACTTATGGGTGAGGATGAAAATTTGATCCTGTTGGCCTCTGACGCAGGTTATGGTTTTGTCGCCAAGTTATCTGATCTGCATACCCGCAACAAGGCTGGCAAGAGCGTGCTCACCTTGCCCAGTGGTGCCAAGGTTTTGCCGCCACAGAAGGTAAATGACTACGCCAGTGACAAGATTGTGGTCGTTACCAATGACGGGCGTTTGTTGCTGTTCCCGATCAGTGAGTTGCCGCTAATGCCGCGTGGCAAGGGCAATAAGATAATCGGTATTCCATCTGGCAAGGCTTCCTTGCGTGAAGAGTATGTCCTTGCTGTTGCTGTAATTCCGGTAAATGGTGCAGTGACCTTGTTTGCCGGTAAACGTCACATCACCTTGAAGTCATCGGATCTTGAGCATTATGCAGGTCAACGCGGTCGGCATGGACATAAATTACCACGTGGATTTCAGCGTGTAGATGGCATGATGGGTGGGGAAAAATGATAGCCACAAATGGTGATTTAGCCAAAGGGCAGAGCAAAATCATACTTGATTACTTTTTAACAAAAAAGCAGTTTTTTCTGGATTCCCGCCTGCGCGGGAATAACAGTTCTGAGTTGAGCGCTTGCTTGATGGCTTAACGTCGTTATGACACCAACATCAGCTGTAACACAACATCAGCTGGGGGAATATCTACATCCGGCGCAATGCCCGTTGGTTATTGCGCCCTACCTGACTGATCTATTTGTCAGTTTGTTTTTCTTGTAAAGAGCGCAATTTATCCAGTACACGCTCAACGCGTGAAATTTGATCATTGATTTGGCTATTATCAGGTTTCAGTAGATTTGCCCTGCGCCAGGTGGCCAGGGCTAGTTCATATTTTTCTTGGGCATAAAGCCTGTTGCCATGTGCAAGATATTGATTGACAGCTTCAGCTACCCTGGCATTTAAGTCGGTGCTTAGCTCGTCAAGTTCTTCTGGTGGATTTTTTTTCTGCCTCAACAAGGCCAGCAAGCGCTGTGCTTCAAGCCAGTTCTGCTGCGCATAGGCGTTTTGATATTGTTGCAGCAGATCTTTCGTCTTGCCCTTTGACTTTGTGGCCGGAACCTGTTTCTTTTTGGCTGATGCGCTTTGCTTGAAAGTACGTGAAAAATCTTTTTTTGCCTGTTGTGCCTCATCGCTTGGGTTGAGCCGCAAGGCCAGGTCAAAATAGCGGCGGGCCTCGGCTGAATTATTACCTGTCATTGCCAGACGTCCCAGTCTTAGTAGTTCGGCTCCTGTCGCGCTGGCATCTTGCTCTAGCTTGTGCAATTCTTTTTGGATCTGTCTGGAGCCTGGAGTCATAAGCGCTCGACGTTGCTGGATAGGCAATAGCAGTAACAGACTTTCGGCATGGGCCTGTAGTAACTCATTGTCCAATTTTGCCAGCTGCTCTTGCCGGCTTAACAAAAGCTGCTGATGAGTTTCCTGTAATAGCTGATTTTGTGGGAAATTGATCAGGGCCGAGGTACTTAGATCAAGGGCATGCTGCCATTTACCTTGCCTGGTAAACTGTAAAACTTGTCCAGCTGTTTTGTTTGCATATCGTTCCGCTTGTTGCGTAATGTTCTCACGCAGTTCATTCAGGACAGCATAATCAGGGTGTCCGGGCTTGATATGGTTCAGGGTATTGAGCGCCTTGCCATATTGCTGTGCTTGCAGTAATTGCATGATTTGTGCGTGGCTGATTTTTTCCTGGCTGGTCAAATAGGCACAGCCGGTAAACAGCAATGGCAGTAACAATATGCAGATCAGGCGTAACATCAGCTGTTTGCCAGGAGGGTTTGCTGGCGCAGGATATGATGATAATGGCGTTCCATTTGCTTGCGTAGTGATTTGTCCAGGCCCTGCACTTCCAGCGTTGTGACAGGTTGTTGTTTGCCGCGCAGCAGGATTGTGTTGTTCTCCTGCACAATAATCTGTCCGGTCTGAACATATGGCTTACCCATGCTTTTGTTGATGAGGATCTGTCCTGCTTTAGTGACTGTTGACAGTCGTGAGGCAAGGTTTACTGCATCGCCTATTACGGTATATTCCATGCGATCCTTTGAGCCCATGTTACCTGCCAGCATGGTGCCAGAGTTGCCGCTGATGTGAAATGAAACAGGTGTTTGATTGCGTCTCTGCCGCTGGTTATTCAATTCAGTAATTAGTTGTTGTATGAGTACCGCACAACAGATCGCATTGAGAGCATGTTGTTCATCGGCATGCGGTACACCAAACACCAGCATGGCGCAATCACCCATGTATTTATCTATGTGGCCTGAATAAGCCTGTGCGGCGAGGGCGATTACACTGAAATATTCATTCAGTAAAACACTTATTTCTGCAGGTGTAAGCTGTTCTGCCAGGGCTGTGAATCCAGTAATGTCGGCAAACAACACGCTGGCTTCAACTGATTGACCACCAAGCTGCGCCTGACCTATGTTGTCGAGCATTTCACGGGCCACCTTGGATGGAATGTAGCGGGAAAACAATTGTTCTATCTGTTCCTTGCGTTGCAGTCCTTCGCTCATGGTGTTGAAAGCATGCATCAGTGTACCCAGCTCATCGTTGCGCCGCTCTTCGATGCGTGAGGTATAGCGACCGCGAAAAATCTGCAGGCTGGCCTCCATAAGTTTGTTGATAGGCTTGGAGAGATGTTGCCCAAGCAGGATGGATATGACGGTTCCTAGTAAAATCATCAGTACAGTGGCGGTGATAACGGCTTGTAAGGTGGCATGTTTGGCCTCGTTCAGTTGCAGATGACTGAAGGTGAGCAATACATATCCCACTATCAGATCACGCGTGACAACCGAAGCAACAAAGACGGTTGCATTTGCACTCTGGCCTGATGTTGTTGCCTGCCATTCGAATGTCGTACTGCCATCGACTTTTGCGTTGCCAATAATCGTGGGTAGCTGGGATGATGATGGAGCTACGCCCACGTGGCTAAGAGGTTCGAGCTCATCATTGTAAATAACTACACCAAGCACATCACCATGCCGCATAAGGCTGCCAGATATTAGATTGAGTGTAATGGCATCACCAGTCAATAAGGGTTCTTTTACTGTTTCAGCCGCTTGACTGATTATTGCCTGGCCGAAATTTATCATCTGTTGGCGGAGCAGCCTGGTTTGGTTATCCACTATCGCCACACCAAGCAACGACATGCCCAGTGTGATTGCGATGGTTATGAGTAAAGCGAGTTTGTAGGCAATGGGGAAGTAACTGGGTTGCAGGCGATGCCAGAGTCGAGAAGGGTAGTTCATGATATGAATCGACTTCAAACGTTGCACACTTTTATTCCTTGTGGCGCTGTGGCAAAGCCGGTTTTTCACCTGCTTGGGTGCAAGATAATATTACGGCCTGTACCCAGGTAGCTTATATGGATTATTTCTCGTTGTCAGGTTTGAATTGTTCACATTCACGGAAGATACGTTTATCACATTGACGGCAGATGGCGTGATCCAGTCTGTCATTTACTATGATTTGCAAGGCATTTGTTTTGGAACGGAAAATATTTTCATCGCCGATTTTTTTGATGTACTTGCCACGATGGAGTATTTGGCAAACAATGTCCTTGATCTCATATAAATAGAAACCACCTCCCATTTGCTGACGGCGCACGGCCTCCTGGGTCAACATTTCGGCTCCGGCGAGATCAACGAAATTAATCCCTTTGGCAAGCAATAACAAATGCTTTTGTTGTGGCTTGATAGTGTCCACATTCTGCAGGGCATTTTCCACATGGTTGACGGCACCAAAAAACAGCGACCCTTCGATACGCATAATTTTCAACTGTGGACACTCAGGTAAATTAGCGTCAGTGGTAAATGAACGTTTTATATCTTTTGGGTTTGGCACGCGGCTTAAAATATTCGGTTGTGATGTTCGATTGAGGTAAAACACCAGGGACAATATGACGCCTAGCAAAACGGCAAACTCCAGCTCCAGAAAAAGTGCGCCAAAAAATGTGGCGCCAAGTATTATGGATTCACTGCGGCTGACCAGCAGGATCTGTTTTATATGGTGAAAATCAATCAAACCCCATGCCACCAGAAACAGTATGCCAGCCATTGCTGCTACAGGCAGATAGGCAGCCAGTGGCGCAATCAGCAATACGATCAGAGCAAGGGCAAGGGCGGCAAATACTGATGCCAGTGGGGTCTGTGCTCCGCTGGCAAAGTTCACTCCGCTGCGGTTGAAAGAGCCGCTGCTTGGATAAGCTGAGAAGAAGGCACCTACCACATTGGACAAGCCTTGCCCAATGAACTCCTGATTGCCATTTATGCGTTGCTGAGACTTGCTGCCGATCGAACGGGCAATGGATACGGCTTCGGTAATGGCGAGCAGGGCAACAGCTACCGTAATTGGTGCCAGGTTTTTGATCGTACTCAGAGACAAGTCCGGCATGGATAGCGGGGGCAATTGTGAAGGCAGCGCGCCGACAGTGAGTATGCCTGTGGTGTCTGCTCCAAAAGCAAGATTTAGTCCCAACGCAAACAGGCTGCCAACCAGCATAGCGACTATCATGTAAATACGTTTGGCATATCGTTGGGCGATGATGCCGACTATAAGTGTTATTGCACCGACTGCCGTGACATAAGGATTGATGACATCAAGCTGCTGAAAAAATGCATAAATGATTTCGTAGAAATGACTGCCACGTGGAATGTCCAGGGCAAAGAAATTTTTCACCTGGCTGGCAGCGATAAGAATAGCCGCACCGGCGGTAAAACCTACAATTACTGAGTGAGAGATGAAATTTACCAGGCTGCCCATTTTTGCCAAGGCCATGGCCAGTTGCAGGACACCTACCATAAAGGCCAGGGTAATCGCCAGGCGAATGTAATCAGCACTACCAGGCTCTGCCAGATTGCTCAAAGAGGCAAAGACGACGATGGAGATGGCCGTGGTTGGCCCTGATACCAGATGCCAGGAACTGCCCCACAAAGCGGCGATAACCGCCGGTACCATGGCGGCGTAAAGCCCATATTCTGGCGGTAATCCAGCAATCGTGGCGAAGGCCACGCTTTGCGGCAGAACAATAACTGCGCCAGTCAGTCCAGCCAGTAGATCAGAGCGGACAGCGTCACGATTGACACGTGGCCACCAGCGTAGAAAAGGAAACAGCTTCACCCATAATAAATTGCATTGCGCGAGAGGATTCATTGGTGTCGTTTTATCCAGGGACTTCTGTCACTGTGAAATGGGTGTGGATTATAACGAAATTTGCCATTATTTTTTACAACAAGTATCTCCATATTTTGGAACTGTGTGACAATATGTGGTCTATCAAATGCCTTGAAAGAAGGCATTGTTATCCAGACAAATTGCCAAGCTATCAGGAATTAACACGCATGTTTCATTAAAGAGCGGTGATGCTGATGCCTCGTGCCTGGTTACATCTTATTAACTATAGTGTACCGAAATCATAATTCATTTCAGTACTGGGCTCTTGCAAAAAATGTCCCTGAACATAGTCGATTTGGCATGACCATAGTGTTGAAAGGGTACTGGCATTTTCAATAAGATCAGTCATGGTCTTGATACCCATTTGCTGTGCCATGGCGGTGATTTCCTTGACCTGATCCAGGCCATCTTCACTTTGACTGATGTTATCGATGAGTCGGTTATCAAGTTTCAGATAATCCATGCTTGCATGACGCAACAAATTGGCATGATTGGGTGCCATGCCAAAGTGCTCTATAGCTACTTTGATGTGTAATTGATGCAATCCTTCAATTAGTGATTTTATTCTTTTCAGGTTACGACTTACGACAGTTTCATCTATCTCCAGTGTCAGGTAACTGCCACTGACTTTAGCGGCTTTAAGCAGATCACCTAACCATGGCAGCAGACCGTCATCCTGCAAAGAGTCACCTGAGAGCTTGATGAAGAAATTGGTTTGGTAACCATTCTTTAGTCGTTCTATCAGGGCCTTGGTCGTATTGGCCATAACCCAGCGGTCAATGCTAACCATCAAACCGGCCTTTATTGCCGCTGGTATGAATTCACCTGGCATGACATATTTGCCATCATCATCCAGCATACGCAGCAAAACCTCATAGTTCTCGGTCAGATCACCACGCAGACTGACTATGGGCTGGTAAAGCAGGACAAAGCGATTGTTTTGCAGGGCTGTCTTGATTTGTTTGATAAGCAAGGCTTGTTGTTCGCGTTCGACCATGCCCTCAGTAAGCGGGTTGTAGAGAAATAATTTATTGGTGACAGCCGCAGCCTTGTTATAGGCTTTCTCCGCCCGTTGTAATAATTCATTGCTATCACGCAGCTCTTTATTATAAAGAGCAATGCCGACGCTGCCTGTCAGGCTGATGGATTGAACATTGATTTCGAAGATATGCTCTTCTATGGCAGTGAGTAATTTTTTTGCCAGGTCTGTAGCTTGCTGTTCAGACATTCCAGGCAGGAGCAGGGCAAATACTTCACCATGAACACGGGCAAGTAAATTATCAATGTTCAGCAGTTTATCTTGTAATAGCTTGATGAAATCTGTCAGCAGCAGGTCGCTTCCTGCAATGCTGAAACGCTCTCGTAAGGAGTTGAAATTATCTGGTGCGAGATAGAAAAGAGTGCCTTGGCCATCTCCCTGCTCAATATTGGTTTGCAAAAGTGTCATGAAGTATTGATGGTTGTAAGCACCAGTAAGCAGGTCGTACTTGGTGAGTGAGTCCAGCTTGTCTTCCAGTTCCCTGCTGGCGGATTGATCATGAATCATGATCTGGATGCATGGTTCACCATCATAGCTGGCAGGTGAGAAGTCCATAGCGATAGTAAATTCTTCATCATCTGCCTTGCGTCCATGCAGGCTGAGTGTGTTGGTCTTGCTCTGTCCCTTGAGATAGCCGCGTAGAAATTCCTTGAATTTACCCTGATCCTTGTCGGATACCATGTCCATGATCGGCATGCCTTCGATCTCTTCCAGTAGGGAGTAGCCAAACATCTGCAGGTAGGATTCATTGGCATAAATGTACATACCTTCATGCACATAGGCTATGGCATCTTGTGAACTGTCGACCAGGCTTTGTGCACGCTTGTTGGTTTCCTGCAGCGATGCCTTACAGGCACTGAAATTGCGTTGCTGACATAAATAATCAAACTCTTGTTGCAGGATGTGCACCAGAAGGAGCGGGTGTTTGAGACTGACAAAATTACGCGCACCTGTTTTGATCAGCTCACTGATAGCACTGTCCTCGATGTCATCGAGCAGTATTATCAGTGGAACCATGGATTTACTCTCAGTGATAAGACGTGCTGCATCAGCTGGGGTGCAGAATGGCAAATCTGTTTTGGCGATGACCATATCCCAGCTTTTTTGCGCGAGCAGTGCGCTCAAATCTTCATCGTCCTCAGCCCGTTCGATACGCACAGACTGGCCTGTGTTACGCAACAGGCTGCCTACTGTAGTGGCATGATTGGATGAGTCATCAAGAATAATAAGTCGCAGGACTTCTTCAGCTTTTGTCATTGGTAACCTTTCCTGCCTGGGGTGTTTTTTGGTGATGTTGGGTCATCAGAGTTCTTTCCATAATAATGAGTAATCAGCAGCCGGCGAGGCTGGGTGTGGTTTTTCTTTATTGGCTGTCGGTTGGGGTTCATGTATTTCTTCATAGCTAAAGCAGGCAAAAGAGTTGCTGCCTTCCACTGGGCTGATGAGTTTCAGATGGCGTTTGCTGCCATTAAACTCTATCAGTAGCGTTGTTTCTTTATTGAAGAGAAGCGGTGGAGTCAGTAATGATTTCTTCTGTGCCTGAACCTGATTTTCAGGTAGTGCTATGACCCGATGGTAGACGGAATATTGGTTGTCTGCCTGTTTTATTTTTGCTGCGGCAGGCAGGCCACAATGCGCCAGATTTTGCAGGCCCATCTCCAGAGTATCTTTGTCTGGGTGTTGAATCCAACGTACTACACTGATAATCCAATTGGCGTCACAGGCCTCACCCAATGAGCGGATGCCGATCAAATCACCTACCTGTATTTTGAAGGTGTCATTAGCTTTTCTGCGCACACGATATCCGCCAGCACTTTCATCGCACACATCCCAGTTCTGGATCTATAGAGGTGTGACTGGCGTGCTTGCTTGTTGAGTTTGTTCGACCTTGGTTTTCTCAGGCTTGAACATATTCCATACATCTTCCCTGGTTTGATTTTCGGCCTCGACAGCGCGACTGGAATAGGAAGCTGTCTTGTCAAAAAGTGCTTCGACATTGCAGACGGCATTTTTCAATGTAATGTTTTGCAGGGAATGGGTAAGACTGAGAGCACGATGGATAGCTGTCAGGCCGATTATCACCTCTGCTTTGAACTGCTTGTTTTGGCGCTGGTGCAGTCTTTTGGCAGGGGCGTCCCAATCCAGCTTGAGGCGATGCAACAAGTCGCCAGTCAAGCGATTACCCAGTTGTTTTTTTAGTTTAGTAGGTTTGTTACTGGCAAGCGCGTCAATTTCTTTCTGGATGGCTTTGCCCAATGGTTCAAGATTGAGGAAGCGACATTGTTTGGCATCACATGGTTGAAGCTCGAATGAAACATGGTAAGGCTCTTTATTGCTATTAAGGTGTACAACAAAGCGCGAAGACTGATGGTCGAATTTAGGCGTGTACTGTTCCAGTATGGCTTGGTCAGCCCATATTTGCAGTGCGTCACACAGTGTGTTGGCCTCGCCTCGTCGCAGGCGGTATGGCGTAGCAAGCGATAACAGCAGGGCCTGTTTATAGGCGGTGGATATTTTGCTCTTGTTGATGATGGTCTGTTCTTTATCCACAACCGTGCGATTATGTAAACGCCTGTTTTCAGCATAGCTATATAGCCGATGCAGATCGCCCCAGATTTCCTGCTCAACGGGTAGGTAGACCTTGTAGCAGGTGAGCAAATCCTGGTTCAGGTAAGTCAAGGCACGATGCAGCATGATGGTGAGCGCTTTTTTACTGCGCAACAGAAAGTTGCCTGCCAGCATATCTTCAATGGCTATCTTGTAGCCCAAGGCCATTTCACTGTTTAGAGTTATGGCGAGTTTAGCAATGCGTTGTGTCTTTGTTTGCAGTGGCAGGCTCTGGGTATCAAGGTGTTTATTGAGTGCCGCACTGACGTAATGCACTGGTTCGCGTATGGTCTCCAGCAGTTGATAGCGCTTTTTCCAGCTTAGCTGTTGACGATTGGTTTGGTGCAGGGTGCCAAATACCTGGCGTGCGGTTTCCCCAACATTTCCTCTGGGCAGCTGGGAGATCCAGGCCTCCACTTTGTGAGGTCTGATATCAAAGGCATCATCTTGTGGTTTCTCGCGCTCTGGCAGTGAGAATCCGATGTGGCCTCGTCCCTTAGCCATTTACTAACCTCGTATTGTTCCATCAGACTAAGTAAGGTAATTAGCGAGGTCTTAAAATATCATCCGAATCAATGCTATGCAATAGCAACTTCAGCTATTTTCTGAGATTAAACAGGGCTTGTTTTGATATTGTCTTCTGTATGGCGCGTGGCCAGGAGTTGCCCCATGCGCAGGCTGTTACCAGATTCAAGAATATTGAGCCAATCAATGGCATTTGCCCCAAACAGGAGAATGACGGTCGAACCCATATTGAAACGGCCCATTTCTTCGCCACGCTTTAATTGAATGGTCCTGGTATCGTCGGTGTAGTGCCAGCGACGGATGATGCGCCCTGCTGGTGGGGTAACTACGCCATGCCAGACGGTTTCAATATTACCCACAAAGACAGCTCCAACCAGCACCATTGCCATGGGCCCTGCCGCCGTATCAAACAGCGCGACGACACGTTCATTACGGGCAAAAAGTCGTGGGATGTTGCGTGCTGTGGCCGCGTTGACGGAAAACAGTCGTCCGGGGATATGCACCATCTCGCGTAGCTGGCCATCTACAGGCATGTGAATGCGATGGTAGTCACGTGGTGATAGATAGAGTGTGGCAAAGTGGCCATCTTGGAATTGTGCTGCCATTTTTTCCGAAGCACCCAACAGTTCGAGCAGACTATATTCATGGTCTTTGGCCTGAAATAACCGGCCATTCGTGATTTTGCCGACCTGGCTGACAGCTCCATCTACAGGGCAGGCTATATCATAAATCCCGTCAGTGATTGGCCGTGCGTCAGTCTTGAGCGCGCGGGTGAAAAAAGCATTGAAATGTGGGTAGGCGAGTGGATCAGATTCGGCTGCCTCACTCATGTCCACCTGAAAACGTTTTATAAACCAGTTGGTAAAGGGCTGACGAAATCTTGTCCAGCGTATTCTGGTCAGCGCCTGCATCAAGCGTGAGAGAAGATGACCGGGCATCAGGTATTGAGGCCAGGTCTTGAGACGATCCTGGACAGGAGTGGCAACTGTGTCTGCTTGTTCCATGGTTTCCTGATTCAGTTGGATTAGTTATGAGATGGATTATACTGGGATAAGTTCCTGTGATGTTATTTGGCCAGTCAGATATGTCTGGTAGTGTATTTTTCAGTGAAGCAGGCGGTTAGCCAGCATATTTCACCAGGTACTCGTTAACCTTTGCAATACAGCGTTGGAACCGCGCTACAATAAATAGTGATTTTATTCAGGACGAATTTTTTCCGTGAACCCATTTAAAAAGCGCACAGCCATTCTCATTGCCGGCGTCAGTGTGCTGCTCGCCTCCATCAGCAGTCCTGTTGCGTGGTATGTCGCCAGAGAAAATGCTGAAGATAGCATCGTCTCCCTGGCCATGGAGGAATCTGGTCGTTTGCTCCACCATCACCACGCGATCAAGTTGGAAGGGGAGGATGCGATTGGTCGTGCTGAAGCTGCCGCAAACATCATTGTCGGCGGATTGTTCGATATCGTGGAAATTTACGACGAAAACGGCGCTAAACTCGCAGAATCCATGACCTCCGAGGGGGAGGCCATTGAGTCGTCTCTGACCGGCCATGGCAAACCTGATTACCTGACAGCGACCTATGAGAGTCTCAAGATGGCAGATGGCGTGTGGGTGTTGCGGGTCTTTATTCCCCTGCGTGAACACCCCGAGGCTGTCGGTGGCCCCATAACTGGGTACTTCGAAGGTGTTCGTGTGGTGCCCAAATGGCAGCAGGAACAAATCTTTGCCAACGCACTGACGGTCGCGTTGATAACGTGTTTTGCCTCATTGCTGTGCGGTGCCGCGATTTATCCTGTGGTCGTGTATCTTTCGACAGATAATGAACGCAAAGCCCGGGAAGTGCTCGATTCTCATATCTCCATGATGGAGTCCTTGGGTCGGGCTATTGCCAAGCGAGATTCTGATACCGGGGAACATAATTATCGGGTTGCCTGGATTTCTGCCCGCATTGGCGAAGAAATGGGACTGGCGGGGCACGATATGCAGGCCCTGATCGCGGGCAGTTTCCTTCATGACGTTGTAAAAATCGGCATACCCGATGCCATCTTGCTCAAACCGGGCAAACTGGACGAAGAAGAATTCGACATTATGCGCACCCATGTCGCGTTGGGTGAGGAAATTGTGACCGGCATGGGGTGGCTGGATGACGCCAATGCGGTGGTTGCGGCGCATCACGAAAAATGGGATGGCAGCGGCTATCCCCGTCAACTGAAGGGCGACGCCATTCCGCTTGCCGCACGCATCTTCGCGGTGGCCGATGTCTTTGACGCGCTCTCCTCCAAGCGTCCTTACAAACAGCCGCTGCCATTTGAAAAGGTCATGGAAATTTTGGACAAGGAGACCGGCAGCCATTTTGACGGCACGGTCATGGCAGTGTTTCGCAAGCTGGCTCTCGATATCTCTCAACATCTGGAAAACAGCTCTGAGTCTCATGCCCAGGAACTGCTGGAAGAATGCGTTCGACGACACTTTGAAATGCAATAGATTTCACGGTTTAGACGTTTCCGGTGTTTGGCACGTCTTCGACCAAAATATGACTGTCTGTGATGTGAAATTTATGGGTGTGTGTGGTCTGGATCGCGGCTCTCTTCGCGCCAGGAATTCCTGATTTTGAGAAAGGGTGTCGAGCTCAGCGCAGGTCTATGTACGGTATCGTACGGACTGCATGTGATGGTGTGATTAGCCTTCTGCTTTGTCCGGAATTTTCATGTGAGCAGCCCAGGTCCGGGAGCACCAACATTGTGCACGTCATGCTCGCAAATGATTGAGGTTGCCATGAAACATGGCAACCTCAATGTCGCCACCCAAACTTAAGTCAGGAGAAACAATATGAAATTAAAAGCCTTATTACTTTCCTGTGGGTGCCTGGCTGTAAACGCTACCAGCCAGGCCGCCAACCCTATCAACGACACTTTGTCCTGGAGTGCTGATCTGCGCGGTGGCTACTTCTCCTCAGATCGTGACAATCGTGACGGTAGCAGCGACACTACGGATGAATTACGTGCTCGTATCCGTCTGGGACTGGAAGCGAAACTTAACGACAGCTGGAGTGCCAAGGCCCGCTTCGCGGGACGCTACTCCACCTACGAAAATCACAATCACTTCGAGTTTTTCACCAGCGCCCCCTCCACTGATGGCCTGCGCCGGGGGGATTCCACTATTGATGAACTCAATATTACCTACAGGCCAGATGAACGCTGGCAGCTCACCCTCGGGCGCATGCAGACCAAGTTCGAGCTGGTTGGAATCGCCAAGAAGTCACTGGACCGCAACGACAGCCCGAACGTGGACATCACCTGGACCGATGGCCTGCGCGTTACCCGCAAGGGCGACAATGGCTGGAACAGTCATTTCATTCTGCAGCGCAACCTGTCGGCTGGCCCCACCAATGTCATGCGTTCCCCCTTGAATTTCAGTGAAAATGGCAGCCGCGTGATGGGCGTGTTTTCCCTGGAGAACACCAAGGCCATGGGGCCGGTGGTGCAGCGGGCGATAGACATCAATTACCTGCCCGATGCCCTGCGTCGTGATGGCTCAGCCACGGGTCGCATCAAGGATTACTGGGGACTGGTGGGACGCCTGGCGGCCCAGTGGCCGCTGGGGGACAGCGGCACCCGGTTCATGCTCGCTGGCGAAGGGGGCTACGCACCCAACACCCCGACCAAGGTCAGTATGAACACAGGTACCAGCGGTGATGCCGGCGGGTTGGCTGGGCAGGTGAGCTTCAACTTTATTGATATCTTTCCACGCCATAGCTTCGCACTGGTTTACGGCCAGGCGCAATCAGGCTGGTTACTGTCACCAGACTTCCGTAGCAACAACAGCCTGATCGAAGGGCGTTACCAGTGGCGTATCGATAGCGACCGCAGTATCGAAGCCCGCCTGCGCGAGCGCAAAGATCTTGACAGCATTATTGGTGTTCAGCGCGACCGTACCGACCAGGATGTCTATGTCCGCTATACGCATAAATTCTAGAAAGCCTCTGAATAATGATGAAAGAGCCTATCGAATTAATCAGCGCATTTCGAACGCCTCCTGATGAAACCGGAGCTTCCCCGGCCAGGTGGCGTCCAAACCCTTCCTGAGCTTTTCTGCCAGGCCCTGCGGCCCGCAGAACCAGACCTCGGTGCGGCGGGACCGATCCTTGGCGGCCAGCATTTCAGCGGCGGTCAAGACTTCTCCCTGCCGGGAACCATGCACCTGCAGCTTGATGCCGGGCAGGGAGGCACAAAGCTTTTCTAGGCGGGCGATGAATGGATCGGTCTTGCGATCACGCGTGCAGTAATGCAGATCGGCAGAGGGGGGGGCCGAGTCGGGGTTGTCCTGTAGCGATTCGAGCCAGGCGAGGAATGGTGTGACACCAATACCGGCGGCAACCCAGATTTGTTGCGCACGCGGGTTGTGGCGCTCAAGCTCGAAGCGGCCGTAGGGTCCTTCAACCGTCACCGCTTGCCCCGGCTGCAGTCGGTTTATGAGGCCGCGGGTATAGTCGCCCAGCGCCTTGATCTGGAAAGAAATGGTGCGGTCGCCGTGATCTGTACTGGCAATAGTGAACGGATGCTGTCCTTCACCACGGTCGAAGGTGACGAAGGCAAACTGGCCGGGACGATGTCCGTGCCAGCCCTGATCGAGCTGGCAGTGCACGGCAACGATGTCCGCAGCCGGATGCTCGACGGTAAGGATCTTGCCCTGCACTCGGCGTGTGCGACCGATGTGCCCGCTCAGCGAATGCACGCTGCCATACACGCCGCCGCCCAGCAGCAAGGCGAGTAGCCAGCCCACCGGCTGTATCCAGTAGTCGACTGGTGCCAGCAGCAGTGCATGGAAGGCAAGCATCAGATAGAGCACCGGCATCGCCCGGTGCAGGAAGCGCCATGGCCGATACGGAAAGCGTTTCCACAAAGTCAGCACCAGCATCGCCAGCACGGCGTAAATCGCCCACTCGCCCATGTCCTCGGCGAGGTCGCGCAGGATTTCCAGCAGGCCGGTGTCGTGATCCTTCGGCAGGCGTCCCGAACGGCCGTACAGGGCCTTCAGGATGTCGTCCGACATCTCGATCAGCCAATGCAGGGCGGCAAAGCCGACGGCAAGTATGCCCGCCCATTTGTGCGTTCGATACATGCGGTCTAGGCCGCCCAGTGGCCCTTCGAGCCAGGCTGGCCGAGCAGCCAGCAGCATCGCCAGAGACATCAGGGCGATCGACAGGAGGCCGCTCAGGTAGAGACCTTCCTGGCGTATGACCCAGGGGGTGCTGCCGCCGGAGGCACCGCCCGTGACCAGGAAATCCCACCCCCAAGCCAGGGTGACCAGGGAGATGAGACCGGCAAGCAGGGTTTTCATGGCTGGATTACGCACGGTTTATTTGCCTGTTGTCTGTGTGGTGGCGTCCTTCTGCGGCAGGTCATCACGACAGCGTCGCTTGTTGCAGTCGGGAGAGTTGCGTTGGCCCTGCGCGTAACTGTCGCTGCCGTTCTTGTTGCGACTGGACTTGCGCTGTCGCCGATCAAGGATATCGCCCGTCTGCGGGTTGAGATACAGCTTGGTTCGTTCGCCGTCGCGGCCAGTGGCGCGGGCTTTATAGATTCCATCCTCGCGTTCGATCTTTTCGATGTTGTGATAACCGGCGGCAACCAGCTTGTCGTAAACCTGTGGGATCGACAACCATTGGCGCTCGCTGGTGCGGGCTGGTCGGTCGTCATCGGCGAACGCAGGGGCAGACACTACACCGCCGACCAACAGTCCGACGCCAAGGGCGAAAGCAGAAAGAATAGTTGTGGTGCGCATGATGAAAATCTCCTTGGGTTGTGGTCGGATCGATGACTGTGCATTCATTGTGCGAGGGAGCGCCTGAACCTGTTCTGAAGCGTCCGTTCATCCAGCATTCATGAAGCAGGCCTGGGCAGCACTAGTCATCGTAGAAGCCCTGCTCGGCATCGACATGGCAGGCGATGCAATTCGCCTTGGTACGCACATCTTTGTGCTTCCATTCCCAGGCGGGAACCTCGCGGTGTTCACGCACCCATTTCGGCAACTCGGTAATGCGCTGGGGGGCGCTGTTAATTGCTACGCCGCGCAGCAGTTTACTGCTGTAGCGCTTGCCGCCCGTATCGGCCGCATTGGTGGCGAGATAGCTGGAAATTCTGGCAGCGGTATCCGCATCGACGCTGGCGTCGTCGCCGAAGTGCTCTTTCAGATTGGCCATCATGCGTTTCCATGACCTGGCCGGGAGCATCGAGGGGGCGAAGGCAATGTGGCAGCTGCCGCATTCTTCCTTGACCAGCGGGTCGGCGACCGGGGGGAAATAGTCGTCGCCACCGGCCTGGGCTCTTTGCAGCACGAGGGTGAAAAAGGTGAGCGCAACCAGACCAATAGCAAGTGGGCGGTATGGGATGTTCATGGGGTGCTCCTTGTAAAATAAATTTATTCGGATCGTTTACAGGCTGAGCATGTAGCTAAGCCAGTCACCTTTTTCCTGCACCGTGCATGCGCGCCCGAGCACTTCATTGCAATTGCGCTTGAACCACTTTTCGACCTTGGCATGTTCGGTATAGCGCTTCGGCGTGACCGATGCCGCCACGGCTTCGATGTCCTTGCCGGTCATGGTGCGGCCGGTGTTGCGTGGGTTCTCGCCGTGGCAGCTGGTGCAGGCCGGCGTGTCGGGCTTGCCGCCGGCAAATTTATGGGTGTGCAGGGTCTTCCCGCGTGCGGCGGAGAATCCGGAAAAAGTTGGCATCTCTGTCCTGGCTGCAGTAGCGTATTGAGTCAGCAGATCTTCGCGTGGACCGGCGAAAAGCGAGGTGGACAGGATCGCGGCGATTATGCCCAGGGGGATGGCAAGTTTTCGGCGCATGGTTCTTCTCCTTTTGGATGGGTGTGAAGCTGCACTTTGCCAGCAGTGGACTGAACAGGAGGTGAATCCACCGTTCATCCTGCGTTCAAGTTTGCGGGCTTAAAAACAAACGCATGGAAAATAACCATTCTTGATGTCGTGACATAGGTAGAAAATCTTCGAGGGGATTGCGATTGACACTTTCCGCCACGCTGCTGCGTATTCTTGCGGGGGTAGATGAACAGATGTTGGCCGCGCAACTGGCCGAGGGTGTGCGCGAGGCTGGTTGTGCAGTCGATGTGTCGCACAACGACTCCGACGCCAATTTCATGGGTGGTACGGAGTTTTATTAGTCGCCAACTTTGCTTCACGATACATCATCAACCAGATGAGTAACTTTGGCGAACGATGACTATGCAGGGTCTGATTGGGTGCGGCTACATTTATTGCCCTCAAGCTTCATCACTACCCAAGGGGCGTCGGCAGATAAGTCGGTGTGTTGTTCATTTATGTGGGCACACGGGCAAGCAGAAAATCCACACAGTGCGCAGCGCAAAACGCGGTTCTGATCATTATAGTGCTGTGTCATGTCTGCCGGTCATGAGTGCAGACATGACACAGCAGTGTGAGCGCAGGAGGTGTTACTTCTTAACACCCTCGGCGACACGATCTCCCAGATTTTTGTCCACGTTACGCCAGTACTCGATTGCGCGGGTCAGCACCTTGTCCGACACGCCAGCTTTGAGGTGGCCGACAATATTGCTGACCAGGCGGTCACGGGCGGCATCATCAAGCACCTCGCGCACCAGTGTACCAGCCTGGCCCCAGTCATCGTCGTCCGAGCGCAGTGTATAGGCCTTGCGCACCATGTCGCCATCGGCATGCCATAGCCCGGCTTCGTCGGTCAACGATGGATCAGCCGCCGGGCCACCATAGGAATTCGGTGCATACACCGGATCGGTGACATTCTGCGTTCGCATGGCACCATCCTTGCTGTAACTGTGGACGGGAGCCTGCGGACGATTGACGGGGATTTGCTTGTAGTTTGTGCCGAGGCGCGCACGGTGCGCGTCGGAATAAGAAAAGCCACGCGCCAGCAGCATCTTGTCCGGCGATAGACCGATGCCGCGCACCAGATTATTCGGCTCAAAGGCGGCCTGCTCGATCTCGGTGTGGAAGTCGGTTGGGTTGCGGTCAAGCGTTAGGCGACCGACCTCGATCAGAGGGTAATCTGCGTGCGGCCATACCTTGGTCAGATCGAAAGGATTGAATCGATAGGCTCTCGCCTCCTCGAACGGCATGATCTGCATGTGCAGCGTCCAACTCGGATAATCGCCGCGCTTGATGGATTCGAACAGATCACGGCGATGATAGTCGCCGTCTGTACCGGCCAGGCGGTCGGCTTCGTCCTGGCTCAGAAATTCGATACCCTGGTTAGTCTTGAAGTGATACTTGACCCAGAATTTGTCGCCGGCAGAATTGACCCACGTATATGTGTGGCTGGAAAAGCCGTCCATGTGCCGCCATGTTTTCGGTATGCCGCGATCACCCATCAGCCAGGTAACCTGGTGAGCAGTTTCAGGTGACAGCGTCCAGAAATCCCATTGCATGTCGTGGTCGCGCAGATCACTGTCGGCACGACGTTTCTGTGAACGGATGAAGTGTTGGAACTTCAGTGGATCACGCAAGAAAAACACCGGCGTGTTATTGCCGACCATGTCGTAGTTTCCCTCGCTGGTATAAAATTTCAGTGCAAAACCGCGTGGGTCACGCCAGGTGTCCGGGCTGCCGCGTTCGCCAGCAACGGTCGAGAAGCGGATCAGCGTATCGGTCTTGACGCCGGGCTGAAACAGCGCGGCGCGGGTATACATGCTAACGTCTTTTGTCACCTCGAAATGGCCGAAAGCACCACCGCCCTTGGCATGCGGCTGTCGCTCAGGAATGCGCTCGCGATTGAACATCGCCATTTGTTCGATCAAATAATGATCGTGTAATACGATCGGGCCATCGGCCCCAATGGTCAACGAGTGTTCGTCGCTGGCAACCGGGATGCCGGCGTCGTTGGTAGTGGGCTTGTTTCGCTTGCTAGTCATGGCTCTCTCCTGTATTCGAGTGTGGATAAGATCGCACACTGAAAGTCTTGAACATAAAGAATATGTCCAACGTATTGTTTTTTTGAATCTAATTTGCAATTACAACGCCAATCCACCGCTGGTTTTAAGGCTGTTTAGCGTGGATTTGGCTAATCTGAATCAATATGATTTAGTGTAGATGGTTTTGCGCACACAATCAGATTATTTGAAGAAGGGCGACAGCGTCGACTACTCCTGTGGACGTCTACGGCTCAAACGAATATAAACGGGCCAGAGGTGCATTCAATTCAAATACCGTCTAAGGAAGCACTGAATAATGTTGGCGAGGCAGTCAAGGCTAGGCAAAAAACGGCGAAAAAGCGCAGTTTACACGTAGTAAATGAGCATTTTGAGTCGTTTTTTAACACCGCCCTGACAACGCAGGTAATTATTCAGCGTTTCCCTAATGCTCTCCCATCCCACCTACACCCCTTGCACGCTAGAGACGCTAGCAGCGTAGACAGCCGTAACTAGTCGGACTGTTCAGACTCCACCGGCAGCCCAGCGACCTTCCATTCCGGATAACCATCTTCCAGGCGGCGGGCCTGCAGGCCACGCTGGCGCAGGTGCGCGACGGCATCGAAGGCCAGCAGGCAATAGGGACCTCGGCAGTAGGCGACCACCTCACGGTCGGGGTGCAGCTCGCCAAGTCGTAGCGCCAGTTCACCAAGTGGGATGTTGATGGCTCCTGGCAGATGCCCGGCGGCGAATTCCTCTGGTGGGCGCACGTCCAGGACAGTAATTTCACCGGCGCGCGCCCGTGCCAGCAGCTCGGCGGCGGGCACGGGTTCGAGGCTGTCCTTGGTATCCAGATAGGCGCTGACCAACTGCGCGACCTCGGCCAGGTGGCGGTCCGCCACGCGGCGCAGGCCGTCGAACAGCGATACCACATCGTCTCCCGACAAGCTGTAGTAGACGCGCTGTCCATCCTTGCGTGAGGTGACCAGACCGGCCTGTCTTAACTGCTGCAGGTGTTGAGAGGTGTTGGCTATGCTCAGTCCCGATACCAGGGCGAGCGCATCCACGCTGCGCTCACCCTGGGCGAGGTGTTCGATGAGTTCCAGACGGTTGGCGTTGCTCAGAGCCTTGCCGATGCGGGCGAACTGGGCGAACAGGTCGTGTTTCACATTTCCGCTTGACATGCAGTGATCTCCGGGTTAGCTTATTCAAGCATTCAATTGAATATATATCTGTTTACTTATTGTCAGGCACTGTTGTCTGGCATGCAACCTTGGCGAGGAGGGGATATGGAGTTCGAACAGCTCATGCGGGCACCTGCCGACAGCGTTTTTTTGATACCTCGCCGTTATGCTGAAGGACATAACCAGGTGCATGGAAGACCGTCGACATTACACCGAAATGGCGGGCGGCGGGCTTACCGCTGGCCAAAGCCTGAATTTTCAATAACTTTTTTAGCCAAGGGATCTTCATGAATAAAACGCTTATTGCATTGTTTGTCGGTTTTAGCCTGCTGGGCGCACCGGCCTATGCGGAAGACAGCCCTGCCATCGTCGATGCGCTTTCCGGGTATATGGATTTTGCTGAGTATAGCAGCAGCCTGATCTGGCCGGAGCAGATCCCGAAAGATGACTGGAGCAAGGTCTTCATCGTCGATGCGCGTGATGCCGAGCAGTTCGCTAAAGAACACATCCCCGGCGCGGTCAACATCGACTGGCGGCAATCGGTGGCACGACGCAGTGAACTGCCAACAGACCGCATGGTGGTGATGTATTGCAATTCCGGCTCACTGTCTGCGCAAGCGGTGTTCGCCCTGCGTCTGCTTGGTTACGAAAATGTGAAGGTGCTGCAGGACGGCATAGAAGGCTGGAAAGTCAAGGGCGGCTTTGAGGCCCACGCGCGTGTCAGCAAGGCCGCAGGGCACTGAAGCTATGCCGTCGATTGAAGTGTGGTTCATCTGTTCGTTTGATTTAATTAGGAGTTGATATGGGTATTCTTGCGATCCTCGCGGGTATAGCAACCGGTATTGTGCTGGGCCTGTTCGGCAGCGGTGGCTCGATCATCGCCACACCAGCGCTACTATATTTGCTCGATGTAGCACCCAAGTCGGCCATCGCCATGAGCATGGGCATAGTTGCAGTGACGGCAACTATAGCCGCGCTGGACAACTGGAAGCGCGGTAACGTGGACGTTTCAGTGGCGGCCGTGTTCGGCCTGTTCGGTGTGGTCGGCACCTACGCCGGGGCGCGTATCGGCGTGGTGACTCCAGTCGTCATCCAGCTTGTAGTGTTCGCCCTGGTTATGTATGCGGCTGCCTGGCGCATGCTCAAGCCAACCCGGATCGCAGCTCACGCACCCGGCAATGTATCGGTGTCTGGCAATGAGGCGGTACTGGGTTTTAACGGTATGTTTTCTCCACATATGGCGCAGATGGCCATGCACGGCATTGGCGTTGGAGTGCTCACTGGCTTTGTTGGCGTTGGCGGCGGCTTTCTTATCGTCCCCGCCCTGGTGCTGCTCTCGCGCATCCCTATGAAGACTGCGGTCGGCACCTCACTCGCCATCGTCGCCGTCAAGTCCTATGCAGGCTTCGCCGGCTATATGGGCGCGGTGCCCATTGACTGGGCACTAATGGGCGGGTTCACCGCAGTCACCGTGGTGGCCAGCTTTGTTGGTACGCGGATCGCTCACCGTTTTTCGCAGGACGCCCTGAAGCGTGGTTTCGCGGTATTCCTGTTGTTCGTCGCTAGTTACATCTTGCTGAAAAGCGTTCTATAAAAGGAGAAACAGATATGAAACGTCTTATTCCCGCATTTGTTGCATCATTGGCCTTCACGAGTATGGTCTCGCCAGTTTCCGCGGCGGCCCCCGGCGCAACTGAGATTAACGGACAGAAAGTGCTCACCATGGTAGTGCGCGAACCGCCCGGGATGCGCTGCAACAACAACATACTGGTTGCGGCTGAGATGGCCAATCTTTACAAGATGTCAGTGCTGGTGGTACCGGCATCGCTTGCCCCCAACTCAAAAGCGCCCGCTGTGTATTGGGGCGATCAGAGCGTCGCCGAGGACGGCGGTGAATTTAATGGTATGGTGAGTCGTGTACAGTTGGAGGATATCCTGGAAATAGACGGTGTCCCCAAATATGACAAGCAGGGCCTTTTGCTACAGAAAAATGAGTTCGAGGGCCTTAAATCAGCCGTCAAAGGAGAGTGATGGGCACGCGGGCAAAGGGGGCATAATTGCAAGACATGCGCTGGTGCTTGCTTGACCCAGCGCATGTTTGGTTG
>JBAYOW010000020.1:0-36954 GCA_041678005.1 Thiohalomonadaceae bacterium
ACCACCACGGCATTTACACCGTGGCTTACCAGATAATCGGCAATCAATTCACTGCGTGCGCGGATTTGCCCGGCTGCAAGATCGCCATAAGGCGCATAGGCGGAATCAGCAATATAAAGCAGGACTTCATGCGGCAACTGCTGGCGGATAGCGCGCAACACCGACAGGCCGCCCACCCCGGAATCAAAAACCCCAATAAAACCTGTATAACTGTTCGCTCGGCTAGTCGTCATTTCTCACGTGTATCAAAGAAACGAATCTTCGGCCAGCGTTCCATGGTTAGATTCAGATTAACCCTGGTCGGGGCCAGATAGGTTAGCAGACCAGCGCCATCTACAGCCAGATTATCGTGTGCCTTTTGCTTGAATTCAGCCAGCTCCTTCGCATCGGCGGAATCCACCCAACGCGCCGTATTGACAGCCACCGGCTCAAACAAGCAATCCACCTTGTACTCATTCTTCAATCTATGCGCCACCACATCAAACTGCAGCACACCCACCGCGCCGAGGATCAGATCATTATTTTTCATAGGCCGAAACAACTGCGTAGCACCCTCCTCAGCCAATTGCTCCAGACCTTTCTGCAAGGCCTTCATACGCAAAGGATCCTTCAACACCGCACGGCGAAACAGCTCCGGCGCAAAATGCGGAATACCAGTAAATTTCAGCTCCTCGCCCTCGGTAAAGGTATCGCCGATCTGGATCGTGCCGTGATTGTGCAAACCGATGATATCGCCAGGCCAGGCATCCTCCACCTGCTCGCGCTCCTGTGCCATGAAAGTAATCGCCTGCGCGATCTTCACATCCCTGCCAATCCGCACATGCCTGACCTTCATGCCCTGACTATAGCGGCCGGAACAAACACGCAAAAACGCCACCCGATCGCGATGTGCCGGATCCATATTTGCCTGAATCTTGAATACAAAACCAGTGAACTTGTCTTCCACCGGCTCCACCATGCGCGTCGTCGTCGCGCGTGGCAAAGGCGAGGGCGCATACTCCACCAGGGCATCCAACCCCTCACGCACACCAAAATTATTAATACCCGAGCCAAAAAACACCGGCGACAACTCGCCCCGCCGATAGGCATCCAAATCAAACTCATAACTGGCGCCGCGCACCAGCTCTATCTCATCGCGCAACTCCTGCGCCATCGTGCCAAACAACTCATCCAGCCGTGGATTGTCCAAACCCTGCACCACCTCACCAACGGCAATCTTGCCCTCATGCCGAGCCGAGAATAAATAAACCGCATCGTTATAAAGATGAAACACACCCTTAAAACCCTTGCCCATACCAATCGGCCAGGTCAACGGCGCACATTTAATCTTCAACACCTCCTCCACCTCATCAAGCAAATCGATAGGATCGCGACCCTCGCGATCGAGCTTATTGATGAAAGTAATGATCGGTGTATCGCGCAGACGACAAACATCCATCAGCTTGATAGTGCGATCCTCGACACCCTTGGCCGCATCAATCACCATCAGCGCCGAATCCACCGCCGTCAACACCCTATAAGTATCTTCCGAAAAGTCCTCATGGCGAGGCGTATCGAGCAAGTTGATAATGTGCTCACGATAAGGAAACTGCATAATCGAAGAAGACACAGAAATCCCGCGCTGCTTCTCCAGCTCCATCCAGTCGGAAGTCGCATGCCGCGCAGCCTTCCGCCCCTTCACCGTGCCGGCCAACTGAATCGCCCCGCCAAACAGCAACAACTTCTCCGTCAACGTTGTCTTACCCGCATCGGGGTGAGAAATAATGGCAAAAGTCCGACGGCGCACCGTCTCTTTTTCGAGCATACCCATGACAACCACAATCGTAATAAAAGTCGGCTATTTTACCTGAAGCAAAGCCTCGAATGTGTGCTAAAAATCAAAGCCCCGCAGCAAGACACTGGGCAAAACATGACGATTTTCGTCACATTTTGACAATCCTCGTCACATCCAACATGCTCTTTTACTAGGAAAAAACTCAATCGAACAATACCCGGCAAACCAACTCAAACAAATACACACCAAACAACCACAATACCAACAAACACTTAGCGCACAAATACAAAAACAGCGCGACAACAAAAAGGCCAAACAGCTCACACTTTAACAACACCAGACCACACACCCACCACCACTGGCACACGCCTTGCTACAATACAAGCAGGTTCAAAAGGACCTTTATCCACACCCACTAAGGAGAGACGTCATGAAAAAAATGCAACAGGGTTTTACCCTTATTGAATTGATGATCGTAGTAGCGATTATTGGTGTTTTGGCGGCGATAGCGTTGCCGCAGTATCAAGACTATACGAACAAAGCGAAGGTCAGTTCTTGTTTGGCCGAGGCTACCGGCATTGCACGTGGTGCAGTAGCAGCTACTGCTAATGATGATGTCAATATGATGCCAACTGCTACTTGGAGTGCTTGTTCTGGGTCTACCTATGATGCTAGTGCAGTGTTAGCCGCAGGTGGTACTTTCACCGCGACTGCTAAAGACACTAATGCAACTGTCATTACATGCCAAAATGACACTGGTGTTTGTGCAGCACCATAAAAAAGCACCGTAGGGTGGGCACTTGTGCCCACGCGGATACTTTAACCGCTTAAAACCCTCGCTCATGATTATGGGCGAGGTTTTTTTACGCCTGTATCATGCAAACATGACCTCGATACCAACGCAAAAATTACACCACCGCATTGCCGAACGACACACACGCGCGGGCATAAATGCCCGCCCTTGACTAAAGCTCCCCTCTCCCGCTGGCGGGAGAGGGGCTGGGGGAGAGGGGCTTTTCGTCTTTATTCATGCTGGCTCCTGCATGTTTGAGTTTTGTTCGGCCAAGCTGTCTGCTAATTGTTCAACTGCATGAATACGCTTATGGTCCAGGCTGGGTTTGGCGCCATTTAAGCTGGACCAGGCAGGATAGGCACGAGCTGTTTTTAACGGCTGGGCCAGTTCACCTTCACGCCAGTGTTGTTCAAGGGGAGTATGCATTTGAATGCGTTCTTGTGCGGCATGGCCACGTGACTCTAGAGCATTGAGCAGGCGTTGTTGGCGAATAGCCAGTAAGCGTAAAGTGCTGTCATTCACGCTTAGCTCGCGCTCGCCACGCCATTTGCCTTTTAGTCGCTCACCATAATTACGCACGGTTTGGGTTAGGCCGCCGACTGCTGCGCCAATAGCTGTGGCCATGCCTAAACTTAAACCGCCGGTGAACAGGTCAATGCCGAAGCCCGTTGCTGCGCCTGCGGCCATTCCGCCACCAACTTTTATGCCCAACTGTTTCATGGTGGCAGGATTAAATAAGTCATCACCCCAGCGGCCTTCTGCCAGCGGCAGGGCATTGGCCTTTGCATCATCCTGACGAAACGCATATAGCTTTAATAACGCTTCAACGCATTGTTGTTCACGCTGGCGCACATCGTGATGCAGGTTCTCGATCGCTGCATTAAGCTGATCAGGATGGATACCACGCCGACAAGCGCTGACATCAATCAATAGCTCGGCAATTAAGCGGTATCCTGCTTTACGGCGGATCTGCATTTGTGCCTGGTTGTAGTCGATCAGGCGTTGTAAACGTGGCCGTTGACTTTCGAGCACCAGACTTAAGTTTTCATAGAGCCGTTGTTCGCCATCTTGCGGTGGCACTACCGTATCAAAGCGCACCACGGCATGCAGCCCTATACGGGCGAGTACATCGCGCCATGCCGATTCGCGCTGCTCCGCTGCATTTACAAAATCTAAAACAGGCAGGATGGGTTTACCGCACATGGTTAGAATGCTCAGCTCATCGCGGTATTTCGCCAACACCGGCTCACGCGCATCAATCACATAAAGACCGGCATCCGACTGTAGCAGTTGCCGCAGCACTTTTGCTTCTTGCTCGAAGCGCTGGCGTGCTTCACTGCTGCTTAAAAAGCGCTGAATCTGCTCTGGCCCATCTAAACGCTCATCAGCCTGCGGTAGCTGTTCAATGTATTCATACAGTGCCACAGCGTCTTCAAAGCCGGGGGTGTCATACAGTTCAATCAAGGCTTCGCCATCGACGGATAAGCGCGCACCTTCGACATGCCGGGTGGTGCCGGGGCGATGGGAAATGTCACCAAAACCAGCATCGCGGGTTAACGTACGCAGTAATGAGGTTTTACCCACATTGGTGTGTCCAACCACGGCCAGTTTTAATGGTGCGGCTTGCTCACTCATCGCCATGCTCCAACCATGCCCAAGGGGCTGAACAGCTATAGGCTAATTTTAATTTATCCAGTTGCTCTTGCCAGTCGCTGAGTCGTTCAGCATCGCTGTTAGTCGGGAATAACCAGACCCTGGTTTGCACTGCGGTGCGCGATAGTTCAGCAATTAAATTTAGTGTGCCACGGTCGACTGAACGCTGTGGATCGCAGGCAATTAGCAGTCGCGCAGGTGGGTTGGCAGTGAACTGGTCGAGCATCTGCCGTCGTTGCTCGCGCGTGTCGATTATTCCTGCGTTCACTACGTGCGCGGGTAGCTCAGGTGGCCAGCTGATACTGTCATCGAGTTCAATCCCGAGCAGAACAGCAGCGTGTCCGCTTAATTGTGAACTTGTAACGCTGCCGGACAAAGAGGAAGGTGCCACATCGATAATGCCCAGGCGCTCACTACCGGGTTGTACGCGTTGCTCAAATACTTGCCAAACAGGATCGGCAGCATTCAGTTGTAAACGGCTAAGGCCACGACGCCAACGCCATTCACAAAGCAAGCTGCACATCAGGCGCGGGGCAATTCCGTAGATCAACAGCATGCCCAGTAACCAACTAGCCCAAATCTGTCGTGCTTGCTCATCTTTTAGAGCTTGCATGCCACTTTGCTGAATCAGCTCGCTATCGGGTAGCGCAAAGCCGAGCCATGTTGCTGGAGTGCCTAGACTGTTAACCAGCATGACAAATGAATCGCTGGCGACAATGGTTGATTCCCAGACAAAGCCATAACGACGCGTGGCTAACAGTGCGATTAAAGTGAACAAGGCGGCGCATAAAGTAATTAGCCACCAGCCGTGCAATAAACGCCCCAAGCCCCAGCGCAGTAGCTGGTGGCGCTGCAACAAGACGAGTAAAGCGGGTACTAACTGCGCAGCTTTGGCGTCACGGGCTAGTTTGTTACTGAGCCACAACCATGCATGGCTCAGTGGTGAGCTGCTTTGTTTTGAAAATATCAGACCCAAACACCAAGCGATTAAGCTCAGGAGATTCAAACCGATAAGGCCAGCCAGCGCCCAAAAGATATTAATCGCTTGAGGATCGCCACTGAGAGCTGTTTTTGCCAGAATAACGCCGGACACCAGGGCACTGAGGATCAGCATCCACAAGGCCAGTTTAGCGCCTTGTAGCCAATGCTCCAGGGCAGTGACTAAGCCATCACGTTTGGCCAGAAACAACCCACGCACCTGTAGACGTTGAGCAAGCGAGCCTTGAGTACTACGTGCTTTACGACAGGCTTCACTGTCTTCAAGCAGACCTGTCTGCTCCTCGCGCAAACGCACGGCTTCGCACAACCAGAGTGTTTGTAAAGGCGAGCGTGAGTCAGTCACAGGAAATCCGTCGAGTCGCAGTAATGCCGTTATTGTGCCTGATAATACAATTTTAAGGTAAACGTCGTGTTTTTGATCGAGTTACTGTAGGGCGCAATAACCATCGGGCATTGCGCCGGATGTAGAAGTACGCATGAACGAAGATGAAAAGCCCCTCTCCCCCTGCCCCTTTCCCGCAAGCGGGAGAGGGGAGAAGTTGCGTTCTAATCTGATTGTGAATTAAATATTTTGCACACTGTAGTAGCATCAAAACCAGGCGCGTTTTCTGTGTAGGCAGAAAACAAAAAAGCCAGCCTCGAAAGGCTGGCTTGATTGATTTAGATGGTGGGTCGTCCGAGATTCGAACTCGGGACCAACGGATTAAAAGTCCGCTGCTCTACCGGCTGAGCTAACGACCCATTGCTGGAAAGCCGCATATCCTACCCCAATCAGTCTAAATGGCCAAGTGCCAATATAGAAAAAACGATGGGAGAGGCACGCATTGCCTCTCCCATCGTTTGATCTGCAGGGTGTTTTTATACGGCGTCGAGCTTGCGTAGCGAAGCGGGCAGCAGGTGCATATCTGCCAAGGAGGCGATCAGCGCCTTGATGAATGTGGCCTCTTCTTCGTAGACCAGTTTGTAGTACTGAATTTTCATCGTCAGTGCGCTGCCGAAGATAATCGCGAAGAAGGTGATAAACGAGCCTATCGCCAGGGTAGAGATGCCGGTAATGCCCTGGCCGATGGTGCAGCCCAACGCCAGCACACCACCGAGGCCCATCAATATGGCACCAATAAAGTGGTTGAAAAAGTCTTTGAAGCCTGCAAACCATTCCAGGCGAAACCCCTTGCTGATCAACGACCACAGCAATGATCCCAGGATCACGCCAAATACCGACATGACGCCAAAGGTCAGCAGGCTGCGATCAAGGCCTTGGCCAACATAGCCTACAGTCTGGCCCATCGGGTTGATGAAGGTAAAGGATTGTGGGCTCAATGGCGCAGCCACAGGTTTTTGTTCGATGCCTTCGTGAAACTCTTCGTACATATCCCAATAATCCGGTGTCACGGCCTTGCGTAGCGCCACTACTTCATCTTCGATATTGATGTTGATGTTAGAGGAGATATACCAGGCACCTACCACACACAGTCCTATGACTAGGCCGGCGAGGATATTATTAAAACTGGAACGAAATTCGGCTGACTTGAACACAAATACCAGCAGAATAAAGGACAGCAGGCCGCCCACTATCAGCCGCACCAACACTGCATTATCTGCGCTGATAACACTGCCCAGGTCCTGGTAGCGTCCGACGTTGACCGCCAAGGGGCGTATCCAGTCGATGAACAGCAACGACATCAGGGTTTGATCGCTGCCGGGGAAGGGGTTGATCATGAAATAGGCAACCACGCCAATGACGAGAAAGACCATGATGGATTTGATGTTGCCGCCACCGATGCGGATCAGGCATTTGTTGCCACAACCACTGGCCAGGGTCATGCCGATGCCAAAAATGAAGCCACCGAACAGGTTTTCTGCCCATGTCAGGGTGCCCATGCGATAAGGTGGAAACGCATCGTTGGCGGCAACCAGACCAAAAGACTCCAACACAATTACGCCGAGCAAGGCTACGACGATTGCCAGCAGCCAGGCACGCATGCGTCCCCAGTCGCCTATGTTGACGATATCTGATACCGCGCCCATGGTGCAGAAATTGGTTTTGTTTACCACCAGCCCAAGCACCAAGGCAATCCCGAAGCCGCTCCATAGCAGGATCGATTCAGCGCCACTGAAATTATCGAAAATCATGTTCTCTCCTCGCAAAGTTCCACCCGCTTGATGCCTTGTGAGTGCCAGGCAGCGGTTCCTTATTAGATAAGGCAATGCTGTCAATTATTCCCGCATGCCAAGTCTGCCAAAAACTGCTCACGGAATCACGCGGAATTTTTTTGATAAATCGCTGGATCTGGAACGCCAGCGGTGGAAAAACCTGCGGCGCGTAAATGGCAGGAATCACAAACACCACAGGCGCGGCCCTGCTCGTCCGGACTGTAGCAAGATAAAGTCTGGCCGTAATCCAGGCCCAATGACGTTCCGCTGCGGATAATTTCTGCCTTGCTCATATGCATCAATGGGGTGTGCAGTGTGAGCGGTTTGCCTTCTGTGCTGGCACGGGTCGCGAGGTTAGCCATGCGTTCAAATGCTGCAATAAATTCTGGACGACAGTCAGGATAACCAGAATAGTCCACCACGTTTACGCCAATGAAAATATCACTTGCGCCCAATACTTCGGCCCAGGCCAGTGCCAGAGAAAGAAACACGGTGTTGCGTGCTGGCACATAGGTAATCGGGATGCCGCTCGCCGAGGCTGGCGGCACAGCAATGGATTCATCGGTTAAGGCCGAGCCGCCAAACTGGCCTAAATCGAGTTTGAAGATGCGATGCTCAATTACATCCAGTTGATCAGCAATACGCGCCGCTGCATGCAGCTCATGGCGATTGCGCTGGCCATAAGCAAAACTGAGCGCATAACAGGCAAACCCATCTGCACGCGCCATTGCTAAAGCAGTAGCTGAATCCAGCCCTCCGGAAAGCAACACTACTGCACGTTTAGTCATCGTCCCTGCGCCTCGCCCCAGAGGATCTTGTGGAGCTGTAATTGAAGGCGCACGGGCAGTTGATCAGCCAATATCCATTCAGCCAGATCTGTAGCCTTCAGCTTGCCATGACAGGGGGAGAGCAGGACTTCGCAACGCGAGCTCAAATCATATTCCGCCATGATGTTTTTAGCCCACGCATAATCATCTTGATCGCAAATGACCATTTTGAGCTGATCGTTTGCTGATAATGCCGCGATATTTTCGTAAAGGTTTTTTGTTAGCTCGCCTGAGCCTGGTGTCTTCAAATCCATCACTATGCTCACACGCGGATCAACTGCACTGACATCCAGCGCACCAGATGTTTCCAGCGAAACTTCGTAACCTGCGGCGCAAAGCTGTGACAATAATTCAAGGCAGTCACGCTGCGCCAAAGGCTCGCCACCTGTTACACAGACATGCTGAACGCGATAGGCCTGCACTCTGGCGAGAATCTGTTCCAGGCTTAGCCACTCGCCACCACTGAAGGCATAACTCGTATCGCAATAAGTGCAGCGCAAGGGGCAGCCCGTTAAACGGATGAATACCGTAGGCCAGCCCACACTGCGTGACTCGCCTTGCAGGGAGTGGAAGATTTCAGTGATGCCTAAACGGGTATCTTCCATGGGAACTCAACAAATAAACAGCACGCAGGTTAATTACCCTCGCCACGCAATTTCTGCAAAAAGGCATTGGCCTGACCTGCCTCGGTTGTATCAGGATAGCGATGGGCCAGATCGGTCAATACCTTGCGCGCCTCAGCCTTGTCACCCAGCTCATACTGGCTGTAACCAATCTTCAGCATAGCCTCAGCCAATTTTGAACTTTGCGGATAACGCTGCAACAAGGTTTGATAGTCAACTACTGCCTGCTTGAAATTACGCTGCGCATAATTTGCCTCGCCTATCCAATACTGGGCAATTGCGGCATAGCGCCCATCCGGGTATTCCTTGAGAAACGCACTAAAGGCAGTAATCGCCTGCTCATAATGCAAACCACGTAGCTGGTCGAAGGCCAATTGATAGGCGGCTCGTTCCTTTTTGGCCTCCTCTGGATCTACAGGTACAGCCGGAGCATCAGCCACCTGTGCAGGTGGTGATTTTGCTGTCACTGGCGCAGGGGCTACTGGCGCAGGGGCTACTGGCGAGCTGCTGGCCGATGCTGGTGGTGGCGTGGCTATAGGTGCTGATGCACCAGCTTCACGCTCCAGGCGCGAGAGGCGGCGATCTATATCCAAATACAGATCACGCTGACGCTGACGCAGCCCATTGATTGAATGAGTCTGCACTTCCATCTGGCCGCGCAACTGTTGCAGCTCCTGCTCCAGCATGTCGAGCCGCAAGACCATATCCACCAGCGCCTGGCTTTCAAGTTTATGCTCCAGACGACCAACGCGCTGCTCCAGCGTATCTGCGGCGCTTGCTACCGAGGAAAACAATAGAAGGCCAATACAGGCACAAACTCGCACACCACTTTTCCCTGTCATTATCAGTACCCTGAATAAAGCAACTCAACACGACGATTCAACTGCCAGGCAGATTCATCGTGGCCAAAGGCAACCGGACGCTCTTCGCCAAAGCTGATCACCTGCATCTGATTGGTCGGCACGCCCTGCAAGGCCATCATCCGTTCTACCGCCTTGGCGCGGCGCTCACCAAGGCCAAGATTATATTCCCGCGAACCGCGCTCATCGGCATGTCCTTCCAGCACAACAGAAACCTCAGGATTTTTTGAGAGATAACGTGCATGCAGGGCGATCAAATCACGGCCTTCTGTCGTTACCTCACTGCTGTCAAAGGCAAAATAAATAACACGCTTGGCCAGTGGGCTGTCTGGGTCGGTCAGGGGTGATACGCCAAACTCATCACCAAGTCTTGCGCCACCAGCCTCCACGCCTTCATCAATGCGAGCTCCAGCAACTCCGGGATCTGCGCCGATACTGCGCTCTTCTACCACCACATCATCTGGTCGCTCTTTGGTGCTGCTACATGCCACCAATAACAGACTGCTCAAAATGACTGCCAATAAAGCCTTGTAATTCATTGTTTGCTCTCCTGCTTGTCAATAAAAGGGGACCAGGCCGGCTCTCTCACTTCGGCCTTGTTCATACCAAGTCGTTGGCGCGCGCGACCATCCACCGAGACTGCTTCCAGCACACCACGTCCTGCTACCTCCGTGGCATATAACACCATCGTGCCGTTGGGTGCAAAACTCGGCGATTCATCCAGCCTGGTTTCTGTCAATACATTCAAAATGCCGCTGCCCAACTCCAACACGGCAATCCGAAAACGGTTACCCTCACCGTGCACCATAGCGAGTCGTTTACCATCAGGCGAGAGCGCAGGGCTGGCATTATACGCCCCTTCAAAGCTAATCCGCCGTGGCGACTCAACAGGACGGCCATTCTTGTCCAGCACGACATGATAGATTTGCGGCCGACCACCACGATCCGAGGTGAAATAAAGGCTGCGACCATCTGGCGCCCAAACAGGCTCGGTATCGATACCGTAGTGTTGCGTGATACGCGTCAATTGACCATTGCCAAGTTCAAGTACGTAGATTTCAGGATTGCCATCACGCGAAAGAGATAAGGCCAGGCGCTGCCCATCAGGCGAGAAATCAGGAGCGCTGTTGATACCGGGAAACTCAGCCACCTTCTGCCGCTGGCTGCTGGTGACATCCTGCACATAGACCATGGAACGACCAGCCTCAAAGGAAACATAGGCCAGGCGACGTCCGTCAGGTGACCAGGTGGGTGATAGTAAAGGCTGGCTGGAGGTGAGGATCACCTGCTCGTTATGACCATCGGCATCGGCCACCGCGAGGCGAAACCTTCGCTTGCCAGCTGCTACATTTTCCACTGTGACATAGGCTATGTGGGTATCAAACGCGCCTCGCTGTCCGGTCAGGCGTTTATAGATGATATCGGCTATCTGATGGGCCGCACGACGTAACTGCGCGGCCTCGACCTGCATGCTGTAACCAGCCAACTGCACGCCACGTACTGCGTCAAATAACTGGAACATCACCTGATAACGACCATCGCTCAATTCCAGGCGGCCGACGACTACGCTATCAATATCCACGCCACGCCACAGATTGAAATTGACATCTTGACCATCGACAGGCCGCTGCGGCATTTTTGCTATATCCATGGGAGCAAACTGACCACTACGCGCCAGATCAGCGCTGATGATTGCCGCCATATCCTGCTGAGGTATACCAGTGCCCTGCCAGGCAAAGGGGACCACAGCGATCGGCATACTGCCCTCAACGCCCTGCGTGATCTCTATATTCAGCCGCGCCTGCGCCGTGCCCAACAAAAACAGACCACACAGTAAAATCTGTAAAACTCGCAAATGGTTACCTTGCTTCAAAATTGAATACAATTTCACGCTCCCATATCTCCGGTACAGGCGGTGGTGGCAGCGGGCTGGCCTTATGTACGGCATTTTCCACTGTACGATCAAATACAGCATCACCGCTACTACTGACTATGCGCACACTCACCACATCACCTGTTGGTAATTGTTGCACCAATACCTTGCAGCTCATGCCTGGTTGCGCATTTGCCGGGCGCAGCCAGTTGCGTTCTACCTTATTGCGAATATTGCCCACATACTGCTGCATGAGGGTTGAATTCTGTCGCGCCCGATCTTCGGCCCGCTGCTTTGCCTCGACCTCCATCTGTCTTTGCGCCTCGGCCATTTTCGCCTTCAACTCAGCCTCGGCCGCTGCTTTTTTACGCGCTTCTTCTTCCTGTTTACGCTTTTGCGCCAGCTCACGCTCCTTTATTTCTGCGGCAAGCCGTTTGGCCTCCAGCTCCTTGGCTTTTTGTTCTTCAGCGATGCGCCTGGCTTCCTGCTCCTTGGCCTTTTTCTCCTCGGCAATACGCCTGGCTTCCTGCTCCTTGGCCTTTTTTTCCTCGGCAATACGTTTGGCTTCCTGTTCCCTGGCCTTTTTCTCCTCGACAATACGTTTCTGCCTGGCCTCATCAGCAGCCTTTTGTAATTCAGCAAGACGCTCCTGTTCTGCCGCTTCCTTGGCCTTGCGCTCTATCTCGGCGCGCTGTTTCAACTCCGCCAGACGTTTCTCCTCCAGCTGACGGGTCTCACGTGCCTTACGTTCCTCATCCTTTATTTGCTGCCGCTTTGCCTGCTCCTGCTGTTGCTTAAGCTTGATATCATCACGCAGACGTTGCACTTCCTTCTCTACCTGCTCAGCATCAACAGCCTTGGCCAAAATAGGCTCGGAATCAGCTTGCGTGACGACCGGCGTTGGCTTGGGTTTGGGCGCAGGCATACTTACCCCCAACAAAACAACAAGCACGGTGTGCAGTAATAAAGACCAAAAATAAGGAACGAGACTAGACTTCATCTTTTATTCCGGATTCTCGGTCAAAAGTCCCACATTCGGCACGCCAGATTGCTGTAATACCGCCATCACCGCCACCACCTTGCCATAGGATACCTGCTGATCACCGCGCACATATACTGGCACATCTGGCTGGAGCTGTAGCTCAGCGGCAATCCGTACGGCCAGGCCATCGACATCAAGCCGAATGGAAGGCTCGGCGCCCTTGGTGAAATGCAGGCCACCTGCCGCATCCACAGTCACCACCAAAGGCGGTATAGAACCGGGGGTTACATTCTCCGCCGCCACCTTTGGCAGCTCCACTTTGACACCTTGCGTGAGCAGTGGCGCGGTAATCATGAAAATTATTAGCAGCACCAGCATGACATCGATATAGGGCACGACATTGATCTCGCCCATCGGTTTTTTGCGTCGCTGCCGATAGCTCATATGTGCGCTCATTTGCTATGCGCCTGCCGCTGCAACAAGGTGGAAAACTCTTCCGTATAGGCCTCATAGCGATTGACCAAACGTTCAATCTCGTTGGCGTAACGGTTATAGGCAATCACCGCCGGTATCGCCGCAAACAAACCCATGGCTGTGGCGATCAATGCCTCGGCAATACCAGGCGCAACCATCGCCAGGGTTGCCTGTTGTACCGTACCCAATGCGCGAAAGGAATTCATGATCCCCCAAACCGTGCCAAACAGGCCGATATATGGACTGGTCGAACCGATAGTTGCAAGGAATGACAGGCTGGCCTCCAGGCGATCGATTTCGCGGCTCATCGCCACCCGCATAGCGCGTTGCGAGCCCTCCACCACTGCCATCGGATCTATCCCGCCCTGTTTATGCAGGCGGGCAAATTCACCAAAGCCAGCCTCAAACAAGGCTGCCATGCCAGTATTGCTGTCATGTGTCTTGCATACTTGTTTATATAGATCAACCAAATCAATGCCTGACCAAAAGCGTTTTTCAAAAGTATCGGCGTCGGCTGTCGCCTGCTTGAGTAATTTCCATTTAGCGAAGATCTTTGCCCAGGAAACTATAGAAAGAACCAGTAATAACAGCATGACGGCCTGCACCAGCAGGCTGGCTTCGAGAAAAAGACTGAGCAAGGAAGTTTGTGTATTCATTTTTTTGGCAGTTTCCAAATGAGTCTTGCAGATGACAAAGGCTTATTCGTCCACGGTAGAAATTCTTCAGTTTGGCCTCATCATTTCAACAACGCTGCGGCTATCGTCTCCGGCACTTGTCTGGGGCGAAAACTCTGTGCATCAAGGCTGGCTATTTTTACCTTGCCGCGACACAACACTTCCTCACCGCGACATACCTCCTGCTGGAAAGTAATACTCGCACCACCGCTATTTACCACCTCGGCACTCACCATCAGCGCGTCATTGAAACGTGCCGGGCGCAAGTAATCCACCTCTACCGAACGCACGGCAAAAACAATACCGGCATCACAGATCAGCTCGTCCTGTTCAAACCCAAGCTGACGCAGCCACTCCGTCCGTGCGCGCTCCATATATTTAAGATAATTGGCGTAATACACCACCCCGCCACTATCTGTGTCCTCATAATAAATGCGCACTGGCCAGAAAAACCGTGCCAGATTAGTCATTTTTACAGCCATTCAGTTCCAGTGGCTGCTGCAACACACGCTCTGGCGACTGTGGTGGCGCAAGACCAAAATGCAGATAGGCATGGCTGGTGGCAGTGCGGCCGCGTGGCGTGCGCATGAGAAAACCCTGTTGAATCAGAAAAGGCTCCAGTACATCTTCAATCGTGCCGCGCTCCTCACCTATTGCCGCTGCCAGGCTATCGACGCCCACCGGCCCGCCATCAAATTTCTCGATCACCGCCAACAGGAGTTTTCTGTCCATCATGTCAAAGCCGTGGACATCCACATCCAGCATATCCAGCGCACGATCGGCTATCACATCTGTAATGCAGCCATCTGATTTAACCTCGGCATAATCACGCACCCGCCGCAGCAGGCGATTAGCGATGCGTGGCGTGCCACGTGAACGGCGGGCGATCTCATGCGCACCCTGCGGCTGAATATCTACGCCGAGTATATGGGCAGAACGGCTAACAATGCTTTGCAGATCTTCAACGCTGTAAAACTCCAGCCGCTGCACAATGCCAAAACGATCGCGCAAGGGCGAGGTCAGCAGACCGGCACGGGTGGTTGCCCCCACCAGAGTAAAGGGCGGTAAATCAAGTTTTATGGAACGCGCTGCCGGCCCTTCACCGATCATAATATCGAGCTGATAATCCTCCATCCCCGGATAGAGCACCTCCTCCACCACTGGCGAGAGGCGATGGATCTCATCGATAAACAATACATCGCGCGGCTCCAGATTGGTCAGCAGGGCTGCCAGATCGCCTGGGCGCTCCAACACCGGCCCCGAGGTTTGGCGCAGCTGCACGCCCATCTCTTCGGCGATGATGTGCGCCAAGGTAGTCTTGCCCAAACCTGGCGGGCCAAACAGCAAGACATGATCCAGCGCCTCTTGGCGTTTGCTGGCTGCCTGGATAAATATTTCCAACTGCTCACGCACCACCGGCTGGCCGACATAATCAGTCAACCGGCGCGGACGAATGGCCCTGTCCAGTACATCTTCTTCCTGGCTGGGGCTGGCGGCAATCAGACGATCGGTCTCTATCATTACGATAACCGTTATTTCTTCATGGCATTTTTCAATGCCTCGCGAATTATTTCCTCTGAGCTACAGTCCTCGGTAGGCACGGCACTTACCATGCGGCTGGCCTCTGGTGGTTTGTAGCCCAATGAGACCAGGGCGCTGATGGCATCCTTCACTTCATCGCGTTTTGCCACAATGGGGGCTACCGCTACTGTAAGTGTGGCCGTGCCGGTCTGCCAATCAGCGAGGCGATCACGCAACTCGATAACCAATCGTTCGGCAGTCTTTTTGCCTATTCCAGGCACACGGGTCAGTGAAGCTATATCACCTTCTTGCACACAACAAACAAAAGTGCTGGAATCCATTCCAGAGAGTATAGCCAGGGCGATCTTTGCGCCGATACCGTTGACCTTGAGTAAGGCGCGAAACAGGCTGCGCTCAGCCACATCGGCAAAGCCAAACAACAGCTGAGCGTCCTCGCGCACCACCATATGCGTATGCAAAACAATTTCATTTCCAATAGCTGGTAATTGATAAAACGTGCTCATCGGCGCTTCAACTTCATAACCCACGCCGCCCACCTCCAACAAAACCAGTGGTGGGGTTTTCTCCAGCAAAAGCCCTCGCAAACGCCCAATCATTTTCGACGACCACCTGTTGCTGCAGCTAGATATGGCTGGATATGTACGGTATGCACATGGCAAAGTGCCACTGCCAGCGCATCAGCCGCATCGGCCTGAGGCACGGCAGATAACTTCAGCAGTGCCTGCACCATATGTTGTACCTGTTCCTTATCAGCTCGACCACGGCCAACCACAGCCTGCTTAATCTCAGTTGGGCTATATTCACTGACCGTCAGCCCCCCATGCAGAACTGCACACAAGGCCGCACCACGCGCCTGGCCAAGCTTTAAGGCAGAGTCCGCATTACGCGCCATGAATACGCGTTCTATCGCTACGTGCTGCGGTTGATAGGTTTCCACTACCTCACACAAGCTGCTGAAGATAGCTTTCAATCTCGACATAAACTCACCATTGCCCAGCCGAATACAGCCACTGGCTACATACACATTGCGCGTACCTGTGCAGTCGATGATACCGAAACCGGTAATGCGTGAACCTGGATCGATACCGAGTATGCGCGTCATGTAAAATCTGCCACGCTCATCCTGCATGTATCCGGCAGCTCACAAGTCGTCACTGCAACATAGCCATGACTTCTTCACTGAAGTCAGCATTGCTGTAGACGCTTTGCACATCATCCAGATCTTCTAGCATATCCACCAGCTTCATCACCTTCTCGGCATCTTCCAATGGTAAATCTACCGTCGTTGCAGGATGCTCGGTTACCTCCGCCATCTCCGGCTCCAGGCCAGCGGCTAACATCGCCTCCTTGACCTCAAGAAAGCTCTCCTGAGCGGTAATTATGTCGATGCTGCCATCGTCATTGGTCACTACATCATCCGCACCTGCCTCCAATGCGACTTCCATCAGACGATCTTCATCACTGCCAGCGGCATAACTCAACATGCCAAGCCGACTGAACAAATAGGCAACCGATCCATCTGTACCCAAATTACCGCCGCACTTGGTAAAAGCATGACGCACCTCAGACACCGTCCGGTTGCGATTATCGCTAAGGCAGTCCACCATCACGGCCACCCCGCCCGGGCCATAGCCCTCATAGCGAATCTCTTCATAATTTTCACCATCCCCCGCGCCGATACCACGCTTGATCGCGCGTTCGACCGTATCCTTGGGCATATTCGCGCCAAACGCCTTGTCCAGCGCCGCACGCAGACGAGGATTACTGCCAGCCTCCCCGCCGCCAGCACGTGCTGAAACCGTAATTTCACGTATGAGTTTGGTGAAAATTTTACCCCGCTTGGCATCCTGACGACCCTTGCGATGCTGAATATTCGCCCACTTGCTATGACCTGCCATGCTTACCTCTTGATTAAAATACCCACAGACCGGCACACCATGTAAACCACGCGCTACTTTCAAGACACTGCAAGATCACCAGCAACGACAAAAGCCAGTTCGTACAAGTCTGTTATGGAACATAAAATACTAAACAAAACTATCTTACCAGATGGCTGACTGGGCCGGATATTATGCTTTTGACGATTAAGGGGTGAGCGCATACTCGCATGGTTTTGCTGCCAAGTGCTGTAGGGCGCAATAACCATCTGGCATTGCGCCGGATGTAGAAGTACACAAGAACAAAGATGAAAAACCCCTCTCCCCCAACCCCTCTCCCGCAAGCGGGAGAGGGGAGCTTTGTGCGGTGCCTGTAGTTACGTTCAGCGATCAAACAACTGCTCGACTCAGATCCGTCATTCCAGCGCAGGCGGGAATCCAGCAGTTACTGTAGGGCGCAATAACCATCGGGCATTGCGCCGGATGTAGAAGTACACAAGAACAAAGATGAAAAACCCCTCTCCCCCAGCCCCTCTCCCGCAAGCGGGAGAGGGGAGTTAAAGTACTGTAGGGCGCAATAACCAGCGGGCATTGCGCCGAATGTAGAAGGCCCACCTCAAGGGGAAAATAAAGATGTGTGGGGTAAAAACCACACAAGATATTGTATTTAACAATACTAGCCAGGCCGCTTCTACTGCTGTATCGGTATTCAACAACACGTAGTTATTCCAGCGCTACAACTCTACCCTGTCGGGTTACAGCTTAGTTTGCTGCAATTCAGGGGCTTACTTCCAGCATGCGCTCCAGTGCCAGACGCGCCATGTCGGTCTCCTCTGGGGCGACCTTGACCTGGTTAACGACGTGACCTGCAACCAGGTTTTCCAGTACCCAGGCCAGATGCTGTGGGTCGATGCGGAACATGGTGGAGCACATGCACACGGTAGGTGACATGAAATGAATGTTTTTGCCTTCATGTTTATATTGCTCGTGCAGGCGGTTGACCAGGTTCAGCTCAGTGCCGATCAGCCAGCGTGTGCCTGGTGCGGATTCACGCACGGTCTTGATGATGTATTCAGTCGAGCCAACATAATCTGACTTCTGGCATACCTCGATGGGTGCCTCTGGATGAGAAATGATCTTTGCTTCCGGATACTTTTCTTTGAAGCGATCGATATGCTCGGGGCGAAACATTTGATGAACTGAGCAAAAACCTTTCCAGAGAATGATTTTTGCTTGTTTGATCTGATCGGTGCTCAAGCCACCCATGGGCTGATCGAAATCCCAGACGACCATTTCCGCCATAGGTATGCCCATGGCATGGCCAGTATTGCGGCCCAAGTGCTGATCGGGGAAGAATAGTATTTTTTCACGCTGGGCAAAGGCCCATTCCAGCACCTTGCTGGCATTCGATGAGGTGCAGACTATGCCGCCGTGACGGCCGCAAAATGCCTTCAGATCGGCGGCCGAGTTTATGTAGGTGATGGGCGTTACCTGTTCGTCTGGCTCAAGCACTTCGGCCAGCTCGCGCCAGGCGCGTTCGACGTTGGCCAGGTTGGCCATATCAGCCATGGAGCAACCGGCACCCAGGTCCGGCAGGATGGATATCTGCTCGGGGCGCGAGAGTATATCGGCCACCTCAGCCATGAAATGCACACCACAAAAGACGATGTATTCTGCATCGGACTGGGCGGCCTCACGCGAAAGCTTGAGCGAGTCACCAGAGAAATCAGCGTGACGAAACACCTCTTCACGCTGATAGTGATGCCCCAGGATCACCAGGCGTTTACCCAGCTTTTCCTTCGCGGCAATAATACGCCTCTCGCACTCCTCATCGCTCAAGTCGGCAAATTTTTCAATTGGCAAAATACCCGCCATGCCACTACCTCATAAAAGCTGTTCAGTCTGCACTTTTTTCGTTCTTGGCCGGTTTAGCCATACGCACGCCAAGCTCGATAAGTTGCTGGGGATTGACCACCGAAGGCGCACCGGTAAGCAGACAGGCTGCTGACTGGGTCTTGGGAAAGGCCATCACATCACGAATCGAACGCGCCCCGGTCATCAGCATCACCAGACGATCAAGACCAAATGCCAGGCCACCGTGGGGCGGACAACCATATTTTAGGGCATCAAGCAGAAAACCAAATTTATCTTCGGCTTCCAACGCGTCTATGCCTAGCTGCTGGAATACTTCCTGCTGAACTTCCTTACGGTAGATACGCATCGAGCCACCGCCAAGTTCAGTGCCATTCAATACCATGTCATAGGCACGTGAAAGACAGCTACCCGGATCGCTGGCCAATTTATCCAGGTGTTCTTCCTTGGGTGCGGTAAATGGATGATGCAAGGATACCCAGCGGTTTTCCTTCTCGTCGAATTCAAACATCGGGAAATCCACCACCCACAAGGGGCACCATTGTCCTTTCAGCAAGCCCAGATCATGGCCGATTTTATTGCGCAGTGCACCCAACGCCTCTGTGACTATCGTGGCCTTGTCGGCACCAAAGAAAATCAGATCACCATTCTCGGCGCCAGTGCGTTCAACAAGCCCTTGCAGGGCAGCATCGTGGATGTTTTTCACGATAGGTGATTGCAGTCCATCACGGCCAGCGCTCACATCGTTGACCTTGATATAGGCCAGTCCTTTGGCACCATAGATGCCGACAAATTTAGTGTAATCGTCGATCTCTTTACGCGAGAGTTTTTCGCCACCCTGCGGCACACGCAGGGCCGTGACGCGGCTGGCCGGATCATTGGCCGCACCAGCAAATACCTTGAAATCCACATCGCGCATCAGATCGGCCACATCGGTCAACACCAATGGGTTGCGCAGATCCGGTTTATCTGAGCCATAACGGGCGATCGCCTCGGCATAACTCATACGTGGAAATGGTTCGGGTAATGCTTCCTGCAAGACCTGGGCAAATAAATGGCGAATCATGCCCTCGGTCAAGTTCATGATCTGTTCTTCATCAATGAACGAGGTTTCAATATCAACCTGGGTAAATTCCGGCTGCCGGTCGGCGCGCAGGTCTTCATCACGAAAGCAGCGCACGATCTGATAATAACGATCCACGCCAGAGACCATCAGTAATTGCTTGAAAATTTGTGGCGACTGCGGCAAGGCAAAAAAGCTGCCCTGATGAGTGCGGCTGGGCACCAGATAATCCCGTGCCCCTTCTGGCGTAGCCTTGGTCAATATCGGTGTTTCGATATCAAGAAAGCCATACTCGTCCAGATAATCGCGCAACACTCGCGTGATCTTCGCGCGAAATTTGAGCCGCTCAAGCATGGGCGGACGACGCAGATCAATATAGCGATAACGCAGGCGCAACTCTTCGGAGATTTCATCGTCCCCATCATCGATCTGAAATGGTGGTGTCTCGGCACGATTGATGATGCTAAGGCTCTTGCCTATCACCTCCACCTGACCACTTGGCAGATTGGTGTTTTCAGTGCCTTCAGGACGACGGCGCACGCGCCCTTTCAGTTGCAGCACATATTCATTGCGCACGCTCTCGGCGATCATGAATATCTCGGGAGAGTCCGGATCAAATACGACCTGCACCAGACCTTCCCGATCGCGCAGATCGATAAAGATCACGCCACCATGGTCACGCCGACGGTGTACCCAGCCGGCTAGCTCAACTTCCTGATCAATCAGGGATTCATTCAAATGGCCGCAATAATGACTGCGCATGTGGGTAAAGTCCTGTGGCAACGTAAACGAAAGGCTGGAATGTTACGGCGGCTGCTCGATGGGCGCAACAGGCCAGACCAGCCAGGGCGCGTAATTAAACTACCATGTCTGCCTGGCAGTGTGAGGATTTCATTCTTTTATTACCGTATCAGGGATTACAACGCCCATGGAAATAATTATTTTCAGACCTTCATCCACGCTCATATCCAGCTCCACTACATCTTCTCTTGGCACCATAAGAACAAACCCGGAGGTAGGATTTGGCGCGGTCGGAATATACACATTAATAACATCACGACTAGTCTTCTGCTGCACCTCACTAACGCTCGCGCCGGTCTGAAAGCCAAGCGTCCACAAGCCCTTGCGTGGATATTCGATCAGCAAAACCTTGCGAAAAGACTGCCCGCCACTGGCAAGCATGGTCTCGGACAACTGCTTGACGGCCGAGTAGATTGATCGCACCAATGGAATGCGCGCCAGCAAACGCTCCCACAAGGCCAGCATACGACGGCCAAACAGATTGGCCACCAGAATGCCGGTTGTCAACACGACCAACACCGACAACACCAGGCCCAGACCCGGGATATTGAAGCCAAACAAGGCCTCAGGCCGCAGGTGTTTTGGCAACAGCAGCAGGGTTTGATCCATGATACCGACCAGCAGCCGTATGACCAGGATGGTTACTCCCAGCGGCAGCCAGAGCAGTAGTCCGGCAATCAGATAACGTCGCAGAAGGTGCATGAAGTTTCCTTACTTGGTGGCTGCGCAGCCGCAGCCCCCCCCGCCGCAAGAGTGTGCCGGGGCAGACGGCGACTCACTGATATTCTTTTTTGCGCCGGTTTTGAAATCCGTTTCATACCAGCCACCACCCTTGAGGCGAAAGCCAGCAGCCGAGATCAACTTCTCCAGCTTGGGCTTGTTACAGGCAGGACAACTCTTCAGTGGCGCATCACTCGTCTTCTGCATGGCTTCCAGTGTGTGGCCACAGGACTTGCAGGCATACTCATAAATAGGCATAAAAACCACCTCGCTAGAACAGGGTAAATATCTTACGGATAAATGAAAATATAGCTCAAAGGCCTAATTTCAACATGTCGAGAATATGACTCAATGTGCCTTTCTGGACAATTTCCAGGATAATAGCAAAAAACTGTGATTCAACCGATGCACATACGCCATACCACTCCCCCAAGTCAGGCCCGCCACGACTGGCAGACCATCCGCTATCTGCTGCCCTATATATGGGCCTATCGCGGTCGTGCCGTATTTGCCCTGCTGTTTCTCGTCCTTGCCAAGCTGGCCAACGTCGGCGTGCCGCTGGCATTGAAAGAAATCGTGGATTATCTGGACAGCCCGGGCCTGCGTGAACTGACTCTGCCGCTCGTCCTGCTATTGGCTTACGGCGTATTGCGGCTTGCCAGCCTGGCATTCAATGAACTACGCGATGTTATCTTTGCCCGCGTACGCTACGGCATCATGCGGCGGCTGTCGCGCACTTTTTTGCACCACTTGCATGCACTCTCGTTGCGTTTTCACCTGGAGCGCAAGACTGGTGCCATCAGCCGTGATCTGGAACGCGGCACCCGCTCCGCCTCAACCTTGCTGAATTATCTGCTGTTCAATATCTTGCCCACCCTGGTCGAGGTCAGCCTGATCGCAGGGATCCTGCTGGTCAAATATGACCCATGGTTTGCCATCATCACCTTTGTCACCGTTATAGTGTATATGGCCTTCACCTTCCTCATCACCGACTGGCGGATGAAGTTTCGTCATCAGATGAATTCATTTGATTCACAAGCCAACTCCCAGGCCGTGGATAGTCTGCTCAACTTTGAAACTGTTAAATATTTCAATAATGAAAATTACGAACACCGCCGTTATGACCAGACCTTAAGTCAATGGGAAGACATGGCCGTCAAGACCCAGACATCTCTCTCCAGTCTCAATATAGGCCAGGGTGCCATTATTGCCATTGGCGTTACCTTGATTATGTCGCTGGCAGCACAAGGTGTTATTGCCGGCGATTTATCCTTGGGTGATCTGGTGCTGGTCAATGCATTTATGTTGCAAATGTTCATCCCGCTGAATTTTCTGGGCGTAGTCTACACCCAGCTCAAACATGCCTTGTCGGACATGAGCCAGATGTTTGCCCTGCTGCACCGGCCAGCTGAGATTACCGATCTGCCTGATGCCAAACAACTATCACCTGGGCACGGCGAGATACGGTTTGAACAAGTAAATTTTGCCTACGCAAAAGAAAGACCGATTCTGTTTGATATCGATTTTACCTTGCCGGCAGGCAAGAAGCTGGCGGTAGTTGGTTCCAGCGGCAGCGGCAAGTCCACCCTGGCTCGCCTGTTATTTCGTTTTTACGACGTAGATAGCGGCCGTATCCTGATCAATGGCGAGGATATTCGTCAGGTCACGCAACAAAGTCTGCGCGAGGCCATCGGCATCGTGCCGCAGGACACTGTGTTGTTCAACGACACGCTCTACCACAATATTGCCTATGCCCGCCCTGATGCCGGACGGGAAGATATCTATGAAGTTGCGCGCATGGCACAAATTCATGACTTCATTCAGTCCCTGCCGCAAGGCTATGAAACTGTAGTAGGTGAGCGTGGACTGAAGCTTTCCGGTGGTGAAAAACAGCGCGTGGCTATCGCTCGTGCCCTGCTGAAAAAACCACGTATTCTGATCTTTGATGAGGCCACCTCCTCGCTGGATTCACAGTCCGAACAAGCGATTTTAGAGGCTCTGGCACATGCCGCCCGTGGCCACACCACGCTGGTGATTGCCCACCGGCTTTCCACTATTGTCGATGCCGATGAAATCCTGGTCCTGGAAGAAGGACGCATCATCGAGCGCGGCACACACCGCACGCTTCTTGAAAGCGAGGGCCGCTACGCCCAGCTTTGGACATTACAACAGGAAGAGCACACTGAAGAAGAACTGCAATGAAATCAGCTGGCCAGTCCGCTTATCTGGTGCCAGCGCATGGCCTGCAAAACTGGTGAAATAACTCGATCACAACGCAGCAAATCAAGCGAAGCATGGCTAAAGCCGCTCCCCTCTCCCCCTGCCCCTCTCCCGCCAGCGGGAGAGGGGAGAAGTTGTGTTCTACTCAGAATCGTCATTCCCGCCAGCGGGAGATAGGGGCTTTGTGCGGTGCCGGTAGTGACGTTCAGCGATCAAACAACTGCCCGACTCAGAATTGTCATTCCCGCGTAGGCGGGAATCCAGATATTCAAAAGAGCTGGACCCCCGCCTTCGCGGGGGTGACGTTTCAACAACTCGCGGTTGTGCCGACGCTACAACTCTAACCGACCAAAATTACGGCAGAGTTTACCCACTACTATTGGTGAAGAGCCTTGAATACAAGGCTTAGCGTTTCGCTGTCTTCATTTTATCCAGTTCCTGCGCAAGTCTTTGTGGCGGCAGATAACCAGGCACCAAAGTACCATCTTCCAGGATCAGGGTAGGCGTGGCGTTCACGCCAAGAGCTATCCCCAGCGCCAGATGATCGGCAACCGGATTGTCCTTGCAGACATTGCTCTTTATTTGCTCCTCGTTTTTGGCCCGTGTCATCGCCTCGTTGCGATCGGCTGCGCACCACACCTTGGCCAGCTTGTCATATGACGGCGAAGGATTGCCAGCACGTGGGAAGGCCAGATAGCGCACAGTAATGCCCAAATCATTTATTTCCTTGATACCGCTGTGCATCTTGCGACAGTAGGTGCAGTCAATATCGGTGAATACGGTCACAGTATGCTTTGCCTTGCCCTTGGCAGGATAAACGATCATGCTATTTTTCTTCGCCTCGACAATTGATTGCCGCGCCCCGCTGCGCCACTCCTCACTCAGGTTGGTATCCTGTTGCAGGTCATACATATCGCCACTGATCAGATGACGACCATCGGCAGTGATATAAAAAAGGCGCGTGCCATAAGCAAGCTGGTAGAGACCTGCAACCGGTGAGGGGCTGACCGAATCCAGCGTCTGCCCTGGCAGCAATTCAGCCGCCATTTTACGCAGGCTCTGCTCAACTGATTCATCGGCCTGCGACACGGCCGCCATGCCAAACAGAGAAATAACACTTAATAAAAAAGCAAGACGCATATTGGTCACCTTGAATAATCAATCACGAAAATTAGTAAATTGCAGCGGCATGTCGAGCTCTGCATTGCGTAACAGGGTAATGGTTTCCTGCAATTCGTCGCGTTTTTTGCCTGTTACCCTCACCTGCTCACCCTGCACGGCCGCCTGTACCTTGATCTTGCTGTCCTTGATGCGCTTGACGATCTCTTTGGCTAAATCCTTATCGATCCCCTGGCGTACCTTGATGGTCTGACGACAACGCATATTGGCGGTTTCGATATCTTTTTCCTGCATGCATTTGATATCTATACCCCGCTTGGACAAACGCTGATAAAGGATTTCCTTCATTTGCTTAATCTGAAAATCATTCTGCGCATGCAGTACCAGATCATCGCTTTCCTGTACTATTTTGGCCTCGGCCCCCTTGAAATCAAAACGACTATCCAATTCACGATTGGCCTGGTCGATAGCATTGACCAATTCGTGTTTATCGATTTCCGAGACAATATCAAAAGATGGCATGGCTTCCTCACTGCATATTCAAACATCAAAGTAATACGACAACTGAATCCGGCTTGCGTTCATGATAGCCCATTCAACCACGCGGATGATGTCGGGCATGCAAGTCTTTCAGTCGCTCGCGGGCAACATGGGTGTAGATCTGGGTGGTGGATAGACTGCTGTGGCCCAGCAGCATTTGTACCACACGCAGATCGGCACCGTGATTGAGTAAATGCGTAGCAAAGGCATGGCGCAGGGTATGTGGCGACAAGTGCGATACAATCCCGGCCTCGCGCGCATATCGCTTGATGAGATACCAAAATGCCTGCCTCGTCATCGCCGCACCGCGCTGGGTGACAAACAGGGCAGGACTTGTCCTCCCCCGCAATAACTGTGGCCTGGCCTCCAGCAAATATTGCTCAAGCCAACCTATTGCCTCCTCACCCAGTGGCACCAGGCGTTCCCGACTACCCTTGCCCATTACCCGCACTATGCCTTGTTGCAGACTTACATTGAGCAGCTCAAGGCTCACCAGTTCAGTCACTCGCAGACCGGTGGCATACAGTACCTCCAGCATCGCCCGATCGCGCAGGCCCAGCAACACCGTGACATCTGGAGCCAGCAGCAAGGACTCCGCCTCTGTCTCACTTAATGCTCTGGGTAAACCACGAGCCAGTTTGGGGCTATCGATCCGCGCACTTGGATCTTCCACAATCAATTGTTCACGCACCAAGTAACGATAAAATCGGCGCAGACTGGACAGTCTCCGCGCCATCGTGCGTGATTGGGCACCAGCTACCGTGCGCTCATGCAGATAGTCCAGCAAATCATGTCTGGCGGCCTGTTGCAGGCTCGGCCTGCCCTGCTGTTCAAGCCAGTGCGTCAGGCTCAGCAAATCTTGACGATAGGCCGACAGGGTATGGACACTGAGCCCATGCTCCATCCATAGCACATCGAGAAACTGTTCCACCAAAGGCAAGGAAGAATCGTCAAATTTTGGCTTCATGCTCAAGCAGCCAATTTTTCAAGCGCAAAGGAGTTCCACTCGCCGCCCCCATAAAACCACCGAGGCCATGCGCTGCCACCACACGATGACAAGGGATAAACAAAGGTATTGGATTGGCGCGACAGGCAGCGGCTACCGCGCGCGCACTGCTGCCCAGCTCTGCCGCCAACACACCATAACTACGCGGCTGTCCAGCCGGAATGGCTTGCAAGGATCGCCAGACGCGCTGTTGAAAAGGAGTACCGACAGGTGCCAGTGATAAAACAAATGGCTTATCGGCATAGAGAAAATAATCTTCCATTGCCACTAGCGCAGCACGGGCACAGTCATCCCTGGGTAACAATAATGGACTGCTGGCAGATAAAAACTCTGTCTCTGCCACCACGCCATCCTGGCAACGAACAGCGAAGCGCCAGTCATCTGGTATAGGCATTGCCGCAATAGCTGACCAACTATCATTCACGGCTTGCTTACCAGCAATAATTCCTGCAACTCACGCCGTAATACCGCACGGCGACCCGGATCTTCCGTTGCACTCAACAATCTCTCATATAGAGTGCGCGCATCAGCCAGCAGACCCGCCTTGGCCAACGCTCTGGCAGCCTGATAGCGGGCAGTCTGCCCCCAAGGGTCTTGCGCAATGGGCTGTGGCACCATTGCCGAGCGCAAATACAGAGCCGCTGCATCCATCGGCCTGTCCTGAGCCAGACGCGCATCTGCCATCCAGTACCATAATTCACGTTTCAACTGGACATCTTTCAGCTGCACCTGCAGGGAAGCAAACAGCTGGTAAGCCAGTTCATGCTCGCCTACTGTCTGCAGATCAAACACTACCTGTATCAATCGATCCAGCTCAGCACGCGACAGTGCTGCACTTTGTGCAATCATCTCCTCCAGAATACTTACCGCCTTGGCCGCCTCACCATCGAGCAATTGCAAACGCGCCTGACGCAAGCGCCAAATTACCCGATCCACTCCGGCGAAGGCTCATCAAGCCCATCCATGAGCCGGGCTGCCAAAGACAGATCACCAGCCGCGATCGCCGGGTCTATCAACACACGCCGCACACCTTCCGGCAGGCTGCTTGTCTCGGGATAACGCGAGCTGTTCAGATAAAGCTGATGCAGCAGTTCCAGCCCACCTTCCTGCTGGGCAAGATCTACCAACAAGGCTGCCTGAGCCTGCTGACGGCTGATGATACTGCCTGCCTGCAAGCTCAACAACACATAAATAGAGCGCACAAGGATCGGCTGCCGACGACCTACCTCTTTTGCCTTGGCCAGCCAGGCGGCATCATCACCGATCAGCAACTGCTCACGATTACCAACATTTTGCGCATAAGTCAGATATGCATCCCACAGACTATCGACATTCAGTTTGAACAGTTCACGATCCAGCGGAAGCTGGCGCAGATGAGAGAAAACCTGTTCCAGGGCAATCGCCTGAGCTGCCGGATCAGCGGCCTCCCTGGCTGCCTCGGCGGCTACCGCTGCCGCTTGCTGATATATCAACCGGGACAGATCTTTTTTCTCCAACAAGCTACGCGCCTGTTGCAGGATGGTCTTGGCTTGCTCCGGATCGCTGCGCAACTGCGCCAATAGGCGTAATGGCCCTGCCTCAATTTGTGTAAGCCCATGCATCGCCTCCAGTGCATCGGCCGCGCGCCCCTGAGCAAGCAACACCTGGGCGCTGAGCAGTGCATCCTCGGCGCCGCCTTGGCCATAATCCTGACGATAACGCAGCATCGCGGCATAGGCATCATCAGCAAGGCCATCTGCGCGATAACTTTGAATCACCAACCGGCGCCAGTCCATGATCTCATTGCTCTCGCCACCCTGCCAGAGCAAGTTACGCAAAATGCGCCTTGCCGCTGCGCCATCGCCCAACTCAACCAGGGCGCGCGCATGCCAGGTGGCAAACCAACGGGAAAGTTTTTCCGGAATATCGGCAGGAAGCCCGGCCGTGCGATCACGCAAGCTACGCCAATCATTGCCTGTGGCGAGTAGCTGGATACGGCGGCGCTCCCACCTGATCCAGCTGTCGGCATCTTCTTGCCAGGATGGCTGTTGCTGATCCAGCAAGGCCAACGCTAATTGTGGTGCCCCGCCAGCGGCCAGATCATTCAACTGCGCCAACGAGACAGCGTTTGCCGCTCCAGACAACAAAAATACAAACAGGAAAAAGAAAAAGCGGATGCCACCACAAGGACGGCATCCGCTTTTATTTGTAATCAGCATGGCAGCATGATGGCTGCAGGCAAAACAAACAGCCTACAGTTTCTCTTTGATGCGCGCAGCCTTGCCGCTACGACTGCGCAGATAGTAAAGCTTGGCACGACTGACATCACCGCGACGCTTCACTTCGATAGATGCTACAGCCGGACTATGGGTCTGAAAGACACGTTCCACACCTTCGCCACGTGAGACCTTGCGTACGGTAAAGGCCGAATTCAGGCCACGATTACGCTTGGCGATCACCACTCCCTCGAACGCCTGCAGACGCTCACGGGTACCTTCCTTTACCTTGACCTGCACAATAACCGTATCACCAGCACCAAATTCTGGCAGCTCACGGTTCATCTGTTCGGCCTCAAGTTGTTCAATGATGTTGCTCATGACATTTTCTCCGGAAAAATCCGCCGCATTATACACAATAAAACTTCAATTTATGCATCACTGCCGATAAATTCGGCCAATAATTTCTGTTGTTCCTGGCTCAGCTCCAGCTGCTCAAGCAAATCAGGCCGCCTTTGCCAGGTACGCCCTAACGCCTGTTGCTCACGCCAGCGGGCAATGGCTGCATGGTCACCAGACAACAAGACCTGCGGTACTGGTCGCCCCTGCCACACCTCGGGCCGAGTGTAGTGTGGGCAATCGAGCAGGCCTGCAACAAATGAATCCTGCTGGGCAGAATCCTCGTGCCCCAATACGCCTGGCAACAAACGCGTCACGGCATCAATCAATACCATGGCCGGCAATTCACCACCAGAGAGGACATAATCACCTATCGACCATTCCTCATCGACCTGCGTTGCAATAAAGCGCTCATCGATCCCTTCATAACGGCCGGCTACCAACAGCAGACGCGGATATTGCGCCAACTGCTGCACGGCCTGTTGATCCAGACACCGACCCTGGGGTGACAACGCTATCACATGTGCTGGTTCAGCTTCAGCGGCTCGTGCTGCCTGCAAAGATGCCAGCAAAGGCTGCGCCAGCATAACCATCCCAGGGCCTCCGCCGTAAGGGCGGTCATCGACAGTGCGGTGGATATCCTGGGTGAAATCACGTGGATTCCATAAGCCAAGCCGCAATATCTCTCGTTTGATGGCCCGCCCGCTAACACCATATTCGGTCAGAGAGGCAAACATCGATGGAAACAGGGTTACTACATCGATACGCATTAGAATTCTGCGTCCCAATCGACCCTTATCAAACCAGCCGCCAAATCAAGCTCACGAACCACCTGGTCAATATAGGGCAACAAACGCTCACGCTCGCCCTGCACCACCAGCACATCATTAGCGCCAGTTTCGAGCAAGTGGTCAACCACTCCCAGCTCGAGGCCATCGAGGGTAATCACCTTCAGACCAACAAGGTCGGCCCAGTAAACCTCATCCGCCGCCGCTGGTGGCATTTGGCTGCGATCTATCGCAATATCGCACCCGACCAGCGATGCTGCTGCATCACGATCGGTATAACCTTCCAGCTGGGCAACAAGACCCTTGCCGTGCACACGACCTGACAAGGGTTTGAGCGAAAGCCATCGCCCGGCCTGTAAAACCTGCCAAGGGCTATAACTCAAAATATTTTCCAGTGGTTTTGTGTGCGAAAATATCTTGACCCAGCCGCGCACGCCAAACACGCCGGCAATGCGGCCTACAACAATCCGACTGTCTTGCCCGGTTACGACCATCTACGCACTACACCGCGCGAGGATGGCAGAAAGGCAACTCAGGCGCTCTGCTTAAGCAGGCTGGCCACACGCTCAGAGGTCTGCGCGCCCTTGGACAGCCAGTAATCGATGCGCTCGCGATTGAGGCGCATCGATTCTTCGTTGGCCTTGGCAACCGGGTTAAAAAACCCCAACTGCTCGATAAAGCGACCGTCACGACGGTTACGGCTGTCGGTAACAATGATGTGATAAAACGGACGCTTCTTGGCGCCGCCACGTGACATGCGGATGATGACCATTAGGTAAAAGTTCCTCGTACACAAAAACCAGCGGGAGCCAAACGCAGCTCCCCAATGGAAAGCCACATATTCTATGTCAGATACGGTAAAAAGAGAACAGGGGGCCTTGCCCAATATAAAAAAAGTCTACAGACGGGAGAACCTGTGTCCATGATGGCACCAGAAAGCCATCATGAAGCCCGAAGGCTTAAAGATTACCGATAAACACAAGCTTCCTGTCTGGCGCTCTGATGATGGCCTTTTCAGAATGACATCCCTGGCGGCAGCCGTCCCTTGAGGGAGCGCATCATCTTCGCCATGCCGCCACCGGACATTTTTTTCATCATCTTCTGCATCTGGGCAAACTGCTTGAGCAGGCGATTGACATCCTGCACCTGGGTGCCGGAGCCAGCGGCGATACGGCGCTTGCGTGAGCCCTTGATAAGATCAGGATAACGGCGTTCCTGCTGGGTCATGGAGTTTATAATAGCCTCCAGGTGTTTGAATTCCTTGTCATTTACCTGATTTTTAACTGCCGCTGGTACCTGGCCCATGCCAGGCAGCTCATCCATCAAACTGGCCACACCGCCCATATTTTGCAGCTGGCGCAGCTGGTCACGGAAATCAGCCAAATCAAAACCCTTGCCCTTGCTGAGTTTTTTGGCCAGTTTTTCTGCCTGCTGGCGATCGACCTTGGTCTGTACTTCTTCAACCAGCGAGAGCACATCACCCATGCCGAGGATACGGGAGGCAATACGGTCGGGGTGAAATGGCTCCAATGCCGTGGTCTTTTCGCCCACGCCAAGGAATTTGATTGGCTTGCCGGTAATCTGGCGCACCGACAAGGCGGCACCACCACGGGCATCACCATCGGTCTTGGTCAAGACCACACCAGTCAAGGGCAAGGCCTCATCAAAGGCCTTGGCGGCATTGACCGCATCCTGCCCGGTCATGCTATCGACCACGAACAAGGTTTCGGCCGGATCTAATGTCTTATGCAAACGCTGGATTTCAGCCATCATCTGCTCATCGATATGCAGACGGCCAGCGGTATCCACCAGCAGGACATCGATATTATACTTGCGCGCATGGTCAAGGGCAGCGTGGCCAATCTCGACCGGATCCTGGTTTATCTCACTGGGGAAGAATTCCACCCCGACCTCCCCGGCCAGGGTTTTGAGTTGCTGAATGGCAGCGGGACGATAAATATCGGCGCTGACCACCAACACCTTCTTGTCCTGGGTTTCCTTCAACCAGCGCGCCAGCTTGCCAACCGTGGTCGTCTTGCCAGAGCCTTGCAGGCCAGCCATCAGGATCACAGCGGGGGGGCGAACCTTGAGATTAAGCGTTGACTGCGTGTCACCCATCAGGTGTACCAGCTCGTCATGGACGACTTTCACCAGCACCTGGCCTGGGGTCAGGCTGGCCGCCACCTCCTGACCCACGGCGCGGCTACGCACCTGCTCAATGAAGTCACGCACCACCGGCAAGGCGACATCAGCCTCCAGCAGCACCATGCGCACTTCGCGCATGGTGTCTTTGATATTGTCTTCGCTAAGGCGACCGGCTCCACGCAAACCGCGCAGGGCCTGTGTCAGCCGTTCACTGAGGCTGTCAAACATGTCATAAATTCCAGGATGGCCGTAGAAAATTGGCCAGGATTATACCGTGAATCGCTCGCTACCGGTAAGGTGATCGATATTGTACTCACCCAGTAACTGACGTACTTCTGCATAAATGCGTTCTTCTGCGCCGGGTTTGGCGTGGGTCAGCCAGATCTGTGGCCGGTGTTGCAGCTTGACAAGATCCTCCGCCAGCAGACTGGGGCAATAGTGTTTAGCCCGACGACAGAGCTCGAGCTCAGAATCAGGAAACGCAGCTTCTACTATCAATAAATCCAGGCTTGGACCGGCATTGAGTGCTGCCCAAAAACTGTCATTGGTGGTGGTATCGCCGCTAAAGGCAAAGACCCCGTCAGGCGTGCTAATGCGGTAACCCACAGTCGGCACCACATGATTGACCGGTATCATCTCAAAACGGCGCTGCCCCAACTCCAGCAACTCGCCAGCTTGCAGCGGCCTGAAACGCAGAACAGGGCTTTCAGGGCGAGGCAAACGGGTAAAATCAGGCCAGATGGTGTTATTGAAGATATGTTGCTGCAGGGCCTGGATGGTCTCGGGTAGGGCGTGGATCTCGATAGGGGTCTTGATATGCTCAAAAATCGAGTCAATCAATAAAGGAATTGCCAGGATATGGTCAAGGTGTGAATGACTCAATACGATATGCCTGATCTTGCGCATCTCGTCGAGTGTCAAGGCACCCACCCCGCTGCCAGCATCCAGCAGGACATCCTCGTCCAATAAAAATGAGGTCGTGCGGAGACTGCCGCCAATACCGCCACTGCAACCCAATACCCGGATATCCATACCTGTTAGCTCCCCCAGTAGCTTTTGCGGCAAAATCGGTAGTCCCTGATGCCACTACCGCTTTTGTAGCATGATATATCGGTCTTGCACACACCTAACAGTCACAAAAACCACACTACATCACGTTTTTCCGGTTCAACGTCGCAAACAGTTATGCGATGATGAGCGCCTGACCCAGGCTGACCCGGATAATTTCATTTGGAAGCGCGGATTATGGCGCAGTGAATGCTGGTCAGTGCAAGGCACGCGGTAACGGAATGTTTGTTACCTTGTGCCACTGAGCAACGCAGCATCCAGCCCAGAGGCCAAACCAGCGCCGTACTAGAGAGTAAAAGTCATAGGGTATTTTGGTTTTTATGCAAACAGAAACAACTCATTGCAATTTCAATAATAACCTCAAAAAAGCCAAGGCTTTTTTTTCGCGCCTTGGTGAAACATGTGGGCTAGCGCAACCATGACCATAGTCCTCACATTCACCGCTATTGCCTGCTACTTTGCGGCCACCATGCTGCTGCTGCGCCGCCTGGCAGCAGGGGCTACCGCCAACGAGCTGCCTCGTCTGCCAGCCTTGCTGCTTGGTTTGGCCGGGGTCGCTCTGCATGGCTTTCTGCTGCACAAGGCAGTTTTTCTCCCGTTTGGCCTGAACCTGCACTTCTTCTCCATGATCTCACTTATAACCTGGCTGGCGGCCCTGCTTCTGCTGCTTGCCGTCCTGAGCCAGCCGGTAGAAAACCTGGGTAATATCATCTTCCCATTAAGCGCACTGGGGCTGGTGATGCAAACCCTCTGGCCTATGTCAGACAGTAATCTTGTGTCATTGAGCACCGAGGTGCAAATACATGTCCTGATTTCTGTACTTGCCTACAGCCTGCTGGCACTGGCGGCGGTACAGGCCATGCTACTGGCAGTGCAGGATCACCAGCTACGCAACCGTCATCCAGGTGGATTCATCCGCGCCCTGCCACCACTGGAGACCATGGAAAAACTGTTGTTCCGAATGATAGGACTGGGATTTCTACTGCTTAGCCTGTCTCTGCTAACAGGCTTTCTCTATCTGGAAGATATCTTTGCCCAACATCTGGTGCACAAGACCGTACTGTCGGTCATTGCCTGGGCAGTATTCGCCGTGCTGTTATGGGGGCGCTGGCGGATTGGCTGGCGTGGCCGCAAGGCTATTACATGGTCTCTGGCGGGCTTTATCGTACTGATGATTGCCTACCTGGGCAGTAAACTGGTGCTGGAGCTTATCCTGCAACACTGAGCAGTCAACAGTTGACAAATCAGCAATCACCTTTTGTAATCACAAATCCGCCATAACATAGGATCTATCCCTCTCTTGATTGACGACATACCTACCAGCCTGTTGATCGGCTCCTTGTTGGTTCTTCTGCTTCTTTCCGCATTTTTCTCTGGCTCAGAAACCGGCCTGTTCAGCCTGAACCGCTACCGCCTGCGCCACCTGGTAAAAAGTGGCAGTTCTCGTGGCGCTCAGCATGCCCACGAACTGCTGCAACGTCCTGACAGGTTGATTGGGCTTATCCTGCTGGGCAACAACTTCGTCAATATTCTCGCCTCAGCCACCGCCACCTTATTGGGACTGAAACTCTTTGGCGAAGTAGGTATTGCGATTGCCACCGGTATACTGACACTGGTCATCCTGATATTCTGCGAGGTCACGCCCAAGACCATCGCGGCACTGTACCCGGAGCGGGTGGCCTTTATCTCGGCTTTTGTCCTCAAGCCCCTGCTCAAGCTGCTCTTTCCACTGGTTTGGGCGGTAAATAGCATTACCAATGTGCTGTTGCGACTGTTTGGTCTGTCCGCTACTAACACCCCCAAATTACATTTATCCAGCGATGAGCTGCGTACCGTAGTGCATGAAACCGGCAGCCTGATCCCGCAGCGTCATCAGGAAATGTTGCTATCCATACTTGATCTGGAAAAAGCGACGGTTGAGGACATCATGATCCCGCGTAATGAAATCGTGGGTATTGACCTTGAAGACAGCTGGAGCGACATCATGCAGCAGATCAGCACCAGCCAACACACACGTCTGCCTGTCTACGAAGGCAGCATCGACAACGTGCTTGGAATTATTCACCTGCGAAATATTCTTGTCCTGCTGCAACATGGCGAGATGACCCGCGAGGCCTTTATGAAGGTCATCCGCGAGCCTTACTTCATCCCGGAAGGAACTACGCTGAATACACAGTTACTCAACCTGCAACGACAGCGGCTGCGTGTTGCCCTGGTGGTGGATGAATACGGCGATATTCAAGGGCTGGTCACCCTGGATGATATTCTTGAAGAAATCGTCGGAGAGTTCACCACCGACCCTGCCGCCTATAGCAAAGGCATCCATTTACAGGAAGATGGCACTTACCTGGTCGATGGCGGCTCCAATATCCGTGAGCTCAACCGCCTTATGCAGTGGCAACTGCCTACCGATGGCCCAAAGACACTCAACGGCATGATTATCGAATATCTGGAGACCATTCCGGAGGCAGGCACCAGTCTATTGCTGGCAGGCTACCCATTGGAGATCGTGCAGACCACAACAAACGCGATTAAAACCGTGCGCATCAACCCGAATTTCAAGGATAAAATCACTTCCGAACCTGCTGACCAAAGGTAGCAAGCAAGCGCCATAGGGCAAGACGCCATAAAACAGCTTGGCTATACTAGAGCCGTATGTTTTACCAGTGCGTTAGAAAAACAACTAATACATGGATCCATCAACGTGCCTAAACTGACTCTTTCATTCAAGGGAAACCTGCTCAAATACTTCCCACTGCGTGAAGGAGCAAGCATTATTGGCAGCGAACCGGCATGCGACATCTTTATCGACAGCCTAGCCATCCAGCCAAAACATGCCAAAGTCACAGTACTGGACGAAAAAATAATCCTCTACGATCTCGACAGTCCTGACGGCGTCCATGTCAATGGCACGCGGATCAGCGGCGAGCGAGAACTCAAGGATGGTGACGACATCCGCGTCGGTAAACACAATCTGAAGCTGACGATGGCACACGAAGAAGAGTCAGTTGAACCAGGCCAAATCCTGCTGGAAGAAGATTTACCTAACATTGAAGAACACGACACAGGCACAGACACGCAGGAAGATGATGACGACCTGGCAAACAAACCTGAGCAGGCCCGTAAAAATGCCTTCCTGCAAATCCTCAACGGCCCTAATCTGGGCAAGACCATCCGCCTTAAACGCAATTTGACCCACCTGGGTAAGCCAGATGTGCAGTTAGCCCTCATCGCCCGGCGCAACGATGGTTATTTTCTCAGCCATCTGGCTGGCAGCATGCCGACCCAGGTAGGCGGGCAGGCAATTGGCGAGAAGGCTTGGCAGTTGCAAGATGGTGATATCATCCTGATCGGCAATATTCGTATGCTGTTTACGCTAAGTTAAGCTACGTGTTTCACCAAAGGGGATCCTGAATGCCGACTCAAGAAAAACGACACTTTCAGCGTATCACCATGGATGGTCAGATCGTACTCTCCTGCGCAGATGCACAGTGGGATAGCCAGTTGCTGGATATTTCCTTCAAGGGCGCTCTACTGAGCACTCCAACAGGATGGACTGGTGAGCAAAACCATGAATGCGAGATGCAACTCATACTGACTGACGGCGTTACCATCAACATGGTGGGGACGATAGTCCACCAGACCAATGAAGCCCTGGGCTTTCGTTGCGATCACATCGATCTGGAAAGCATCAGTCATTTAAAACGCCTGGTCAAGCTCAACCTGGGTGATGAAGATCTGCTGGAAAGGGAGCTGGCAGAGCTAAGCCGGACTTAAGGAAGCACTGAATAATGTTGGCGAGGCAGTCAGGGCTAGGCAAAAAACGACGAAAAAGCGCAGTTTACACGTAGTAAATGAGCATTTTGAGTCGTTTTTTAACACCGCCCTGACAACGCAGGTAATTATTCAGCGT
>JBAYOW010000021.1:0-35133 GCA_041678005.1 Thiohalomonadaceae bacterium
TGGCTGGGAGAGGATATCCAGCTACATTACCAGCACGTCCTGCCACTTATGCAGGGCAGCCCCCATGCCTATGCCCTGCTGGAGCTCATTACCGGTCAACTGCTCATCAGCCAACGTCTAAACAACGCATGGCCACATTTGCAACAAGGTTTCCATCTTGCCAGTCACCTGTTTACTCCAACTGATTATCTGGCAGTCCTCAATCGCCATCAGGAACTGGCCTCCCTCCCCCTCTCCGACACGCCCATGCAAGCCACCACGCTGGATGAATTATTGACCACCGCGCGGGTCATCAAACGCATGACAGGCAATACCAGACCACGGCCAGGCGGCCACGACCCGACAGACATCTATGGCTGAAAGGCAGGCGCCAGAGTCTAGCCAAGGTTGAACTGACACGGGAAGCCCAACACTCAGGCAGACACAGCTTTATTGCCTGGCACCGCCCAGCCTCGTCAGAACTCATGGCCTGCACTACTTTAGTGTTACTTTATGTAACAACAACTGTTACCCAAGCGTAACACTCCCCCAGTATTTCAATCCGTACAACAGCCAAGCCATTGATTTTCTGTCTAAACAGAAATGGCATATAAATTGCCAACTGTTTCACAATATTTTTGCCCAGGCGCGATAAACACGCGATAAACATTGGACTCAACCACCACCCCACCACTGGCCCCAATCCTGGAATTTCTCCAGCAGCATGCGCCGTTTGCACAGATGGCAGCCAGTCATCAGGAATTCCTGGCCAAGCGTTTGAAGCTCGGCTTTTATGCCCGTGGGGAGGCCATTACAGGCCCTGACGATGGCCCGGTCAATCGTTTTTACATCATCAAGCAAGGGCGTATTCGTGGCGATCTGGATGAGGATACACCGGAAACCGAAAGCGCCTGGGAGCTGGTCACTGGTGAAAGTTTTCCTATTGGTGCACTGCTCTCTCGCCGTCCGGCACACACTACAAATCGTGCCGCCGAAGATACCTTTTGCTTTGAGCTGGAACGTGAAGACTTCGACAAGCTCTTGCAGCAAAGTCCGGTCTTTCGTGACTTTTGTACCCGCCGGCTGGCCAATCTGCTGGATAACGCTCTGCGCTCGGTGCAGGCCAATTCAGCCACGCGCGTGTCTGAAGACACCTCGCTCAGCTCACCGCTGCAAAGTCTAATCCAGCGCAAACCGATCAGCTGTCTGGCTGAAACACCCGTGAGTGAAGCCCTTGCCATCATGGATCGTGAGCACATCGGCAGCATGATCGTTACCGACCAGCAAGAACGCCCCATCGGCATGTTTACCCTGCACGATGTGCTCTCACGCATAGCCTTGCCGCAACGTGACATGGCCACGCCCATGCGCGAGGTGATGACGCCCTCCCCTCTCTGGCTACCGCCGGATGCGCGCGCCTACGAAGCGGCATTGCTGATGGCACAACAAGGTTTTGGCCACATCTGCGTGGTGCAGGATGGCCGTCTGCAAGGTGTGGTATCCGAGCGCGATCTGTTCTCGTTACAGCGCATCGGTCTGGTCAATTTGTCTCGTTCCATCGCCCGCGCCGATACCATCGATCAGTTGGCAAAACTGGCAGGTCAAGTACATCTCCTGGTGGAACAAATGCTCGCGCAAGGTGCCTTGGTAAATCAAATCACCGAGATCATCACCACGCTCAACGACCACATGACCCAACGCACCATCCTGCTGATCTTGGCCGAAACCGGTAAACCCAGCGTGGAATTCACCTGGTTGGCCTTTGGCAGTGAAGGCCGCCGTGAACAGACCTTAAAGACAGATCAGGACAACGGCATCCTCTTTTATCCAGTCGATGGCAAGAGCGCAGACGATGTGCGCGAGGAATTGCTGCCCATTGCCAAACGCATCAACGATGCCCTGGCCAGGATCGGCTTCCCGCTTTGCCCAGGCAATATCATGGCGAGCAATCCTGAATGTTGTCTGAGCATGGGCGAGTGGCAAGAACGCTTTGCCAAATGGATAGGTCAAAGCACACCACAAAATCTACTCAATGCCGCCATCTATTTTGACTTCCGCCCTATCTATGGCGCGGCGGCCCCAGCGGAAGATTTGCGTAACTGGTTATTCAAGCAGATCGCAGCCAACAGCCTCTTCCGTTGGCAGATGGCGGCGAATGCCTTGCGCAACCGCCCACCCCTCGGACTATTTGGCGATCTCAAGGTAACAGGTGGTGGCAAACAACCACGCGGCATCGACCTCAAGACCCAGGGCCTGACACCATTCGTTGACGCCGCCCGCATAACCGCCGTCGCCAACGGCATTGCCACCACCAATACCGTGGAACGGCTGCAGCAGGCAGGTGAGTGCAAGGCGCTTGATCCGGCGAATGTAGCAGCCTGGGTCGATGCCTATCACTTCATTCAATTACTGCGTGTACGCATCCACCGGCGACAGGCAGAACAAGGCGAAGAACTTTCCAATCTTGTTGATCCTGACTCACTGAACGAACTGGACAGACGCATTTTGAAAGAGGCCTTCCGTCAGGCGCGCAAACTACAGGCCAAGCTGACACTGGATTATCAATTATAGGAAATTAATTTTGATCAAATGGAACCGACAAGAATTTCAAGCAAAGGGGAGATGAGCATGTCGTTGTTCTAAAGATAATTTTTTCACTGTACAAAACTATCTAACTAACACTAGGGAGATCCTTCATGTCTAAAGAAATAACTGAACAAGATAAAGCGTATTGGGCTACCAATCTACGCCTAATCCTTGGTTGTCTTGCTATCTGGGCCACGGTGTCCTACGGCTTCGGTATCCTGCTGCGCCCTTACCTGATGGGTATCAGCATCGGTGGCGCGGATCTTGGCTTCTGGTTTGCCCAGCAAGGCTCAATTTTCACCTTCCTGATTCTGGTTTTTTTCTATTCCTGGAAAATGAACCAAATTGACAAAAAGTTTGGTCTGGAGGAATAAATCATGAGTCAATTTGCAATCAACTTTATTTTTGTCATTGGCTCCTTTATTGTTTACACAGTCATTGCCGTCTGGGCACGGGCACGTTCCACGCGCGAGTTTTACATCGCCGGCGGCAATGTCCACCCAACACTAAATGGTATGGCCACTGCTGCAGACTGGCTCTCGGCCGCTTCCTTCATCTCGGTTGCCGGTCTGGTCTCGGTGGGCTATGTAAACTCGGCCTTCATCATGGGCTGGACAGGTGGCTATGTGTTGTTGGCTACCTTACTCGCCCCCTACCTCCGCCGCTTTGGTACCTACACCGTGCCATCCTTTGTCGGCACACGCTATGACAGCAAGACAGCGCGCGTGGTCGCGGTGCTCTGCCTGATCATCATCTCCTTGACCTACGTCATCGGCCAGATGACAGGCGCCGGTGTGGCCTTTGCCCGCTTCATCGAAGTAGACAGCACCACTGGTCTGTTGATCTCGGCCCTGGTGGTCTTCATCTATGCAGTATTGGGTGGTATGAAGGGTGTCACCTATACCCAGGTAGCCCAATACACGGTACTGATCCTGGCCTTCACCATCCCTGCCATTTATCTGTCCTTGATGATGACCGGTCATTTCCTGCCACAGGTCGGTCTGGTAGGCACACATAGCGAGTCAGGCATACCACTGTTGCAAAAACTCGACGAGGTCGTGCGTGCTCTTGGTTTCCAGGACTATACTGCCGATGTCTCGAACAAGTGGAATATGTTCCTCTTCACCCTGACCTTGATGGTTGGTACTGCAGGCTTGCCACACGTCATCATACGCTTCTTCACCGTGCCCAATATTCAGGATGCACGTTGGTCAGCAGGTTGGGCGTTGGTGTTCATCGCGCTGTTTTACACCACTGTCCCTGCCCTGGCCGCCATGTCACGCCTGAACCTGCTGGAAACCGTTTATCCAGAAGGTACCGACCAGCCTTCCTTGCAGTATGAAGAGCGTCCTGAGTGGCTCAAGAAGTGGGAAATGACCGGTCTTCTGAAATTTGAAGACAAAAATAATGACGGCCACATCCAGATCTACAATGCCAAAAATGAAAACTTTGCCAAAGGCACGGCCGCTGAACGTGGCTGGGAAGGCAATGAGCTGACTGTAAACAACGACATCCTGGTGCTGGCCCTGCCAGAAATCGCCAATATGCCGATGTGGCTAATAGGTCTGATGGCAGCTGGTGGTATTGCCGCAGCATTGTCCACAGCATCAGGTCTGTTACTGGCCATATCATCGGCAGTCAGTCACGACCTGTTGAAAAACACCCTGATGCCACATCTCTCGGATAAGCGAGAAATGCTCTATGCGCGGATCTCTATGGTGGGTGCCATAACCATTGCCACCTGGCTGGGGCTTAATCCACCCGGCTTTGCTGCACAAACAGTAGCGCTGGCCTTTGGTATAGCGGCCTCAACGCTGTTCCCTGTGCTAATCCTGGGTATCTTCTTCCAGCGCATCAACAGCAATGGAGCGATCGCAGGCATGTTGGCAGGCGGGATGTTTACCCTCAGCTACATCTTCATGTATCTGGGCTGGTTGTTCATCCCGGAAACTAACAACTTCCCCAACACGCCAGAGTTCTGGATCCTGGGTATTTCACCGCTGTCAGTGGGTTGTATTGGTGCGCTCTTCAACTTCATTGTGGCCATCAGCGTATCGATGCTCACAGAGAAGCCATCTGAAAAAATTCAGGATATGGTGCGTCGTGTACGCTATCCATAAGCCTGTGAAGGCGTAACCAGCTTACTCACAAGCTGGGCTATGATTGAAGTGGGCTTTCATTTGAAAGCCCACTTTTTAACTGAAAATAGGCTAAAGATAAAAACCCATGATCTGGCACTTAATAGCCGTCATCATCGCAGGCTTGAGCGTAGGAGGGATGGTTTATCTTTTACGCAAGATAACCGGCAACCGCCTGCCTAAATGGCTGGTCTCGGCTGCCGCTGGTTTAGCCATGCTCACTTATCTTGCCTATTACGATTACACATGGTACGACTTTAAGCGCAGCCAACTACCTGTAGACACCAAACTGATTGCAGAGCAACGCGCTACAAGTTTCCTTAAACCCTGGAGCTACGTAGTAACACCGGTCAGTGCTTTTACGATTTTTGATGGACGTAGTCAGACCAGTGAACAAAACGGCCAACTACTTGTTGAATATATTTTGTATACCTTCCATAAGGATCCAATTGAGCAATTAACAACACAGGCTTACCTGTTGAACTGCAACCTACTTGAGCGGGCTGTGCTTGCCAAAGAAGAAAATGCCCAGCAGATTACAGTGAAAAAAATCGAACGCAATGATCCGATGTACCAACAGCTCTGCCTGTAAACCTTATACGAGGCACGATATAAACATACCGACTAACGCAAAAGGCACTTGCATGGAACACCTAAAACAATTTCAGTGAGTGAAGATCGTATGGATGTTGAACTGATTGAAATACGTGAATTCCTGGCCAGCACTCCGCCTTTCGATCAACTCAATAACGAGTTACTCGACAAGCTGCCCAGGCAATTATCCGTACGCTACTTACGCCGCGGTACACCATTCCCGCCACAGGGGAACGATCAACCCTGTCTCTATATTGTGCGCAAGGGCGCAATAGAATGGCGCAATACTCAAGATGAGTTACTGGCAAAGTTTTATGAAGGGGATATTTACGCCTCTGACTGTCTCAGCCATAACCCCACGCAATCCCTGCGCGGCAGCACGGTAGAGGACAGTCTGTTTTATCTGCTGCCCTGCGCACAACTACAGCTGCTGCGCGAATCCGACCAGAATTTCAATGATTACTTTACTCAATCCATCAGCACACGCCTGCGCCGCGCACGCGAAGTAATGCAAGGCACTGCACGTGCCGGTGGCAATCTACTGACTATAGAAATAGGCAAGCTGCTTAGCCGTGCGCCAGTGACGGCACCACCTCACACCACCATACAGCAAGCAGCACAGCTTATGAGTGAGGAACGGGTTTCCGCCCTGCTTATTACCGAAAATAAACGGCTGGCAGGCATCATCACTGACCGCGATCTGCGCTCTCGCTGCGTGGCAGCAGGCTTGCCAGCCACGCAGCCTGTCAGCGACATCATGACGCATAATCTGCACAAGGTAACGCCAGATACCCCGGCCTTTGAAGTCCTGATCAGCATGACACGGCACAAGATCCATCACTTGCCAGTAGTGGATGGCACTGGCGTTGTCGGGCTTGTGTCCACCACTGATTTGATACGTTATCAAAGCACCAACTCTATCTATACCGTAGATGGTTTGCGCAAATGTCAAAGCATCGCCGAGCTGGTACATGCCAGTGCCGTCCTGCCGGAGTTGCAGGTACAGTTGGTCGCCGCCGGTGCCAATACCTACCAACTTGGCCAGGCCATCTCGGCAGCAACCGATGCCATCACGCAAAGATTGCTGGAGTTGGCAGAAGGTGAACTCGGATCTGCGCCCATCGCCTACGTCTGGGTAGCCAGTGGCTCACAAGGACGACGTGAACAAACCATTCATTCCGATCAGGACAATGCCCTGATCCTCGCCGATGAATATGATGCAGAAAAACACGGCAACTACTTCGCTCGTCTGGCACAATTTGTCACCGACGGACTCAATGCCTGTGGCTACTACAATTGCCCCGGCGGCATCATGGCCAGCAACCCGCAATGGCGTCAGCCATGGCTGGTTTGGCGACAATATTTTAATAACTGGATTACCCGCGCTGATCGCAAGTCTGCTATGTTGGCCACCAATTTTTTTGACCTGCGCGCCATACACGGCGATATACTGTTACATACCCGCCTGCATGCGGATAGCTTGCAACAGGCCAAGGAAAATAAAATTTTTCTTGCCTACATGGCCACCAATGCTGTTGCTACCAGACCCCCACTTGGTTTTTTCCGCAATTTTGTCCTCATCAGTGAGGGCGAACACGCCAATAGTCTTGACCTAAAACGGCGCGGCCTTGTGCCGGTGATAAATATGGCACGTGTCTATGCCCTCTCTGCCGGTCTGCCTGAACTCAATACGATAGAGCGCCTCAAGGCAGCTGCTGAGCTACATGCTGTCAGTCCTGACAGTGCTGCCAATCTGGAAGATGCCTTCGAATTCATCGGTGCCTTACGTGCGCGCCACCAGGCACAGCAAATCAAACAAGGCAAACAGCCAGACAACTATGTCATACCAGAAAAGCTCTCACAGATGGAACGCAATAACCTCAAGGACGCCTTCTCTGCCATTAACACTTTGCAGGCAGCCATGGAGCAACGCTACCAGGCTGGAAGGCTATACTGATGTTCTCCTGGCTATTCAGCCTGGACTATCGTCGTCGCCGTCTTGCTGCCAGGACAGCGCCTGGGCCATTGCGTGACTATCTGGAAACGCCCTTTGTTCCGGCCAAAAAAGATTGTCGGCAACTGCAATGCCTTGCCCTTGATCTGGAAACCACAGGTCTTGATAGCAAAAATGATTTCATCGTCAGTTTTGGCTGGGTTTTATTGCAAGGTCAGCATATCGACCTTGCTTCGGCGCAACATCGGCTGGTGCGCTTACACTGCGCCATTCCTGAGGCCAGCGCCGTAATCCACCAAATCACCGATGACGAAGTAGCCAGTGGTGAAGAACTGGCCAACATCATGCCCGAGCTGTTGCAACTATTGGCCGGCAAGGTACTTATTGCCCACCACGCCAGCATCGAACTTGGTTTTTTAAATGCCACCTGCGAACAACTCTATGGCAGCGGTTTCCTTGCCCCGGTCATAGACACCCAGTACCTTGCCCAGCGTCAGTTTGAACAACAAAATCACTGCATACGCAGTGGAGAAACACGTCTTGGCAGCTTGCGACAACGCTACAACCTGCCGCGCTACACCGCACACAATGCCCTGTCCGATGCACTCGCCGCAGCCGAGCTTTACCTGGCACAACTGGCCGAGCGCAATGGTGCCCGCATGGTGCCTTTAAAGAGCATGTGGCGGCCTGTATGAAACAGCAAATGCACCTGCCTCATGCTATAGTGTCCAGGCCCTATTGGGTACAGGCACAGCCTGTTTTTTACCTGGTAAATGGCCGCAACAAAAGGCCGAATACCGAACCATCACGGAAGTATATAAAACCAATAACGAGCAACATTAATCCTTGGCTGTAACATGCCAAATTGTTGATTTTTTGGCTGTCTTATCAGCCTTCACTGACCCAGGAGATACACATGTCCGAAAAGATATATCCCGTACCCAGCGAATTCAAAGCCCACGCTCATATCAATAAAGCCAAATACGAGGCTATGTATCAGCAGTCCATCAAGGAGCCGGACAGCTTCTGGGCCGAACAGGCCAACACCTTTCTCGACTGGTACAAGCCCTGGGACAGGGTATCTGAATGGGACTATCACAAAGGTCTCATCCGCTGGTTTGAAGGTGGCAAACTAAATATCACCTACAACTGCCTGGATCGTCATCTGGCTACGCGCGGCGATCAAGTGGCACTCATCTGGGAAGGTGACGATCCCACTGAAGACAAGAAAATAACCTATCGCGAACTGCACACCGAAGTGAGCAAATTCGCCAATGTCCTGAAAGAACACGGCGTTAAAAAAGGTGATCGAGTCTGCATCTACATGCCGATGATCCTGGAGGTTTCTGTCGCAATGCTGGCTTGTGCACGCATCGGTGCTGTGCATTCGGTAGTCTTTGGTGGCTTTTCGCCAGAGTCTCTGAAAGATCGCATCCTCAATGCCGACTGCCGTGTCGTGATAACTGCCGATGAAGGCTTGCGTGGCAAAAAGGCTGTACCACTGAAGGCCAATGTCGACAAAGCCCTGACCCACTGCCCTGATGTGCATACCTTGATAACCGTCAAGCGCACTGGCGGCAATATCAGCTGGCAGGAAGGACGTGATGTCTGGTATCACGAAGCCATGGCCAATGCCTCAGCTGATTGCCCGCCCGAGGAGATGGATGCCGAAGATCCGCTATTCATCCTCTATACTTCAGGCTCCACCGGCAAACCCAAGGGTATCCTACACACCACAGGTGGCTACCTGCTGTTTGCTGCCATGACTCATAAATACACCTTCGACTATCAGGAAGGTGATGTCTACTGGTGCACCGCCGACGTCGGCTGGATCACAGGTCATAGCTATATCGTTTACGGCCCGCTGGCCAACGGAGCCACCAGCCCAATGTTCGAGGGTGTGCCTTCCTACCCTGATGCATCCCGTTTCTGGCAGGTGGTGGACAAGCACCAGGTCAACATCTTCTATACTGCCCCAACTGCAATCCGCGCTCTGATGCGCGAAGGCGAAAAGCCAGTAAAGAAGACCTCGCGCAAGTCATTGCGCCTGCTCGGCACGGTAGGTGAGCCAATCAATCCTGAAGCCTGGGAATGGTATTACCATGTTGTCGGTGACGCTCGCTGTCCCATCGTCGATACCTGGTGGCACACAGAAACCGGCGGACATATGATCACCCCGCTGCCCGGCGTTTCCGATCTCAAACCAGGCGCTGCCATGCTGCCAGTCTTTGGCGTGGTGCCTGCCATAGTCGATAACGACGGCAATATTCTTGAAGGTGAATGTGAAGGCAATCTGGTGATCACCCAGCCGTGGCCTGGCCAGGGGCGCACCGTCTACGGCGACCATCAGCGTTTCATCGAAACTTATCTCACCACCTACCCTGGTAGGTACTTCACCGGTGATGGTGCCAAACGTGACAAGGACGGGCACTACTGGATCACTGGCCGCACGGACGATGTGCTCAACATCTCTGGTCACCGCATGGGCACAGCCGAAATCGAAAGTGCGCTGGTGCTGCATGACTCCGTCGCCGAAGCAGCAGTCGTAGGCTTCCCCCACGACATCAAGGGTCAAGGCATCTATTGCTATGTCACCCTGGTGAAGGGTGTTGAACCCAGCGATGAGCTGAAGAAAGAGTTGGTGCAAATGGTGCGCCGCGAGATCGGCCCCATCGCCTCACCTGACATCATCCAGTGGGCACCTGGCCTGCCAAAGACCCGTTCCGGCAAGATAATGCGCCGTATTCTGCGCAAGATTGCCGCCAACGAAACGGAGGGGCTGGGTGATACTTCCACCCTCGCCGACCCATCGGTGGTGGAAGATTTACTGCAAAACCGCGCACATAAATAAGCGCATTACCAACCACCAGCTTTTTTTGTATCGCCCCGCGCACTGCGCGGGGCGTTTACAAAAGCAAAAAACCCGCCGAAGCGGGTTTTTTGCTTTTAACTACATGGCCTACAAATACAAACAGATATCCGATTCACCGGCAAACTCAAAGAATTTAGCGGCACCGGCATATTCCATACCATCGATGAAATCACTGTGATCAAAACCAAACAGATCCACCGTCATCTGACAAGCCGTAAAACGTACCTCGGCTTCCTGACAAAGTTCGCGCAGCTCGGCAATAGTAGCCACGCCAGTATTGGCAATGGTCTTTTTCATCAGTACCGTTGCCAATGACTCAAAGCCAGGGATGTTGGCCTGAATGATATTGGGAATATTCCAGTTGATACCTCTGAACCACTTGGGGCCAAAAGGCATCTTCATAGGCATGCCAGGATTACCCAGTGGACTGACCTTAAGACCACTCAAATCCTTACGCACCAGTTGCAGTCCATAAAAGGTGAAAAAGATTTCCACCTCGTAGTCCAATGCAGCTGCTGTTGACGCCAGAATGAACGGTGGGTAGGCCCAGTCAAGGGTACCCTTGGTTGCGATGATTGCTAGTTTCTTTTGATCAGACATGGGATCCCTCTCCTTGAATACTATTTTTGTTTTAGGCTTTTTTGATCAGGAAAACGAATTTGACGCCTTCTTCCCCAGAAGATAGCAGAGTATTGCCGGTCTGCTTGGCGAATGCCTCGAAATCCTTCACTGAACCTGGGTCAGTGGCGACGATACGCAACACCTGGCCAGACTCCATACCACCCAAAGTCTTCTTCGCACGCAGGATAGGCAGCGGGCAGTTCAGGCCAGATGCATCCAGTTCTTGATCGAAATTTGCCATCATCAATCTCCTCAGCTTGGTTGTTGGTAAAAAAGACCCGCTAGCGCAGGTATATCGACTACAAGACTTAACTTATATGCCAAATAGTGGCATCAGCGCAAGTTCAGCCGGCCTTTTTGCCCGAACAAATTACGTTTATAACCAGACTATCCTACGGATCAGGGTGAACCAAGTTACGTTCTTACCTGTCATAAATCTGTTACGATTATTATTGACTTATCGGATGTCAGAATCTTGAAGCATACTCTCTCATCATCTGCACTACTACTGTCCATTGTCACATCTATTTGGACCGGGATGGCCTCGGCTGTAGAAAATCTGTCCTTGCCAGATATTGGTGACAGCTCGGCAACAGCATTTTCACAGGCTGATGAAGAACGTTTTGGCCGCGAAATGATGCGCTCAATTCGTCAATCCGGTCATTTACTAGAAGACCGTGAAGTTGAGGAATATATCCAGCAACTAGGATATCAACTGGTATCAGCCAGCTCTCGTTCAGCTCGTGAATTCAGTTTTTTTGTTGTCAACGAACCCACTATAAATGCATTTGCCATGCCCGGCGGTTATATAGGAGTTCATAGCGGGCTTATCTCCGCCAGTCGCAATGAGAGCGAGCTAGCTGGTGTAATGGCGCACGAAATCGCCCATATTACCCAACGCCATCTGGCACGCAGATTTGAACAGGCTGGCAACATGAGCATGCCCATGATGGCAGCCGTGCTGGCCTCCATTCTGCTCGGCGCCAGTAATCCACAAATGGGCGAGGCGGCTCTTGCTGCCACCATGGCTGGCAGCATGCAGATGGAGCTGGATTTCAGTCGCGCCCATGAACGTGAGGCAGATCGCGTTGGTATGCAGATGCTAACCGGCGCTGGCTTCGACCCACATGGTATGCCGGGATTCTTCGAGCGTTTGCAGCAGGAATATCGCTACGCCAGCTCTGGTCTGCCAGAATATCTCAGCACCCATCCAGTCACCACAGACCGCATCGCCGATGCGCGTAATCGTGCCGAACAATACCCACGCATCAATCCCGCCGACGATCTTGGCTACCGCCTGATAAAGACCAGATTGCAGGTGCTGACTGCGCGCAATATGGACGTATTGGCGCGGCAATACCGTGAGCTGCTATCCACTGATGACCAGCGCAAAGGAGATGCCGCCGATCGTTATGGCTATGCCTTGGCTTTGACACGCCAACATGATTATGCCAATAGCCGAACATGGCTCAAGGCATTACACCAGCAAGATCCTGGTCGTATTGCATATATGCTGGCGCTGGCCAAAGTGGAAACTGAAGACAAAAAGCTTGCTGCAGCCGAGAAAATATTTCTCGACGGCCTCAAGCTGCATCCCAACAACAATCTGCTAACCCTTGCCTATGCCGAATTTCTTTTACAGCATGGGCAACATATCAAAGCCACTCCGCTATTGCGCGAATACACTCGTCTGCGCAAGGTGCAACCAAAGGCCTTTGAACTGCTGGCTGAGGCCGAGACAGCCAGCGGCAACGATGGTGTAGCTCATATGGCCCTGGCTGACTATTACTACGGCCTGGGCGAAATCCAGACAGCCGTCGAACAGCTCAATCTGGCGCGCCAACGTGGCGGCCTGGATTTCTACTACCAATCCCTGCTTGAAGCCAAACTGACTCAATGGAAGGAAGAAGCAGCAATTTTGACACCACGCAAATAATACCGTGTAAATAAACCTCGACATCAACCGCTACGCAGCAAACCCCCACGCCAACCTCTATCACACCTGCCGACTTGAGCTCGATTAATTTCAGCAAGAGCTGGAATAAAGCCATAAGCTTCTGCCACTATAGAAAACAAGCGGCCGGTATTACTGCCACGACAATATAAGTAAACACTGTTTTTATGCTGTAAAAATGCGGGCACGCTATAATTTTGTGTCTTGCATAACCAAGGTGTAAAAAGGCCTCTCATAAGGTCGAGTTTTCTTAAAACATTTAAATTCAGTTAAAAAAACCAAGGAGTCAGATAACGTGAACAGCAAGCGTAGAACACTGCTCAAGGGCACCCTGGCCGGCAGTGCCATTGCCGTAGCCGCCAGTGCCGGCCTACTCAACCCACGTCAAGTGCTGGCAGCCTGGCCCAAGGCGTCATTCCAGACACAGGATTTTGCCGAGTCGTTAAAAGGATTGTTCAACACCGACAAGACCACCGCCAGCAACGACATAGAACTCAAGGCACCAGATATCGCCGAGAACGGCGCTGTGGTTCCGGTCACCATAAATTCCAGCCTGAAAGATGTCGAAGCCATCACCATACTCATCGAAGGCAACCCAACACCTCTTGCCGCTGTCTTCAATCTTGGCCCCAGTGCAATCAGCTCCGTCTCTACCCGCGTCAAGGTAGGCAAGACTTCGAACATCGCAGCAGTGGTCAAGGCAGGTGGCGCGCTGTATATCAGCCGTAAGGAAGTTAAGGTCACCGTTGGCGGTTGCGGCGGCTAATAGATAGCTGTTATCGAACATCTTGAATATATAGAGGAATTACACATGGCTGATTCAATCAAAATCCGCGCCACCCTTAAGGGCGATGTCTGCACCGTCAAGGCGCTAATCAAACACCCGATGGAAACTGGCCAGCGCAAGGACAAAAAAACCGGCCAGCTGATCCCTGCTCACTTCATCCAAGAAGTCACCTGCAGCCACAACGGCAAGAATGTACTCGATGCCTCCTGGGGCGCGGCGATCTCCGCCAACCCTTACCTTTCCATCGAGTTTTCTGGAGCCAAAAAGGACGACAAGGTAGAACTCAGCTGGGTGGACAATACGGGTAAAAAGGATGCCGCAGAAGCAGCTATTGGCTAAGCTGGCTGGGCAAGCCTTATCAGATAAAAATAAATGACCGCAGAGAAGAGGAGTCAAAACATGAACGTATCACCAACCACATGGCTCAAGCGAGCCAGCTGGGCGCTGCCAGTTGTCCTGGCTGTTGCCAGTACCGCGCATGCAGCCCCTGGCCAATTGCCCGAGGAAGTCTTCGACGGCCTGGTCGAGACCAGCCCGCACAAGAATTATCTGTCCCAAAGTCAACAGAACAGAATGATGATGCCAGATAATCCCGCTTGGTGTGTCGTGGAAGATGGGGAAAAACTATTCAACGAGCCACGTGGCCCGAAAAATGTTCCCATGTCTAAATGCGACTTCGGCAAGGGGCCCGGCGTACTGGATGGCGCCTATGTAGAACTACCACGTTATTTTGCCGATACAGGCAAAGTGATGGATCTGGACAGCCGCCTGGAACACTGCATGAAAACACTGCAGGGCTACACAGATGCCGATCCGGCAGTCAAACAAAAAAATGGTTCTAACAGCGATGTAATGAAACTACAGGCCTACATCGCCAGCAAATCAGGTGGCTATGCGTGGAACCCGCCAATGGAACACCCATTGGAAAAGGCCATGCGCAACGCCGGTGAGGTCATGTTTTACCGCCGTTCCAGCGTCATGGATTTCGCCTGTGCCACCTGCCACAGCCAGCCGGACAAACGCATTCGTGCGTCCTATCTGCCCAGCATCACTGTACCTGAAGAATGGACCAAGGCCATATCCTGGCCAGCCTATCGTGTCGGTCATGACAACGTCCGCAGCAGTCAGCACCGTTTAACTGGATGCTTCTGGCAAATGCGCTATCCCCACGCAAAAAATGGCTCGGATGCAACTATCGCACTGCTTTCCTTCTGGACCGATGCCGCACGTGGTCAGCCCGCCATCCTGCCTGATATGAAGCGCTGATTGCCGCCAACTTTAGGAGACTGAATTCATGTTTAACAAGAAAAACAGCTTTGTTGCAGCTACCTTCGCAGCCGCTTCAGCCGTGTTACTAGCGTTCTCCACCAGCGTCCATGCAGAGGCCAAGGTTGATTACACTAAAATGAGCCCGGAGCAGCTGGCTGAATACCTGATATTTGAATCAGACAGTTTTTATCTTGATCAACCCACGCAGGAAGGCACCACTGGTCGTGACCGTCTGGTTCAGGACGAAATCCAGAAAATCTGCTCTCTACGTCCGGGGCAGGAGCTGGATCAAAAAAGCCGTGAAAAGATCATGGCCATATCCAGAGCCACCATCAAATATCCAGAAGGTGGTATCAAATTGGGCGACTGGAAAAAAGGCCGTGAACTGGCCTGGTCCGGCTTTGGCTGGCGCACGGCGCACAATCCAGATGACCACACTGGCAGCCGTCAGCCTGGTGGCAATTGCTACAATTGTCATGAAATGGCGACCGACCGCACCGGCGGCAATCTGGGCTTCACCCTGACAGGTTACGGCGCACGCGGTACCAGCCCGGAAGTGCTGAAATACACCTATGACATGATCTATAACTCCAACGCCTTTTTCCCCTGCACCAACATGCCGAGGATAGGGGTAAAAGGTCTGCTGACCGAGACACAGATCAGCGACATCATGGCCTATCTGCTTGACCCGGAGTCTCCGGTCAACGAGAACGTCAACCCAGTTAGACCACAAAAATAACAAGTAGTAAAACAAGCTTACCGTGAGCCCTGGCCACCGTTAACAGCGGTGACAGGGCTCATATTCATTAAAAGCCCTTCTGCTTTTTCTGATGATAAACTCCATAACTTTGATATGGTGCGCACAGCGCAGCAGAAAGTCACTGGCATATCTCATATAGTTCGGATACTCCTGCAGGTTGGGGCTCAATCCAACAATATGCCACCTCCGCTTTGTAGCTCAGCCCACGCAAAATACGCTGTTGGCATGGAAGAGTTTTGCTCTTTTCAGTAAACTAACGCGGTTTTAACAAACCCTTACCTTTCACGCATGTCACAAATCACGAGGAGAGCAAATCTTGGAAACCCTGACCCTCACCACTGAAATGATGTGGGTGATGGCATTCCTTGCCTTTACCATCTATCTATTCGTCTCAGAGATCGTGCGCGTTGACGTGGCGGCGATCCTGGTAATGGTATTGCTGGGACTAACAACCGTTCTACCCGACAGTCTTGTGCCCTCTTTAGTTGATGCTCAACACCTTTTTGAGGGTTTTGCCGCCAATGCCGTGATCTCCATTATTGCCGTGATGATCATCGGCGCCGGTCTGGACAAAACCGGCGTGATGAGCAAAGTTGCCGGATTAATCCTCAAGCTCGGTGGCACAACTGAAAGGCGCATCATTCCTCTCATCTCCGGTACGGTAGGTTTTATTTCCAGCTTCATGCAAAACGTCGGCGCGGCCGCCCTGTTTCTGCCCGTGGTCAGTCGTATTTCTACCCGCACCGGCCTACCCATGTCGCGCCTATTGATGCCTATGGGATTTTGCGCAATCCTCGGTGGCACCATTACAATGATTGGTTCCAGCCCGTTGATCCTGCTTAACGATTTACTGTTGAGCTCTAATAAAACACTGGTCGCCCAGGGTCTGCCAGAGATGGAGAGTTTTGGCCTGTTTGCTGTCACCCCTATTGGTATTGTCTTGGTAGCCACCGGTATTATTTATTTTGTTCTGGCTGGCCGTTTTGTCCTTCCATCGACCGAAACTGACGCCAGAGATGGCACCAATGTTATGGAGTATCTGAAAAAACAATATGGATTAAGCGGTGATATTTTTGAACTGGTCGTGCCCGCAAATAGCCTTTTAGCTAATAAAACAATTGAGGAGATAGAGGCCGCGATGGACCATGATGTTGCCGTCATCGCATTGCTTAATGGCAAAGCAGGAATCCGCATCTCCCCTTCATATGACGTAAATGTACCTGCTGGCGCCACGCTGGCATTAATGGGTAGCAATCACGCAGTACAGCGCCAGGCAGAGACCTATAAACTAGAGCGCACAGGCAAGCTGGAGAATTTTGCTGAAATCCTCTCGCCATCCACGGCCGGAATATCGGAAATCGTCATCCCGCCCAACTCTCGCTTGATCGGTAAGTCGCTGCAGACCATCCGCATGCGCAAAACGTTTGGCCTGAACATTCTGGCAGTCTATCGCGGCAATCAGGTCATCCGGAAAGACCTGCGCAAGCTGGTCTTGCAGTCCGGTGATACCCTGGTGCAACACAGCCGTTGGGAAGACCTTGCCTCGGCCAACAAGAATCGACGCGATTTTCTCGTCGTCACTACCGACTATCCGCACGAAGAGTTGCGCCCACACAAAGTCCACTTCGCTCTGGTCTTCTTTCTCATTGCCCTGGGACTGGTGTTATTCACTGACGTCCGCCTTTCCGTCGCCCTGCTTACCGGTGCTATGGGTATGGTGATTACCGGTGTACTGGATATCGACGAAGCCTACGGTGCCGTCAGTTGGAAAACTGTATTTTTGTTAGCCAGCCTGATCCCATTGGGACAGGCAGTAGAAAATACCGGCACAGCTAACTGGATAGCTGTGCACATCTTGCAAATCCTCGGCGGTGATGTAAACCACATTCTACTGCAGGCAGTTATTGCAATTCTTGCCACCTTCTTTACCCTGGTGATGTCTAATGTGGGTGCAACTGTGCTGCTGGTCCCGCTAGCGGTAAATATTGCTGTTCAAGCGGGTGCTAACCCGGCGGTCTTTGCTCTTACTGTAGCCATCGCCACGTCCAACTCCTTCCTCATCCCAACCCATCAGGTAAACGCCCTGATCATGGGCCCTGCAGGTTATCGTGTTGCTGACTTCATCCGTGCGGGCGGCATCATGACTGTACTATTTCTTATCGTGGCGCTGACCATGCTGAATATCATATTTTAAACACCGGAACATCACGGCGCAGCAGCACAAGTATGGCGCAATAACCGCATGCCCGCGTGTGTCATCCGGCAATGCCGTGGTGTGGTTTTTTTACGTTGGCGTTGGTGGCGTACCCATGTGTTTTTGTATGGGTACATGGTTTTGTGTGGGCATATGGTTCCGCGTGGGCATTAATGCCCACCCTTACGGTTAAATTCGGTACGGTCAGGTAGGGCGCAATAACCATCGGGCATTGCGCTGAATGTAAGTGGCCGTATGAACGCAGGTGTAAAACCTTTCTGCCCTCTCCCCCAGCCCCTCTCCCGCAAGCGGTAGAGGGGAGCTTTAGCCGCTTCCACGGGATGTTCAGTCATTACCGATGTAAAAATCCTGCACCTATCCCGTCATTCCCGCGCAGGCGGGAATCCAGGAGGAACTGCTTTTTGCTTAAAAAGTAATCAAGTATGATTTTGCTCTGGGTATTCTTAAAATTGCCCTGCGCCTTGTCTTTCTTGTTACGCCGCCTGCTCTGGCAGGCGGCCTCTATCTTGAGTTGCGCTTAACGTATGCCTTGCTGGCAGTCCCTGAATTGTCGATGCATAGGCGCGTACCTGCGAGTCATAAATACCAACCTTGGCCTGCTCGCCCTTGATCTGGCTTTCGTAAGCATCAAACTTAAGCTTCTCTGCGCTGATCTATTCTGCAAATGCTGATGATTGCCGCCAGTCATTATGCTGTATTTACACCAGGCAATAAAAAACCCCCTAAGCAACAAGAGCTTAGGGGGTTTTGATTGGTGCCCAGGAGAGGACTCGAACCTCCATGCCCTTTCGAGCACTAGCACCTGAAGCTAGCGTGTCTACCAATTTCACCACCTGGGCAGGTGTTGTGAAGGCGCGAACTTTAGCTAAATCACCTATGGTTTGTCAACCAACAACACGCCCATTAATCACGCAAACGGGTGGCGCAAGACAATAGTCTCGTTGCGATCCGGACCGGTAGAGATGATGTCGATGGGAACACCAGTCACTTCTTCTATACGCTTGAGATAATTGCGCGCGCCCTGTGGAAGTTTGTCATATTCCTTTATTCCTACAGTGGACTCCGTCCAGCCCGGCATTTCCTCATACACAGGCGTACAGGCGCTGAATGCCTCGGCGCCGATGGGCGGGGTATTGCGGGTTTCGCCATTGCATTCATAGCCAACGCACAGACGCAGCGTATCCAAGCCATCGAGCACATCCAGTTTGGTGATACACAAGCCAGTCACTGAATTTATTTGGTTAGAGCGACGCAGGGCAACGGCATCAAACCAGCCACAGCGACGTGGGCGGCCAGTGGTTGAGCCAAATTCATGACCGCGCTCGGCCATGTACGCGCCGACTGAGTCCATCAGTTCATTGCCGTCATAGAGCTCGGTAGGAAATGGTCCTGCGCCAACACGTGTGGTATAGGCCTTGGTGATACCCAGAATATAATCGAAGTAGCGTGGACCCACACCACTACCGGTAGAGGCGCCGCCTGCCGTGGTATTGGAAGAGGTGACATAGGGATAGGTGCCGTGATCAATGTCGAGCAAAGCGCCTTGCGCTCCTTCAAACATTACATTTTCACCCCGCTCACGGTACTGATGCAGCATTTCAGTGACATCCGCGACCAAGGGACGCAATTCCTCGGCCATGGCCATGCTCTCATCGAGGACTTCCTGAAAATCGATCGGATCGACCTTGAAATAATGTTGCAGGCAGAAATTGTGGTAATCCAGTACTTCGCTTAGTTTGGTAGCAAAGCGGTCACGATAAAACAGATCACCCAAGCGCAGGCCACGGCGTGATACCTTATCTTCATAGGCCGGGCCGATGCCACGTCCCGTGGTGCCGATGGCTGTCTTGCCACGGGCAAACTCGCGCGCCTGATCCAACGCCACATGGTAGGGCAATATCAAAGGACAGGCTTCACTGATACGCAGGCGTTCGCGTACCGGTACACCGTTTTCTTCCAGCATGCGCAACTCTTTAAGCAGCGCCGTGGGCGATAACACCACGCCATTGCCGATCAGGCACATCACGTTCTCACGCAACACTCCTGGAGGGATCAGATGGAGTATGGTCTTCTTACCGTCGATGACCAGCGTATGTCCTGCATTATGTCCGCCCTGAAAGCGGGCTACAGCACTGGCGCGATCAGTAAGCAGGTCAACGACCTTGCCCTTGCCTTCGTCACCCCACTGAGTGCCAATGATTACGACGTTCTTACCCATTTCTGTCCCTCAAGCACCGTCCGCGCACAGGTTTCCCCTGTAATTACGGGTGTAATGAAAATTAAAAAATGAAATTCGGGAAAATTTACAAGTATCAATTCAATCGAGCGTACTTACCTGCCAGCAGCCTTCCTGCCATAGCAATTGACGATCACAACCCATCGCCCTTGCGTCCCCCTGCTGTCCTGGCAGCGCACAGATCACACGCTCACCCTGCACCCGCAATTCATCTATCTGCCTGGCCAATAACTGGTCATCGGCGCAGGGCGCAAAGATACCACGAATTTCCGGCAGTGTGGCAGAGGATAATGACAACAGTGTTTTGAGATCGGTGGAAAATCCAGTTGCCGGTCGCGGCCGCCCAAATACCTGGCCTATTGCATCATAGCGCCCACCCTGCGCCAATGCCTGGCCACTTTCGGGGGTATAGACGGCAAAAACCACTCCAGTGTGGTAATGGTAGCCGCGCAACTCGGCCAAATCGAAGTGCAAGGGCACATACGGCAGGGCACGGCGTACAGCAGCAGTAATGGCGATCAGCTTGTCCAGAGCAGAGAGCACCTCATTGCTGGCCGCTGCCAATAGGGAACGAATCTGACCCAGCTCTTCCTCGCTGCCATGGCAATCAGCAAGTTGCAACAACATGTTATGCACGCTGCGTTCAAGTTTCAGTCCACTCAGCAGGCTTGCAATATCAGGGTGCGACTTGCGTTGCAGGGCATCAAACAGCTCCGCCTCCTGCGTTGGCGTCAGTCCGGCCTGCTTCGCCAGACCACGAAAGATACCTACATGGCCTAGATCAAGATGCAAGCCATTCAGGCCAGCGCTACGCAAGGTGACCATCATCAGACAGATCACCTCTACATCGCTTTCAATCCCGGCATGACCATAGAGCTCTGCACCGACCTGCAATGGGCTACGGCTACCGCCATGTTCTTGCGGGCGGGTGCGCAATACTGTGCCTATATAGGCAAGACGCGTTGGTGTTTCACGTTTGATGAGGTGGGCATCGATACGTGCCACCTGTGGGGTCATATCGGCGCGCACGCCCATCATGCGGCCAGTAAGCTGATCGGTCAGCTTGAAAGTCTGTAACTCAAGTGCATTACCAGTGCCGACAAAGAGTGATTCCAGATACTCGATGAATGGCGGCATAACCAATTCATAGCCCCAGGTACTGAACAGATCCAGCAGGCGGCGGCGTAACAACTCCAGCCGCCAGGCCTGTTCGGGCAAGACTTCTTCAATACCTTCCGGCAATAACCAGCGCTCGTTAGCCATCAATGCTTCAACCAGTAGACCAGTACGGCCCCCAATACCATCAACACCAGACCTGTAGTACGAATGGAGCGATCATCCAGTTGGGTCAAGCTTTGCGCGGCCTTGCGGTAATTGCGCGGGGACAAGGCAGGCAATAGTCCCTCCAACACCAGCAACAAGGCCAGTGCTACCCACAGTTCAGACCACATGACAAACCCCTTTCAGCAACAGGCAATAATTATTAGTTTTTGCCACCTTTCGCGCTGTTAAAATACTGGAAAAACTCCGCGCCAGGATCAACAACCAGCATATCCTGTGGCTTGTTGAAAGAGCTTTTATAGGCATCCAGGCTGCGATAAAAGGCATAAAAATCAACATTACGACCGTGGGCCTTGGCATATATTTCGGCGGCACGACCATCACCTTCGCCTCGTGTACGCTCGGCATCACGATAGGCCTCAGCCATAATCACGGTACTTTGGCGATCGGCATCTGCGCGAATGCGTTCGGCTGCCTCGGCACCACGTGAACGCAAATCCTTGGCAACACGGGAACGTTCTGCCTCCATACGCTGGTAAACCGAAGTCGATACTGTCGCCGGCAGCTCGATGCGCTTGATACGCACATCGACTACTTCGATACCAAACTGCTTAGCCTGCTCGCTGATTTGATTGACAATGATGTTCATGATCTCGGAACGATCACCGGAGATAGCCTCCTGCATAGTGCGTTTACCGAACTCACTGCGCAGACCATCCTTGATGACCTGAGCCAATCGCAAGGCGGCCAACTGCTCATCACCACGCATGGTGACATAATAGGTGGCCACATCACTGATACGCCATTTGATAAAAGAATCAACGATGACGTTTTTCTTTTCCTGCGTCAGATAACGCTCGGACTCAACATCCAGCGTCATAATGCGCTTATCAAAAATACGCACGTTATTGATGAAGGGAAACTTGATATAAAGACCTGGCGTATAGTCAGCTCGTACAAGTTCACCCAAACGGAACTTGATCGCCAACTGCCGCTCACTGACGACAAAGATGGACATGGAGCCCAACCACAGCAGGATCAGCAAGGCGATTAGAGAAAGCATACCGCGTGACATTAGCGCACCTCCCGCTGACGTAGATTCTCGCGCAAACGAATATCCGTGCGCGGAGATTGATCCGGTGGAACTGGCGTGGACATGGAGGGACTGGAACCCATGCCCGAGCCAGGCAAACCATCACGCTGCATGAGCTTATCCAAAGGCAGATAAAGCAGGTTATTACTATCCTTGGTATCGACCAGTACCTTGCTGCTCTGTCCCATCACCGATTCCATCGTCTCCAGGTATAAACGCTTGCGCGTGACCTCAGGGGCCTTTTCATACTGAGCCAGGACACTGAGAAAACGTGCCGTTTCACCTTCGGCGACGGCAATTACCTGCTCACGATAGGCATTGGATTCCTCGATCAGTCGAGCGGCCTGACCACGCGCCTTGGGAATAACGTCATTGGCATAGGCCTCGGCTTCATTCTTCAGCCGCTGCTCATCTTCACGCGCCTTGACCGCATCGGCAAACGCCCCCTGCACCTGCTCTGGCGCCTGGGCATCCTGCATATTGAAGCTGATTACCGCCAGCCCGGCCTGATAGCGATCGAGAATACTCTGCATCATGTTTCTGATGCGCTGAGCCACATCACTACGCCCTTCTGTAATAATAAAATCCATCTCACTTTGGCCAATTATTTCACGAATGGCTGTTTCAGCGGCATCGCGCAGAGTTTGGTCAGGCTCACGTACATTGAACAGATAATCACGCGCATCCTTGACTTGATATTGCACGGTAAATTTGACATCAATGATATTTTCATCCTGGGTCAGCATCAGCGCCTCATCAGCACGGCGACCCAAATCAATAGAACGCACGTTGGAGATATCCACTTTATCCACGGTTTGAATGAAACGTGGATACCAGTTGAGGCCGGGCATGGTGGTTTTATTGTAAGCACCAAACTGCAACACCACGCCGCGCTGACCTTCATCTACGATATAAATACCTGAGAAAGCCCACAAAACAGCAAGCAAGGCCACGACAAAGCCCACTGAGCCGGCCGAGGCGGCGCCACCACCGCCACCGCCCTTACCGAACAAGCCGCTAAATCTATCCTGCAACTTGCGCACTACTTCATCGAGGTCGGGCGGCCCTTGCTCATTCTTGCGGCCACCCCAAGGGTCCTTGCCCCCGGAATTGCCTGGTTCATTCCATGCCATACGTATCACTACCTATCATTTTGCAAAGGATCAAAGTTTAACCCTCTGACTAGGGAAGGGGCAACAAGGGAACAAATTCATGTTGCTTGCGCAAGATCGCCAGATCTCGCTCCTTGATCTCAACATCCAATCGCCAGCCACCATTTTCTTCCATCTGCTCATGCTGCACGGCCTCCATGGCGTACAGTGCCGCCCGCAGGCGACCGGCACTGGGCGGCAGACATAACTGGCTGCGTACTGTCGTGGCTCGGAAAAAAGATGTCATGGCCTGTAATAAAAGTTCCGTTCCGATACCGCTGACTGCAGAAAGATACACCCGCAACGGCTGACCGCCATCATCCTCATCCAACCTGGGCTGGCCATCTTCCAACAGGTCTATCTTATTGTAAACCTCAAGCACAGGCACATCACCTGTGCCGATCTCCGCCAGTACTGCCTGTACCTGTTCGACCTTTGCCAAACGCTCAGGATCCTGCACATCGATGACATGTAGCAGCAAATCGGCATCGCGAGTTTCCTGCAAGGTAGAGCGGAAGGCAGCCACCAGATCATGCGGCAGATGGCGGATGAAACCAACAGTATCTGCCAACACCACGCTTTGACCATCCGCCAGCTCGACACGTCGCAGCGTCGGGTCAAGGGTGGCAAACAATTGATCGGCGACATAGATCCCGGCCGAGGTCAAATTATTGAATAAGGTGGATTTACCGGCATTGGTATAGCCGACCAGCGAGACGGTCGGCAGCTCGGCGCGCTTGCGCGCCCGCCTGCCTTGCTCACGCTGGCGTTCCACCTTTGCCAAACGTTTTTGTAATTGACGAATGCGCTCACCGAGCAAACGGCGGTCTGTCTCCAGCTGAGTCTCACCCGGCCCGCGTAAGCCAATACCACCCTGTTGACGCTCAAGATGGGTCCAGCCACGCACCAGTCGAGTGGATAAATGTCGCAGTTGTGCCAGCTCCACCTGTAGCTTACCCTCATGGGAACGGGCGCGTTGGGCAAAGATATCCAAAATAAGACCAGTGCGGTCTAGTACACGACATTCCAGCAAGCGTTCCAGATTGCGCTCCTGCGCTGGTGATAAGGCGTGATTGAAAAGTACCAGCTCGGCCTGATGGGTCTCCACGGCCTGGCGCACCTCATCGGCCTTGCCTGTGCCGATAAACAGCTTGGGATCAGGGCTACGGCGACTGCCAGTGATGGTGGCTACCGGCTCGGCACCGGCCGATAGCGCAAGCTCTTCCAGCTCCTGCAGACTTTCCCTGTCACCTTCATCCGGTAGCTCCAGGTGAACCAGCACCACGCGCTCACCACTTTTTGGCCGTTCAAACAAGGGCAATGCTCCTTGGCATAATCAACCCGAAAAAATTATTGAAAATCAGAGCAGATTACCTGGTTCTGCCACTATCGGCATATCATCCGGGCCCAGGTTCAGCTTTACATTACGCGCTGGAACCACCGTGGAAATGGCATGTTTATAGACCATTTGGCTGACCGTATTCTTCAACAGCACGACAAACTGATCAAAGGATTCAATCTGACCTTGCAACTTGATGCCGTTCACCAGGTAGATGGAAGCAGGAATGCGTTCTTTGCGCAGAGCATTCAGATATGGGTCCTGCAAGGCTTGCCCTTTACTCATAGGGTTTCTCCTTATTTATTGTTATCCGCAAATGCGGTGGTGACAAAATGTCAAAATTCTCAGTTCAGTTCAGCCAAATGAGAGCCGTGCAGTTTAACACAACATGTAAACCTCACTTAGATAAGTCCGTCGAGACTAATTTCAAGGTCAGATCCAGCAATTGTGGCTCGCGACTGTCCAGCCAATGGGCCTCGGCCTCACTACGCAACCAGGTGAATTGCCGTTTGGCCAACTGACGGGTGGCGATTATCGCCTGCGCGACCATGCTGTCATGGTCGATCTCACCGGCCAGATAACTCCATACCTGTCTATAACCCACACAGCGTATGGAGGGCTTATCAGGCATCAAATCACTACGCTGAAACAATCCTTTGACCTCATCGATCAAGCCTTGTTCCAACATTATGTGAAAACGCTCATGAATTCGCTGGTGCAAATAACTCCGCTCCGCTGTCAGCGCCAGACTAAGCACACGATATGGCAAGAAATTGCTCGCACCACGTTGCAGCTCACTTAATGGTTGGCCGGTCAATTCATAGACCTCCAGCGCCCGTTGCAGCCGTTGTGGATCGTTGGGGTGAATACGCGCTGCCGCCTGTGGATCGACAAGTTGCAGCCGCCGATGCAGTGCCTCCCAACCATCTACTGCCGCCTCGGCCTCAAGGCGCGCGCGCAATACCGGATCGGCTGAAGGCAAATCAGATAAACCATGGCGCAAGGCGCGATAATACAGGCCCGTGCCACCGACCAATAAAGGGATGCGTCCAGCCGCCGTGATCTCGGCCATCTCTTGCAGGGCATCTGCACAAAAACGAGCCGCCGAATAGCTCTCGACCGGATCAATAATATCAATCAAACGATGTGGCGCTCGTGCCAACACCTCTGCATCAGGCTTGGCGGTACCGATATCCATGCCACGATATACCAGCGCAGAATCCACGCTGATAATCTCGCATGGCAGTCGTTCTACCAGCTCAAGCGCCAGCGCGGTCTTGCCCGCCGCCGTTGGCCCCATCAAAAAAATAGCCTGCGGCAGATCATTCATCGCAGTAAAGACTCCAATTCGGCCACCGCCAACAAACGCATAACACCAACCGGTTCTGCCCGTGCCGCCGCAATTAGACCATCCCATTCAGCACGCTCCGGCAACTCTTGCACACTGCTGGCCAAGGCTTGACTGAGTGTTCTTATATCTGAATTTTCAGCCAGCTGCTGCAAGGCGATATAGACCAGAGTTACAGGCACTGCCTGACGCAAGGCAGCAGGGATTTGCCGGATTATCCATTGTGGGCCCAAACTCTCCAGCACAAACCCCAACGAGCTCAACAATACGTGTTGAGACTGCGCCACGGAGGCCTGTGCTGCAGTCAACTCCACGGGTATAGGCAACAACAATGGCAGACTGCGCACCTGGCCACCGGGGGCCAATGCGGTACAGATGGATTTTGCTGCCTGACGAGCACGCACCGCTGGCAGGTCAATGAGCGCCAAACCCCGTGTCTCCTCATCCAGCAGTAGAAAACGACCAGCAATCACACCCAACTGACGACTGGCAACGGCAGGTGCAATGCTTGTAATGGCCGCTGGTCGGTATGCCGCCTGGTGATCATCACGGATGGCAGCTGTAAACATTGCAGGCGTGGAGTCTTCATCTATCGCAGTACGCAATGCACGATGGAGAAAATCATGCACCTGACGCACCTCGCGAAAGCGCACCTCTTGCTTGGCAGGATGGACATTCACATCGGCCAAGGCAGGCGGCATTTGCAGATACAGCACATAAGCTGAATGACGACCAGGCAGCAACTCATCGCCATAAGCCTGACGCACTGCATGCATCACCAGCCGATCGCGGATCATCCGCCCGTTAAGATAGAAATACTGCAAATCAGCCTGCGCCCGTGCCGCATCCGGCTTGAGCAACCAGCCCGTTAGTTGCAGATCGGCGACAGCGAAATCCACAGTCACTGCATGCTGAACAAAAGAACGGCCACAAATAGCCGCCAGACGCTGTTCGCGCTGCTGCAGATCCCTGGCTGACCGCACCGCCAGGACCTGGCGATTATTGTGATGCAGAGTGATCGCCACCTCGAAATGGCTTAAGGCCACCCGTCGCACTACCTCGAACAGATGTTCAAACTCAGTGCGCTCAGCACGTAGAAACTTGCGTCTGGCCGGCACATTGTAGAAAAGATCGCGTACTTCCACCGTACTGCCGCGAGAATGGGCACAAGGTGTGACGATACCATCACGTGCCGCAATGCTATAGCCATGTTCGGCAGACTCGCTGCGGCTGCGCAAAACAAAACGTGAGATCGAAGCAATACTGGCCAATGCCTCGCCACGAAAACCCAGACTGGCTACCTGCATCAGCTCATCCTGGGTGTACACTTTGCTGGTAGCCTGTGGTGCCAATGCCAACGGCAGATCATCCTGTACGATCCCAACACCATCATCCTGCACACGGATCAGAGCTACCCCGCCCTGTTCGACATCAATCTCGATCCACCTGGCGCCGGCATCAATACTATTTTCCAGCAATTCCTTAAGCACAGAAGCAGGTCGTTCCACCACCTCGCCAGCAGCGATCTGGTTGGCAAGCAGGGAATCAAGCAAGCGAATACGGCGTGAAGATTGCAACATGCGTACAGATTAACCAGATCAAAGAGCAATGTGTATCGATTGGTTCATCGTGTATTAAAAGCAGAGTGCTTAGAGTGGTTTCAGCCACCACTAGAGGCGGGGATCTGCAACACATCGCCAGCGCGCAGCGCATCACCTTTAAGGTTATTGCGCGAACGTAGCTGATCGGGGCTGACTTGATATTGTCGAGCAATGCCGGACAAGGTCTCACCGCGTCCAATGACATGTCGTTGTGCAGGTAAGTTTTGCCGCATGGCCAACAAGGTTCCTGGTGGCGGGTTTTGCTGAAAATAGGCACGCACGCCATCCATGATGCCTTGCGCCAGGGCATATTGATGTTTGGCGTCACGCAGTTTGCGCTCCTCTTCGGGATTGGAGATAAAGGCAGTCTCCACCAGAATCGAAGGGACGTTGGGTGATTTCAACACACGAAAACCAGCCTGCTCAACCCGCTTGCGGTGCAGCGGGCCAAGCTTGCCCAAAGCTGATAGCACACGCGCCGCCACATCATTACTAGCTTCCATGGAGCCAGTCAGCGAAAGGTCAAACAATACCGACGTCAGCAAATCATCCTTATCGTCCACATTAACGCCACCAATGATGTCAGAGGCATTTTCCTTATCAGCCAACAAACGAGCATGCTCACTGGAGGCACCACGCTGTGACAAGGTATAGACTGAGGCACCGCGAGCGCGGTGGTCGGCAAAGGCATCGGCATGGATAGAGACAAACAGATCGGCACGCTGTTCACGTGCGATTGCTACACGTCTTTGCAGCTTCACAAAATAATCACCATCACGAATCATCACCGCGCTCATGCCAGGCTCACGCTCGATTAGCTCACGCAAGCGCTTGGCTATCGCCAGAGTAATGTCTTTTTCTTTAAGCCCGCGTGGGCCGATAGCACCAGGATCATCGCCACCATGACCGGCATCAATGGCAATCAACATATTGCGTGGTGCCTGACTTGCTATTTTTTTAGGTGGCGGTTTTGCAGCAACAACAGTTGTGTTTCCCTGTTTATCGAAAAGATCAATAACCAGGCGATGACCATATTCCTGATTGGGTCGTAAAATAAAACTCTTGGGTCGTACATCACGCTGCAAATCCAGCACTACACGCAAGTCATGTTTATTGCGTGGTGCTGAGCGTATATCACGTACCAGGGTCTGGTCGAAATCGAGCCCCATCAAGGGTTTGTTGAGAACAGTATTTTTCAGGTCTATGACTAAACGGGCGGGATCTTCCAGTATGAAAAGACTGTGTTCGGTGTCACCTGAGAGATCAAACACCACACGAGTATTGTCCGGCGCTGGCCACATCCGCACACCACGGATACTCACCGCCTCCGCCCAGACGGAAGTGGTAAATACCAACAGCAACAATATCATTGTGGATTTTTTCAGCATTGCCCACTCTGTCTGTGTCATGAGAAAACTCTCATGTTAATCACTGAGATAGCAACAAAACCTCTGGTCGTTTCTCATAATATAGTGGCAAACCAATAACAGGCAAGCAAAAGATTTATATTTATATTTTATTTGCCTGTAAAAGACATGCTGTGCAGAGGCGCATTCTACAAATCTATCTGCACCACCTGATAAAATATGCAGACCCGTAAAACCAGGTATCAACATCATATCCTGCCGATATACCCACACAGCTTGGCTATATATCCTGCTTGGCAATACATGCAAGCAACGCTTCGCCTTGTTCGCTAAACGCCTGCAAATAAGCCAGACGTCCCTCTGGCTGGTAATCCAAAGTCACCTCCAGATCCGCCGCTGGCAAAAAGCCAAGCCCGCGCTCTGGCCATTCAATCAGAGATTGTGCCGAACCATCCAGATAATCGCGCATGCCTAAAAACTCCAGCTCTTCCGGATCGCTCAAACGATAGAGATCAAAGTGATAAATCTGGCCTGTGACCAGCTCATACGGCTCGACCAAAGTATAGGTCGGGCTTTTCACCGCGCCTTTATAACCCATGGCCCGTAGATAACCACGCACCAGAGTGGTCTTGCCTGCGCCAAGTACACCGCGCAGGAACAGTAATAGGCCTTGCCCACTGGCACAAACTGCCAGCTTTTCACCCAGTGCTTCAGTCGCTGCAGTATCCGGCAGGTTTAATGATAATTCTGTGATCACTGGGGATTAGCCAACTGACGCAGGTGAGAAAACAAGTCGCTCGCAAGCAAGCCGCGCTCACCGCCCTCGCCAACGGCCAGATCGGCTGCCCCGGCATGCAGACAAACCCCAGCGGCAGCCGCCTCACGCAAAGGCAAGCCTTGTGCGATCAGAGCTGCGATAACACCACTGAGTACATCCCCCATGCCGCCACTTGCCATGCCTGGATTACCAGCCATACAGATCGCTGGCATACCGTCATTGGCCAGAATAACTGTCCCCGGCCCTTTCAATACCACCACACCACCAAAGCTGGCCTGTAGCCCTGCCGCTGCAACAAAACGATTTTGCTGCACTTGCAAAGTGCTTTCGCCGAGTAGACGGGCCGCCTCTCCGGGATGAGGTGTCAGCACCCAGTCCTTACGATAATGTGGTTCCTGCGCCAATAAATTCAGCGCATCGGCATCCACAACCAAGGGCAGTGAGCTTTGCAACACCATAGACAGCAACTGCTGACCCCATATCCCCTGCCCCAAACCAGGGCCAATAACCACTACCGTCGCCCGCTGCAACAGTGGTGCCAAATCAGCGGCACTTGCCACTGCCTGACACATCAATTCCGGTCGAGCAGCCGTCACTGCAGCAACATGTTCCGCACGCGTGGCAACACTCACCAGTCCTGCGCCGACGCGCGCCGACGCTTCTGCCGCCAAGCGCACCGCACCGGCATAACCATCATCACCACCTACCACCAGCACATGGCCGCAGTCGCCCTTGTGGGCATCACGCGGCCGTGGCGCAAGCCAGTAGCGCATTTGCCCCAGCTCCAATCGTCGTGCGGCTACCGCCACTTTGTCATAGACCGCTGCAGGCACATCTAAATCGACAAAATACAATTCCCCGCGCTGAACCGCTCCGGCCGCAGTAAGCAAGCCCTGCTTCAGACCTATAAAGCTTAACGTGGCCGTCGCAGCTACCGCACAACCCAACACCGCCCCTGTGTCTGCATCCAGACCAGAGGGCAAATCCAATGCCAGCACCGGCAAGCCACTGTCATTAATAGCTTCGATTGCCGCGCGCCAAACACCTTGCACCTCACCCTGCAAACCTGTCCCCAGCAAGGCATCGACCACCACATCGCAATCGCGCAAATCACCTGGCTGTAAGTGCTGAGTGTTCAATCCTGCCTGCTGTGCAGCTGCCAGCGCATCGCCCCGCAGCCGCTCACCATCACCCACCTGAAACAAATCCACCGCCAAACCAGCCTCATGCGCCAGCCTGGCCAAAACAAAACCATCACCAGCGTTATTGCCCGTGCCACACACCACGGCAATACGACGCGCCAAAGGCCAGCGTTGGCTCAGCAAAGCAAAGGCCGCAGCACCAGCGCGCGCCATCAATTGCCCATTACCCAGACCAAACTGCTCTATGGCAATTCGATCCAGCTCACGCACCTGGGCGGCGGTATAAAGATTGTGGGGTAAGTTAGGCATGACAGGTATCATACCGTCATGCCACAACAGCACAACAGCACAACAGAAGATTTCACCGCACTGCTCGCGCACATACGCACATGGGGCAAAGAGCTTGGCTTCCAACACATCGGCATCAGCTCCATTGATCTCAAAGCCGCAGAAAGCTCATTCGAGCAATGGCTGGCTGCTGGCCATCATGGTGAAATGGAATACATGGCTCGTCATGGCAGCAAACGTAGTCGACCGGCCGATCTGGAACCTGGCACCTTAAGCATCATCAGCGCACGCATGAACTACCTGCCCCCTGCCGCCGATCCATGGGAGGTGCTACACAATGATGCACGCGCCTACATCTCTCGCTATGCGCTTGGCCGCGACTACCACAAACTGATCCGCAGCCGCCTGCAAAAGCTTGCCAGTAAAATAGCCGAGGTCAACGGCCCTTATGCATATCGCGTCTTCAGCGACAGCGCACCAGTGCTGGAAAAACGCATCGCCGCGCAAGCCGGCCTTGGCTGGCAGGGCAAGCACAGCAATATACTCACCCGTCATGGCTCCTGGTTTTTCCTCGGAGAGATCTATACCAACCTACCGCTGCCCGCCGATGAACCGGTAAGCACACATTGCGGTAGTTGCACCGCCTGTATCGACATCTGCCCAACCCAGGCCATCATCGCGCCCTATACCGTCGATGCCCGCCGCTGCATTTCCTACTTGACCATCGAGCTACACGGCGCCATCCCGGAGCAATTACGCCCACTTATAGGCAACCGCATTTATGGCTGCGATGATTGCCAACTTATCTGCCCGTGGAATCGTCATGCACAATACAGCAAGGAGACAGATTTCCTGCCGCGCCATGGGCTGGATAATGTAAAACTAATAGAGCTGTTTACCTGGAGTGAAGAAGAATTTCTACAGCGCACAGCAGGTAGCCCTCTGCGGCGTTTGGGTCATGAACGCTGGTTACGCAATATTGCCATTGCCCTGGGCAATGCTCAAACAAATACAGCAATCCAAACTGCCTTGCAACAACACAGCGACAACCCTTCTACACTGGTACGCGAGCATGTAATGTGGGGGCTGCAGCAGCAAAACGAACGCACAAACAAGCAAACATGCTGACATCGACAGGGCAATACTGAGCTCCTGTCTATATTTTACTGGAAACACAATATGGCTCGCATACTCGCCATCGGCATCGCCACGCTGGACATCATCAACCTGGTTGAAGAATATCCAGCTGAAGACAGCAAAATACGCATTCTGCAACAAAGCAAACGCCGGGGCGGCAATGCCACCAACACCCTGGTGGTTCTCAGTCAGCTCGGCCATCAATGCAGCTGGGCCGGCAGCCTGGTCGATGAACCTGATGCCCAGCTGATACGCGCCGATCTGGCCCGCTACAATATTGACACACATGCCGTCGAATGGCTGGACAAAGGCAAATTACCCACCTCATATATTACCTTGAGCCAGCGCACTGCCTCGCGAACAATCGTTCACTACCGCGACCTGCCCGAATACAGCTTTAAAAGTTTTCGCGACATTAATTTGCAGCAGTTTGATTGGCTGCACTTTGAGGGACGCAATGTCGATGCTGTGCATAAAATGTTAGAGCGGACAAAAATACTTAACCCGCGACTTCCATGCTCCGTAGAAATCGAAAAACAGCGCCCTGAAATCGAGCAACTTTTCGTGCTGCCCGATCTGCTGATCTTCTCCCAGGACTATGCTAGCCGCTGTGGTTTTAACTGTGCAGACCACCTATTCAGGCACATACGCAAACACAACCGACACGCAACCCTCATATGCACCTGGGGCGAACAAGGCGCTTATGCCCTGGATCCGCAAGACCGCCACTACCATGCTCCCGCCTTCCCTCCCCCGCACCTGCATGACACGCTGGCGGCAGGCGATGTCTTCAATGCTGGACTCATTCATGCCCTGGCACGACAGCAAACACTGGAAATAAGTCTGATTGAAGCCTCACGTCTGGCTGGGCACAAATGTGGCCAATACGGCATTGATGGACTGGCTACATAAGGCCAGCAAAAACCAGCCAGAACCCAGCTGCGGCAAGCTCAGAATTAGATCTTTTTGCTTTTGCCATGCCTTAGCTCAGTGAACCCGGAGCACCCCTGAATCAGCAACAATAAACAGGCAAGCATAGAGAATTACCCCTTCCTTTCAAGGGGATGGCTGGGGTAGGGACGGGGTAGGGACGGGGTAAAAGTGATGAAGCCAAGGCAAGAAATGAGTTAATACAGCACCACTACGTTTGCACAATAATGACGCCGATTGCGCTATGCTGACACTATCATGCTGTAGTTCAGCCTGGTGCGCTAGAACATCTATAGACACATAGCCTGCCTGGTCGAACTGCCAGCCATGAATGGCTTCGGCCTTGAGACTGAGGAAGGAGTTTTCGGCACTGATGCCGCTATAGCAACTTCCCTTGGCGCTCATGCTGCATTTGAGTTTGTGCCTAATCAACATTAACTGCTGGGTTGTCAGACAGTACAAGCTGTCACGATCACACCTTGGCATCTTGCGACCCTGCAGCGCGATCTACAGGCCTGACCCCGTTGATTCAACAGGAGACATCATGAAAGCCACCCAACAACTACAAGACCTCGGACAAAGCCTTTGGCTCGACAACATTACGCGCGAGCTACTGACAAGCGGCACACTGAGCCGCTATATCAACGAACTTGGCATTACCGGGCTAACCTCCAATCCGACGATTTTTGAGCGCGCCATCAAGGAAGCTGATTTCTACGATGATGCAATACGCCAAAAGGCACTTGACGGCAAATCAGGCGAGGCGCTCTTTTTTGAGCTGGCGCTGGAGGATCTTATTCAGGCCGCCGATCTTTTTCGCCCGGTTCACGATGCTACCGATGGCGTCGATGGCTGGGTATCGCTGGAGGCATCGCCCCTGCTGGCGGACGACACCGCCGCCACTATCAAAGCAGCGGTGGAACTACATACACAGGCGCAACGCCCCAATCTATTCATCAAGATCCCAGGTACCCGTGCGGGCATTACAGCAATAGAAGAAACGATCTTCGCCGGTGTACCAGTGAATGTAACCTTGCTGTTCTCACAAGATCACTATCTTGCCGCTGCTGAGGCATATATGCGCGGTATAGAAAGGCGCATAGCTGCCGGCCTCGATGCCAGGGTAGCTTGTGTGACATCGCTTTTCATCAGCCGTTGGGATGTCGCTATCAAGGACAAGGTACCAGAGGCGCTACGCAACCGTCTCGGTATTGCCATTGCCATGCACACCTACAAAGCCTATCGCGATCTGCTGGTATCAACACGCTGGCAAAAGCTGGCCGAGGCAGGCGCACGGCCACAACGTCTGCTATGGGCCAGCACCGGCACCAAGGATCCTGAGGCTTCAGATACGCTTTATATTGAGGCGCTGGCAGCGCCGAATACCATTAACACCGTGCCAGAGAAAACACTGCACGCCTTCGTCGATCAAGGCAAAGTGCGAGATGAATTACCTGCTGACGGCGGCAACGCCGAGACAGTACTTACCGAGTTCACCAAGGCCGGGATCGACAATACAGTACTTGCCGCCGAGCTGCAGCGCAAAGGCACCGCCGCATTTGCCAAATCATGGCACGACCTGCTGGATCGTATTGCCGCGAAAACCGAGGTGCTGACGGGAAAAAAATAGATACAAGTAAACCAGAAACAACGACATCCCGATGAACGGTGCCAGAAGAACTTCTGTTTACGCATTGCTCGACTAGAATCTAA
>JBAYOW010000022.1:0-34764 GCA_041678005.1 Thiohalomonadaceae bacterium
AAAAGCGACTAAAAATCGTTAAAAAACGATGTTTTTTCGATAAAAGTTGAATTTTTCTAGCTCAAAGAAGCTTTTTTGGGATTTGAAGCGATGAAGGGTTAGTTGTTCAGCGTTTCCTTAATAAAATGTAAAAAGGATTTTTCTGGACGAAGATTAGATTTTTTTCAGCAACCTGTTCAAATAGCTTTACTAGGTCAATAATATGTCACAATTCAGTGGGATTTCATGGAGCGCAAAGATAAGCATTGAGAGCGCTACTCATAACCCAAAAAAAGAGGATCTCAAAGCACTGGATTTGTACGAACTACATCCACTCCCCGGTAACCAGGTGCTTTTTCGAGGTTACAGTACGCAAAAATCAGCCGTTATCGAGCAAACTGCTGTTCCTCTACTTCCGTATTTGCAGAAATTCAGAACCGTAGATAAGCACATCCTCGCAATCATAGATCATTTCCCGGGGCTGAAACAGAATTCCGCTGACTTGAAGGCACTGATAGAAGCGCTTAAACGCGCAGGTGTAATGGTTGCTGCAAAAGAAACTCTTGGTAAAATTATAAGTCCAGCCGAAGCATCCACACCAAGCAAACGCGTTAATATTTTCATTATAACCTGTGACCGGCCCAATGCACTTGAGCGGTTGATCGAGAGCTGTCCGATGCTCGACCAGGGAGATTTTAGTTGGACTTTGATTGATGACTCGAAGGATGAGAAAAACGCACAAGCTAATCGCAAGATAGCTAGTACCAGCAGATTCCCCCTCCGCTACTTTGGGGCCGCCGAGCAAGATGCATTCCGGCAGAAACTGTCCAGCTATATTCCCCACGCAAAAACCGCGATCGATTTTTTGCTGTGTGGGGATAGCAATGATTTACGCGCCACCTATGGCAAATCGCGTAATTTTGCGCTGCTCCTCTCGCCCATGGAACGGCTCATAGTCGTGGATGATGACATCGTATGCCATGCGCACAACCCACCAAGCATAACGAATGGCGCACACTTTTCCAGCACAATCCGAGATGCCGATTTTTTTACCTCAAACAGCGACTGGGAGCAGACCCGGTGCAATAACACCAATCCTATCCTGGAGCATGCGAAATATTTAGGCCGCTCGGTTGAGGAAGTTCTGCGCAGCTTCGATAACGATCAAAAAGATGAGCAGTCCCCATTGCGTGATTCATCATTTGCTGACGTATTTCGTATACAAAATAACAGCAAGATTATATGCACATTGAATGGGACTTACGGTGACCCGGGAACGGCATCATTCGATTGGATTTTCTCACTAAACCAGGCCTCGACCAAACGACTATTAAAATCCATCGATAGACTTTCAACGGGACTTCCGGAGCGAAATTGCTGGTTGGGTCGAAATGCACCAGCGATACTAAATAAGTTCAGCATGATGTCTCAAGTCACAGGCCTGGATCATACGATTGCAATGCCGCCTTATTACCCAAATGGACGGAATGAAGACTTCCTGTTCGGTGAGATGTTGCAATACCTGTATCCACGCAAAGCTGCACTGGACTTGCCTTTTGCTACCCCGCATTTACCCATCCCGGAACGAACATGGGATTCGGCACTTTTTTCTAAACCGTTGAATCCGGGAATGAGCCATTTTCTTGCGGCCACAATCAGCCAAATAGCTGCCGAAAAAATCACCGTACAAACAGCTGAACTGGGAATGGATCGCCTGGCTCTGCATTTTTTGCAGATAGGCGAAATGGATCGAGAATCTTTATCTGCACTAATATGTAATCACATCGCTAGTACACGAACAGCTTACCTGGAAGACATTCACAATACGTGTAAATCCAATGATTTCACTGCGCAGTCTAATGCCATTATCACCCAAATCACAAAAGTTAATAGCAATAATCTATACAATATTACAGCTAACAACATAATAGACCTTGTTAGCACCACTCACGCAATGGACGCCATAAACTTCATTAAGCAGTCTTGTAACAAATACGGTAGCGCGCTGAAGTTTTGGTCAGAAATAGTTCATCAATCAAAGTCTATATAAACATCTGGTTTTTGCGTTTATAAGCCGATTATGTATTGAACCACGATTTTACGGCTTCAGCATGGTTGGCGTAATCTCGACGCCAGATGCACTCAATTTTTAAATTCAGCAAGAATCTCCCCATACCCACCCAACCTCCCCTTGGAGGGGAGGGGGTGGAGACCTCCACAGTGAGGGAGTTTTGCGTCTACTCATGCCGGAGTGGGTATTGCATCACGCGCTTTTAGCGACCCACATGGATCATATAGAGCCTGTTTATTTTTGTTTGGCGCGTTTCTTCTCTTCTCCTTCTTTTGCTTTAAGTATGGCGCTCACATCAATTTTTGTGATCATGCTTTCGATTGCTTCCTGGTCTACTTCAATGCCTTCCAGGGCTCCGATGCGATTATATTCATTCATGGCTGTTTCATTGTTGAATTGGCGCTCTTCTGCCTCTATGAGTTCTTTTTTGATCTCATCAAAGCTGCGGGTGCGAGCCTTATTGCGATCAATGAAGCGCAGGCTATGATAGCCGAACTGGGTCTTGACCGGGCCGCTCAGTTCGCCTTTTTTTTGCATGGCAAAAGCGGCTTCTTCAAAGGGTGCGACCATGCGACCACGGCTGAAAAAGCCCATGTCGCCATTATTGTTTTGAACTGATTTATCGTCTGAATATTCTTTTGCCAACTCTGCAAAATCAGCATCTTTCTTTTTCAGCTTGGCAAGAACTTCTTCGGCACGCTTTTTAGCTTCTTCATCGCTACGGTCTTCTAAGCCGATTAGGATATGCTCAACGCGTACTTCTTCCGGAATTTCATAGCGTGCGAGGTTGGCCAGGTAGGCTTCATGTGCTCGCTTTTCAAAATCAGGCTTTTTGGCGGCAGCGACTACCTTTTGCATGTAAATACTGGCAAGTTCACGCACCCGCGCAGTGTCTGCACGCCATTGTTCATCCTCGCTCAGTGGTTGGTCTTTGTTGAGTTCAACCAGCTTGCGGGTGACAAAATATTGGGCGATTAGATCGCGTACTGTCTTTTCGATGGAGTAGACGTTCGCCCTTTGCTGCGGTGGTACTACCAGCTCTATAAAACGGTGCATATCTTCCTTGGTGACTACTGTGTCGCCATGTTTCATGATGATTACTGGCTCTGCGCTCAGCGTGCTGGCTAAAAACAGCGTGGAAATAAGGGTATAAATGATTTTCATGCTTTTTTCCATAGTACGGGATTGTTAGAACAGGAAGGGATAATAGAAAGTTGTGGTGAATAGTGCAACTCAGGGGAACGTGCAAAATATACATATTTTTTAGAGCAACCGACGCCAAGACTCAGTGAGTTTGTGCCCACCGAGGCGCAGTGTCCAGCTCTGCGGCAGGCACGTAAAAAGCCTGGGAGTTAATTGCCTGCTATGGCATGTAGTGCTGCTGGCAGGTTATCCTAGCGGCAGCTTGTAACTGGCGACACAAACAAGGGCGACGCTTGGGTGTCGCCTTTTTTATTATTACTGTCGATTGCTGGTGGCGCAGCTCATGAAGCATGGGAGCACTGTCATTTCTGTTTTTGATCATTCGGCACAGCCCAATGTTGGGCGCATGCCTGTGTGGGTGCGTCAGTCATTGGCGGCTGGTGATTATGCCGCTACGGCGCAGCGCGTGCACGGCCATGATTTGCACACGGTATGCGAGGAGGCGCGTTGCCCAAATCGCGGTGAGTGCTGGAGCCGTGGCACGGCCAGTATTATGTTGCTCGGCGATACCTGCACCAGGGCTTGTGGCTTTTGTGCGGTCAAGACCGGCCGGCCTGCCGAGGTGGATGTTGATGAACCGCGCCGGGTGGCCGAGGTGGTGGTGCAAATGGGGCTGGATTATGTCGTGCTGACCTCGGTGAACCGGGATGAGTTGGCCGATGGCGGGGCGAGTATTTTTGCCGCTACTTTGCGCGAGCTGCGCGCGCGGCGACCTGCCATGGGTTTGGAGGTGCTTACCCCAGATTTTCGTGCTTGTCAGGAGCAGGCGGTGGCGCTGTTGTGCGCGGCTGTGCCGGAGTTTGTCTGGGGACATAATGTCGAGACTGTGCCTGCGCTGTATCGCACAGTGCGCAAGGGCGCTAAGTACAGCCGTTCACTGCGGCTGCTGGAGCTCGCTGGGGCACAGGCTGGGGTGAGCACCAAGTCATCGCTGATGTTGGGGTTGGGCGAGAGTTTTGCCGAGGTCCTGGCGGTGATGCGTGATCTGCGTGAGGTGGGCGTGAGGCGCCTGGCCTTGGGTCAGTATTTGCGGCCTACTCGTCAACATCTGCCGGTCAAGGAATATGTCTTGCCTGCAACTTTTGCCGCCTATGCCAGCGAGGCCAAGGCATTGGGCTTTGGATGGGTGAAGGCGGGGCCGATGGTGCGCAGTTCGTATCATGCCGAGCAGTAGTTTTTGTATTTGATGTTAGCAGGAGAAAATTTTGGAAAATAAAACACCATTATATGCAGCGCATGTGGCGCTGGGTGCAAAAATTGTAAATTATGCCGGCTGGCAGATGCCTATCCACTATGGCTCCCAGATAGAGGAGCATCACCATGTGCGTCGCGCTGCCGGTATGTTTGATGTCTCGCACATGGGTGTGGTGGATATAAACGGTTCACACGCAAGTGACTTTCTGCGTTATCTGTTGGCCAACGATGTGGCACGTTTGAAGACTATGGGCAAGGCAGTCTATAGCTGCATGCTTAACGAGCGCGGCGGAGTGATCGATGATCTGATCGTTTATTACATGAGCCCGGTCTGGTTTCGTATGGTGGTTAACGCAGGTAATCGCAGCAAAGATATTGCCTGGTTGCAACGTCATGCCGCTTCGTTTGGGGTGGAGGTGGAGTTGCAGGAGGAACAGGCGATTATTGCCGTACAGGGCCCGCAGGCTCGTGCCAAGACGCGGGTCGCACTTGGCGCGCGCTTTGGCACGGCAGCTGAGCTGAGCCCATTTATGGCGCTGGAATCTGGTGATCTGTTTATTGCCCGCACGGGTTATACCGGCGAGGAAGGTTTTGAGATCATGGCACCAGCCGAGGATATCGAAGAAATTTGGCATGCACTGTATGAGCAGGGGGTACATCCCTGTGGGCTGGGCGCGCGGGACACACTGCGTCTTGAGGCAGGTCTGAATCTTTATGGTCAGGATATGACTGAGGATACTACGCCATTGGTCTCTGGCCTGAGCTGGACTGTGGCCTTTGAGCCGGAGGATCGCCAGTTCATCGGTCGTGCGGCGCTGGAGGCACAGCGCAGTGCAGGTGTGCCGCAAAAGCTGATAGGTCTGGTGCTGGAGGAGAAGGGCATATTGCGCAACCAGCAGGCGGTATTTACGCCCCAGGGTACAGGCGTGATCACCTCGGGTAGTTTTTCCCCGACAATAGGCCGTGCCATTGCCCTGGCGCGGGTGCCAGTGGGTGAGCTGGAGGAGTGCGAGGTAGAGGTGCGCGGCAAGCGGCTCAAGGCGCGGGTGGTAAAGCCACCCTTTGTGCGCAAAGGGCAGTCAACACTTAATTAAGCGTGGCTCTATATGGTTTTGTAGTGGGGCGCGCAAAGTTTGTGGGGCAATATTTCCTGGTTGGGAAGTGCCAGCACACCTTGTCATCGTGGTGCATCCACTCCATTTCTGGCGGATTTTTATTTATCCATTGCTAAGTCTCAAACCATCCTCTGCCCTGCTCTCTTCGCAGGCGGGGCAGATAGCGATGCTGAAGGGAATTGTATTATTGGTAGAGGCAGGAGAGCGTGCGTCGGCGCGTCACTTTACCCATTACAAATCACATAGAATCTTTTTTGTTTTATCATACTGAAAATATTTCACCATTGAGGGAGTGCACAGATGAGCAATGTTCCAGCTGAATTGAAGTATGCCAAGACCCATGAGTGGGTGCGTGATGAGGTGATGGTACGGTTACGGTCGGCATCACCGAGCACGCACAGGATCTATTGGGAGATATGGTGTTTGTCGAGTTGCCGGAAGTGGGTGTTGTCTTGGCAAAGGGGCAGGACTGTGCGGTGGTGGAGTCGGTCAAGGCGGCCTCGGATATTTATGCGCCACTGGCAGGCGAGGTGACGGCGGTGAATGAGGCGGTGTCCGATAGCCCCGAGTTACTGAATAAGGAACCTTATGGCGAGGGTTGGCTGTTTCGTATGCGGCCAGCCAATGCCGCCGAACTCGGTAATCTGTTTGATGCCGCCGGTTATGCCTCAGTGGTGGCAGAAGAAGAAAATTGATGGGGCTATATTCCGCAGACTACAGGCTTGAATGAGAAGGAAGATATGCCTTTTATTCCACATACCCAAGAGGATGAACGGGCGATGCTCGCGGCCATTGGTGCCGATAGTATCGAGACACTGTTTGATGAAATCCCCGCTGAATTGCTGGCCAAGGGACTGGTTGATGTACCCGACGGGCTTAATGAGATGGCGATTGCCCGCATAATGCACCAGCATGCGGCTGGGGATGGTATGCCGCTATGTTTTATCGGTGCCGGTGCCTATGAGCATCATATTCCGGCAGCGGTCTGGGAGATTGCCGGGCGCGGTGAATTCTACTCGGCCTATACGCCATATCAGGCAGAGGCCAGTCAGGGCTCTTTGCAGGTGCTCTATGAATATCAAACGATGATCGCCAGCCTGACCGGCATGGATGCAACCAATGCCTCTTTGTATGACGGCGCATCTGGTCTGGCTGAGGCGGTGCTGATGGCCGTGCGCGCCAATCGCAAGTCTAAAAGCAGACGGGTATTGATGCCCATGACGGTGCATCCTGCTTATCGCAAGGTGGTGCAGACACTGGTAAGGAATCAGGGAGTCGAGCTGGTCGAGCTGGATTATTCCGGTAGCGGCAATATCGAGCCTGAATATCTGCAACGCTATAACGGTGAAGATTTCGCTGCGCTGGTGATCCCGCAACCTAATTTTTTTGGTGTGCTGGAAGAGGTGGATGCACTAACCGATTGGGCGCATGCCAATAATATGCTGGCAATCGGCCTGGTGAATCCCACTGCCTTGGCAGTGTTGTCACCACCCGGTGAATGGGGTCAGCATGGTGCTGATATTGCCGTGGGGGAAGGTCAGCCATTAGGTATTCCCTTGTCATCTGGCGGTCCCTATTTTGGTTTTATCGCCTGCAAGCAGGCACATCTGCGCCAGTTGCCGGGACGAATTGTTGGTCGCACTGTCGATCTCGATGGTCGCACAGGTTATACCTTGACCCTGCAGGCGCGTGAACAACATATTCGGCGCGCCAAGGCTACTTCCAATATCTGCTCCAATCAGGGGCTGATGGTGACGGCAGCGACGATCTATATGGCGTTAGTCGGTGTCGAAGGTCTGGCACGTGTTGCCCATGCCTGCCATGCCAATACACATGCGCTGGTGGAGCGTTTGCTGCAGATCGAGGGCGTCGAGCAGGTATTTTGTTCGCCCTATTTTCATGAGGTGGTGCTGCGTATTGGCCAGCCTGTGGCCGAGGTGCTGCGGGCGCTGGCCGTGCAGGATATTCTTGGTGGCTATGATTTGACGGCAGATTATCCAGAGCTGGGGCAGGCCTTGTTGGTCTGCGCCACCGAAACGCGCACGGTTGATGATATCGAGCGTTATGCGCAAAACCTGGAACGCATTCTGTCGCGGCGTAAGGAAGGGCCGATCTGTAGCAAGTTGCGGCCCAAGGAAGGCACCATCTAAGAGATTATTGCAATGCTGATTTTTGAATATTCACGCCCTGGTCGCTGCAATGCGGCACAAAGTCCTGGCAGTACACAGGCATATGCCGACATCCCTGAGCGTTTTCGGCGTAAGCAGCCACCTTTGTTGCCGGCAGTTTCGGAGCTGGATGCAGTGCGTCATTACACCCGCCTGTCGCAAAAGAATTTTTCCATCGATACCCATTTCTATCCGCTGGGTTCGTGCACCATGAAATACAACCCGCGCGCCTGCCATACGCTGGCCTCGTTGCCTGCTTTGCTCTCGCGCCACCCGCAGGCACCGACAGCAAGTCACGGACAGGGTGTGTTGGCTTGTTTGTATGACCTACAGGAGATCCTCAAGTCAGTTACCGGCATGGCAGGCTGCTCGCTGACGCCGGCCGCCGGTGCCCAGGGAGAGTTTGCTGGTGTGGCGATGATACGCGCCTATCACGATGCGCGTGGTGATACTGCACGGCGGGAGATTTTGGTGCCGGATGCGGCACACGGCACTAATCCAGCCACAGCAGTGATGTGTGGTTATGAGGCACGCGAGATCCCGACTGATGAACATGGCGATGTCGATCTGACTGCCCTGAAAGAGGCCGTGGGTCCGCAGACCGCAGGTATTATGTTGACCAACCCTTCGACGCTGGGGGTGTTTGAACGGCAGATCACTGCCATTGCGAAAATCGTGCACGGTGTCGGTGGTCTGTTGTATTACGACGGCGCCAATCTCAATGCCATTCTCGGCAAGGTAAAGCCTGGCGCGATGGGTTTTGATGTCGTGCACCTTAATCTGCACAAGACATTTTCCACGCCACACGGGGGCGGTGGACCCGGTGCCGGGCCGGTGGTGGTTGCTGAACGACTGTTGCCTTTTCTGCCGATTCCGCTGGTGGGCTACGATGGCCACGAGTACCGCTGGTTGAGCGAGGAGGATTGCCCGCAATCCATTGGCCGTCTCTCGGCTCATGCCGGCAATGTCGGCATCTTGCTGCGTGCCTATATCTATGCCCGTATGCTGGGTGCTGAGGGTATGGAGCGGGTTGCTGATTATGCCACCTTGAATGCCAACTATCTGATGGCACGCTTGCAGGAGGCAGGTTTCAGTTTGGCCTTTCCCAAGCGGCGGGCAACGCATGAATTCATCGTCAGCCTGAAGAATGAAGCCAGGGACTGGGGCGTAACCGCGCGTGATGTTGGCAAGCGTCTGCTGGATTATGGTTTTCATGCACCAACCACGTACTTTCCCTTGCTGGTGCCGGAGTGCCTGCTTATAGAACCTACCGAGACCGAGAGCAAGCAGACCCTTGATGCCTTCGTCGAGGCTATGATCGCTATCCGTCGTGAAGCGCAGGAAAGCCCTGAATTACTGACCGGCGCGCCATATAGCATGCCGGTCAAGCGGCTGGATGATGTCAAGGCGGCGCGTGAGCTGGATCTAATCTGGCAGCCAACGGCCTGAAGAAGATGGCCGGGGCCAATAAACCAGGCGAGAAGGGTTTCGCGCGTATCTTCAAGGCCTGTGGTTACTCCAGGCAAGGGCTGCAGGCGGCGCTTAAGTACGAGGAAGCCTTTCGACTGGAGTTGATCGCCTGTGTCGCGCTGTTCCCACTTGCATTGTGGTTGGGTGAAAATGGGATCGAGCGGGCCTTGCTGGTGGGCAGTTTACTTTTGGTGCTGGTAGTCGAGCTGCTTAACTCAGCTATTGAGGCGGTGGTGGATCGCATCAGTACAGAATCACACGTGCTTTCCGGCCGCGCCAAGGATATTGGTTCGGCGGCTGTTCTTTTGGCCTTGTTGAATGTGTTGATCGTGTGGGGGTTGGTGCTCTTCGATCGGCTTTGATTTTTTATCTGGAGAATTTATGTCGGTACTGATTTGCGGCTCTGTTGCCTATGACACGATTATGCTGTTTCACGATCGGTTTAAAAATCACATCCTCTCTGATCAAGTGCATATCCTGAATGTTTCCTTTTTGGTGCCGGATATGCGGCGTGAATTCGGCGGCTGCGCCGGTAATATCGCCTACAACCTGAAGATGCTTGGCGATGAGCCTTTGCCCATGGCGACGGTAGGGCGAGATTGTAAGCCTTATTTTGAGTGGCTGGAGCAGCACCAGATCGATACACGCCACCTGAAAGTCCTCGATAATACCTACACCGCGCAGGCCTTTATCACTACCGATCAGGATGCCAATCAGATCACGGCCTTCCATCCTGGGGCGATGAATTTTGCCCATGAAAACCGTATTGATGAGGCAGAGGGCGTAAAGCTGGGCATAGTCGCCCCTGATGGACGTGATGGCATGCTTGAACATGCCACGCAGTTTGCCGAGGCAGGCATTCCCTTCATTTTTGATCCCGGCCAGGGCTTGCCGATGTTTGATGGCACAGATTTGCTACGCTTTATAGAGCAGGCCAGTTGGGTGGCAGTGAACGACTATGAAGCGCAGTTGTTGATCGAACGTACTGGTCTGTCTATGCATGAAATTGCCGAGCGCGTGGATGCCTTGATCATTACTAAGGGGGCGGAGGGCTCACATATCTATACCAGCAATCATCGGCTGGAAATTCCGGTTGCACCGATACGTGCGTTGCATGACCCGACTGGTTGTGGTGATGCCTATCGTGCCGGCCTGATCCACGGATTGAGTCATGACATGGACTGGGAGACGACCGGTCGTGTGGCATCACTCATGGGGGCGTACAAGGTCGAACGACCAGGCACGCAGAATCATCGTTTTACCCTTGATGAATTCAGCCAGCGCTTCCATGAGGCCTATGGCTATCAGCTTTAGGCCGAGCTTTAGCCCGACAATACGCGGTTTTCTCACTGCTGAGTTTCAAGCCATCCACATCCATGCCCTCTCACGCTCGCGGGAGAGGGCATGGGAGATGGGCTTTTGATCTTCGTTCATGCAGCCTCCTGCATCCGGCGCAATGCCCGTTGGTTATTGCGCCTACATTCCCGGATTCCCGCCTGTGCGGGAATGATGTAATAGATGCAGGTTTTCTACATTCTGCATTATTAAGCTCCCCTCTCCCGCTCGCGGGAGAGGGGCTGGGGGAGAGGGGGAAAAAGACTTTGCACCTGCGTCTCCCCTGAGAGGAGGAGGATGTTCGTGCCTGGCTAAGATATCAATTGAATCCAGCTTGCTGTGCTTTGGCCTCTTGCAGGCGTTCGAGCAATTGTTTGCGTGACAGATCATATAAAGCATTCTCGCGCCAGATGTACTCATCGTGGATTATGAGTTCATTTTCTTCAAAAAAACTGGCCAGGCTCTTGAGCATCATGCTTGGGTTGTAGCGATCGCGCATGTATTGCTCACCCATTTCCAGGTTCTTCCGATAACTGACATGGTCGTGCCATACCAAAGCGCCAGGGGCGTTGAGCAGCCGCAGCCCCTCATTGCGCAGAGCAAAAGACACACCAGCGTCTTCATAAACATTTGGGTAGCCGCTATGCAGATAAGGTGCAATATTGCGAGTGAACAAGGTGGCTCCTATGGGACACCAATCCACCTCACGAAACACGCAGGTGGCAAGGTTTTCGTAGGGCTCGCCATTGTCATTCAAGGACAGTTCAATAATATCGTTGTCCCTGGCCTTAACATATCCCCCACTGAACTGTAGCCGCCCATCGGGGAACACCACCCGGCAACACACTGCCCCTACGTTTGCATTGACCTCGGCACGTAGCAATAACTCTTCCAGCCAGCCAGGCTCGGGCAGTTGGTCATTGTCAAAGACAATTATCCACTCGGCGCGAGCATGCTCCAGTGCCACCTGTCGACCTTGCGCCGGACCCAGATTATGTTCGCCATAAAATACGCGGACATTGGCGAATTTACCGTCTATGTGGGACTTGATAAAGGCTACAGTCTCAGCGTCAGAGCCATTGTCATAAAGAATAATTTCGTGTGGCGTGTGAACTGTTTTCGCCAATCCCTGGATGGCCGCCAAGGTCTGACTATGCTTGCCGTAGGAAAGCATGATGATGGAAATGAATCGTTCATAACTTCCCTCACGAATGCTTTGACGTAACCGCGCTTCTTTTTGTATTTGTTCAGTAAGCGCGTTCTGGCGCTCTCGCTGGGTTTCCGTGGCCTGCTGTTTGTGTATGCGATGAAAGTAGGCAAACTCAGGCACATGAACAAAGCTGGAGGATGGATAGTGAAATGCGATACGCATGAGCATTTCATAATCCTGTGCTGCATCGAAACGAGGATCGAAAAGTCCAACTCTGGAGAACGCATCGCGTCTTATCATCTTCAGGTGAGTTGCATACATCGAGCGCAGATTTTCCGCGAAGTAATTGATACGTGGCAAATCCACGAAATTTATACGGTTTATTTCCTTGCCACTCTCATCGACATTGACCCTGCCGGAGTGCATATAGATAGTGTCGCCGCGCCAGTGCTGTATGCAAGATGCGATGGCCGTTGGCTGAAGATAATCATCACAATCCAGAAAAGCGATAATTGCACCACTGGAAGCTATCATGGCCTTGTTTTGCGCTTGGCTGATACCGCCATTTTCCTCCAGGCGAATAATTTTCAGGCGTGGATTATTTTCAAACTGAGCGAGAATTTCCTGCACGGCTGGATCTGGCGATGCATCATCAACAACGATAACCTCCAGATTTTCCCAGGTCTGCTGCAGGGCGCTGGCAATACACTGCTGTAGATAAACCGCATGGTTGTAGACGGGGATGATAATCGATACCAGAGGTGCAGGACCAATATCTCGCTCAACCACAACGCCGGTCTTCACTGTAGAGTCGGCAGCAAAACTCTGGCGAAACAAAAAATTCCTTACTTTTCGCTTGAGCACAGCAGGGAACAGATGGGCCAGCGGCGTCATTAATGGCAAGCGGTATAACCAGGTGGCCAGAGCAAGAAATAAACGGAAAAATGCCTTTTTTGCTGTGCTTAATATTGTGCGTTGGTCGCGCCAGAATGCTGTCAATGCACGCAGTGGGCGTGTGACACGCCAGGAACGGCTGCTTTCGTAATGTTGACGTAGTGCTGTTGTTTCTTGTAGATGGGCCTCTTTGATCTCAACGATATTCTGTTGCAGCTCATCTATATTCTGTTGTAGCCCATCGATTTCAGCACCACGTGCCGCATACTTGAAACGCAGCTCTTTCAACTGCTCCTGCTCTTCCTGCAATAGTTGCTGCAACGGGTATATCTGGCGCGTCAGGCCAAATAACTGGTGTAGTTGTTCAGTGCTCCAGCGCCCGCGCCATTTATCTATCAACTGATCAAGGGCAGCCTCAGCGCGTGCAGACTCGTCGATACGCACGCCAACGCCAGAATCAGAATGGATTCGATACCAGCCACTCACGCCAGGTACATGCACAAAGGGGCCTTTTTCCAGACACTGCAACCAAAAATCCCAGTCCTCGAAAAGATCGAGCGCGGGGTCAAAGCGCAGGTTTTTATCAACTCGCACTAATGCCAGCTCAAACAAGGCCGCATGTATCGGAATGTAATTTTCAATCAGCAGGCGCAACGGCTCAAAGGGCACAGCAAAGCGCCGCACCTCGTGCAGCTGTTCCGGTGATGTTGTATCTGCCTCTGCATCCGCCTCGACGCAGGCAATATCGGCATAGGCCAACACGCTATCCTCAGACTCTTCAAGTGCTCCGGCCAGGCGCGCAAGGTGTTCTGGCTCCAGCCAATCATCGTCATCCAGAAACAAGGCCCAACGCCCCTTGGCCTGTGCCAACAGAAGATTGGCTGCGGCAGAGCGCTGCACAGCAGTTCCGCTATCCAATAGATGCAGGGGGAAAGGAAAATCTGCCGCTAAGGGCGGATGAGTCTTGCCGCTGGCATTTAATACCAGTACCTCCACCTCAGGCCAGGTCTGCGCCGCTACTGATGCCAATGCATTGGCCAGATAAGGCCGCGCCATGCTGCGAATCAACACGCTGATAAGTGGATATTGACGGTTGCTCATGCTGATTTTATCCGGCCGTTTATTGTCCTGCTCGCGCCAGTGCCAGCTCATCCAGCATGACTTGAAAATCTTGTGGCCTGTGTTGGCGCGCTAATTGATGGATCATCGCCTCAACCACGCCCCGAGCTCCATCCGGCTCGACAGGCGACCATGAACCATGTCGCTGGATCGCGGTGGTCTTGTCGATAGAGCAAAATGTGTTTTTCATGCTGTAACGCACCCATAGATGCCAATCCTCATAAGCCGTCAACTCTTCGGCAAAACCGCCTTGCTGCAAGTAGAGACTACGCCGAAACATTACTGTGTGAATGGGAATGTGATTCCATATCCATAAGCGGCTGAAAGAAAACGGCATATTATGGACTATCTCGCGATTTTCCGCCCAACCCTGTTTTGCTGTCGCTACAGCGTTGTCAGTAAAAACCTTCATGCAGGATGCATAGACAGCGTCACAATCAGGCTGGCGCACCAATTCACCTGCCAAAGTTTCGATATGATCGGCATAGAGCAGCCCATCGCCATCAAGAAAACCGACAAACTCACCACTGGCAAGTTCCAGCGCGGCATTACCAGCATGGGCGCGGCTCACGCCGGGCAAGCTGCGACAAAGCACTGTCAATTCAGCTGCTACAAGCTCGTTGCACAATCGGCGCACTTGAGTCTGGCCATCATCGATGATCACCAGCTCCAGATTAGGATAAGTCTGGTTACGCACGGACAACAGCATTTCCCGCACTATCTCCGCTGTGCAGCCTGCGGTGCGCATGATGAGCGATACCTTGGGTGTGGCAAGTCCTACTGCCGGACAAGCATGAAAGCCACCTGCGCGGGCAATCTCATAATCAAAGCCATTAAATGGAAAATTTGCCCCGCCAGTTGCCCGCGTCGCGCCGTAATAACGGGCATCGCGTAGCAGGCGCCAAGCCACTGAACACAGCTCCCGGCGCGAAACTGGCACAGCTTTATCAAACAACAGCTTTAACAAGCTCAACCAGCCAGCACGGATTTCTGATTTGTCGGCATAGCGCATGCGCAACGCCACACCTGCATAAACAGCACCGAGAAACTGCAAGGGCTTGACCTGCTCCGGCCGCTCGTAGGCGTGGTGCCAACACGCTGCACGCGGCAGATAACGCAGGCGATAACCATGGTCACGCAGGCGATAGGATAGCTCTACATCTTCACCATATAAAAAGATGCGCGGCTCAAATCCACCTACAGCACGCAGTGCCGCAGTACGCAATAACAGACACGCAGCAGATGCCCAGGTCGTCTCCAGTGAAATCGGGTCATAATGCTTCGGGTGTTCAAAAGGTTTCTGGCGAAACTCCCAGCAGGCCACATCCAAATCATCCGCCATGGCCGTCTCCACGGCACGTAATAAGGCCTCTGGCTCCAGCTCCAGATCCACATTTGAGATCAAAAACAGCTCTCCTGTGGCATGCGATAAGTTGGCATTATGACCTGCACCAAAGCCGATATTGTCGCCACATTCCAGCTCACTGCCAGCTAGGCGTCCGGTCAGGCGCGCCAGCCAATCGCGCAGCCGTTTCACTGTGTCATCACTGGAGCCGTTATCACGCACCAGCAGCCGAATTTGCTCCAATGGATAACTGCCCTGACACAGGCTGGTAAAAAAATCATCCAGCCAGCTTGCGCTGTTCCAGGTGACAATAGAAATCTCAAGCAATGGATAAGCGTGAAGAAGACGATAGACCTGCCGACCCGTTACTAGCGGCTTATGCCGTGTCGCTTTAGCTGGCAAGGCTGCGGCATAATCACCAGTTACCACCTCAGTGCTATCTACAGCAGGTATCCGTGGCGGTGACAGTGCTGGCAAGAAATGTTTACTGCGCATGGTCAGCAAATAATCCAGCCAATCCTGCGGACTACTGTCCCAGGCTAAAACCCAGCTCCACTCACGCCCCGCCACCCGCTCTGGCAGGGCACCAAGATCGGTCACGGCAACTGGCAGACCGGCACGTAGCGCGGCACTCAAGGTATAGCTATATGTTTCAGGCACTTGAGCCGGGAACCACAACAAATGTGGTTGCAGGCGTTCCAGCCAGGCAGCCAGACTCTCGTCGCGATAACGCCCCGTAACCAGCAGTGAGGTCAGTGGATACTGTGGCAGCAAGGCATCGCCATAACCCAACAAGGTAAAGCGCAAGGGCAGCCCTTGCTCCTGCGCACGCAATGCAACCTGGCGAAGCGCCTCAAACCCCTTGGCATAGCCCAAAGCCCCCAGGACAACTACATGTAAAGGCTCATCCTGCGCCAGGAGTGGCGCTACAACTGGCATGGCTTTGGCATAAGTTTCGTCGTGCGGCAACAGCTGCAGCTTGCAAGAGGGGAAATAACGGTGATAACGCTGCAAGGCATCGACACTGGGCGCAAATACTCGTTCAGCATCCTCCAGCAACTTGCTGTAATGCTCACGCCATGCTGCGATCGATGTGACATCCGTAACAGGCCGTTGCTTCAAACAGGCATTACAACCTGTCTCATCAGGCTCGCCACAATAAGTATGCTCGGCCCGCTGCAGGTGTATCTGTGGGCAAAGATAAAAATAATCATGCAGCATCATGTCATAAGGCAGACCAAGCCCCTGCAAGGCTTGCAGGGTAGATGCCTCATAACCAAGTAGATGGTGGATATACAAACGCTGTACCTGGCAAGACTCCACCAACCAGGGCAACATGCTTGCAGCATGCTCTTGCCTGAATCCCCAGACAAAGCCTTCATTGGGCCGGTTCCAGAAAACTGAAACCCAGCCATCTGCACGCGGCTCCAGGGTGAGCAATTCAATTTGTTCGGCATGACTTGCTGCAAAATCACGCAAGTGTTTCTCAACGCCGCCACCACGATCATGGCTTACCGCCAACACGACAATACGCGATCCATCGGCCAGCCGCGCCATGTCCACGCTCTTGCGCAAATGATGCAATGGGTCGGCCGCAATGAATTTGGCCACCTGTTGCTCATAATCAGGATAACGCTGCAACAGTATGCGACGCCCTGCATCCTGCAGCTGATATCGCTCCTCAGCAAAACTCACCGCTCCAATATGAGCGACAAAACAATCAGCACACAATACATGCCGCCAGCCCAAGGCTGCCGCACGCATGCAAAAATCATTTTCCTCCCCGTAGCCTTTGCCAAAAGCCTGCTCGTCAAACAAGCCCGTCGCATCCAGACAAGCACGGCGGATATACATGCAAAAACCTACCGCAGTGGGTATATCCACCACTTCACCAGCGTTACAGCGACGAAACAGATCATCGAGCACAGCAACCGACCAGCCCGCTGGCAGCTCGCTGCCATGCGCAAAAACCGGATAGGAACATATTGTGGCATTATTGGAAAAGGGCGTGGCAGTGCCGATGTCCGGCGCACTATCAACACAGCGACACAGGCGATCAAGCCAGCCATCAGCAACTTCAGTATCGCTGTTTAACAACACCACATCCCGATCTGGATGCAGCGCCATGCCACAGTTTACAGAACGGACAAAGCCAAGGTTGTCATCATTGGTCAATAGCGTAAAACGTCCCAGTGCCGCCTCTTGCTGCAACCAGGCCGATAATTCCGGCTCAGGGCTGCAATCATCGACCACCACCAGCTCAAAGGGCACCAGCCCCACGCTTGCCAACACGCTCTCGATGCAGTTGCGAGTTAAGGCATATCCGCGATAGACGGGGATGATGACATCAACATTCGGCGAAGGGAGGTATTGCGAACTGGCGCTCATATTGAGTATGGGACCAACGGCAAAACATGACTGGAACAAAGCCGAAGCGTCATATTTAAGTCATCACAAACAGATAAATTGAAGGCAGCGCAAAATAACATATCCACCATCCCGGAAAACGATACCAATACTGTGTCTGTGAGAGACAACAATCAGCTAGTTTGGTTTTCGTAGCAATAAAGCCGCATCATCATTCCATGCCCACGGCCGGTTAACTCGCCACAAATTATCGGTACGCGTGATTAAGGCATGCATGGTTACGCCCTGGGCGGCCATGTGTTCAGTAACGGCAGATAACTGCTGTTCCATATGCAAATGCCGTCGATGCGATACCAGTCCAATTTTTCTTAGCAAACGATCGTACCAGGAAGGTGCATTAACTGAAGGCATAGGCGACGCTGGCAACTGTAGTGGCGGGGGGGTCAAGGCAAAAGGGCCAATCTCGCGGTTTTCTGCCTTGCTATTGCTCCATTCACAATGCATACCATGAGTCAGCGCCAACAGTTCGATCAATTCAGTATGATAGAAGCGCACATGCTCCGGGTCGCGCCAGAAGCCCAGCAACTGGGAGCGTAGTGACTCCGGGTTGGGAAATACCAGTAGCAGCACACCACCAGGACGCAACGCTCGTGCCAGCAAAGCCAGCAACCGCTGCACTGCATCAAAGGGCAGATGTTCAACAAAATGCGAACAATAGATGCCATCACAGGAAGATGGGTTCGCCTCCAGATATTCCAGCTCATCCTCACACGCCACATCCAGGCCCATGCCACGCGCATATTCTGCAATGCGCGGGTCTCGCTCTACCCCACGTGCCTTGATGCCATGCTGAGCCAGCGCGGCAAGAAATACGCCTGCACCGCAACCGACATCAAGCACTTCCTCGCAGCCGGCAAAATGCCCTACATAGCTTTGTTGCATGCGCAACAGCAAAGGATGGTCACGCAGCGCAAACTCATACAGCGCATAATCCCATGAGCGTTGCCCGCTCACACGACTGAACTTGTCCAGCTCAGCCGCAAGATTTTCTGGTTCGATCCGGCGGGGCAATAGCGGAAGCTCAGGCGCCTTCTCAGCTGTAACCACCAGCGCAGTCAGGCCTTGCATGGCATCAAGCAACACAGTGCGTGTTGTTGCATCCTTATCTGTCATCTGTAGCGGCGCGGTCAGATACAGATAGACAGGGATCTCCAGCAGTCTGCTAACCCGCAACAGGTCGAGCGTGCAACCATATAGACCACACACCACTACTGCCCGCGCTTGCGTCTTCAACAATGTATTGGCCAGCGCACGATTGAGCACATGCTGCGCAAAACCACTCTGTAATGGCCGTGTCGCGGCTGGTATTACGATAGTTTCGGCAGAAATATTCTCGGCAGTTTGCTGATCATCAAACTGAAACAACAACAGTCGCGCCTGTGGTGGCGGCAATGAGCTACCTGCTTCTGCGACCCACAGCACACTCATCGTCTTTCTCCTCGTCGCAGTCGCATCATTGGTCGTTCAATGAAAGCATAAGATAAAGATGCCAACAAAAAAGTGATCAATACAGCGGCACTGAGTAATCGCGGCAGGTTATAGCCCTCATGGCCGAGAATGAAATCGCTTTTCAGCAACCACCCCATCACTGGATAATGCCACAGATAGACGCTGTAGCTGATTAGCCCACAAAATATCATCACACGATTACCAAATAGCCCATTGGCCAGCCGACAGCCACTTACGCCGGCGAATAATAAAGCGCTAATCGCGGTGCCAAATAGCGGTGTCCAGGTGTAAAAGATCAGGCTGTGCTGCCAGTAGTCCAGATAGTTATAGTGCATCCAGTACAGTGTAGCGACCACAATAAGCAAGGCGCTGGTTGTAATTGCAGCAAGATAAAAATTGGACAACTGCGCCAGACCCAGGCGCGCACGATTGACATATAGACCAGCACCCAGCATACCCAGGCCAAAGGAATCTAGTGATCCAGGCAGCTGATAGGCCATCAGCAGACGCACCGGCACTGTTTCTGCTGCCAGCAGGCTGATAGTGACGCCACGCCAAAGCAGCATCGATCCGACCACTGTCGCCAACAACAGCCACCAGCGGCTGGGTCGTAACAAAAATGCCATCAAGGGCAAGACCAGATAAAAACTGAATTCGATCGGCAGCGTCCACCACACGCCGTTGAGTGGTGTGGTTCCTAGCGGTGGCGGTACAAACAGCATAAGCAGGTGTCGCCACACTGCACCAAGATCATTCAGCGGGATTTGCCCATGCAGCACGATGGCCAGCAATAGCAGCAGCAAAAGCTGGGCATAGTAAGCAGGAAAGACACGGACAACGCGACGAAACAAGTAGCGGCCTGGCGCAGGGCGTTCTCGCATCCCCGCCTGCCAGGCAGCAAAAGGCAGGGCGAGCAGAAAACCCGACAGCACAAAAAATATGGGTACGCCAGCCCAGCCGATGGAAAAAAACGGCGTCAGATCCAGTGTCCAGTCGCCCAGCGGGAGATTGATACGACGTGGCACAGCGATAACCCAGGCGTGATAGAACAGCACCCATAGCGCAGCCCAACCGCGTATGCCGGTCAGCGCACGATAGTGCTGTTGCTCCACATGAAAAAGTTTAAATATTCCCACACGGCTCCCCTGTGGTACACAATTCACCGTTGGAATATATGATAGGTAGGCGGGCCTTAGTCCGACAATATCCGTCCTCAAGCAAAACTACAGCAACCTTAAACCATGCCTATAATTTCACCGCCACCTTACAGCACATCAGCAAAGCCGCTGCGCATTTTCTGAAACCACGCATAACCACCCCAACAAGTCAGCAGTGCAGCCAGCCAGTACAGCGCCAGCGGTGCAGGTTCAGGCCAGGTGCCAAAAATAAGGCTGTTGCGTGCCTCGATGATTACGTAGGTAAGTGGGTTCAGGAAATACAGATCTTGATACGCCTCCGGCACGACAGATAAAGGATAAAATACCGGGCTGAGAAACATTAATGCCGTTGCCACAAAGCCTGCTACATGAGTGGTATCACGCACATACACACCTAGAGCGGCAACAAACCATGAGATACCGAGCAAAATGAAAGCAAAAGGCACAAGCAGTAGCGGTAAGGCTAGTGCTGTTAACGCAATGCCACTGCCACTAAGTAATAAAAATGCTACCAGTACAACAAGGGCAAGCAGAAAGTGAAACAGGCTCGCGCCTACCGTTACCCAGCTCAAAGCCTCCAGCGGGAACACCACCTTTTTTACAAAATTAACATTACCTATTATCAGCAATGGTGAGCGAGTCAACACTTCAGACAGAAACCCATGCAAGATAATCCCACAAAACAGGACGGCGGCAAATTCACCATCCACATTCCTGCCCTCGCCCCAGCGGACCTTGAATACAAATCCAAAGATAAAAGTATAAATCGCCAAGAGCAATATTGGCGTCAGCAGGCTCCACAACAAGCCCAGCCACGACCCACGATAGCGGCCAGATACTTCTCGCCGCACCATGCCAAACAATAAATATCGACTGCGCCAGACAAACACAAATGCCGCCAGCAGGGAGCGCGATGATTGCCCTGGATTATGCATCGGCAGACTCAGCTGGAGGAGGTTTTGCCACAGTCATTTCGATGGCACTCATAGGCACGCCCATCAGGCCAAATACCATGTGCGAGGCATGACAACGAAACACCAGCGCCTCATGTATCCAGTGGTGCAGAATATGATTTTCCTGGCTGCCTTCAGTGATGCTGACTGTAACTACGTAATCACCGACCGGCAGATAAGGCATGCGAAACAAAAAACGTGCTGTAGCCTGTTCGCCACTCGCAAGTCGAAATGGATTATCCTGGTAGCTTAGATATGTGTTTTCACCAAATAACACCTGGCCAACACGGTCTTTGACCATGAAGCCAATGATCGCGCCATCGATATCCTGCGCTGCCGTATAACAGACCTTGAGCGCCACCGGTTCACCACCAACCACCCAGGCCAGCGGCCGGTCGTCTTCGCTATGAAAACCCACATGAGTAATATGCGCGCCACCAATGCCAAAGCCTTCAGCCAATGAATCAAAAGAGGGCACTTCCATGTCATTGCGTAAATTCGAATGTATCAGCAATTCACGGCGGATATCCGCACGAAAGGCTGTTGAAGTTGCTTGTTGCCGTTTTGCTGCGCCAATATCAATGGGAGACACTGCCTGCTGATTGGCATAGACATGCTCCATATACGCATTAGTAACGCTTTTAACATCGCCGTTCATGCGCATCTCGCCATGCTCCAGCCAGATTGCCCGATCGCACAGCCCGGTTACCAGGCCAACATCATGGCTTACAAACAGCAAAGTGCCATGTTCGCGAAACCGACGGAGAAAACGCATACATTTCTGCGTGAAGAGCACATCGCCAACCGCCAGCGCCTCATCTATAACCAGAATATCTGCATCGACATGTGCCGCTACCGCAAAGGCCAGCCGCAGAAACATGCCGCTTGAAAAATGTTTGACAGGTTGCCAGGCGAAATCGCCGATATCGGCAAAGGCGAGAATATCATCCAGGCGATCATCAATCTCTTGATGGGTCAACCCGAGGATCGTGGCGTTGAGAATGACATTTTCCACGCCGGTGAATTCAGGATTGAAGCCAGCGCCAAGCTCCAGCAGTGCCGCCACCCGACCATGGATCTGCACCTCACCATCACTCGGGCGTAAGGTGCCACAAATCAACTGCAATAAAGTCGATTTACCCGAACCGTTGCGGCCAATAATACCGATTGTCTCACCACGCTGGATTTCAAAATCCACTCCGCGCAAGGCCCAGAAATCACGACCAAAACGCCGTGCGCCAGGCCAGAACTGGCGTAGCATGCGATGATGAGGGCGATCATAGATTTCATAACGTTTACCAAGGCCATATGCTCGCACAACCACATCAGTGGAACCCAAGTGGCACTTTGGCGAAGGTAAGGCAGAAGAAGGCATTTTCAAACTAAATTGCACAACTCAAGATAAAGGAGCGTAAAAGAGATTTTGACCAATAAAGTCAGCCTGTGCGGACATAAAATATTATACATCAAGCTATCCCTGATAAGCGATAGAACCAGGAAACCTCTGAATAATGAAGTCAGGGTTTTTGTGCACCAGCAGCATGTAGCTAGTGCTGATTATTTTTTTTGCCACCCGGCACATCGCGGATTTCAAATGTCATTGTGCTCAGATCGCCAAAGATGTAACTGGAACGCGGGCCAATTTCCGCCACGGTGCCGGGATTGAGTAATAAAGTATTGCCGCCTTTGATATTGGGGATATTCTTGATCGCAGGGCGATGATCGTGACCACAGCAAACAATGTCCCAGTCACCTGTTAGCGCCATGGCATGGGCATAGTGTGGGTAATGCACAAGAAAGATACGTTTGCCGCCCTGCTCCAGGCCGGCATCCTGCCCATGATAAAAAAACACGCTATTTGGTTCCTGCGCCAGCATGAACATGGCATAGGTATCACCCATATTATTGCCGTGGATGACATGTACCGGCAGACCTAGCTTTTGTAACGGCCGCAAGGCGGTAGGGGAGACGACATCACCACAATGCCAGACTATCTGGGCCCCAAGCTCCTTGGCCTCGGCAACAGCGGCAGTCAACAGGGGGCGATTATCGTGGCTATCGGAAACGAGACAAATTTTCATGAGTGACGGTGTTTTGATCAAGGTTTGCGTTGGCTGAAACGCTCCAGCCACAACTCAATTGTACCCCAGAAGCGTTCCTGTAGTCGCCGATACCATGGCCGCTGCTGCCATTCAGCAAGTAAATACTCGTGACTTTGAAGAAAGTTCTGGCTGAACAGCTCAGCCACCTGCGCGGCCAATTCATGATCTTCGACTTCCTGCTCAGCCTCCAGATTCCAGCTGAAATTCCAGCGATCAATATTGCTGGAGCCGATGGATACCCAGGTATCTACAAGACATACCTTGGAATGCTGGAAGCGCGGTTGCAGCTCAAAGATGCGCACGCCAGCGAGCAGGAGCTTGTCGTAGTAGCGCCGTCCGGCATGTCGCACCGCCGGGTGATCGGTGATATGCCCTGGTAGTAACAGGCGCACATCCAGTCCCTGTCGTGCAGACCGCTTCAACAGGCGACGAATCTTGCGGGAAGGAATGAAATAGGCAGTAGCGATCCAGATACGCTGCTCGGCGCTGCGCAAATGGTTAACCAGTGAGCGCTTGATATCCATGTGCAGCGGCGCATTAAGTACAACGCGTCCCGTAGCGTGAGCCACAGCCTGTGTTGCCTGGTCCGGAAAGTCCGGCAAGGCAGTTCGTCCCGTGGCAGCGACTGAATGCCAGACTTGCTTGAAGGAGACCTGCCAATCAGTAACACAAGGGCCGTACACTGCCAGCATGACCTCATGCCAGGGTTCGCCATCCTGCGGTAAAAATTCATCGGTAATGCCGGTGCCGCCGATAAAGGCCACCGTGCTATCCACCACCAGCATTTTGCGATGATCACGCAAAAGGTTGCGCCGTAGATTGCCATAACGCAATGGGTTATAGAATGACAGGTCTATGCCAGCGGCAGACAGACGTTGCCGACAAGAGGGCATCAGTCCTCGCGCACCAAAATCATCCAGCAGTAAAAATACCTGTACGCCGCGCTGGGCGGCAGCGTTGAATGCGCTAATGAACTCGCTGGTGATAGTGCCTGTTTCAACCAGATACATTTCCAGCAAGATATAGTGCCGTGCCTCAGCTATGGCTGCGAGCATGGCCGGAAAGAACTGACCACCATCGACCAGGAGCGTGAAGTGGTTGCCACTACGCCAGGGAAAACGCGTGCGGCTCAAGGGAAATGGCGGGGTCACGACACTTGGCCCATATGTTTCACCAGGGCATGAGAACAAGCCCTGGTTTTGCTGAAATCATAAAGAGTTGTTTCTATTTGCATAAAAACCAATATAGCCAAATGCTTTTCTTGCTAGACCATTTAGGGAAGCACTGAATAGACATTTAGTTGACCTTCATCGACGCGCAGTTGCAGTTCACCACGCAACAGGCGTTGCAGATCATGCCCTACGAGCTGCGCACGCCAGCCATGCAAGAGGATGGAATCATTATCTGCCCTGAGTAGTTTCTCTACCTCACGCCGTGGTGCCAAAGTCTGCACACTTACCTGCTGTTCAATGGCGCGCAGGCGCACCATGGCCATCATTGCATCGACCAGGGCTTCCTGATCGGCGGACAGTCGTACGGGTTGTTCCAGTTGCGGCCAGCTTTCCCTGGGGCATTGTTTGCCCTGCTCGATCAAGTCCAGCAGATGCTTGCCATGGCGCTCCAGCATGCTTTTATCCAGACCGCGAATGCGGCCCAGTCTTTCCAGACTGGCTGGCATTTGCTTGGCCATATCAAAAATGACTTCGTCCTTCAGCACCCAGCGGCGCGGTCGATCGGTTTGTTGTGCCTGTTGTTCACGCCAGGCTGCCAACTGTTGAGCAACAGCAAGTTGCACACCCTTGAGAAAATGGACTCCCTTGATGCGCAGCCAGGCCTCCTCTGGTTGATTGATATAAAGACCAGGCGCTGACAAGGCCGCAAAGTCATCAGCAAGCCAGGCCAGGCGGCCATTTTTTCCCAGAGCCTCGTGCTGCTTTTGGTAAACCTGCACCAGGTAACGCACATCATCAATGGCATAGGCCAGTTGTTCAGCGGACAACGGACGTCGACTCCAGTCGGTGCGGGTTTGTGCCTTGTCCAGTTCAACACCCAGGGTTTCCTTCACCAGTGCGCCATAGCCAATTTGATCGCCATGGCCGAGCAGGGTGGCAGCCAGCATGGTGTCAAACACCGGCACAGGTGGTGTACCACGCATGACATGGAAGATCTCCAGATCCTGGCGTGCGGCGTGCAACACCTTTAGCATATTGGGGTCGTATAGAAGTTCCAGTAGCGGGCCGAGATCGTCGATGCCAAAAGGATCTATGCAAACGGCCTCATCGACGGTGGCGATCTGGATCAGACAAAGCTGTGGGTAATAAGTCTTTTCCCGCATAAACTCTGTATCGATGGCAAACCAGTCGTACTCACGCAGCTTGTTGCACCAGACGAGAAGATTACTTGGGTTATCTATATAGGTAATATTCATGGTGTACCAAGTATAGCGTGCATGCTCCATCATGGCGTGAGACAAAGATTTGCCAGGTATGCGTACGCGCCAAATATCTGTTTGCTTTTCCTCACCGGCACGGCATCATCTGGGCACCTTGATGAAACAGGCGGTTAGCGGTTTCCGCTCAAGTCATTGCTGCCGTATGATGGAGACTGGCGAAAGGAGTCTGTAAGCCTCATGCTGCAATTATTCAATATATTCTGGCAAATTTGTCTGTTGCGCGGTGTGCCACAGCAATTGCCTGCATCACGTTTTCTGCTCGTCCTGACATTGATGTTGCACATTCTGCTGGACTTGCTTTTTGCCTTGTTTACCCTGCCACTGTTCCATGCCGCTGCCGCCAGCCTGTTCAACGTGGCACTGCTTTTTGCATTTATCCATGTGCTGTTAAAATTGACGCATAAATCAACACGTTTTTTACAGACGCTCACCGCCCTGCTCGGCAGTGGTTTGGTGTTGGGCATGCTGGCCTTGCCGTTGACAATCTGGTTTTATTCGATAAATACACCTGAGGCAAGGCTCTTGCCATCCATGCTGACTCTGGGACTTATTATCTGGGGCATGTTGGTGACTGGTCATATCCTGCGCCACGCCCTGGACGTTCATCAAAGTCTTGCACTGCTACTGGCCTTTGCCTATACCCTGCTTTCCTATAACCTGATGGGGTTGTTGTTTCCCTACTGATTTTCTTCGATACGGGCAATCATGCATATCCATATACTCGGTATTTGTGGCACATTCATGGGCGGTATTGCACAACTGGCGCGCGCGGCTGGCCATACAGTGTCCGGTCAGGACGCAGGTGTGTATCCACCAATGAGCGAGCTGCTGACCGCCGCCGGTATCGACTTGACTGAAGGTTATGCACCTGAGGATATCCCCGCTGCTACCGGTATGGTGGTGATCGGCAATGCCCTCTCGCGTGGCAATGGCGCAGTGGAACACATACTTAATCACAATATCCCTTACACCTCAGGGCCACAATGGCTGGCCGAACATGTCTTGCGGGAGAAATGGGTATTGGCCGTGGCAGGCACTCATGGCAAGACCACTACGGCCTCGATGTTGGCCTGGATACTTGAATACGCGGGGCTGGCACCTGGATTTTTGATTGGTGGTGTGCCACAGAATTTTGCCGTCTCCGCACGCGCCGGCGAGACGCCATTTTTTATTGTTGAAGCGGATGAATACGACACGGCCTTTTTTGATAAACGATCAAAATTTGTCCACTATCGACCGCGCACGGCGATCTTGAATAATCTTGAATATGATCACGCCGACATCTTTCCCGACCTTGCCGCCATCGAACAACAATTTCATCACCTGGTGCGAACTATCCCTGGCGAGGGGCTTATCATTGCTCCTGCTGAGGATGCGGCCCTCCAGCGAGTATTACAGCGCGGTTGCTGGACAGCAGTGGAAAGCCTGGGATCGGCGGCAGGCTGGCGTGCTGAATTGCGGCTTGATGATGGCAGCCAGTTTGTTGTGCATTGGCAAGGTATTGCCCAAGCTGAGGTGCACTGGTCGCTCATCGGTCAGCACAATGTTGCCAATGCCCTGGCTGCAATTGCGGCAGCCCGCCATGTCGGCGTGCCCGTGGGACAGTCATGTGCTGCATTGGCCGAGTTCAAGAATGTGCGCCGCCGCCTGGAGTTACGTGGCGCGGCGGGTGGCGTTAAGGTATATGATGACTTTGCCCATCACCCAAGCGCAATTGCTACCACCCTGGCCGGCTTGCGCCAGCATGTAGGCGAGCAGCGCATCCTGGCCGTGTTGGAGCCGCGCTCCAATACCATGCGGCTTGGTGTGCATCGTGAGACCCTGGGCCCATCGCTAGCCGAGGCCGATGAGGTATTTGTCTATCTGCCGGACGAGCTGGGTTGGCAGTTGCCATCACTGGCTGAACGCGGACAGGTCTATACTGAGATCGATACGCTGGTGCGTGCCGTGTGCCAGACTGCAAAGCTTGGCGATCATGTGTTGGTGATGAGCAATGGCAGCTTTGCCAATATCCACGACAAACTGCTACAGAGATTGGCAAATACATGAAGTGTTTTTCATGAATACTCCTGAACCGCATATTTCATTAAAGCGTGAGGCGATTAGCGTCGCAATCACGGGCGCCTCTGGCGCGGTATATGGTCTGCGCCTGTTGCAGTGTCTGATCGAGGCTGGCGAACAGGTGTATCTGATGATCTCTGCACCGGCACAAGTGGTGCTGGCGACCGAAACCGATCTCAAGGTTCCAGGCAGTGCAGCTGAAATGCAGACTTTTTTCAGCGATTATTATCAGGCTGCTGCAGGACAGCTACAGGTATTTGGCAAGGAACAATGGCTTTCCCCGGTGGCCAGTGGATCGAATGCGCCACGTGCCATGGTGGTGTGTCCATGCTCTGCCGGTACCTTGTCGGCCATTGCCACTGGGGCCAGCAATAGCCTTATCGAACGCGCCGCTGATGTAATGCTCAAGGAGCGACGAGCTTTGATCATTGTGCCGCGTGAGATGCCGCTTTCGGCGATCCATCTGGAACATATGCTCAAACTGTCACAACTGGGCGTTACAGTAATGCCGGCATCACCCGGCTTTTATCATCAACCGCAGCAAATCAGCGATTTGGTGGATTTTGTCGTCGCGCGTATTCTCGATCATCTCGATATCAATCATCAGCTGATCAAACGCTGGGGACAGTAAAGTGAATATCCCGCTACTACCACTCCATACCGTATTATTTCCTGGTGGCGTCCTGCCCTTGCGCATCTTCGAGCCGCGCTATCTCGACATGATCAGCACATGTTTGCGTGAAAGTAGCCCCTTTGGTGTTTGCCTGATACGTGCAGGACAGGAAACAGGTCTTGCCGCCAGTACATGCGAGGTTGGCACCTTGGTTCGCATCAGCTGGTTTGAGCGCCGCCCGGATGGGCTGTTGGGTATTGATGTAGATGGTGTGCAACGTTTTCGCATTCTGCAATCTGCAGTGCAGAATGATCAATTGATCCTTGCCAATATCGAACTACTGGCGGATGAACCTGCCTGTGCGATGCCCGCCGAATGGCAATCTCTGGTGAGTTTGTTGCAAACTATGCTTGCGCAACTCCAGTTTCCCTATGCCCGCCTTACGCCGCGTTATGATGATGCCGTTTGGGTCAGCGCGCGCCTGGCAGAGCTACTGCCGTTGAAGCTGGAACTGAAACAAGCCCTGTTGCAGACAGATGACCCATTGCTGCGTCTGCAGAAATTGCAGGCAGCTATCGAGGCAGGGGACTTCAGTTAGCTCGTATATTTGGTTTAGTGTCCAACCTGCAATTGATGACATTCTGTTTTTTACCAAATCCCGTTCATCCATGAGCACAAATTCACAACTGCAACAAAAATATAATCTATTAAGGAGTCATGCAGTGAAACTTGAAACCATTGCCATCCACGGCGGCTATTCAGCCGAACCAACGACCAAGGCCGTTGCCGTACCAATTTACCAAACCACGTCTTATGCCTTTGACGACACCCAGCATGGCGCAGATTTATTTGATCTCAAGGTGCCGGGTAATATCTACACACGCATGATGAATCCAACCAATGCCGTGCTGGAGGAACGCGTGGCGGCAATGGAGGGTGGTATTGCCGGTCTGGCGGTGGCCTCTGGCATGGCGGCGATCACCTATGCCGTGCAGTCCTTGTGTGAGGTGGGTGATAACATCGTTGCCACGGCGCAACTTTATGGTGGTACGTATAATCTATTTGCCCACACCTTGCCGCGCATGGGTATTGAGGTGCGGTTTGCAGCTCATGATGATATCGAAGCACTGGCCAAGCTGATTGATGACAAGACCAGGCTGGTGTTTTGTGAATCCATTGGTAACCCGGCGGCCAATGTAGTTGACCTTGGTCGCCTCGCCGATGCGGCTCATGCCAAGGGCGTGCCTTTGGTGGTGGACAACACTGTGCCATCACCTTATTTGTGCCGCCCTATCGAGCATGGCGCCGATATCGTGGTGCATTCACTAACCAAGTACATGGGTGGCCACGGCAACTCCCTCGCTGGCATCATTGTCGATTCCGGCAAGTTTGACTGGCAGGCCCATGCCGAGCGCTTCTCGATGCTCAACACGCCAGACCCGTCCTATCACAACGTGGTTTATACTGAGAGCTTTGGCGCGGCGGCCTTCATCACCCGCGCCCGCGTGGTGCAATTGCGCAACATGGGCGCTGCACTCTCGCCCTTTAATGCATTCCTGGTATTGCAAGGCATCGAAACCTTGGCGCTGCGCATGGAGCAACACGGCGCCAATGCACTTGCTGTTGCCAAATACCTGCAGTCACATCCACAGGTAAACTGGGCCAAATATCCTGGCCTGCCTGATTCGCCAGACTATCCACTGGCACAGAAATACATGCGCGGTGGCAATAGTTCCGGGATAGTAACTTTTGGCATTCAGGGTGGGCGTGAGGCTGGGGCCAGGTTCATCGACGCCCTCAAACTTCTTATCCGTCTGGTGAACATCGGCGATACGCGCTCGCTGGCCTGCCATCCGGCCACCACTACTCACCGGCAACTTAACGAGGCCGAGCTCAAGGCCGCTGGCGTGAGTCTGGACATGGTGCGCCTGTCGATCGGCATCGAGCATGTCGACGATATTATCGCTGATATCGAGCAGGCACTGGCAGCTGCAAAATAAATTTATGCCAATTTATGTTAAGTAAATAAAACGCCGCTGGATTTCAGCGGCGTTTTATTTCATGGAATATAAAAAGTTATTTGACCAGCCGACCGAGCATGGCGTCGATCTCACGCTCGGCGGCAAACCAGTCCTCCATATCCGCACCACTGCTGAAGCTACGCTGCTGGGCACGGTAATATGCAGCCTCGCTTATCATGCGCAAACGCATGTCGTCATTCACGCTGGCTGCAGTAGCTTTTTTACTCCGTGGATTTGTAGTCTTTTTGACCGCTGTAGCTTTTTTAACTGCCGCAGTTTTTTTGACAGCTGCAGCCTTGGGCTTGTTTGCCACCTTGGCGGCAGATTTCTTTTTTACTGATGTTGCTGCTTTTTTCTCGGCCATGGATCTTCCCTCGTAGACCTTACCTTGTTGTAATGCACGTCTGATACAGTATAGATGTGTATTAGAGCGTTCTCAAACTCACAAAAACAATAGGTTTTAATGCTGTTCGGCTTATCAGCTACCAGTATAGACATAACTTTACCGGCCGGGTCAAAACCAGGGACAGCAAGACAGTTAATGATTTTATCAAGGAGGATTACCGTGTATTTAACAACTTTGGTACGACACTTCCAGCCATGGTTTTTGCTGGTGCTATTGTTGAGCAATCAGGCCTGGGCAGATGATGGTATGCCTGGACGCGCTCTCTACCCAGCGGTAAAGCCGATAGAGCTGGGTAGGCTTTATGCGCTACGGCCCAATGTTACGATCGTTGATGTCCGCTCACGCTATGAGTATGAAACTCTGCACATCAAGGATGCGGTCAATATCGTGTTTGGTGGCCAAGGATTTATCGAGGCCATCAGAAAACTCAGAGCAGAGTCGGCTAAGCCGATAGCATTTTACTGTAATGGTCGCACCTGTGAGAAATCTTATCAGGCGGCCATGGAAGCGCAGAATGGCGGCGTAGACAATGTCTATGCCTTCGATGCCGGAGCCTTTGAGTGGACCGAGGCCCATCCTGAGGAGGCGGTGTTACTGGGGCAATCACCAGTCGACAAGACCAAACTCATATCCAGCAAAAAGCTGGCAGCACACAGTTTGAGTCCAAAAGAATTCGAACGCCGCATTGATAAGGACACTTTACTGATAGATGTGCAGGACACCTTTCAGCAGGAAGGTATCTCCCTGTTTCATGTACAGCAGGAATCTGTGCCTTTAGATAATAAGGCTTTGCAAAAATACATTAATCAGGCCAAGGCGCAGAACAAGACCTTGCTGATCTACGATGCGACTGGCAACCAGGTGCGTTGGTTACAGTATTATCTGGAAGGACAAAAAGTCAGCTCCTACTATTTTATGCAGGGTGGAGCCAAGGCTTATTACAAGATGATGATGAGCGAGATTCTCCATTAGTCAATAAAAAAGCTATTCCTTCTGCTAACCATGCAGCCACCGACTGCGGGGCAATAGTTTATTTGTCACGCAGAAAAGGATTATTAAGTCGCTCATAGCCAAAGGTGGATATTGGTCCATGGCCGGGGATGAAACGAACTTCATCACCAAGCGGCAGTAGCTTGGTGTGGATAGATTTAAGCAGACTGGCGTGATCGCCACCAGGAAAATCAGTGCGGCCTATGGCACCACGAAAAAGCACATCTCCAACCAGGGCTAGCTGTGTCGCGGCATGATAAAAAACAATATGTCCTGGTGTGTGCCCTGGGCAATGAATAACCTGCAGTCGCAAGCGACCAATCTCTACCGTATCGCCATCGGCCAGCCAGCGATGCGGTAAAAACGCATCGACATGCGATAAACCAAACCGGGCCGCTTGCTGTGGCAATTGCTCCAGCCAATAACGATCATCTTCATGCGGCCCCTCAACAGGAACCCCCAGTTGCTGCGCCAACTGGGCGGCCGCACCAACATGATCGATATGGCCATGGGTAAGCAGCAAGCGGGTGATTGTTACTCCCGCCTCCGCCGCTGCCGCCAGCAAGATAGCACTCTCACCACCAGGATCGACAAATGCCCCCTGCATGCTCTGCTCATCCCAGACCAGGGAGCAGTTTTGCTCAAAATCAGTAACGGGAATGATTTGATATTGCATAGTTTAACCAAGACTAAGGAAGCGCATACAGCAGGATGGGCTGAGTGTAGTTGCTCAATCATTTTTGGCGACATTTGCCAGCTTAGCCTACAGCGTGCGCAAGACCCTGCCTGCGGCGGCGATGGTCTCATCCAGATCGGCGCTGCTATGTGCCGAAGAAACAAATCCGGCTTCAAAGGCAGACGGAGCTAGATAAACGCCTTCTGCCAACATGCCGTGGAAAAATTTGCTGAAACGCTCAACATCACATTTTTCTACTGCCTGGCCATAACTGGTAATTTTTTCTTCATCGCTAAAGAACAGGCCAAACATGCCGCCGATATGATTTTCTGTCATCGGGATACCGGCCTTTTTGGCCTCGGTCATGATGCCATTGACCAGATAGCTGGTTTTCTGCGCCAACTCATCATAGAAGCCAGGCTGGCTGATGATCTCAAGGTTGGCCAGTCCTGCCGCCATGGCGACAGGATTGCCTGATAATGTGCCAGCCTGATAGACCGGCCCAAGCGGGGCAATCTTCTCCATGATCTCGCGCTTGCCACCAAAGGCCCCCACTGGCATGCCGCCACCGACGACCTTACCCAGGGTGGTGAGATCGGGACGGACGCCGTAATGCCCTTGCGCGCCACCCAGAGCGACGCGAAAGCCAGTCATCACCTCATCGAAGATAAGCACAGCACCAGCCTCATCACACACCTCGCGCAAGGCCTGCAGAAAACCAGGCACGGGTGGAATGCAATTCATATTACCGGCCACTGGTTCAACAATAATGCAGGCGATCTGATGACCTTGTGCCTTAAATGCCTCTCTTAGAGCAGCTGCATCGTTAAAGGGCAGGGTGATCGTGTGCTCGGCCAATGCCGCAGGCACACCAGGACTGCTGGGCACACCGAGGGTCAGCATGCCAGAACCTGCCTTGACCAGCAGGGAATCCGAATGGCCGTGATAACAGCCTTCAAATTTGACGATTTTGTCACGGCCTGTATAGCCGCGCAAGACGTATCGCCGACATGGTGGCTTCGGTACCACTGGAGACCATGCGCACCATGTCCATCGACGGCACCAACTCACACAGGCGATCGGCCATGATCGTCTCGCGCACGGTCGGTGCGCCAAAAGAAAGACCATTGGCCGCGGCTTGCTGGACTGCATCTATCACTTGTGGATGTGCATGGCCAACGATGGCCGGTCCCCAGGAGGCAACGTAGTCGATATATTTTTTGCCGCTTTCCGCCCAAAGATAAGCGCCTTCACCGCGCTGAAAAAAGATTGGCTCACCACCCACGCCCTTGAAGGCGCGGACAGGAGAATTAACACCACCGGGAATGTGCCGCTGGGCAGCGGCGAAAAGCTGGTCTGATTTGGACATATTTAACCCTTGGAAATTTAAAATAATTGACTGATATTTTGTGCGGCAGTGCGAATATCTGCCTGAGCAAAAACTGCAGAAATAACGGCCAGCAAATCCGCGCCTGCCTCGATTAACTGTCCTCCATTGTCGGCATTGATGCCACCAATGGCAACTAGCGACACTTGCAACTGTACCCTGGCCTGGCGCAACAGTTCGATTGATGCCACTGGCGCTGCTGGTTTTATGCTGGATGAAAAAAAGCTGCCAAAGGCCACATAATCAGCACCGCCAGCCTCGGCGCTCAGGGCGCGCTCCAGCTCGTTATAGCAGGAGATACCGATGATGGCCTGCTCACCAAGCTGTGTGCGGGCAGCGGCAATATCCGCATCGTCCTTGCCCAGATGCACACCGGCCGCCCCGAGCTCGGCGGCAAGAGCGACATCATCGTTGATGATCAACGGCACCCGCAAGGAGTGGCATAAATTGGCAAGGTCCTGTGCTTCCCAACGGCGTCTGGCTGCATTCTCACTCTTATCGCGGTATTGCACCATCACCGCCCCGCCTGCAATGGCGGCAGCTACGGCTGGCACGAGATTTTCCTCTGCAATGAGTTGACTGTCGGTGAGCGCATAAAGCCCTCGTGGGATGGTTTTGATCATCGGCAACCTCGATAATAATTTTTCTGCCAGACGAATATTACATGCATGACAAGCTTGTGCACATTAAGAGGTCAGGGCAAAATCATACTTGATTACTTTTTAACCAAAAAAAGTTCCTCCTGGATTCCCGCCTGCGCGGGAATGACGGTTCTGAGTCGAATGCTTGCTTGATGGCTTAACGTCACAATAGACACCGACATCAGCTAGAGGAGTTGCAGCATCCGGCGCTACAAAGCTCCCCTCTCCCGCTTGCGGGAGAGGGGCTGGGGGAGAGGGTGAACAGCCTGCGGAAATGACAGGATAGGTGCAGATCTTCTACATCCAGCGCAATACCCGTTGGTTGTTGCTACATTGTTTGTCCTTAGCCACAAACCTCTATTTCGTAAATCCGCATGGCACCAATG
>JBAYOW010000023.1:0-34726 GCA_041678005.1 Thiohalomonadaceae bacterium
ACAGCCCATTGATCGTCTCGGCCAAAGTGTTATCGTGGCTATTGCTGCCAACTAATGGTTTTATGCGCGACTCAGCCAAGCGTTCTGTGTAGATGGCGACATATTGCAAGCCTCAGGCCGTTCCCCTCTCCCCCAACCCCTCTCCCGCTTGCGGGAGAGGGGAGCTTTGTAGCACTGCAGGGCGCAATAACCATCAGGTATTGCGCCGTATGTGGAAAGCCCTTCCCTGCAAAGAACTTACACAACTTTTCCCTTTCAAGGGAGCAAGACCAGTGCGCACAAAGATGCGCCCACCTGGAGTTTGAGCAGGAAGACTAGACAAGGAGCCAGTACGTTCAGCACAATCCATAAGCTTAGCCTCGTCATTACAGCCTCTTGTGTGCTACAAAACGGTATCACTCCAGCAGGGGAACTGAATCATGGAACAGACCGACAAGCTCGCTATACTAATTGACGCCGACAACGCCCAGCCCAGTATCGTGGAGGGGTTGCTGGCTGAGATCGCCAACTACGGCACGGCCAATGTCAAACGTATCTACGGTGACTGGACCGGACCGGCGCTCAAGGGCTGGAAAGAGGTATTGCTGGAACACTCGATCCAGCCGATGCAGCAGTTCGCCTACACCAAGGGCAAGAACGCTACCGACAGCGCCATGATTATCGATGCCATGGATCTGCTCTACACCAATCATTTTAACGGTTTCTGTATCGTTTCCAGCGACAGTGATTTCACCAAGCTGGCCTCCCGTATCCGTGAGTCCGGCCTGTTGGTATACGGTTTTGGCGAACGCAAGACCCCAGCCGCATTCGTCTCCGCCTGTGACAAGTTCATCTATACCGAGGTGCTGCGCTCGAAGAGTGACGAGAGCACGGCGATTGCCAAGAAGACGACCAGCGAACTGAAACAGGATACCAACCTGGTCAATCTGCTGCGCAACGCAGTCAACACCTCTTCTGACGACAGTGGCTGGGCGCAACTAGGGCCGGTTGGCAGCAATATCGCAAAACAGTCACCGGAATTTGACCCGCGTAATTATGGCTATGCCAAGCTGGGCGAACTGGTGACCGCCACCAAGCTGTTCGATATCGAGGCGAGGCAGATCGGCGACACCCCTTCCAAAGCGCTCTACGTGCGCGACAAGCGCAATAAATAGCGCCCAGGCCACTTAGTGCCCCAAATAGTGATATCGGTAGGCTCCTGCAGATCGGCCTACATCAGCTGCCGACGCACCTTCAGCAAACGCAGCACCAGCCACAGCCCCTGTCTCTCTTAGGCATCAGGCATACGCTTAACCACCAGCCTGAGCAGCCCGGCAATCAAATTGCCAATCGAGTACGAGATCTGGTGACGATCGGCCGCCGCTGTTATCCCGGTACAAGAGTTGTTTGAATACCGGCGGGGGAGGTTATTTCAATGATACGGACTGGAACAGGATTTCAGGATGGTAAAGGGCACTTATCGTTCCTATACTCGATAGATATGGTTTTCATAGCTGTTGAGGGCATCAAGCACGGCATCGGGTGAGTGCGGTTGTCTGCCTGAGTTGGCAGTATCCGCTTTTTTATGCCGATGTTGGTGCCGATCAACCCATGCAGTTAGCCGGGAAGCCTCGGGCAATTCTTCTTGTCCGCAGATTGACCCAACCATTTTTCAGGAGATTAATCATGTCACTTCTATACTCAAAAGCCACGCTGGGATCACTCACATTACAGAATCATCTGGTCATGGCTCCGATGACGCGCAGCCGCGCCACTGGCAATATCCCGAACGAGCTTATGGCGCAATATTACGCGCAACGAGCAACAGCGGGGCTCATCATTACTGAAGGCGTATCACCGTCTCCCAACGGCTTGGGCTATCCGCGTATGCCGGGGATATTTTCTGCAGAGCAAATAGCAGGATGGAAGCTCATTGCCGATGCAGTTCACGCGCAGAGTGCAAAAATATTTATGCAGTTAATGCACTGCGGGCGCATCGCTCATCCGCTTAACCTGCCTGCTGGCGCGCGTATTCTGGCACCGTCCGCAGTAGCGGCTGCTGGCGAAATATACACCGATGCCGAGGTGATGAAGCCAAATGCCATGCCACAGGCAATGACCGAAGAGGACATCAAGACCACCATTGCAGAATTCACACAAGGCGCGAAGAACTCGATGGCGGCGGGGCTCGATGGCGTCGAATTACATGGTGCGAACGGTTATCTGCTTGAGCAGTTCATCCGCCCGAACTCGAATCAGCGCACGGATCGCTACGGCGGCTCGATAGAAAACCGCGTGCGCTTTGTGCTTGAGGTAGCCGAAGCGGCAATCTCCGCCATCGGCAAGGATAGAGTCGGCATACGTTTATCACCGTTCGGCATATCTAACGACATGCCGTTGTACGACGCAATGGAGGCAGATTACACGTATCTTGCACAAGAACTCAACGCACGCGGCTTGGCTTATATCCATCTGGTCGATCACTCGTCCATGGGTGCGCCAATAGTGCCGGAGACCATGAAGGCAAGCTTCCGTAAATTATTCAAGGGCACGCTGATCCTATCTGGTGGCTATGATGCTGCACGTGCCGAAAGTGATTTGCTTGCAAATAAAGGCAATTTGATCGCCGTGGGCAGACCATTCATTGCTAACCCAGATTTGGTCGAGAGATGGAAGACTGGCGCGGCTGTAAATGAGCCGGACATGAGCGCGTTCTATACGCCCGGATCCAAGGGATATACAGATTACCCGACTCTGGGTTGATAGGCAGGGCGCTTGAATTCAACTATTAAACATAACTTTGTAAAAGCGACAAGAGGGCAAGTTGCGGTAGCAGCGTGAGGCGAGCTATAGTCATTTGTGCTGTATGAGGGGAAATCATGCTTACACTTTCACAGTTAACCGAGTTATTAGGCTGGGCATCAGTAATCAATATTGCCTATCTTCTCTTGGCGACAATAGTTATTGTGTTTATGAATCGAACAATATCTTCCATTCATAGCAAATTTTTCAGAGTAAGCGGTAAGGAGCTTGACTCTAAGTATTTTGAATTCCTAAGCATCTACAAAATCATGACACTTGTGTTTTTTGTGGCGCCATATATTGCTTTAAAAGTCATGGGCCAGTAAGTTTTTAACAAATTGCTCAAAGGAGACTTGATGCCCCTCACGCTAATTCGGCTGAAGGAGCAGCTTGGGGTTAAGTCAAAGGAAAACTGCAGAATAGGTGATGGGGATGCAGGGAGGCAGAGCAGGGCGTTCGTCCCGCTTATGCGCGGTATGAAAATCAAAGAGAGAATTCAGGGCACACACACAGTGCTTCGTAGTCTATGAGCTTGCAGACGACTACATTGCACTTGTATCGACGACACGGCTTTTGCTCGAACCCGAGGTGAACGGTGTTATCTGCTGAAACAGTATTTACTTTTCTTACCGCATCTCTCCTGCTCGGACTGGCGCCAGGACCGGACAACATTTTTGTCCTGGCGCAATCCACGCTGCACGGGCGAACTGCCGGTCTGGTCGTGATGCTTGGACTGTGCACCGGACTTGTTGCGCACAGCATGATCGTGGCCTTCGGCGCAGCAGCGATCTTTCAGTCGTCTGCACTAGCGTTCTCGCTGCTGAAATTCAGTGGAGCAGCCTATCTAGTTTATCTCGCGTGGCAGATGTTCCGGGCGAAACCCGCCAGCTTGTCGGAGGGAGTATACTCCGGGCCCGGGCGTGCTGAGCTGTATCGGCGTGGCATCATCATGAACATCACCAACCCGAAGGTGTCCATCTTTTTTCTTGCGTTCCTGCCTCAGTTCGCCGATCCGGCACGTGGTTCAGTGACCATGCAACTCATTCTGTTGGGCGGGTTATTTATCATTGCAACTATTCTCGTCTTCGGCACCGTCGCCATCATGGCCGGCAACCTCCGCACGTGGCTCATGAGATCCGATCGGGCGCAGAATATGCTCAACAGACTGGCAGGTATTGTGTTCATAGGCTTGGCGGCAAGACTTGCCAGCATGGGGTTTGCCGGAATACCCGATGACGGTTCACGTTGAGGACGGTACACTGATCCTGGAATACATTTCATACCGCGAAGATTTTGCAACGAAGGCACCGCCGAACACTGCATTGACGACGACTGTGTCAGGCCTACCCGCAGGAGTGTATCCAGGCAAGCTTGTACGACGTCTGCATCCAGATGAACGCGAGGAAGAAATATCGGACTGGAGCGTCACGGTCGAGGCCGCGCCGGATTCAATACCAGTTCATTCTTTCTACAATCGCGAGACTGGCCACTACTTCATCACCGCGAGCAATGCGGAACGCGACGGCATCTTTAACGGTGCGGCCGGTAATGCGTCGCCATGGCTGATTGCTGATGATGGTTTCAAGGTTTGGCCCGCCGAAGACCCCGCGCCGGAGGCTGCACAGCCAGTGTGTCGTTTCTACTCTGCATTGGTCAATTCACATTTCTACACAGCCGATAGCGCTGAATGTGAGCATCTCATGCAACCGGCCAGCGGCTGGATTTACGAAGGCGTGGCATTCCGCGCACTAATGTCGAAAAATGACAGCTGCCCAACTGGTAGCCAGCCAGTCTGGCGACTATACAACGACCGTGCCGCGCAACAGGACAGCAATCACCGCTTTGTCGCTAGCGGTGAAACCTATCGGTCAATGATGTCGAATGGCTGGATCGGCGAAGGTGTCGGTTTCTGCTCGCCGCCGATCTGATCGCAATTAAAGGGCAGGCTAATCGCTACTTTCTTACCTGCCGAGGTCAATTCACATCCCTGCACAGCCTCTGTAGAGCTTAATCAGCAGCGAATTTTATTGCCTGGGGCGAACAAGATTTCAAAATACACTTGACAGCTGGCGCGTGTTCACTACAATAAGCGGCTCAATTGACGTTGCGGGAATAGCTCAGTTGGTAGAGCACAACCTTGCCAAGGTTGGGGTCGCGAGTTCGAGTCTCGTTTCCCGCTCCAATCACCAAACCCCGGACCAACTGCCGGGGTTTTTTTTCAGCATAACAATGTGCTGACACAGATTTGGCTGGATGGCAGAGTGGTTATGCAGCGGCCTGCAAAGCCGTGCACCCCGGTTCGATTCCGGGTCCAGCCTCCAATAAATCTCAGAGCACCAATCATCAGCTTCAAATTTACACTTCAGCTAACCAGTCACTGCATACGCAGAAAAGCAACTGGCTACTGGCGGGTAACTTCGGCTAAAATACTCCAGCTAAACCCAAGCCCGGGTGGCGAAACTGGTAGACGCAAGGGACTTAAGTAAATTGAGCACCCAGCACGGAAACGGCTGGCGTGAATGGAGTCAAATTCGGGGAAACCTCAGCATCCATATAATGGGATGGTGGCAATCCCGAGCTAAGCCCAGCAGAAATATATTGCGGGAAAGTGTAGAGACTTGACGGCTCCTGCCTAAGTTCTGTGCGCAGAATAAGGCAAAGAGAAAGTCCAGACCACAAATACGATCTGCATGCGTAGCGGTAAAAACCGTAGTTGGTAAGAAAATCCCTCGGTGGTAACACCGTACCGGTTCGATTCCGGTCCCGGGCACCAATTAACCTTTACAGAATGGGGTTGAATCCCTGAACCTGCATCGTTTGTTTAGGTATATGCGTCATTTAACATAATATACATTATACGCATATCAATATGACGCCATATGCATGGACTGTGAACACAGATAGCAGCTTGCCCATACGCAGCTCCGGCGGTCTGAGGACGGCTCTTTAGTATTAGGACTTATTTCGCCTATAATTCAGATACCATCTGGTTACCTTACAAGAACTGTCTTGGGCGATCCTGAAAATATCATGGCTGAAAGTAAAACAAGGGTCGAACCCCAATACCTGCGGAACTACATACCGCTCTCCGAGCTTACTCAGGATAATCTGCAGGAGCTTTCTCGTCGTACCTTTGTTGAGCGCCTTGCAGCAGGCGAAACATTGTTCAGCAAGGGCGACGCCGATAATCACTCCTATTACATTCTTGGTGGTGAGATTGAGTTGGATGCTGAGGATGGCACACCGCCCCGTGTCGTTGCCGGGGCAACACCAGCTTCACGTTTCCCCCTCGATCATCACCGCCCCCGTCAGGCCACTGCCAAGGCGCGTAGTCAGGTATTTTATTTTCAGGTAGATAATAATCATCTCGATCTATTGCTGACCTGGGGTCAAAATGCTGATTATATGGTGGCCGAGATCGATGGTGAGCAAGAAGAAGTTGATGATGGTGACTGGATGATGCATATGTTGCGCTCCAACATCTTTCACCGTATCCCTGCGTCGAATATCCAAAAAGTATTTATAAAAATGGAGGCCGTATCAGTGTACGCTGGTGATGTCATAATCAACCAAGGCGATGATGGCGATTATTATTATTACATCAAGCAGGGCCGTGTTGCAGTGACCAGGCTGCTGGCTAAATCCGGGCAGACGATCAAGTTGGCAGAACTGGCAAATGGTAGTGGTTTTGGTGAGGAGGCGCTGATCTCAGACAGCAAACGAAATGCCAACGTGACCATGCTGACTGATGGTGTATTGATGCGTCTGGCCAAGGCTGATTTTACTTCGTTGCTCAAAGAGCCAGTGTTGAAAAATCTGGACTATGAAGAAGCGAAGAAAATGGTGGAGTCAGGCATGGCTACCTGGCTGGATGTCAGGTTGGAAAGTGAGCACAAGAACGCTGCGCTTCCTGGCAGTTTGAACATTCCTCTCTTTATGTTGCGCCTGAAAGTAGGCAGTCTTGATCAAAATAAAAAATACATTGTCTATTGCGACAGTGGTCGGCGTAGTTCATCGGCAGTTTTTCTGCTCACTGAACGGGACTTTGATGTATGTTTGCTCAAAGGCGGGCTGATGGCTCTCAAGCAGGTGGAAACCTCTTGAGAATGTTGCTTAATTGAGCCTGAATAGCCGCTTGAAATTGGCACTGGTGATCTCGGCGATATCCTCCAGAGATGTATCTCGCACATCTGCAAGATGTTCCGCTACATGGCGCACATAGGCAGGATAATTTTGCTTGCCACGATGGGGTACAGGCGCCAGATAAGGGGCATCTGTTTCAATCAAAATCCTGTTACTTGGCACACGAGCGGCAACTTCGCGTACCTGCTTGGCACTAGCGAAGGTGATGATGCCGGAAAATGAGATGTAAAAACCCATCTCCAGAGCTTGTTCTGCCGTATGCCAGTCATCGACAAAGCAGTGCATGACACCGCCGACGGTATCTGCCCTCTCCTCTTTCAGTAGTCTGATTGTATCTTGCTGGGCATCCCGGCTATGTATTATGAGTGGCTTGCCAGCCATGCGCGCTGCTTGAATGTGATGACGAAAGCGTTGTTGTTGCCAGCTTAAATCGCCTTCACAACGATAGTAATCAAGTCCGGTTTCACCAATACCTACAACCTTTGTTTGTGTAGCCGCGCTCACCAATTGATCGACAGTCGGCTCGTGTCCTTCACGACTATTGGGGTGTACGCCGACGGTGGCATAAACGTGTTCATGTTGCTGCGCAAGACTCTGCACAACGGAAAAATTCTCCCAGTTGATACTCACACAAAGGACATCACTCACCCCTTGGGCAGAGGCCTGCGCCAATATTCCTGTAAGTCCATCTGGGCAAGCGGATGTATCCAGTAGATCCAGATGACAATGTGAATCGATGAGTTGCGTTTGCATGGGTGTTATTTCATGGGTGGGGGGCAAATGCCCCAGTGTGATCTCTTACATGGTATGGGTCTGGCGATCTGATTTGAGCGCGCCAGCCAGATAGACTTCAATTTTGTTGCGCACTGCACCACCATCCTGTTCGACAAACTGCACACCAATTCCGGCCGCACGGTTACCCTGAGCCCCTCTTGGTGATATCCAGATGATTTTACCGGCAACAGGTAATTTTTCTTTTTCTTCCATCAAGGTCAGCAGCATGAACACCTCGTTTCCCAGCACATAATCCTTGTTGGTGGGGATAAAGAGACCGCCATTTTTAATGAACGGCATGTAAGCTGCGTATAGTGCTGTTTTGTCCTTGATGGTCAGAGAGAGTATGCCTTGTCTGGCAGGTGCCTTGGTTTCCATAATGGCTTATCTCATTTGGGTGGCGCGTCGCGCCAGTTTTTCATTTGCACTGCTCCAACTGAGCAGCATCTCTTCCAGTAGTAATTGTATGTTGGGATGGCCGCGCATCCGCTTCATGGCTTCTTGCAATTGCACCTGCCGCTGCAGCAAGTGTGTTAAGTCTACCTGCTCACTCAATACTTGCAAACGCTTACGCAGATCTGGATTGTTTAATTGCGTTGTATTCACATCGATCTTGAGACGAGCCATGTCTACATGCCAACCATGCAATGTAGAAAACGCTTCTATTAAGGGAAGCTTCAACCACTGACTTGCCAACAAAACCGGCTCTGTCTTCCCTTGTAAAAATCCCTCGAAATCAGCAAACAAATCAGTGCGCAGCTCTAAGCCACCTGATCTGGCCAAGCTGGCTGCGCGCAAGGGTGCGCCGTCACTTATGGCCAAAGTCAATTCGGCCAAAGCCTTATCAGTCAACTGTTCTGCCAACCAGGGCAAACTGATATCTCTGCTGGGTATGGCAAATGACCATTGCTGACAGCGACTGCGGATGGTGGGCAATAAACTGGCTGAATGTGCTGTAACCAATAAAATCAGGGCGTTTTGTGCAGGCTCTTCCAGGGTTTTGAGCAAGGCGTTAGCCGCATTTTGATTCATGCGATCGGCAGGCTCGATAATTACGACCCGGGCGCGGCCATATTGTGGCGTCAATGTCTGCCAGCTCAACAGCTCACGTATTTGGCCAATGGTGAGCTCCTTGCCCTCTTCCTCCGGCTGGATGGCCTGAAAATCAGGGTGAGTACCGGCGGCAAATAGGTGACAGCCTTGACAATGACCGCAAGCATGTTCAGTCGTTGGGTTTTCACATAATAGAAACTGCGCCAACAGACGGGCAAAATCGAGTTTGCCCAGCCCCGCCGGGCCGCTTAGCAACAGCGCATGAGGCAGACGATCCGCCTTTATGAGTTGCTGTGCTGATCGCCAGATTTCTTGTTGCCAGGGATAAACCGACATGATTTATTGCCCTGCCAGATAGCTGGCCAATACTTCGGCTATCCGTTCCTGTACTTCGGCCAGTGGGTGGCTAGCGTCAATGATACGAAAACGCTCAGGTTCTTGCGCTGCGCGTTGTCGATAAGTGTTACGGACTCGATTGAAAAACTCAGCCTGTTCCTGCTCAAAGCGATCTGGTGAGCTACGCGCCCCTGCCCTGGCCAAACCTTGTTCTACCGGTAAGTCCAGTAATAAGGTCAGGTCTGGCCGCTGTCCTTGTTGAGTCCATTGCTCAAGTGCTTGAATGCGCTCATTGGCAATACCGCGCCCTCCTCCCTGATAGGCATAGGTGGCATCGGTAAATCGATCACACAGCACCCAATCACCGCGCTCAAGCGCTGGCAAGATTAGTTCATGCAAGTGCTGGGCGCGGGCGGCGAACATCAGGAGCAATTCCGTGTCGGCTGACATGGCGCTTTGCTTGCAATCCAGCAGCAGAGTGCGCAACTGTTCTCCCAGCAACGTACCACCAGGCTCACGGGTACGGATCACCTGTTTGCCGGCAATCGTAAGGTATTGTTCTATATACTCAAGGTTGGAGCTTTTGCCAGCACCCTCGCCGCCTTCCAGAGTAATGAATCGTCCACGCATCAACTGTTCCATAGGGCAAAAAAAGCTGATCCTAGCATGCTGAATACACGATCAGGTGGCTGGCGCCCATGCTTCCATGTCGGCAAGCACATCAGCCAGACCTTTTTTCAGGCTCTTGATGGCTTCGGGTGCCTCAATATCAATGACTTGCTCAATTACCCACTTGTTTGCTTCACCGCCTGCCACCGCATCAATACACTGACCCAGATAGCGCAATGCCTGATAACTGGGATCGCCATCAGTAAAACCAAATTCAGCATAGTCATCAAAACGCTGATTGATCGTGCTGACAAAGCCAGTACGGTAATCAGCTGGGCCGAAATCCTCGGTAAGATTGTCCACCATGGTGCGGATCAAGTGCTGAGCCAGGGCTCCCATCAAAGGCAAGCGTTCTTCATCTGGCATACGCCCATGCACAATACGATCGACCAGCTGCAAAAGAAAAATAGCAAACTCACCCACTACAGCCAGCAATTGCGTCTGTGAGGTGAAATTAAAGCCAGCCGTATACATTTTATTGGCTCTCTCATTGGCGATACGCCAGGTGATGAAGCCAAGCACCGAGGCCTGCTCCTCAATAGATTTAGGTCGATCCTTTTTATGCCATTTGCTTTTGATACGCATGATTAAACCTCTTTAATTTAACATTGGCAGCTACTATAAAGCATGTTAGCTTTGCTGATACCGAGTATTTTACTCAACCTTTAATATCAAACCAAATCCATAGGCAGCCATGCGCAACGACCTTCAAGCCATCACAGCCCAGGTGCAACACAATTGTCATATTTCAGATGCCCAACATGCACGCAACTACTCATTATGTATTTACCTGCTCAAAATGCGCGAATATTTCCGCTGGGAGATGGGCCTGGGCTACGCACAACGTCTGCCGGAGAAGCAGTTAGGTGACTGGTTGACTGAGCGCGAGCGACTCTGGGGTGAGCTGGAAGAGGACGATTATCAACCCATCGAGGTCAAGACTCAAACCTTTATGCCATTCGAGCCTGAGCTGCTCAATGAACAGCTGCTGCCAGATGGACTGGTATATAGTGGTGGCTACGGTGGTCTGTCCAAGCCACATTTTTTCCTTGCCGAACTCCATGAACGCACCGAACACCTTGGTCATCGTGTCCTGATCACTGCACGTGAATATGCTCGCGATCTTACCGCACCACCGGCCATGAGCCTAAATGGTGTGATCTATGTAAGACAGGAGTCATTGCGACGTCTGCTCTGGGAAAAGATTGAGGAATGGCGTTGGCGCCGTAAGGAAAATGCCATGGCACGAGCACTACATTTTTACCCTATAGACAATGATTTGGAACGCACACTGAACGAGATGACGATAACGGAAACCACTGCAGCTGTCTGGCACGAACTCGGTGAGGTGGAGGCAGGAGAGCTGCTCGGATCAGACTGGGAAAAAATGCTGAATGCACTGTGGCATACCAAGGCTGAGCTGGTGGCTCGTGCAGTACGTGATCATCTTGCCGATTGCCTTACGACCCTGCCAAACCTGCTGGCAGAAGAGCGAATCCCTTCTTTGCATTTTTATATGGCCAATCTGACTGGCATGCGTCAGGCGCTATTTCCAGCCCTGCAGATAGCCTACAAAAAATGGTGCGATGAAGGTTCATCAACGCCGCTGCATGAATGCATCAATCGAGGGCAAGAGCACTGGTTGGGAGTTGGCAGGAACCTGTTGCAGGCTTATGCTGGTGTAGATGACGCGGCAGCAGAGCGAATTGATGCCGTCACTCAAGGAATCGAGTTTTGAGACGCCATAAAAAAACGTGTAACAAGCCGCATGAAAATATAAGCATGGATCCAGTTGTACTTCATCACGGCCAAATTTGCTGTTGTTCGAGCTAAGCAGCATTACTCGGCTTTATGCGTAAAATCTGGTTAACATCTACCTGAACTGAATACTGCAACACCATATACAACAAAGCCCGCTGAGCGGGCTTTGTTGTATAAATGAAAACGGGCCTTTTTCAGTACCCACCCTTACGGCGAGACTCTGGTAGACCTGCAACCTTGGCTGCCTGCTTGGAAGGTTGCATGGGGAACAGCTCATAGAGGGCCTTGGCATCGATTTTCTCCCCCCATTTGTCGGCCATGGCCTTGACCATGTTGCGGTCATTTGGCTGATTGCCGCCGTCGTGGATATACTCATCACGGAGATAATTAATCAGATCCCATGATTTTTCTGTCAAAGCAAGTTTTTCAGTTTCAGCAATAACCTTGGCAACATCCTCGTTCCAATCACTAATATCTTCCAGATAACCATTCTCATTGGTAGCAATGGTTTTGCCATTCACTTCATACGACATGCTGCATACTCCTTTAAGTTGTTTCTAGAAAAATTGTTTAAATTACTGTTTTTGCTCAACTTTATTTATTGATTTATGTTCAATAAACAGTCCGCAACCTAAAGTGCGCTGTGTGCCCAGTCCCTCTTCCTGCAGGCGTATCGCATCGGCTGGTGGCAGGTCAGCAACCATTAGGCTGCGCACGCAAAGAGCCCCACCCGGAGTGGAGAAATACCGTTTCTTGCCGGCCATTACCTTCTTGGGATCCAGTCCCATGGTTCGCATTTGTTGCACCATTTCCGTGATGAACTGCACTTCTTCCTGGTCCGCAGGAGCTGCGATATAGCGGGCATATAGGGTTGCTGCCGTGCTAAGGGTCAACACTTTGGCTTCCCCCACCCGCAAGGCATGACCATCAATATCAAGCATCTGTCCACTCAGGGCACGTGCATTTTCCACCCTATCGCGGGCAAGACGCAAGACCAAACGTGTGCGTCTTGATGGCAATAACAGTGCTGAAGCATCACTTGGTCGCTCCCAACCGTTGCCTGAGCCGGCCACATGGATCAGATGCAGACCATCTTTCCGGCTTTCACCGAACCATGGCAAGGCCTGTTGAATGGCGCTGGACAAGGGATAGGCGTGATCTACCAGCAGGCCGCGACAGTCGATCTGAAAAGACAGATCAACCACATTGTCCGGGACAATAAAATCCTCCTGCTGTGTGTCCTCTTGCCAAAACATGGTATTCATTCTGCTGGTAACTGGCTGCGTAGCAGATCGCGATCATACCACCAAGAATCTGGCACCAGCACATCAAGCAGTTTGCCAAGTCGTGGCAGGAACTTGGCAGGATCGTTCAACTCCAGGCGCTCCACCCAAAAATCAAACATCTCTTTGTTATCCACTACTTCACTGTGATTCTTGGCCACATTTGCCAGCATCCCTGCAGTAAAGAATTGCAGGTCTTCTCGCAGCTTGCCATCAGCGCGCAATTCCACCAAATAGGCAGCGGCTGCCGCCGGAATTGCCGCAGCATCGGCCTTGGGAGGTGTTTCCTCGACCAGATTTTTGAGTACCAATACCGATAGTTCTGGATCTATAGGGTAAGTTACGGCCAGCCAGACGCCATGGGCCAAAGCTTTAATAGCATCATCCTTTTCAGCTTGATAGATGATATCGCAGCCCTGCACTGCCTGTTCCCACAGCTGTGCTGCCATGGCCTGGCGAAAGCTGTTATGGCCTAATTCCCAAGCCTCATCGCGCCGTTCCAGATCGTGCAGAATGTAGCCGATATCATTACGCAGGCCGATTAGCTGCAGTAAGGGTGCGTCAGCAGGCAAGGCAGATAACTCCGCCTCCAATTGTGCCAGACGCGCTTCTTCGGCCTGTTTTGGCCGAATGGCATCTGCTGAGCATTCCGCCTCTCCTTGTACCGCCTCATTTTCAAGTTGCAGATATTTCACATATAAATCCTATGGTTGACATGGTTGAATCAGGAGGTAAATGCGGCTTCCAGCCTGTCTTCCCAGTTCTCTGGTGTGTTTCCGTAGGATGGCTTGACATCTATACGAAAGAACATCTCCCCTTTCGCCCGTTGTCGCACCAACTCGATTAGTTCTTCAAAATCATCAAGTTGAGGATTTTGAATCAAGACCTCACTTAAATAAAGCATTCCCCACTCCACTGTATGCTAATATCTTTTGCATTATATAGGGCGTATCAGCGAGGGCTTCAAGAGAATGTTAGACGGCGCTAACTTGCAGCATGGTAAACCAAGGTGGGCCAAGGACATCAATTCCCAAGGACATCAATTCCCAAGGACATCAATTCCCAAGGACATCAATTCCCAAGGACATCAATTCCCAAGGACATCAATTCCCAAGGACATCAATTCCCAAGGACATCAATTCCACAGATAAATAAACATATCATGATATTTATCAACTCTATCTTGCAACGCAATGATTTATATGAATGTTTTTACTGTTAATAAGTTGTTGAGCACAATTTTCATGAGTTTTTATATATCCCATTCAGGATAGATGACATCTCTTCCCCCACCCCATCAGAAGGATATCTGGGGGCATAATGAACTTCTAAGATTCGTCCCATGTTGAAAAGGGTGCATTTTTACAGACCCTCTTCAGACAGGTACATGGCCTTAAAGCTCTGAATGAGCCGATGCGCCTGATGGGTGGCCAATATGTTTGTCTGGCCAACCTGCAAACCTACAGAACTGTGACGGGAGTAATATTATGGCTACTAAAATGCACGACACACCAATGCTGGATCAGCTGGAAAGCGGTCCGTGGCCTTCCTTTGTGACAGGCATCAAGCGCCTGGCAAAAGATGAAGGCAAGTCTTATGCACCTGTAATGAACGACCTCCTCGGTCAGCTGGAAACATCCTATAACACCCGTAAAGGCTACTGGAAAGGTGGCACGGTTGGCGTAATCGGTTATGGCGGTGGTGTTATCCCCCGTTTTACCGAGTTACTCGATGATAACCACAAGCCCCTGTTCCCCAAGGCAGCTGAATTCCACACCCTGCGTATCATGCCGCCTCCAGGCATGCACTACACCACCGATATCATCCGCAAATTTTGCGATATCTGGGAACAGTACGGTTCCGGCTTGATAGCTTTCCACGGTCAGTCTGGTGACATCATGTTCCAGGGCTGCTCCAGCGAAAATGTTCAGCCTGCCTTTGATGCTATCAATGAACTGGGTTTTGACATGGGCGGTGCCGGCCCAGCCGTGCGTACCGGGATGTCCTGTGTAGGCGCAGCCCGCTGTGAACATTCCTGCGCTGATGAAGGTAGAGCCATGCGCATGCTGGTCAATGCATTTCTGGATGACATGCACCGTCCTGCCCTGCCATACAAGTTCAAGTTCAAGGTCTCTGGCTGTGCCAATGATTGCATGAACTCAATCCAGCGATCCGACATGTCCATCATCGGTACCTGGCGTGATGACATGAAGGTAGACCAGGCTGAGGTGAAGAATTTCGTCAATGCCAAGGGCCGCAAATACGTTATTGATAATGTAATTACCCGTTGCCCGACTGGCGCTCTGTCACTCAATGATGACGACAGCCTGGCGGTAGACAACAAAAGCTGCGTACGCTGTATGCATTGCATCAACGTGATGACCAAAGCTCTGTCTCCTGGCGATGACAAAGGCATCACTATATTGATTGGTGGCAAGCGTACGCTGAAGATCGGCGACCTTATGGGTACTGTAATCGTCCCGTTCATGAAGCTTGATACCGATGAGGATTATGAGGCTCTGGAAGAACTGGCTGGCAAGGTTATTGACTTCTTTGCCGAAAACGCCCTGGAACATGAGCGTACTGGTGAAATGATCGAGCGTATAGGTCTGATGAACTTCCTTGAAGGTATTGAGGTTGATGTCGATCCGAACATGATTAACAATCCGCGCACGAACCCATACATTCGTACTGATGGTTGGGATGATGAAGCCAAGAAGTGGTTTGACCGCAAGGCTGGCTAAGCGCACGTACCAAAACAAGATGCCGGATGTTCTGAGATGAGCATCCGGCAAATCTAACAACAATCTGTTTTAAATGTAATTGGAGGTAATAATGTCTGCACCTCGCATGCCAATTGAGAGCGGTGTACCGGAAGCCTTCCCGTACATGCATCCTGTATTGAAGAAGAATTATGGCCAGTGGAAATATCACGATCGTCCACGTCCAGGTGTCCTGCATCATGTCGCCAAAAACGGAGACGAAGTTTGGACCGTACGTGCCGGTACTCAGCGCCAGATGGATACCTATACTATCCGCAAGCTGATGGATATCGCCGATGAATTCGCCGAAGGTCATGTACGCTTTACCATACGTTCCAATATTGAATATATGGTCAGCGAAGAGAAGAAGGTTCAGCCGCTGATCGACAAGCTACAGGCCGAAGGCTTCCCCATCGGTGGTACCGGCAACTCGGTTTCCATGATTTCACATACCCAGGGCTGGCTGCACTGTGATATTCCGGCCACTGATGCTTCTGGTGCTGTGAAGGCGCTAATGGACGAGCTCTATCATGAATTCACCCATGAAGAGATGCCAAACCGCGTGCGTATCACCACTTCCTGCTGTCAGATAAACTGTGGTGGCCAGGGTGATATCGCAATCAACATCCAGCACACCAAACCGCCCAGGATCAACCATGATCTGGTTGCCAATGTTTGTGAGCGCCCCTCAGTTGTTGCTCGCTGCCCGGTAGCGGCTATTCGCCCTGCTGTGGTCAATGGCAAGCCATCACTGGAAATAGATGAGAAAAAGTGCATGTGCTGCGGTGCTTGTTTTCCACCTTGCCCACCGATGCAAATCAATGATCCAGAGCATTCAAAGTTTGCCATCTGGGTTGGCGGCAAGAATTCCAATGCACGCAGCAAGCCAACCTTTCACAAGCTGGTGGCAGCAGGCATCCCGAACAATCCACCACGCTGGCCAGAAGTCAGTGAGGTAGTCAAGAAGATCTTGAATGCCTATAAAAAAGATGCAAAGGAATGGGAGCGTACAAGTGAGTGGATCGACCGCATTGGCTGGCCACGCTTCTTTGAGTTGACTGAGTTGCCGTTCACCAAATACCACATCGATAATTGGCGTGGTGCCCGCGTGAACCTGAATGCCTCTGCTCACATCCGTTTTTAATCCATGGATAAAGGAAGAGGTTCATGAAATTTACGATTCAAGTCAATGAAGGCCCGTACACTCATCAGGCATCTGATACAGCGTACAATTTTGTTAAGGCAGTACTGGAAGCAGGACACGAAATTTATCGTGTGTTCTTCTACCATGACGGTGTCAATAACGCGACCCGTCTGACCACGCCACCGCAGGACGATCGAAATGTCGTCAATCGCTGGAGTGAACTGTCCGCTAAACACAACTTGGATCTCGTCGTATGCGTAGCCGCGGCCCAGCGCCGCGGTATCGCTGACGCCGATGAGTCCAGGCGCAATGGCAAAGACGCTGACAATCTCGCTCCTGGATTCAGAATCTCTGGTCTTGGTCAGCTGATAGAGGGCGGCATTCAGTCTGATCGTCTGGTTGTATTTGGCGACTGATGCGGAGAAAAATTGATGAGTGATGAAGAAATGATGGGTAGTGGTGTACAGAAGAAATTCTGCTACATCAACCGTAAGGCTCCTTACGGTACAGTCTATGCGCTGGAATCTCTGGAAGTAGTGTTGATCGGTGCAGCATTTGAGCAGGATATAACACTGATTTTCATGGATGATGGCGTATTTCAGATCACCAAGGGTCAGGATACCGCCGGGATAGGTATGAAGAATTTCTCTCCTACCTATCGCGCACTTGAAATGTACGACGTCGAAAAACTGTATGTCTCCGAGGAATCACTGAAGGATCGTGGCCTGACAGCTGATGATCTATTGGTGGACGTTGAAGTCATGAACGCCCAACAGATCAGTGAAGTAATGGAACAACAGGACGTGATCCTGAGCTTCTGATTGAGAGAGTATCGAAATGTTGCATACCGTAAACAAGTCACCATTTGAAAAAGATACCTTTGAAAGCTGTCTCGAACACGCAGCAAAAGGTAGCGCTGTCTTATTGATTGAGGATGGTGTCTATGCTGTATTGAAGGGTTCGACAGCTGCTGCCAAGGCGCAACAGTTCATGGGTGATATCACCTTTTATGCCCTTGAGCCGGATGTCAATGCCCGTGGTATACAGGGCAAAGTAATAGATGGTGTCAACCTGGTAGATTATGCCGGATTTGTTGACCTGACCGTTAAGTTTGATCGTGTTCAATCCTGGCTTTAAGCCAGTCCCAAGCAATCCAACTAGAGGAGATAATGCCATGGCTACGATGACTGCTGGTGGTAAGACTGTAGAAGTTGATGAGGAAGGTTACCTGGTCAATATCAATGACTGGGATCGCGACATCGCCGCTGAACTGGCTAAGTCGGAAAACCTTGAACTGACTGACTCACATTGGGAAGTAATCGACTTCCTGCGTGAATACTACAATGAGTACCAGATCGCTCCTGCGGTTCGTGTACTGACCAAGGCTATCGGTAAAAAGCTTGGTGCCGATAAAGGTAACAGCAAGTACCTGTATGAACTGTTCCCTTATGGCCCTGCCAAGCAGGCCTGTAAGATCGGTGGTCTGCCAAAGCCTACCGGCTGTATCTAAATGATGTGTTGGAGGGGTTATCCCCTCCACCTCATACCTATTCAATATTTTTAGCGAGGGTCGCTACGAATGTCGTCTTTGACAGTGCTTTATGCACTCTTGTTTTATATTGCCACGGCGTTATTTATCGTCGGCCTGGCGTACAAGATTCGCCAATTTGCCACAACGCCTGCCCCGCTCAAGATCCCAACTACACCAGCACCAACCACGACTGGTGGTGTAGTCTTTCGCATGGCCCGTGAGGTCGTGCTGTTTGAAAGTCTGTTCAAATCGAATAAATGGATATGGATATTTGGCTGGATGTTCCACATGGCGCTTGCCCTGGTCATCCTGCGCCACTTCCGCTACTTCCAGGAACCAGTCTGGGGCATCATCACCTTCATCCAATCGTTTGGTATGTATGCTGGATTTTTTATGATTCTTGGCCTGTCAGGTCTGTGGGCGCGCCGTATCTTTGTCGAGCGTATCCGCTATATCACTAACCCTTCTGATCATTTGATGTTGGCCCTGCTGGTCGGTATTGGCTTTACTGGCCTGATGATGAAATTCGTCAGCCACACTGACATCGTGATGGTAAAAATGTTTTTCCTGGGCTTGATGCGCTTTGATCTGCAACCTTTACCCAATGACACGCCGCTGCTTATTCACCTGGCCTTGGTGGCGCTACTGCTGATTATATTTCCATTCAGTAAACTGTTGCATGCACCTGGTGTGTTCTTCAGCCCAAGCCGTAATCAGGTCGACAATCCGCGTGAGCGCCGCCATTTAGCGCCCTGGGCTGCTGAGCTCGATAAGTAAATAAATATTTATCGCTTGAACGTATAATGTAAAAGGAGAAACGCGTGGCTGCAGACAAGTTTGACACGCCTACAGTGCGAGACTACCCAAGCATTCCTGCTCTCCAACCAGGTGCAACGGCACACTTAAAACCATTTCTTGCCGCACCTGAGCACAACACCTTACTTGGTTTTCCAGGAGAGCTGGTTGATGACTGGCAGGAGAAGGCCATCGAAAAAATGGGGGATTTGCTGGGCAAATATCGCGGCTTCCGTGTGTACATGGACATCTGCGTCAAGTGCGGTGCCTGCACTGACAAGTGTCATTATTTTCAGGGCACCTCTGATCCGAAAAATATGCCCGTCGCACGCCAGGATCTGCTGCGCAGTGTCTATCGTCGCCATTTCACCTTCGCCGGGAAATATATGCCATGGTTAGTGGGTGCCCGTGATTTGACACGTGAAGTACTGGATGAGTGGTACAGCTATTTCCATCAATGCTCACAGTGCCGTCGTTGTTCCGTGTTTTGCCCTTACGGTATCGACACTGCCGAAGTCTCCATGGCTGCGCGCGAGATTATGGATTCTGTTGGCTATGGCCAGAAGTACTGTAATGAAATCCTTGGTAAAGTCCAAAAAATTGGTAATAACCTGGGTCTGCCTGGTCCAGCACTGGAGTCTACCCTAACTGAATATGCTGAAGAAATTTCTGACGAGACAGGTCTGGACATTGAAATCCCACTGGATCGTGAAGGTGTGGACGTCCTGCTGATCACACCTTCGGCCGACTTTTTTGCCGAGCCACATATTGATGGACTGATGGGCTACGCCAAGGTCTTTCATGCAGCAGGGGTCAGCTGGACCCTCTCCACTTACGCATCTGAAGCCGCCAACTTCTCCATGTTCATTGGCTCTTATTCAAACATGAAGACGGTTGCTGAGCGTATCCGCAAGGCCGCGCTGGATCTTGGTGTAAAACGCATCATTGTTGGTGAGTGTGGCCATGCTTGGCGCGTTGCCTACAGTTTCTGGAACACACTTGCCGGTGTCGGCTCTGGCGGCGATGACCCTTATGCCCAACAAATACAAAAACAGCTCGATCATAGTTACCCGATTCCACAACATATCTGTGAATTTACCTGGGATCTGATCCAGCAGGATAAGCTCAAGTTCGATAAGTCACAAAATGATCACCGAGTGGTGACTTATCATGACTCTTGCAACGTGGCCCGCGCCAGCCGCATGGGTACAGAACCTGGCGGTCAATTTGAAATACCGCGCAATGTCATCAAGGCAGTGTGCAATAACTATGTCGATATGGCGCCAGATGCTATCCGTGAAGTGACCTACTGTTGCGGCGGTGGTGGCGGTCTGTTGACAGACGATTTAATGGAAATCCGTGTCAAGGGTGCCCTGCCCCGCATGGAGGCTTTGAAGAAGGTAATCGATGATGACAAGGTCAATGCCATGGCAGCGATCTGTGCTATCTGCAAGGCACAGTTCAGCAAGATCATGCCTTATTACGGCGTACCAATGGACACCATCGTCAGTCTGCACCAGTTGGTGAAAGACGCAATCATTCTTCCAGGACAGGGCGAAGAAACAGAGCCGTCAGAGGCTTCTGAATAAACACATTTCATGCCCTCGGCACAGCCTGCCGATGGGGGATACAGCTACAGGCATAGGAGAGTAATAATGGCAACTTCCAGTGATGATATGAAGCAGGCTTTTACCTACCGTCGCTATAAAGATGGTGACCACAAGCATCACCCATTCTCTGAGGAAATATTTCAGGCAAGCTGGACGCACAAGTGCCCAACCTATATACACCGTACTCCCCCCTGCCAGGGTAGCTGCCCCTCGGGTCACGATGTTCGCGGTTGGCTGAATATTGTTCGCGGCATAGAAAAACCAGCCGAAGGCATGAGCATGGAAGAATATGCCTTCCGCCGTAATGCCAAGGCCAATCCCTTCCCGGCCATTATGGGTCGTGCCTGCCCTGCTCCCTGTGAGGATGGCTGTAATCGTAATCATCTGGATGACCACGTCGGCATCAATTCAGTCGAACAATTTATTGGTGATGAAGCCCTGAGGCAAGGTTATAAATTTACTGCAGGGGCTGATACCGGCAAAAAGGTAGCAGTCATCGGCGGTGGCCCTGCTGGCCTGTCAGCAGCCTACCAATTACGCCTCAAAGGTCACGCCGTAACTATCTTTGAACAAAAAGCCGCCCTGGGTGGCATGCTGCGCTATGGCTTACCTAACTATCGTACTCCGCATGACGTAGTGGATGGTGAAGTAAACCGTATCATCAACATGGGCGTTACCGTCAAAACTGGCGTAAAAATTGGTAAAGATATAACTACTGAACAGTTGGCCAAAGACTTTGACGCCGTAATATTTGCCATGGGTGCCTGGGCTGGTCGCAGCCTGCCTGTGCCTGGCGCTGATGCCGTAAACTGCATAACCGGCATTGACTTCCTCGCTGCCTTTAATGAAGGCCGTTTGAAACATGACAGCGGCAAGGTGGTAGTAATCGGTGGTGGTGATACCTCCATTGACGTTGCCTCTGTTGCCCGTCGTATTGGTAACATTACGGTAGAGAATGAAAAAGATCGTCCGGAAAGCATCATCATCAACCAAGTTGCGCAGGATGTTGCTGCCTCGGCCACGCGTCAGGGAGCTGTGGTTGCGCTGATCTCTCGCTCACCACTTAACAAAATGGCTGCATCTCAAATTGAAATTGAAGATGCCTCCCGCGAAGGCGTAGAGATGATCGGTCAATTGAGCCCGGTTGAAGTTATCAAAGGCAAGGATGGTCGTGCCACTGCCCTGCGTGTTGTAAAGCTGGAAGAAGATGGCAAGACACCTATCGAAGGCTCCGAGTTTGATATCGAGTGCGAGCTTATTGTCTCAGCCATTGGCCAGTCAGCTGATCTCTCCGGATTTGAGGATTACGCCAATGACAAGAACCTGATCAGCGCCGACAAGCATTTCCAGGTGCCGGGCAAGCCGGGCTTTTTTGTCTGTGGTGACGTTGTACGCCCTCATCTGCTGACCACAGCCATTGGCCAGGCCTCCATTGCCGTTGAGAGCATCGAGCACTACCTGAACAACAAGGACCAGGTTGCTCGCCCGAAGGTGGATGTGCATCATTTCAGCTTGATGGAAAAGCTCATGGAAGCAGGGCTTGAGGTAGAGCACTTCTCTGCCGCCGACAAGGAGGCAATAGTCAAGGCAGAAGGTTACGCCAAGGAGATCGATCGTGGTGTACGTGGGACATCTGCTTCAAATTTTGCCGTGCACAACTATGAAGATCGCTCTTTTGCTGAAATCATTACACATGACGAGTTGTTCCTTGGCTATTTCAATTACACCCCACGTAACAAGCGTGAGTATATTGCAGTTGGTGCAGATGAGGTTCTGGGTCATTTCAAGGAACGCATGCTTGGACTGGATGAGAAGCAGGCGGTTAATGAGGCCGATCGCTGCATGAGCTGTGGCATGTGTTTTGAATGTGACAACTGCGTAGTCTACTGCCCGCAGACTGCAGTCAAGCGCGTAGCAGTCAAGGAAAGAACTATGGGTCGCTACGTCTACACTGATTATTCCATGTGTATCGGCTGCCATATCTGTGCTGACGTGTGTCCTACAGGTTACATCCAGATGGGTATGGGCGAATAAAAAGGTGATGCTGATGAAGCACTTACAACAGCTTCTCGCTATGGTAGTGCTGGTGCTGACCTTGTCGGCGCCAACACTTGCAGGCCAAGGTGGACGGACTCCGCAGCCTTCCATACCAGTCGCCAAGGGCGAGCAATGTGTCGAAGATAAGTCTGACATGCGCCGTAACCACATGGACTATCTAAAGCATCATCGTGATGAGACCATGCATCGTGGTATACGCACAGAAAAATACAGTCTGAAGGCCTGTTTGGAATGTCATGTACCGGTTGAGGACAGTATGGCCACATCAGCAGGAAATGATGAGGGGCATTTCTGTATAAATTGTCACGTCTACGCTGGCGTAACCCTGGACTGCTTTGAATGCCATGCCACCAAGCCGGAGTCAACTGCTCAATTTCATCCCTTGGTCACCCCTGGCTCGGGCATCATGCAAGATGTAGGGCGCGCCAATACAGCAGAGCTACTCAATAATTTGGTAAAAAATTCTGAGGATAATGCAGGTGTTGCCCATGAGTAATCAACAGCAACCAGATCTGGCTCGCCGTGAGTTTATCGGTCGTGGTACGGCTCTCGCGGCAACGGGAGTCGTATTGGCACCAGGTGTTGTCCTGTATGGCGTGGCGCAAGCCAAGCCTGCGGACGAGGCGGTCAGCAGCAAGAACCGCTGGGGCATGTTGGTTGATACGAGCAAGTGCAGTTCAGATTGTAATGACTGTGTTACCGCCTGTAATAAAGAACAAGGGCTTGGTAATGAAACTCACAGTCGCGAAGGCCAACGCACCCAATATATCCGTAAAGTAGAACTGCATCATAAGGCTACTGAAGTCACACATTCCCTACCGGTAATGTGCCAGCATTGTTGGTCGCCTCCGTGTGTGGATGTATGCCCTACAGGTGCTTCATTCAAACGTGCAGATGGCATAGTACTGGTAGACCGTCACATTTGTATCGGCTGCCGCTTTTGTATGATGGCCTGCCCCTACAAGGCACGTTCTTTCGTCCACGAAACACTGACCGATCAGAAGCCACACAATCCACGTGGCAAGGGCTGTGTAGAAGCCTGCAATCTTTGTGTGCATCGTGTTGATGAAGGTCGTGAGCCAGCCTGTGTCGAGGCCTGTGCCGCAAATGGAAGTAATGCCATTATTTTCGGTGATCTGAACGATCCTAATAGTGATATTGCCCAGCGCGTAAAGAAGTACGCAAGTAGTGAAATACGCGCAGACCTCGGCCTTAACACCGGCGTACGTTATCAAGGCATTTAACAGCAAGGTGAGCTTCGAGCATGAAAACGACTAAGTTCCTGGAAATCGGTAGTGGCAAAGGTTATTACGGCCTACTCATTATGTTGGGAGTATTCATCCTTGCTGGTCTGAGCTCCTTTTTCTTCATGGAGCACAATGGCCACTGGGTAACGGGGATGGATAACCAAATCGTGTGGGGCGCTCCACATGTCTTCGCCATCTTCCTTATTGTCGCAGCCTCAGGCGCGCTCAATGTCGCCTCTATCGGCACAGTATTCAACAAACAGATATACCAACCATTGGGGCGCTTGTCTGCGTTGCTGGCCGTGGCCCTACTCATTGGCGGCCTGACTGTACTTGTGCTGGATCTGGGTCGGCCTGACAGGCTTATCATTGCCATGACCCATTACAACTTCAAGTCTATCTTCGCTTGGAACATTATTCTCTATAACGGCTTCATTGCCCTGGTGGGGGTATATATATGGACCATGCTTGACCCCATTCCGGCTGTAAAACGCTTTTATAAAGTTGCAGGTTTCACGGCCTTTGTCTGGCGTCTGATCCTTACCACCGGTACTGGCTCCATCTTTGGCTGGCTACTGGCACGTCAGGCCTATGATGCTGCGATCCTGGCGCCGATGTTTATAGTCATGTCGTTTTCCTTTGGGCTGGCTGTATTCATGCTGGTGATGATGGCTACCTATAACTTGACTGATCGTCCACTGGGCGATGCCGTAGTACGTCGCCTGAAAAACCTGCTGGGTGTCTTTATCGCAGGTGTGCTGTATTTCGTCATGGTCTATCACCTTACCAATCTTTATGCCACCAAGCTACATGGCGTTGAGGCCTTTATTTTACGCGATGGAGGTATCTTTACCCAGGTATTCTGGATTGGTCAGATCATCATCGGCAGCCTGCTGCCATTAGGACTATTGTTCTGTCGACTGACTCGCCATTCCCGTTTCTGGATCGCCGTGGCATCGGCCCTGGTCATCTTCGGTGGCTTTGCCCAGCTGTATGTACTGTTAATTGGTGGTCAGGCCTATCCGCTAGTACTTTTTCCTGGCTATGAAGTCAGTAGTGGCTTTGCTGATGGTGTGATCAATAGCTACAGCCCCAGCCTACCTGAACTGGTACTTGGTTTCTCTGGCATTGCTGTGGCAATCGCCATGACGGTAGTAGGTATGCGTGTACTGCGTTTTACTCCTGTCAGCCTGGCTGATGAGGTTGTTGATCCGCACCACAGCAAATAAAAAGGCTGCACGCCCCTACACTCGAAAAATAAAATTCCTATAAACATCAATGCCCCGCCAGGGGCATTGATGTTTATAGGCGGATATCCAAATGAACAGACCTCGTCTGCTTATCAGTGCCGTACATAAATCCTCTGGCAAGACCACCATTACACTGGGACTGTGCGCCTCCTTGCGTCGCCAGGGTTTGCAGGTGCGGCCGTTCAAAAAAGGACCTGATTACATAGATCCGATGTGGCTATCCCTGGCCTCTGCTCACCCATGTCACAATCTGGACTCCCAAACCCAAAACGCATCTGAACTACTTGCCACCTTTAGCAAACACCCGGCAGATATCTGCGTCATTGAAGGTAATATGGGTCTGTTCGACAGCATGGATGTCGAGGGTCGACACAGCAATGCTGCCCTCGCTGCCATGCTACAAACCCCTGTCATCCTGGTGATCAATGTCTTGGGCATGACACGCAGCGTAGTGCCTATCATCCTTGGCTATCAAAACTTCGATCCAGGCATCCGGATTGCCGGTGTAATACTAAACAACGTGCCGGGCAGACGCCACGAGGAGCGCCTGCGCGAGGTCTGCGCCCATTATATTGATATACCACTACTTGGTTGTGTACACCGCGACCCTGAGCTTGCTATCACCGAGCGGCATCTCGGTTTGATCCCAAGCAATGAGGCAAACGAAGTAGATGGCAAACTGAACTATATTGCCGACCAGGTTGCCAGACAGGTAGATCTACAACAGCTTATGGAAATCGCGCGCAATACCCTGCCTTTACCAATGCCGGAGACTGCTGCATGGGCAACAAGCCAACCTGCCTCCCTCCTCCCCCAAGCAAACAGCAAGACGCGCATAGGTATTGCTCGTGATGCTGCTTTTGGGTTTTATTATCCTGACGATCTGGAGCGGCTGGAAGAGGCTGGTGCGGAACTGGTGTTTTTCAATACCTTGCAAGATCAGTCATTGCCAGAGGTAGACGGGCTGTTCATTGGTGGTGGATTTCCAGAAACCCATATGGATGCCCTGGCAGCAAACACTGGCATGCTGCATTCAATTCGTGAGGCCATTGAAAATGGCCTGCCGACCTATGCGGAATGTGGTGGCTTGATGTACTTGGCGCGATCTATTGAATGGCAGGGTAAAACATCAGCAATGGTTGGCGTGATACCTGGCGATGTTGTCATGCATGAAAAACCGCAAGGGCGCGGCTATGTCATATTGCGCGATACTGCAGCCAACCCATGGCCTGGTTCAGGTGCCACAGTCGCATTCAAGGCACATGAATTTCATTACTCAACATTGGAAAACCTGGCCGATGGACTTATCTATGCATATGACGTGATACGTGGAGCAGGCGTTGACGGCTCGCATGATGGCATTGTATACCGCAACCTGGTAGCCAATTACAGCCATCTGCGCGATACTGACGAGCATCATTGGACACGGCGCTTTGTGGACTTTGTCCGCCAGTGTGTTGCCAAATCAAACAAGCTACCCGTAAAATAAATCTGATTCAAAGCTACCTGAGTAAAATAATATGATTAAAGTAACCCCAGAAGCTGCCAAGCAAATCCTGCTGTCAGCAACCCAGAACAATATGGACAACATGGCTCTGCGCCTGGCCGCCCGTCCTACCATGCAAGGCAGTTTGGAATACGGCATGGGATTTGACGACCCTCAGGATGATGATCTGAGCTTCACCTGCGAAGGTATCCATGTGGTAATGGAGGCCCAATATGGCCCACAACTGCAAGGCACCACGATAGATTTTGTCGAGCTGGAGCCTGGGCAGTTTCATTTCATCTTCATGAATCCCAACGACCCAGGTTGTAGCTCAGGCGGCGGCGGTGGCTGTAGCTCTGGTGGTTGTGGTTCAGGTGGTGGCTGCAGTTAACACAGGTCTATGAGCCGAGATAGCTCGATCACCAAACCCACACGGCCTACGGCAAAAATGCAGGATAATCTGCACGGAAGGCCAGACAAGTATAGAATGTGCTGAGGTGCGAGATGCATCGCAAACTCATCACGCCCTGTGAGTAGCAGCTCCCGCCAATCTTTGTCGAATGCAACTATCTTGAATTGTCTATTGAACAGAGGGCTGCCACCTACAGCTTTGCTCAGCTCATATCATGAGCTGATACAAAATCTTGTAGCAACAAATCCAGAACTTTTTCTCACGTCCTGATGACGCATGCAGGCCAGGGGTTTTCTCCTGATTTCTGACTTGGGCAGTTGTTGTAGTAACATACCGTTCTTAGATGTGATAAACCAAAGTTTGGGTTGCATAAATTTATGCATAAAGTTGAAGAACTACAAAAGGCTGAATGGGCTGGAACAGCACCACGTTCATGGTCTCGTAATTGGCTCGCATTTCGCGCTTATCATCTGTTTTTTCCCATGACCATGCTGGCGCTCAGCGTGCTGTTACTGGCTGTCAGCAGCTATATTGTCTGGCAAGATCAGAATAAGCCTGACTGGCTTGCCCTGCTTTTCTTTGGTGCACTCGTTAGCACAGTCTTCTCCATCACAATATTACTACGGAGCGTGCAACAGCAGCTGCTGGAACCCTTTACCTTACTACGCAATTGGGCAACACGTGTACGCAACGGTAGTGTTACCGCGCGTTTACCACAGGAAGGAACTGATGAATTTGCCATCCTTGCCAAGGATCTCAATAACCTTGGCGTCTCTTTACAAACTCTGACACAAAATCTGGAAGACGAGGTTCGTCGCCAGACAGAGCATATCGCGCAAAAAACACATTCACTGCAAGTGCTGTACGATGTGGCTGCCAGTCTGAATGCCTCACGTGATCTTAATGATCTGCTGACCCGCTTTTTGTACACCATGCGGGATATCGTCAACGCCAAGGCAGGTACGGTGCGCCTGTTAAATGATGATGATCAGATGGAGCTGGTTGCGAGCATAGGCCTGGATGATGAGGTGGTTGCCCATGAACGCATTGTGCCTGTAAAGCGTTGCCTGTGTGGAAATGCGGCTGATGAAGGTGATGTATTGTTTCAACAGGACTTGTTGCCTTGTCAGCAATATGTTGGGCGCCCATTGCTTGAAAACAGCACACAGCTCGGCATGATTGCTGTGCCACTGCAATATCGTGGCAAAAGTCTTGGTGTTTACAACCTGTTCATCGACAAGACAGAGTTTGATGCACGCGATGAGGTAAAGGCGCTGTTTACCAGTATCGGGCGTCATCTTGGCATGGCGATAGAAAAATCACGCCTCGACACTGAATCGAAACGCCTCTCCATTATGCAGGAACGCAATACTTTGGCGCATGAATTACACGATTCTCTGGCACAAACCCTGGCCTCCCTGCGCTTTCAGGTCAGCATGTTGCCAGCCACCTTGCATGATGAGGGCAGCGCCGCAGCAAGCCATGAGATCGAGCAAATCAAGAATGGCCTGGATGAGGCCTATACTGAATTACGCGAGCTGTTGGCGCATTTCCGCGCACCCATAGATGCTCGTGGTTTATTGCCAGCCATCGAGGACATGGTCAGTCAGTTCCGCAAGCAAACCGGCATCCATACATTTTTGCAAAAGGAATGGGACTCTACTCGCCTGCCGGCCAATCTGGAAATGCAGGTATTGCGTATTGTTCAGGAATCTCTGGCCAATGCCCGCAAGCATAGCAAGGCACAGACTGTGCGCATAATGTTGCGCTGCAACACTGAAGGACAATACCGTGTACTCATTGAAGATGATGGTGTTGGCATGCAAAAACCGGCCTTTACCGGCCACCCGGGCGAACATATCGGCCTGTCCATCATGCAGGAACGAGCCCGCTATCTGGGTGGTGATTTACATATTGAAAGCGAGGAAGGTGAAGGGACCAGGGTGCTTCTTACCTTCCGTTATCCTGATCCCAGACCAAACAAAGAACAGCAACGCTTTGTCCTGATATAACTACCATGCGCGTACTGCTTATCGATGATCACACTCTCTTCCGCAGCGGCCTGGAAACGCTGTTGGAACGCCATAATATTGAGGTCGTTGCCGCCACTGGAGATGGCCATAGCGGCATGCAGCTGGCCTTGGAAATCCAGCCTGATATCGTCTTGCTGGATATGCGCATGCCAAAAATGAATGGCCTGGAAGTATTGTGTGCCTTGCGCGATGCTGGCATGAAAAAACCCATAGTCATGCTTACCACCAGCAACGAAGAGCTCGATCTGGTGGAGTGTCTGCGCAAAGGCGCGCAAGGTTATCTGCTCAAAGATATGGAGCCGGGTGAATTAGTCAATGCCTTGCACGATATACAGTCAGGCCACACTGTGGTGGCACCTGAGTTGGCAGGAGTCCTGGCACGAGTAGTACAAGGTGGCGAGGCAGCCGAACCTGATTCACAGGATAATCCGTTCGCTGAGCTCACTCCTCGCGAACTAGAAATTCTCTGTCTGCTAGCCGAAGGTCAGAGCAACAAGGTAATTGCCCGCAATCTGGGCATCTCTGATGGCACCGTCAAACTGCATGTCAAGGCAGTGCTACGCAAGCTGGATATTCATTCACGCGTTGAGGCAGCCGTAATGGCGGTAGAACAAAATCTCTGTCAAAAGGAATCAGGATGAGATTGGTTGCGCTTTGGGTAGTACTTTTATGTGGCTACATTACATCATCTGTTGCTGCAGAAAACGGGTATGAAGTTGAGCTCATAGTTATTGCCCATGCGCAAGCCAAGCCTGGACAGGAAAACTGGCCTGTGCATGAAGTGGCTATGTTTGCCCAAGAGAATTTTTCACATGTGGCACAAGAAAAAATCTCACCATTGGCAACTGACGAGTTTCGCCTTAAAGCAGAAGCCCAGCGTATAGCAGCAGATCCACGTTTTGAGGTATTGCTTCACAAGGCCTGGCGCCAACCTGGTAAGCCCAAGGAACAGGCCCTGCCGGTTTATATTCACAGCGGGAATTCAAATAATGAAGAACTCCCCAGACTTGAAGGCTATGTGCGCCTGATACTCACGCGTTATTTACATCTGGAAACAGACCTGCAATACCGCAGCCACGGCATCAGCCAACGCAGTGAAAATTCCTTTTACAGTGCAGTCACCGCTACCGAGCCGATATATAAAATTACCGAGACCAGACGCATGCGCAGCAATGAGCTGCATTATATCGACCACCCGATGTTTGGTATCCTGGCTCTGGTAACTCCAGAGGAAAAACCGACTGTAAAACCTATCCCAGCACCAGTGTCAGTCAATAGTCCTGAGCCTCCGCCAGCTGCAGGCTCAACCGGAGCCATCCGGCGCGATTGAAATCACTCACCACTCCACAGAGTTGTTGGCCTCAAACCAATGGTGCAACGACCTCCAGCAGGCTACGCACTTGCCCCATACCTTCGTTGAGATTAAGTTCAATATCTGCCATGGTAATGACATCTTTGCCGCGTCCAGCTCCCATATTCGCGACCACCGCGCAACATGCATAACAGAGCTCAAGCTCACGCGCCAAGGCCGCTTCTGGCATACCCGTCATGCCCACTATGTCACAACCGTCTCTTTCCAGCCGATCGATTTCCGCTGCAGTTTCTAAACGCGGGCCTTGCGTGGCCGCATAAACGCCTCGTTCACCAGCATTGAGCTGAATGCTGCGCGCACCTTCAATAAGCATTTGGCGCATGCTGGTGCAGTAAGGCTTGGTAAAATCAATATGGGTAACGTGAGTCAGTCCTTCTTCAAAATAGGTATTGGTGCGGTTCCAGGTGTAATCAATAAGCTGATCGGGAATGACGATGCGCCCAGGCGTCATCGCAGCATTAATGCCGCCAACCGCATTGATAGCAATAACATGATCTGCATCAGCTTCTTTCAATGCCCAAATGTTAGCGCGGTAATTTACTTTGTGTGGCGGGATGGTGTGTGCATAACCATGTCTGGGCAGAAACAACACTTCTTTGCCGGCGATAACACCATGTATCAAAGGTGCTGATGGTTCACCATAAGGAGTATGCACAATCCGTCGATTGATGATTTCAAGGTTCTTCAGGGAAGTTAGCCCTGTTCCCCCGATGATAGCTAGTTTTGTCATAGATATTTTCTTCGAGGAATATTCAAAAGAATTCAAAGACCACGTACAGCATAGATACCCGGAGTATTACGCAGATAATCCTTGTAGTCCATGCCATAACCAAACACATAACGATCCGGAACCTTCACACCAATAAAATCCGCCTGTATGTCGGCCTTGCGCGTATGTTCCTTTTCAACCAGCACGGCAGTATATACGGCACTGGCCCCCTGCGCCTGCAAGTCCGCCAAAATTGCTTGCAACGTTATGCCTTCATCCAGAATATCATCCACCACCAGTACCACCCGGTCTGTTAAAGAATGTTGTGGCCGCACCAGCCATTGCAGTGCCTTGCCCTGAGTTTCCCCCTGATAACGAGTAGCATGCACATAATCTATTTGCAAGGGGAAATCCAAATGAGTAAGTAACTGCCCCATCGGTACCAACGCACCTGTCATTACACATAGCACCAATGGATTACTGCTGTGCAAGCGCTGCGTTATGGCGGCAGCCATTTCAGCAATGGCCGTTTCAATTTCTGTCTGTGTGTAGAGGCAATCGGCTTCACGATAAACCTGCTCTGCCTGTTGTGGGCTTATTGTGTCCATAATCACCAGTCCTGTATTCTGCTGTTTCTTTTATCTCTTACGCAAACAGCGTGGTCTCATAGGCAAGTTGCTCTATTGCCTGTCTGGCCTGTCGCCAGCGTGAGTCTTGTTGCAGTCCTGCTCTATCCGTGGCCTGACGCCCATGCATACGCGCCAGGCGCACATGCAAAACAGGATGAGGTTTGGGCTGCAATCCATCGAGCACGGCCAGTGCACCCTGGCGATTATTGCATACCAGCAACATATCGCAGCCAGCGTGCAAGGCAGCTCTTGCCCGCTCAACATAATCTCCCACACCAGCAGCCCCTTCCATGCTCAGATCATCAGAGAAAACCACACCCTGAAAACCTAAGTGATGACGCAACACCTCTGTGATCCAAAAGCGGGAAAAACCTGCGGGTTGTTTATCCACTTTTTTATACACTACATGAGCCGGCATGATACCGGCGAGGCCATAGGTGATCAGCCGTTTAAAGGTAACAAGATCTTCCATATAAATATCTGCATACTCCCGCTCATCCACGGGAAGTGCGTGATGAGAATCTGCCGCAACGCTGCCGTGGCCAGGAAAATGTTTACCCGTTGCCGCCATGCCGGCCTTGCGCATACCCAACATATAGCTATGCGCCAATGTTGCCACGACATCAGGAGAATGATGAAAGGCTCGGTCATCAATTACCTGGCTGACACCACGATCAAGATCAAGCACTGGCGCAAAACTGAAATCCACGCCTACTGCACGTAGCTCACTGGCCATCAACCAACCACAGACTCCGCTCAGACGTTTGGCACGACGTGGGTCGTGGGCATATATCTCGCCAAATCTTCGTGCCGCTGGCAAGGCAGTAAAGCCATCGCGAAAACGTTGTACCCGCCCACCTTCATGATCGACAGCAACCAACAGACGAGGCGTGCGTAAACCGTGTATTTCAGCTACCAAAGCCGCCAGCTGCTCAGGTGATGCGTAGTTGCGTGTAAAGAGTATCACCCCGCCAACCAAGGGATGACGCAATAGCTCGCGTTCATCTGCCATGAGCGCAGTGCCTTGCAGATCCAGCATGACGGGGCCTAAGGGCATGGTTTCTCCATTTTATTAATCACCCAGCATGTAAGGTGATCAAGCCTGTTTATTTTCTGTAATCAACACACGAGTACCCGCAGCTACATGATCAAACAGCTGCATGATATCGGCATTGCGCATACGGACACAGCCTTGTGATGTCGGCTCGGTCAATGCTTCACTATCGGGTGTGCCGTGGATGTAAATATAACGGCGCATAGTGTCCACATTACCCAGGCGATTCTTGCCTCGCTCCAGGCCAGAGAGCCACAGAATCCGCGTCAGGATCCAATCGCGCTCCGGTGCGGCGGCATATAATTCAGGTGTCAGAACTTCACCGGTTGGACGACGGCCAATAAACACTGTATTGACAGCCTGGCCTGCGCCGATGCGCGCCCTTATCACATGCCAGCCACGCGGCGTGCAACCACTGCCATTCAACTCGCCAGGGCCATTGGCGGCCGTGGAGGCAGGCCAGGCAAACACTTCTGTATTATCATCATATAAATACAGACGTTGCGCTGCGAGATCTATTTTAATCCAGCGTTCAGTGCTCACTTTTTTCCAGTCACAAAATAAGGGTGAATTAATCTATAGGATGATTTTGCCTATGGTAGGTGAAGGGCAAACATTTGTGTATGCTTGCAGTCATCTTCTTTACAACAAAGAAAACAAAACATGAAAGCTATCATAATGAACGACACCGGCAGCCCAGACGTGCTGATGCTGCAGGACATACCCTCCCCCACCCTGCAAGATGAGCATGATGTATAGATTCGCCTGTATGCAGCAGGTATCAATCCTGTAGATACCAAATTGCGCAGCAAGGGCACTTATTACCCAGAACTTTCCCCGCATATCCTGGGTTGTGATGGTGCTGGAATAGTCGAGTCTATTGGTGGCCGCGTCAACCGATTCAAAGCTGGTGATGAGGTATGGTTCTGTTATGGCGGCATCGGCGGCCCACAGGGCAACTATGCTGAATATGCCGTAATCAATGAACACTCGCTGGCGCACAAGCCAAAATCCTTTGACTTCCCCAGCGCAGCGGCAGCGCCACTGGTTTTGATCACAGCATGGGAAGCATTGCACGACCGCGCGCGTCTGCAAAGTGGTGAAACTGTGTTGATTCATGCCGGTGCAGGCGGCGTCGGCCATGTCGCCATCCAGCTTGCCAAAGCAGCTGGATGCACGGTTATCACTACCGTAAGCTCAGAGAACAAAGCTGATTTGGTGCGCCAACTGGGCGCCGATCACATCATCAACTATCGCCACGATGACTTCGTCGCCAAGACACTGCAATTAACCAATGGCCATGGTGTCGATGTGCTTTTTGATACAGTGGGCGGCGCAGTCACTCAACACAGCTTTGCCGCAGTGCGACCTTATGGAGATGTAGTAAGCCTGTTGCAGCCAGATAGTAGTCTGGACTGGAAGACCGCCCGCCTGCGCAACCTGCGCTTCAGTCTCGTGCTGATGCTCTCTCCTATGTATTACGGCTGGACAGATGCCCTGCATCACCAAGCCAGGATCCTGGAAAAATGCAGTGCCCTGGCTGACAAGGGGCAACTGAAGATTCACCTCACCCAAGTCCTGCCCTTGGCGCAGGCAGCCGAAGCTCACAAATTAATCGAAGCCGGTGGCAGGGTCGGCAAGATGGTTTTGCAGATCATTCCATGAAATCAATGCACACTCAATACACAGAAATAACTGCCTACCAAACCAAAGATGGCTCAGAGATAAGGGAGCTGATCCACCCTGCACAGCATGGCAACCAAAACCAAAGTCTAGCCGAATCCATCGTCCAGCCTGGACAAGCCACCGCCCTGCACCGCCACCTGCAGGCAGA
>JBAYOW010000024.1:0-33601 GCA_041678005.1 Thiohalomonadaceae bacterium
ACTTGCTGCCTGACGTGGGCATGACAAAATCCGGCCTGGAACGAGTTGTCGATCGGCTGCAGGAAGGCTGGCTCTACATCAAGGTCTAAGTCAGCGCCTAACCCACAACTATCAAATAAAAAAAGCCCCGCCAGTACAAGCTGACGGGGCTTTTTTGACTATAGCTACAAAATGGTGGGGCTTACATCATGCCCATGCCATCCATACCACCCATACCGCCCATGCCACCCATATCCGGCATGCCACCCTTATCTTCCTTTGGCAGCTCGGCCACCATCGCTTCGGTAGTGATCATCAAACCAGCAATGGCAGCGGCATTTTGCAACGCTGTGCGAGTGACCTTGGTCGGATCGAGAATACCCATCTTGATCATATCGCCAAACTCGCCATTGGATGCGTTATAGCCGAAGTTACCCTTGCCATCCTTCACCTTGTTGAGGATCACAGATGGCTCCTCGCCTGCATTGGCGACGATCTGGCGCAGTGGCTCTTCCATCGCACGACAGGCGATTTTGATACCGATATCCTGCTCATGATTATCACCCTTGAGATCCTGATCGCCATCAAGGCACGGATCAGGGCCACACCACCACCAGGCACCACACCTTCTTCCACAGCAGCGCGGGTCGCATGCAGGGCATCTTCCACACGCGCCTTCTTCTCTTTCATTTCCACTTCGGTGGCAGCGCCAACCTTGATCACGGCCACACCCCCAGCAAGCTTGGCCATACGCTCCTGCAGTTTTTCGCGATCGTAATCAGAGGTGGTTTCTTCCATTTGGGCGCGGACCTGTTCAACCCGAGCCTTGATCTCACTGGTCTTGCCGGCACCATCGATAATAGTAGTATTTTCCTTCGACACCACTACCTTCTTGGCGGTACCCAAATTCTCCAGCGTAGCCTTCTCAAGCGACAGGCCAACTTCTTCGGAGATCACCTGTCCACCTGTCAGAATAGCAATATCCTGCAACATGGCCTTGCGGCGATCGCCAAAGCCTGGCGCCTTGACTGCAGCCACCTTAACGATGCCGCGAATGGTATTGACCACCAGGGTAGCCAGTGCCTCGCCTTCCACATCTTCAGCAATGATCAGCAGTGGACGGCTGGACTTGGCCACGCCTTCCAGTACTGGCAACAATTCACGGATATTGGAGATCTTCTTGTCGTGAATAAGAATAAAAGGGTTTTCCAGCTCAGAGGTCATGGTCTGCTGGTTGTTAACAAAATAAGGTGACAGATAGCCACGATCAAACTGCATCCCTTCGACTACATCCATCTCGTTTTCAAAGCCAGAACCGTCTTCCACGGTAATGACGCCTTCCTTGCCAACCTTGTCCATTGCATCGGCAATGATCTGCCCGATAGACTCATCGGAGTTGGCAGAAATCGTGCCTACCTGGGCAATCGCCTTGCTGTCGGTGCAAGGCTTGGACAACTTTTTGAGTGAATCAACTGCGGCAATAACGGCCTTATCAATACCACGCTTGAGATCCATTGGATTCATGCCGGCAGTAACCGACTTCATGCCTTCGGTAACTATGGACTGTGCCAGCACAGTAGCCGTGGTAGTACCATCACCGGCCACATCGGAGGTCTTGGAAGATACTTCCTTCACCATCTGTGCGCCCATGTTCTCGAACTTGTCTTTCAGCTCGATCTCCTTGGCAACAGATACGCCGTCCTTGGTAATTGACGGCGCGCCAAATGATTTATCCAGTACCACGTTACGACCTTTCGGGCCAAGGGTTACCTTGACGGCATTGGCGAGGATATTGACGCCACGCACCATGCCCTGACGGGCGGAATCACCAAATTTAATTTCTTTTGCACTCATCTTCTGTATTTCCTCTGCAATTCGTTAAGCAATCAGCTTGAATCGGGGCTTAACCCTCGATCACACCCACCAGATCTTCTTCACGCATGACCAACAGTGTCTCGCCATCGACCTTGACCTCGGTACCGGCATACTTGCCAAACAGCACCACATCACCGGCCTTCACATCCAGGGGACGCACCTCGCCGTTGTCAAGAATCTTGCCCTTGCCCACGGCCACCACCACACCCTGAATTGGTTTTTCTGCGGCGCTGTCTGGGATTACGATGCCACCAGCCGACATCCGCTCCTCTTCCTTGCGGCGAACAATCACACGGTCATGCAGGGGACGAATTTTCATACTCAGATACCCTCTTAAAATAATAGTTTTTTAGAAAAAAATGGCCATATTTGAATTCTGGCCTGTAATTATGCGGCAGCACCTATTAGCACTCACCGCAGGAGAGTGCTAATAATAGTGCCGACTTAAAGAGAGTCAAGGGGCTAAGCCTGAAAAAAGGCTTAATCATCTTCCTTGCTGTACTCGCCTTCCAGGGTAGTGGGACCGCGCCGCAGGCGGGAGGTTGGGCCAGCTTTTGGCACTGGCCGTTGAGGCAAACCCTGGCGCAGCAGGGACATTACCAAGATACGGCGCAGTGGCGGGATCAGCCCCAGCAAGCCGAACACATCGGTCAACAGGCCAGGCAGCAGCAGGAGAAAGCCGGACAACAAGATCACGCTGGCCTCCAACATCGCCGCCGTGGGTGCCTCGCCCTGCTGCACTAAAAGCTGCACTCGCCGGAAGGCAGCCAGGCCCTGCTGTTGCAGCAACAACACGCCCAGCACGGCGGTAAACACCACCAGGGCGATAGTTGGGATGGCACCGATTAAGCCGCCCACCTGGATCAGGAAATAGATCTCAATCAGCGGTAAAATCAGCAACAACAGGAATAAAACACGCGACAACGACATCATTTATCTCTACAGCTAAATTAAACGATCTTCCATTATGCCTGATGATCAAACTGCGCATCAGACAAGTTCAGAAGGACACCAACCATGAAAACCCCTTTTCCAGCACTTTTTGCCCTGCTGACAGCCCTGCCCACCGCGAGCATGGCCGCCGACATCCTCACCGAGCGCAATATCGGTATGGATCTTGCCGTTGAGATTGCCACCAACACAGTACGCATCTGCCGCGAGCAGGGCTACCAAACCAGCGCCGTGGTGGTGGACCGCTATGGCCTCGTGCGCGCGGCACTGCGCGATGACCTTGCTGCACGTTTTACCCTGCAAATAGCCGAAGAAAAGGCCAATATGGTAGTCATGTCCGGTGTTAGTTCAGGCGAGTTCCGCAAGAGCCGCGAGGACATCCGCCCTGAACTCAACCACATCAACGGCATCATCGTAATGGAAGGTGGACTACCGATCCTGGCTGCAGGTTCCCGTATCGGCGCAATTGGTGTCAGTGGCGCGCCTGGCGGCCAGCTGGATGCAGCCTGCGCGGCCAAGGCAATGGAGGCCCTGACCGAACGACTGGAGTTTGCAGAGTAACAGCGGGAAACATGTATCATGTGAATATGTCACATCTACTTGTTTTAAATACTTGCCCAGACCTGGCCTGTGCTAAGCGCCTGGCTGAGCTATTGATAGATAAGCGCCTTGCAGCCTGTGTCAATATTGTGCCGCAGGTTCATTCTGTCTATGCATGGCAGGGCAAACTACAACAGACAACGGAATGCCAGCTGCTCATCAAGACCACTGCCACTCGCTACGATGAGCTGGTGCTGATGCTGCGCCAGCACCACCCTTATGAACTGCCAGAGATAATCGCAGTCCCAATTAAGGCCGGTCTGCCGGCATACCTCCACTGGATCGACCAACAGACGGAAACACATACGTGAAGACACTGCTGAAATTTATCCTCGCCCTGTCCTGGCTGCTGGCCAACCCGCTGCTGGCCGCCGATGATCTACTGGAGCCTGAAGAGGCCTTTCCTGTCCAACTGAGCATCATTGACGGTGACACCCTGCGCGCCAGCTGGGACATCGCGCCTGGCTACTATCTCTACAAGGAACGCTTCAATTTCGCCACTACCACGCCAAACATCAGTCTGGGCGCGGCCAGGTTTCCAGCCGGAAAAATAACGAATGATGAATTTTTTGGCCAGGTCGAGATCTATAAAGGTCGCACCACCGTAGATATTCCACTGACGTTCAAAAGTCCCGCTCCAGCCAACATGGAAATTACTGTCGGCTTTCAAGGTTGTGCCGAAGAGCTGGGGGTGTGTTATCCGCCACAACGTGAAACACGCAAACTGAATCTGCCGGCGGCACAAACAGCCAGCAAATCGCTGAATAAAGTACAGCAAGGTTTGAGTAAAGGCCTTGGCAACGACGATGAGCTGCTGGAGCCTGATGATGCCTTCCGGCTCAGTAGCAAGGTGAGCGACGATAAGATTGAACTGCGCTGGGAGATCGCGCCCAATCACTATCTCTATCGCGACAAATTCAGCTTCAAGCTGAAAAATGGTGGTGACGCCAGCCTGGGTGAATTCGAGCTGCCTGCCGGGGAAGAAAAATACGATGAATTCTTTGGCCAGATCTCCACCTTGCATGGCATCGTCGAGCTCAGTATTCCCATAAAACACAATGGCGAGGCCAGCCTGCTGGTGGGGTATCAAGGTTGCAACGAGCTGATCGGCATCTGCTACCCGCCTATGAGCAAGGAAATTAAACTAATCCCAGGACAGAGCGATTTTGCCAGCTCACTGCCCGACACCGCTCCAACCAGCTTGTCAGAACCACTTTCGGAACAGGACTCCCTGGCTGCCGCATTGGCTGGTGGCAACCGCTGGCTAACTGTGCTGACTTTTCTTGGCCTGGGCCTGTTGCTGGCCTTTACGCCCTGCGTCTTTCCGATGATCCCCATCCTCTCCAGCATTATCGTCAGTCAGGGCGAGGGGCTTACTACACGGCGTGCCTTTACCATGTCGCTGGTCTATGTCCTTGCGATGGCGCTGACCTATACCGTTGCTGGTGTGCTGGCTGGCCTGTTTGGCGCCAATCTGCAAGCCGCCTTCCAGAATGCCTGGATCCTGGGCTCCTTCAGCTTTATCTTCGTCTTGCTGGCACTGTCTATGTTTGGCTTTTATGAGCTGCAACTGCCCTCGGCGCTACAAACTCGCTTGAGTGAGATTTCCAACAAACAACAAGGCGGCAGCTTGCTTGGTGTCGCCATCATGGGCCTGCTTTCTGCCCTGATCGTCGGCCCCTGTGTCGCCCCACCACTGATGGGCGCATTGATCTACATCGGCCAGACCGGTGATGCCATACTGGGCGGGCTGGCGCTGTTTGCCCTGTCCATCGGCATGGGCATGCCGCTGCTACTCATCGGCACCTCAGCCGGCAAGCTGTTGCCACGCGCCGGTGCCTGGATGGATGTCATCAAGGCGGTGTTTGGCGTGCTGTTACTGGCTGTGGCGATATGGATGCTGGAGCGTGTCCTGCCAGCGGCACTGAGCATGACCGCCTGGGCCATATTATTCATCGTCTCAGCTATTTCCATGGGCGCACTGGAGCCATTGCAGACCGCTGCATCTGGCTGGCGCAAGCTCTGGAAAGGCTTAGGGATGGTACTGTTGATCCACGGTGCTATTATCTTGTTTGGCACTGCCGCTGGTGGTAACGACCCCTGGCAGCCGCTATATGGTCTAGGCCTGGCAGGTGGTGGCGCGGGCGCGCGAGCCGACAAACTGGAATTCACCCGCATCAAGACCATCAAGGATGTTGAACAGGCAGTAAACACGGCAGCGACACAAGGCAAACCAGTCATGCTGGACTTCTACGCCGACTGGTGTGTTTCCTGCAAGGAATTTGAAAAATATACTTTCAGCGACCCCAATGTGGTCAAAGCACTGGCTGATGTCGTCCTGCTACAGGCCGATGTCACCGCCAATGATGCCGACGACCAGGCCCTGCTGCGTCACTACAAACTAATCGGGCCACCATCGTTGCTGTTCTTCGGCGTAGATGGCCAGGAACGCAATGGGTTCCGCGTTGTTGGCTTCATGGGACCAGCAGAATTCTCTGCCCATGTGGATCGGGCGCTACGCTAAATTCATCGCGAGATCCTGCAGAAAAAGCACCTGTTTGGCGATAATCAAGCTTTTTTCATAGACAAAGCCCAAGGCCTGATGCACAATTCCTGCACTCGGGGGGAAGAAAAACCAGGCGGTTTTTCAAGATTTCCATCTTGCTTGCAACTATATGCAGCCCAGGCTGCAACTCATGAAATCACATGGCAAAGCTGCTGGTATTACATGGCCCTAATCTGAATCTGCTGGGCACTCGTGAACCCAACCACTACGGTCTCTCCACCTTGGCCGAGATCGATGACGCCTTGCAGCAACAGGCCGCAGCGGCCGGTCATGAGCTGGAATCCCTGCAAAGCAATGCAGAACACGAATTGGTGCAGCGAGTACATCGTGCGCAGAGCGATGGCGTTGCCTTCATTATCATCAATCCAGCCGCCTTCACCCATACCAGTGTCGCCCTGCGTGATGCGCTGGCGGCCGTGGCGCTCCCGTTCATCGAAGTGCATCTGTCCAACGTGCATGCCCGCGAGTCGTTTCGCCAGCACTCCTATTTTTCTGATCTCGCCCATGGCGTGATTAGTGGTCTGGGCCCGGTGGCTTATGAGCTGGCCCTGACCGCCACGATTAAACATCTTTCTACCAATTAACTATTTAACAGGACCTCAATCATTATGGATATTCGCAAGGTCAAAAAACTCATCGAGCTATTGGAAGAATCCGGTATCGCTGAAATCGAGATCCACGAAGGCGAAGAATCCGTGCGTATCAGCCGCTACAATCAGACTGTCACCCAGACAGCCAATTACGCCCCGCCTGCACCAGTTGCTGCCACTCCGGCAACCGCCGCCCCTGCAGCAGCCAGTGTAGAAGAAAAAGAAGAAATCAAGGGTCACGCAGTGACCTCACCTATCGTCGGCGCCTTCTACCGTTCTTCCTCACCCAATGCCAAACCATTTGTCGAGGTAGGCTCACAGGTCAAGCCCGGTGATACCTTGTGCATCATCGAGGCGATGAAGATCATGAATCAAATCGAAGCCGACAAGGCCGGCACCATCAAGGCTATTCTGGCTGAAAACGGCCAGTCAGTAGAATTTGATCAACCCCTGTTCATCATTGAATGACGCACTCTGCACGCGAGTCCACCAAACCCATGTTCGATAAAATAGTTATTGCCAATCGGGGCGAGATTGCACTGCGTATCCTGCGTGCCTGCCGCGAGATGGGCATCAAGACCGTGGCCGTGCACTCCACCGCCGACCGTGATCTAAAACATGTGCGCATGGCCGATGAGTCAGTATGTATAGGCCCTGCCGCCTCCAAGGATAGCTATCTCAATATCCCCTCGCTCATCAGCGCCGCCGTAGTGACCGATGCCCAGGCGATACACCCAGGCTATGGCTTTCTTGCCGAAAGTGCTGATTTTTCCGAGCGCGTGGAGCAAAGCGGTTTCACCTTCATCGGCCCACGCGCCGACACCATCCGCCTGATGGGCGACAAGGTCTGCGCCAAGGATGCAATGATCAAGGCTGGTGTACCCACCGTGCCGGGCTCAGGTGGCGCACTCACCGATGATACAAACGAATCAATCCGCCATGGCCGTGAAATTGGCTATCCGGTGATCATCAAGGCAGCTGGCGGCGGTGGCGGCCGTGGTATGCGCGTGGTGCATACCGAGGCAAACCTGCTCAATGCCATCTCGCTCACCCGCAATGAGGCTGGCGCAGCCTTTAACAACGACATGGTGTATATGGAAAAATATCTGGAAAATCCGCGCCATGTGGAAATCCAGGTATTGGCCGATACCCACGGCAACGCCATTTATCTGGGCGAGCGCGACTGCTCGATGCAGCGCCGTCATCAAAAAGTCATCGAAGAAGCCCCCGCCCCTGGTATTACCGAAGAACAAAGAAAGCGGATCGGCGAACGCTGCGCTCGTGCCTGTCGCGAGATCGGCTATCGAGGTGCAGGCACTTTCGAGTTTCTCTATGAAAACGGCGAGTTCTACTTTATAGAGATGAATACCCGCGTGCAGGTGGAGCATCCAGTCACCGAGATGATCACCGGCGTGGATATCGTCAAGGAACAGATCCGCATTGCCGCAGGCTTGCCACTGTCCTACCGGCAAGAGGACATTACCATACGCGGGCACGCCATCGAATGCCGCATCAATGCCGAAGATCCAGTTACTTTCATGCCCAGCCCGGGGCTAATCGAACAGGCACATTTTGCCGGTGGCCCAGGGATCCGTGTCGACAGTCATATCTACAGTGGCTACAGGGTGCCGCCCTATTACGACTCGCTGATAGGCAAACTCATCGCCTGGGGCGAAGACCGTGATGCCGCCCTGGCGCGAATGCGCACTGCCCTTGCCGAGATGTACATCGACGGCATTAAAACCAATATCCCACTGCATCAGAACCTGCTGGACGATGCCGCATTCCAGGCTGGTGGCACCAACATTCACTACCTGGAAAAAAAGCTTAAGCTGTAGGGCCCTCGCCCTATTGTAAAGCCTATGCCCTGGTTACAATTAATTCTAGAAACAGACGACGAACAGGCACCAGGCCTCGCCGCATGGCTGGATAATGCCGGTGCCATGGCCGTCACCATGGAAGATGATGCCGACCAACCATTGTACGAACCACCCCTGGGGGCCACCCCGCTCTGGCATTCCACCCGTGTCATCGCCCTGTTTGAAACCAGTCATGACATCGACACAACACTGAACGAGTTACAGGCATTTTGGCTGGACGAATTACCGCCCTGGCGTCTGGAACAACTGGAAGATCGTGACTGGACGCGTGAGTGGATGGACAGCTACCAGCCCATGCGTTTTGGCCAGCAACTATGGATCGTACCCAGCTGGACCACTGCCCCCGACCCTGGCAGCGTGAATATCCTGCTCGACCCCGGCCTGGCCTTTGGTACAGGAACCCACCAGACTACCCGACTATGCCTGGAATGGCTGGATGCCCACCCTGTCCAGGGACAACAAGTCATCGACTATGGCTGCGGCTCCGGCATTTTAGCCATTGCCGCAGCCCTGCTGGGTGCCGAGCACGTCTGGGCCATAGACAACGATCCGCAAGCCCTTATCGCCACCCATGACAACGCCCAGCGCAACGCCGTGACCGCACGCATCCAGACCGCCTTGCCGAAAAAACTGCCATCTTGCCAAAGTGACCTGTTAATCGCCAACATCCTCGCTGGCCCATTGATAGAACTGGCACCACATTTTGCCCAGTTGGTGCGTCCAGCTGGCACCATCGTACTTTCCGGCATCCTGCCGGATCAGGCTGAACAAGTGCGAAGAGCCTATCAAGACTGGTTTCACATGACCGCTCCTTGTGAGTTCGATGGCTGGGTGCGGCTGGAAGGCCAGCGACGCTAGGCCATGTCCATGTATACCCAGTGCCCTGCCTGCCAAACCCGCTTTCGCATCACGCCTGAGCAATTACAGGCGGCTGGCGGCAAGGTGCGCTGCGGTGAATGCAGACAGGTCTTCTATGCGCCAGATTTTTTCACCAACACACCTGCCGCTGAACCGCCACATGACGAGCCTGATTACGAGCAATTGTTGCGCGAGCCGCCAATCGAAGATATCGCCATAGCTGCAGAGCAACTTTCCACAGTTGCTGCGATCAGCGAAGCAGAACAAACATCATCTCAAGCAGAACATTCCACTCCCCCTACCTCCAGCCTTGAGCCAGAAAAAGCTCATGACTCACTGGATATCGACCTGGGCGAATTATTTGGCACACCACTAACTGAAGAAGATAAGCCTGCCGCTGAAGAAGCCAGTGAACCTGCTAATGCCGCAACAACAGAGCCATTCGACCAGGTAACAACCCGGAAAGAAGATTATGGCGAAGAAGATATTGAGGCCTTGCTCTCACCTGTCCCATTGCCAAACGGGCTGGGTGAAACAAGTAACGATCCCCAAAAAACCCGGGAACTGCTCTCATCCGGGCTACAGGCCAACGTCGATCCGGCAAATGGCAGCCAGCTGGCTGAATCCCGGACTGCACCACCATCCAGCCCCACGCCAACGGCACAGCCGACCATACCTTCACCACTGTCCATCATGCTGGAAACAGCAGATGAGGCCTCACCTCGCCACTTGCTGGCTGGCCTGGTCTGGGGATTGGGCAGCCTGCTATTGATCATCACACTCGGCCTGCAACTGGTTTACCTCAACCGCCACGGCCTGATTAAACACGAAGCCTGGCGGCCTGTTCTCGAACAACTTTGCCATTACACTAGCTGCACACTGCCAGCACAGCGCGACCTCACAGCATTGGCTATCCTCGAACGCGACATCCGCTCGCATGAACACTATCAAGGCGCACTAACTATCCACGCCACTGTGCAAAATCTTGCCCCCTTTGCCCAGCCCTACCCCATCATCGAGATCACCATGCGCGGCCTCGACGGCAAAGTCGTTGCAACTCGGCGCTTTCACCCACAGGAATATATTTCAGCCGATCCCGCCAAATTATTCCCACCGAAAGCTATCGTGCAACTAAGTCTAGACATCGTCGATCCAGATACCACAGCAGTTGGCTTTGAATTCACCTTTCATTGACCCGACATCCCACCTGGTAGATTACGCACCATATAACACCCATCGGTGCTAAAGCCTTTCCTTCAACACTCCCCTCTCCAGCCAGCGGGAGAGGAATTGGGGAGATGGAAAAATTCCACATTCGGCGCAATGCCCGATGGTTATTGCGCCCTTGCAATGTTGACGTTCCGCCGATAAATGTCACCCCTCGCGAAGGGGGCAGTTCTTTAGAATTCCTGGATTCCCGCCTTCGCGGGAATGACGGTTCTGAGTCGAGCGGCTGTTTGGTAGCTGAACGGCACAATAGACGCCGCACAAAACTCCCCTCTCCCGCTTACTGGAAGAGGGGTTGGGGGAGATGGAAAAATTCTATGTTCAGCGCATTGCCCGATGGTTATTGTGCCCTTGCGCTGCATCACATACCCTTCGGCAGCTTTCCTGGGTTATCATGTTTGGTCCTGATTTATACCAACGTTTTTCACGCATGCAGATCGATCCTTACAAACTAGCCAATAATCTCGTCCTCGCGCCCATGGCGGGAGTGACTGATCGCCCATTCCGCCAATTGTGCAAACAGCTTGGCGCTGGCATGGCTGTCTCCGAAATGGTGTCGGCCAATTCCCTGCTTTGGGGTAGCGAGAAAACCAGGCGTCGCGCTGACCATGAAGGTGAAGTGGAGCCGCGCAACGTGCAAATCATGGGTGCTGATCCCAAGATGCTGGCCGAGGCCGCGCGGCACAATGTGGATAACGGTGCGCAGATCATCGACATCAATATGGGCTGTCCAGCCAAAAAGGTTTGCAATGTCGCCGCCGGTTCTGCTTTGCTACGCGATGAGACGCTGGTACAGCAAATTCTGGAGGCCGTTGTCAGTGCCGTGCCGGAAGTGCCGGTTACGCTGAAATTTCGTACTGGCTGGGATCGCTCAAATAAAAACGGCGTTAGCATTGCCCGCATTGCCGAGGGGTGCGGCATCCAGGCCATTGCGGTACATGGTCGCACCCGAGCCGATGGTTACTCTGGCGAGGCCGAATACGATACCATCGCCGCTATCAAAACCAGAGTCAGAATCCCTGTGATCGCCAATGGCGATATCACTACACCACAAAAAGCGCGAGAAATATTGAACTATACCCAGGCGGACGGACTGATGATTGGTCGTGCCGCCCAGGGAAGGCCGTGGATCTTCCGTGAAATTCAGCATTATTTGGCTACCGGCGAACTGCTGCCCGAGCCATCCTTAGCTGAAATACGCGATATTCTGCTTGGCCATCTGGACAATCTGTATGATTTTTATGGTGAATACACCGGCGTACGCATGGCGCGAAAACATATCTCCTGGTATAGCAAAGGCCAGCGCCACGGCGCTGCCTTTCGTCAACAGGTAACCCGTGTTGACAGCATGGCATTACAACAACAGATGGTAGAAAATTTCTTCGCACGACTGATCAACGGGGAGGACATGGCAGCATGACCGACACCACAGGCAGCGCCATTGCGCTCAACGGTATGGTGCGCAATGCACTGCAACAATATTTCAAGGATCTGAATGGCTATGAGCCCAACGGGCTTTACCAGCTCTTGCTCAACGAGGTGGAACGGCCACTGCTGGAGGCCGTAATGCACTACGCCCAGGGCAATCAAACCCGTGCCGCCATGGCGTTGGGCATCAACCGTGGCACCTTACGCAAAAAACTCAAGCAATATGGTTTAGATAACCAGGAAATTAACTGATGAATAAAATCCAGCGTGCACTGCTCAGCGTCTCTGACAAGACCGGCATCGTGGAATTTGCCCAGACCCTCACGGCGATGGGTGTTGAATTGCTCTCCACTGGCGGCACCTGCAAGCTTCTCAAAGACAGTGGCGTGCCCGTTATTGAAGTCTCAGATCACACTGGCTTTGCGGAGATGATGGATGGTCGCGTCAAAACATTACACCCGAAGATCCACGGCGGCATTCTAGGGCGGCGCGGTACGGATGATGCGGTGATGGCCGAACATGACATCAAGCCCATCGACCTTGTCGTGGTCAACCTCTATCCCTTCGAGCAGACCGTTGCCAAACCTGACTGCACACTGGCAGATGCAATCGAAAATATCGACATCGGCGGGCCTGCCATGTTGCGCGCTGCGGCAAAAAACCACCACGATGTCACCGTCGTAATAGATGCCGCCGACTACAGCAGAGTGCTGGGGGAGATGAAGGCAAACAGCGGCGCCACCACCGAGGCCACCCGCTTCTCGCTCGCCATCAAGGTTTACGAGCACACCGCCCGCTATGACGGCGCCATTGCCAATCATTTCGGTCGTCTCACCGCCGCCGAGGAAACTATCTTTCCGCGCACCATTAACCTGCAGTTCAAGAAAGTCCAGGAGATGCGCTACGGTGAAAACCCGCACCAAAAGGCCGCCTTCTATATCGAACAACAGCCAGCGGCCGGCAGCATTGCCAGCGCCCGTCAGCTACAAGGCAAAGAGCTGTCCTACAATAACATTGCCGATACCGATGCGGCGCTGGAATGTGTCAGGCAATTTAGCGAAGGCCCGGCCTGCGTTATCGTCAAGCACGCCAATCCATGCGGTGTCGCTATCGGTGAAAATCTGCAGCAAGCCTATGACCGCGCCTATCAAACCGATCCTGAATCAGCCTTTGGCGGCATCATTGCCTGCAACGGCGAACTCGATGCAGAGACGGCCAAATTAATTATCGAACGGCAATTTGTCGAAGTAATCATCGCGCCGAAGGTCTCGGCTGCTGCCATCGAGATCATTGCCAGCAAGAAAAATGTGCGCCTGCTGGAAACCGGCTCATGGCCCAGCGAGGCTGCCCAGCGACTGGATTTCAAACGTGTTACCGGCGGCCTGCTGCTGCAAGAGGCAGACCTGTTGCTGACTGGCGACATCAAGGTGTTAAGTAAGCGCTCACCTACCGCCGAGGAGATGGCAGACCTGCTGTTTAGCTGGCGGGTGGCTAAATATGTCAAGTCAAACGCAATAGTCTATGGCAAGAACAACATGACCATTGGCGTCGGTGCCGGCCAGATGAGTCGAGTCAATTCTGCGCGTATTGCCGCTATCAAAGCTGAACATGCTGGCCTGGAGGTAAAGGGTTCGGTAATGGCTTCCGATGCTTTTTTTCCCTTCCGTGATGGTATTGATTCAGCGGCAAAAGCAGGTATTGTCGCCGTCATCCAGCCCGGTGGCTCGTTGCGCGATGAGGAAGTGATCGCTGCTGCCGACGAACACGGCATGGCGATGGTCTTCACCGGCATGCGCCATTTCCGTCATTAAATTGCCCATGAATATATTAATCGTAGGCAGCGGTGGCAGGGAACATGCTCTGGCCTGGAAGGTGAGGCAATCGCCACGCGTGAACAAGGTCTTTGTCGCCCCGGGCAATGCCGGTACAGCACATGAGGCCGGTATCGAAAACGTGGCCATTGGCGTCACCGATATCCCCGCACTTATCGCCTTCGCCCAGCAAAACCATATTGGTCTTACCATCGTAGGCCCCGAAGCCCCCCTGGTGCTCGGGCTGGTAGATGCCTTTTGCGCCGCCGGACTGCCTTGTTTTGGCCCACGCATGTCCGCAGCCCAACTGGAAGGCTCCAAGTCTTTCAGCAAGAATTTTCTGACCCGGCATGAAATCCCCACTGCCAGCTATGCATGCTTTACTGAGCTGGATGCTGCGCTGGCCTACATCCATGAGCAAGGCGTCCCCATCGTCATCAAGGCAGATGGCCTGGCCGCTGGCAAGGGCGTTATCGTGGCTATGACACTGGCCGAGGCCGAAGCTGCCGCTCGCGACATGCTTGCCAATAATGCCTTTGGTGAGGCCGGGCAGTGCGTGGTGATCGAGAAGTTTTTAGCCGGAGAAGAAGCCAGTTTCATTGTTATGGTGGATGGCGAACACATCCTGCCGATGGCCACCAGCCAGGATCACAAGCGCGTCGGTGATGGCGACAGCGGCCCCAACACCGGCGGTATGGGCGCTTATTCACCCGCGCCGCTGGTCACACCTGAGATCCATGCACGCGTGATGCGCGAGATCATCGAACCGACCGTGCGTGGCATGGCCGCTGAAGGTCATCCGTATACCGGTTTTCTTTATGCCGGCCTGATAATTGACACAGCTGGCAGTCCTAAGGTGATTGAATACAACTGCCGTTTTGGTGATCCGGAAACCCAGCCCATCCTGCTGCGCCTCAAATCTGATCTGGTCGAGCTCTGCATAGCGGCATTGGAACAGCGCCTGCACGAGGTTGAGGCCGACTGGGACTCCCGTGCAGCCGTAGGCGTAGTGTTGGCTGCTGGCGGCTACCCTGGTGATTATCGCAAGGGCGATGTGATCGCCGGACTGGATAAAGCTGTAATGTCCGACGGCAAGGTCTTTCATGCCGGCACTGCAGAACGAAATGGCCAGACGGTCACCGCCGGTGGCCGAGTACTTTGTGCCACAGCGCTGGGTGAGGACATCCGTCAAGCTCAGCAGCGCGCCTATGCCTTGGCCGAACAGATCCATTGGGATGGGATGTTCTATCGTCAGGATATTGCCTGGCGCGCAATTCATCGTAAGGAATGAGCCATGTTTGCCAACAGCCCCATCATTAGCTTTTACGATCCACTCGCCGAGCTGCTTGGCGCGGGTGATGGCATCTTTCATTACAGCTTCGGTGATGCGGTGAAACTTGCTGGACACGCCTGCCCTACCGTGGCAGGTGGTTTTCTGTTGGTATTGAACGCAGTACAACGCCTTTATACAGCCGATGAAATCCCGCAGCGTGGCGGCTTGCGCATCACTATAAATGCCGCTATTAATCAAGGTACCACCGGCCCACTGAGCCAGATTATCACCCTACTAACAGGCGCCGCCGCCGACAATGGCTTCCATGGCCTCGCCGGACAATATATACGTCACGGCTTACTTGTGTTTGCCCCCGCCGCGACATCCGACCCCACTCACTACAGCTTTGAACGTATCAACAATGGTCAGCAACTGACCTTAAGCTATAATCCCAGTGCAATTGCAGCCGACCCTAAAATGGGCGCGGACATGCGACAGATCCTGGCAGGTAAGGCGGATGCGGCTACCACACGGCGTTTTCGTGCTGCCTGGCGTGAGCGCGTCGAACGCCTGCTGGACGATGCTGGCCAGTCCACCATCCATGAAATTCAAGCCAGCCACCTATGAACCGGGCTAGTCATTAACCCCTTTATTTGCTTATCATGCAGTAGATTTTGCGCATGGTCGCCGGGAACTGAACGTAGACAAAACTAAAACATACTTCTTAAGGAGCACCTAACATGTCTGAAAAACACCCAGTAGTAGCAGTGACCGGATCATCTGGCGCCGGCACGACTACCGTCAAAAATGCCTTTGAGCATATATTCACGCGCGCTGAAATTACCCCGCTGGTTGTAGAGGGTGATTCCTTCCATCGCTACAACCGTGCTGAAATGAAAAAGCAGCTGGATGAATTTGCCAAAAAGGGCAAAAATCTCTCCCATTTCGGCCCCGAGGCCAACCACTTCGATTTAATTGCCGAGACCTTCGCCACTTATGGCCGTACCGGCAAGTGCAAACGTCGTTACTACATCCACAGCGATGCCGAGGCTGTCGAGCACAACAAACGCCTCAGCGCCAGCTACAAGGCTGGTGAATTCACTCCCTGGGAAGCTATTACAGACAAAACCGACCTGCTGTTCTATGAAGGTCTACACGGTGGCGTCACTGATGGCAAGATAGATGTCTCCGCTCACACCGACCTGTTGATAGGCGTAGTGCCCATCGTCAACCTGGAATGGATACAGAAGATCTTCCGTGACAATGCCCAGCGGGGTTATTCCGCCGAGGCTACTGTCGACACCATCCTGCGCCGCATGCCGGACTATGTGAACTACATTACCCCGCAATTCTCCCGTACCGATATCAACTTCCAGCGCGTGCCGACCGTCGATACATCAAACCCCTTCATCACCCGCGACATCCCCACACCGGATGAAAGCATGGTAGTGATCCGCTTCAGGGATCCGGCCGCGCTCCATGTTGATTTCCCTTACCTGCTCAGCATGCTGGACAGCTCCTTCATGTCGCGCCGCAACACCATAGTCGTGCCAGGCGGCAAGATGGGTTTTGCCATGGAACTGATCCTCGCACCTATTATTCACGAGATGATAGACAAAAGCAGAAAGGCCAAAAAGAGCAAGGCCAAGGCAAAATAAACCACTCGCAAATCAGTGCCTCTCTAATTGATAAGGCACGCCCCCTCCCCTTCAAAAAGAGGGCATGGATGGGGGGTGTGTTGAAACTTCGTAAACAACAGGTCATTACGTCACGTGCTTTACAGTGGTTCTCTATAAATTAGAGCGGATTTTTCTCACATCATGGTGACTTATACAGGCTGGAGTTACGGATATGTCTGCTACAAGACCGCAAAACACCACCAGGCTACCCGTATTGTGGCTATACTCAACTCATTATCAAACGAGGTAATGCCCATGAACGAACCTGTCATGACACAAAAAGCGCCTTATATCCTTGAGCTGGAGGCGGGTGATTACTGGTGGTGCAGCTGTGGCCGCTCACAAACACAGCCGTTTTGTGATGGTTCGCACGAGGGCACCAGTTTTCGTCCAAAAGAATTCAGCCTGACTGAAAAAACCAAGGTCTGGCTTTGTGGTTGCCGCCGTACAAAAACGCCACCATTTTGTGATGGCACCCACAAGACCCTGTAAGCGAGGAAGCCCATTTGAATCCTCAATTCATCGACGATCTGGCTAAACGCCTGGCGGCAGTACTGCCGCCAGGCATCACCGAGCTGCAGCATGATCTGGAACACAACCTGCAGGCCATCCTGCGCGCCCGTCTGGCCAAACTCGACCTCGTTACCCGCGATGAATTCGATGCTCAGACACGTGTGCTCGCCCGCAGCCGCAGCCGTTTGGCAGAGCTGGAAAAAAGATTGGCCGAGCTTGAAGAGGCCATGTCGCACGCTAAGTAATAAGCTATTGCCTGTCTTGATATATCAAGGTTGACGGCGAGATGCACCGCACTATGGAAAGGAAACCATGTCGCTTGCCATTGTCCACAGCCGTGCCGCAATAGGCATCGACGCCCCGCCAGTAACAGTAGAAGTCCATCTGGCCAACGGCCTGCCATCCATGTCCATCGTCGGTCTGCCAGAGACAGCAGTAAAAGAAAGCAAAGATCGCGTGCGTGGCGCCTTGCTCACCTCAAAGCTGGAATTTCCTGCCCGCCGGATCACCATCAATCTTGCCCCTGCCGATCTGCCCAAGGAAGGAGGCCGCTTTGACCTGCCGGTCGCCATTGGAGTACTGGCAGCCTCCAGCCAGATCCCCGCTGATATCCTGACCAGCTATGAATTTCTTGGTGAGCTGGCACTTTCCGGTGAATTACGGCCAGTGCGCGGCAGCCTGCCAGCGGCACTCAAGGCACGCGAGAGCGGCCGCAGCCTAATCCTGCCAAGTGCCAATGCCAATGAAGCTGCGCTGGTGAGCGATGTCACTATCCTGCCCGCCACACATCTATTGGAAATCTGTGCCCACTTGCGTGGCAGCACACTGCTTGTTCCGCACCAACAGGAACTGAGCAAAGAGCCCATCTGCGAGATACCAGACATGGCCGATGTGCGTGGCCAGCACCTGGCACGTCGCGCCCTGGAAGTCGCCGCAGCAGGAGGCCACAGCATGCTGATGCTCGGCCCGCCCGGCACTGGCAAGACCATGCTGGCCAGTCGTCTGCCCGGCATACTGCCGCCCTTGACCAAACAGGAAGCACTGGAAGCTGCCGCCATTGCCTCAATCAGTGATCAAGGTTTTCAGGCCAACCGCTGGGGGATGCGGCCTTTTCGCGCGCCCCACCATACTGCCTCCAGCGTCGCCCTGGTTGGAGGCGGCAGTCAGCCACGTCCTGGCGAGATCTCGCTTGCCCATCGCGGCGTGTTATTTCTGGATGAATTGCCGGAATTTGATCGCAAGGTATTGGAAGCCCTGCGTGAACCACTGGAGTCTGGCCATATAACTATTTCCCGTGCGGCACGGCAGGCCGAGTTTCCAGCTCACTTCCAACTGATCGCCGCAATGAACCCCTGCCCATGTGGTTATCTTGGCCATCCCAGCGGTCGCTGCCATTGCACCAGCGAACAGGTGCAGCGTTATCGCGCCCGCATCTCCGGCCCGCTACTCGATCGCATCGACCTGCACATCGAAGTGCCCAGCCTGCCTCACGAAGCACTGCGGCCAACAAATCACAACCAGGCTGAAAACAGTGCCGCCATCCAGGCCAGGGTCATCGCCGCGCGCCAGCTTCAGTTGGCTCGCCAGGGCAAACCCAATCATGAACTGAGCAGCCGCGAGTGTGGCACCTGGTGCCAACTTGGCGAACAAGAGCTAAGCTTGCTCGACCGAGCCGTAGACCGCCTCGGCTTGTCAGCACGCGGCTACTACCGCATTATCCGCGTCGCCCGCACTGTCGCAGACCTGGACGCCAGTGCAACAATAACATTACCGCACCTGACCGAAGCCCTCGCCTACCGCCGTCTGGAAAGAAATTGAATGCTGCGTGTAGCCCTACTGTGCTGCCGCGCCGTGACCTTCCACCGGAAGACGTCACCCCCGCGAAGGCGGGAATGGCGGAATAAATGCACCACATCCCGTGGGCGCAGCCAAGCTCCCCTCTCCCGCTTGCGGGAGAGGGGCTGGGTGAGAGGGGCTTTTGATCTTCGTTCATATGGACTTCTGCATTGTATGTTTATTTACACCGATAACAGCATCTACATCCGGCGCAATGCCCGATGGTTATTGCGCCCTTTTTTGAAGAGGATGGATATGTAGGAGCCACCTGCAAAACTCCCCTCTCCCGCTTGCGGGAGAGGGGCTGGGGGAGAGGGTAGCGGCCTCGTGTAGTGGAACAATTTAAATGGCCATTAATAGCGGAGTTGCGGAGTTTTTTGCTGTACAGAATTTGCTGCATCCGGCGCTGCCTTGCCCAATAAAAAAGGGAAGCGCGTACCGCTTCCCTTTTGGCAGGTATAACCTGATGAAGTTAATTCAACTAAACAGCTTACCGACAAAAACCAAATAAAACAGCAAACCGAAAACAGCTGTTGCAACGAGTGTCTCAACCATGATTTGTCTCCTTGAGAATGCGCTATTCCCAACGATAGCGTTACAAATCATGGTGTATGACAGACGCCTGGTCATTGACAATCCGCAATTTTTTGCCGCCAAAGCTTAAAATCAGGTTTTGCCAAGGTCTACACCCGCGCCAATATTCAATTCATTGTCGATCCCAAACGCGGATCCTGGCCGGTGAGTAGCAAGGTAAGCAAATCATGTACCGAGCGAATCTGGTTGCCAAAAGGCAATGACTCCGAACCACGAAAGAACAGGCCTTTTTCCACATTGCCGTGTACTGCCGCCTCCAGTTGTGTGTCGATACAGAATTGACCGGCAGCGGGGTTGCCGTCCTTGAGGCCGCACTGGGTAAGACATTCAAACCACACAGCGCAAGTACCTTTTTCCGGTGTGGCACGGGCGCGCACCTTTTCCTCGCGCTCCAGGTATTTTTTCAACCAGGGCGTCAATACGGCACGACAGGGCAGACCGGCGGTGCTCATGAAGGTGACGATGTCCTCTGGTTTGGCTTCAAGCAAGACCTTTTTGAAATTCTCATGGGCATCACATTCTTCGGTAACGGCAAACGGTGTGCCGATCTGCACGCCAGTGGCGCCAAACTCAAAGGCTTCCTTGATTTTCTTGAAGGAATTGATACCACCAGCCGGCAACAATGGAATATGCGGAACCTCCAGTTCTTTGAAAACATTGAATATTTCGGCAAAAACACGTCTGAAATCAAACTTTGGATTATTTATGTCTTCAGGCTTGGCTGCACCCAAATGGCCACCGGCATAACGCGGATGCTCGATGACTATGGCATCGGGCAAAACACCTTTGCGCATCCAGCGTTTGAGCACGGCACGCACGCCGCGCTCCTCGGACAGAATAGGGATCAGGGCAACCTTGTCTTTGTATTCGCCCACCAGATCTGGCAACTCAAAAGGCAGGCCAGCGCCCATAATTATGGCATCGGCGCCGCTTTCACAAGATTGGCGTATCAAGTCAGGGTGACGATCCACCGCCTTCATCACATTGACCGCCAAAGTGCCTTGTGGGGCGATGAGGCGGGCAGCCTTGATCTCGCGGTCAAGCGCCTCCAGATTGGCATCATCGATGACCCGACGATCCTTGCTGCGATGGGTACGTTCCATCAGGTCTGGATGGTGAACGCGCAGATCGATGCTGGCAATGGTGCCGATTGCGCCTTCTCTGGCCACAGCACCAGCCAGACGATGAGCAGAAATACCAACACCCATCCCCCCCTGGATGACAGGCAGCAGCATCTTGTTGCGTAGCTTCAATAAGGGAAATGGGGTTTTGATCACGGAACACCTGTTAGAATCGAGGGCTGGGAATTGGCACATGATACATCACGCACCATTATTGATCTGCGTCATTCAGCAAAATACATAACACTACCTACAGTCACGGCCAACACACAGGAACAAGCCAACATATGTCGAACACTGAACGCCGTCTGCCGCAAAGCGAGCAAACACTCGCCTATGAGCTGCACGGCAATCTATATCTCAATATCACATATCACTGTACCTTGCGTTGTGCCTTCTGCCCGAAATTCAAGGGCAGCTGGGTGGTGCAAAACCATGATTTGCTGCTGACCGGTGAGCCAACGGCGGCTGAAGTACTGCATGCGGCAGGTGATCCTGGCGCTTATCAGGAAATTGTCTTTTGTGGCCTGGGTGAGCCGACTTTGCGTATAGACACCTTGTTGGAGGTCGCACAAGAACTAAGGCAAAGGCGCGCACGACATATCCGGGTCAATACCGATGGTCTGGCCAACCTGGTGCATGGCCGCGATATCACGCCAGAGCTTGCGCGTATGGTTGATAGTGTTTCTATATCGCTGACGGCACAGGATGAAGCCACTTACGTTCGGCATACACGCTCCAAATTGCCCGGCGCCTATCCGGCTATGTTGGCCTTTACCCGCCGCGCCAAGGCTGCCGGCCTGGCTGTAACCCTAACGGCAATCAATGGTCTGGATGGAGTGGATATTCCAGCCTGTAGAACAATAGCCAAACAACTCGTGGTTGATTTCCGTCAGCGTGAACTTGATGTGGTGGGCTAATGGCACTATCTGATTATGTAAATACCTTTGGTCAACATATGCTGGCTAAATATGGCGAGCGGGTACATAAAATCGCTATCAATGCAGGCTTTACCTGTCCCAATCGTGACGGTAGCAAGGGCGTTGGTGGCTGCACTTTCTGTAATAACAGCTCTTTTTCACCCAATGCCCGCCTGCTTGATCCGATTATCGAACAAATTGCCACTGGTCGTGCCGTGATCCGCAAGCGCACGCGGGCACAAAAATATCTCGCATATTTTCAGGCCTATACCAATACCTATGATGACGTCAATCTGCTCCGCGCGCGCTACGACAGTGCGCTGGCTGAGCCGGACGTGATCGGTCTTGCCATCGGCACACGGCCTGATTGTGTGCCACCGGCAGTGCTGGATTTGCTGGCTGAGTATCGCGCGCAAGGCCATGAGATCTGGCTGGAGCTGGGTTTGCAATCGGCCTTTGATGAAACCCTGCGCCGGGTCAATCGTGGGCATGACTTTGCCGAATACCGTACTGCCGTGCATGCAGCACGTGAGCGCGGCTTGCCAGTTTGCACGCACCTTATTCTTGGCCTGCCGGGTGAGGAGCCATTTCATGCCCGGGCAAGTCTTCAACGCGTGCTGGAGGAAGGTGTCGATGGCCTCAAATTGCACCCCTTGCATGTGGTCAAGGGCACACGCCTGGCCAATGAATGGCGCCGTGGTGAATATCAACCGTGGAGCCTGACACAATATGTCAACACGGCCGCAGATCTGGTCGAGATGACTCCGCCCGAGCTGATCTATCATCGTCTGACTGGCACCGCCTCGCTGGATGTTCTGTTGACGCCACAGTGGTGCAACTGGAAATGGCGGGTGCTGAATGGTATCGAAAACGAGCTGGCACGACGCAACACAAGACAAGGCCGGTTACTTACAAGTAATGCTGTCGTAGAAAATTCAAGATGACAGGCATGTTTATCGCTCAAAGATCTAACAACGAGGTCTAGCATGAAGAAAATGGAGCTGGTTTGCCCGGCAGGCTCGCTGCCAGCCTTACGCGCGGCGGTCGATAATGGTGCCGACACGGTATACATGGGCTTTCGTGACGGCACCAATGCGCGTAACTTTCCCGGCCTCAATTTTGACGACCGCAGCGCGCGCGAAGGTCTGCGCTATGCGCACGAGCACGGCCGCAAGGTTTTGCTGGCACTCAACACCTATGCCCAGCCACAGGGCTGGTCAACCTGGACCGGCGCGGTGGACAAGGCCGCCGAGCTGGGTGTCGATGCGCTGATCCTCGCCGACGTCGGTCTGATGGCCTATGCCGCCAAGACCCACCCAAATTTGCGCCTGCATCTGTCGGTGCAAGGCTCTGCTACCAGCTATGAGGCGATCAATTTTTACCGTGAACAATTTAATATCCAGCGCGTAGTCTTGCCGCGTGTATTGTCTTTGGCACAAGTGCAGCGCGTGATGGAGCACACCGATGCCGAGATCGAAGTATTCGCCTTTGGCTCGCTTTGCGTAATGGTCGAAGGCCGCTGCTATCTAAGCTCCTATGCTACAGGTGAATCGCCCAACACCTGTGGTGCCTGTTCACCGGCCAAGGCAGTGGAATGGCGCGAGACCAACCAGGGGCGCGAGGTGCGTCTGGGCGGTGTGCTAATAGATAAATACAAACCCGGCGAGGCCGCAGGCTATCCGGTGTTGTGCAAGGGGCGCTACGAGGTCAACGGCGAGGTGAGTTATGCGATTGAAGAGCCCACCTCGCTGTCAGTGCTCGACATCCTGCCAGAATTGGTGCGCATGGGCATCTCGGCCATCAAGGTTGAAGGTCGCCAGCGCAGCCCTGCCTATGTCGCACAGGTGACAAAAGTCCTGCACGAGGCGCTGGATGCCGCTGAGCGCAATCCTGACAGCTTCAGCCCACGCCAGGACTGGGTGGCGGCTCTGAACAAGGTGGCCGAAGGCAGTACGCATACTTTAGGCGCACTTGATCGCGCCTGGCAGTAATTATTTAAGAGGCATTTTGATGAAACTGGCACTTGGCCCATTATTGTATTTCTGGTCGCGTGATGAGGTGTTCGATTTCTACCGTCAGGCGCTTAACTGGCCAGTGGATGTGGTCTATCTGGGCGAGACGGTGTGCTCCAAACGACGCCTCCTGCGGCTGGACGACTGGTTGACGCTGGCTGAAGAACTGACTGCCGCTGGCAAGGAGGTAGTTCTTTCCACACTGAGCTTGATCGAGGCGGAATCAGAGCTGCTCACCTTGCGCCGTATCGTCGAACAAGGCCGCTTTACCATCGAGGCAAACGATTTTGGCGCGGTCCACCTGGCCGCCAATAAAGTCCCGTTTGTCGCTGGCCCGCACCTCAATGCCTACAACTTCGAAACCTTGCAGATGTTCCATCAACTGGGTGGCCGACGCTGGGTGATGCCGGTGGAGTTGTCACATACAAGCCTGGCCGCTATCCAGTCCTGTCGGCCAGCAGGATTTGAAACCGAGGTTTTGCCTTTGGCCGCATGCCGCTGGCCTTCTCCGCCCGCTGTTTTACCGCACGGCATTACAATCTGCCCAAGGATGACTGCCAGCTGCGCTGCGCTGATTTTGCCGATGGGTTAGTGCTCAACTCACAGGAAGGCGAACAGTTTCTCACCCTGAACGGCATCCAGACCCAATCGGCTGCCACCTGTAATCTGATTGGTGCTATTCCACAAATGCAATCGCTCGGCGTCGATGTGTTGCGCATCTCACCGCAATCTCGGCACATGGACAAAATCATTAAGGCATTTCGCGCCGTGATAGACGGCACCAGCAACGCACAACAGGGTATCGAGGCCTTACAGGGATTAACCCAGGGCGAACCCTGCAATGGTTATTGGTATGGCGAAGCGGGTCTCGTCTGGCTGGAACAGCCTGAGGTGCGCGAGGCGCGGCAATTATCAGGCGGGTAATTCGCTTGCCCGGCTGCTACAAGCTGTTAACTGCGCGCCACTTTTAACTGGATTTGCTTAAAACGGGCGGGCGAGGCGTTGCTGGATGCGTTGTTCCAGCTGCAGACGCTCTACTGCTTGCTGGATGAAAGGGGCAAGACGTGGGCCAACGGCGGCCTGAACATGGATACGCCAGTCAAAGTCGAGGCTATCGAGCAGGTTTTTGATGTGCAGTCCCGTTGCGGTATCACCTTCGATGTCGAGACGGCGAGCAAAAAACAGGGTATCTGGATCTTCACTGCGCGTGGCCAGCAGCCAGAATTCTTCCAGTCTGCCCTTGATGCGGGCATCCCACTCTTTACTTGGGGCGCGTAGCAGGCGGCCACCACGAATAGCAAAAATGATCTCGCTACGGGTATCGCTGATATTGATTGCCAGCCGCTTGCCCTCCAGCTCATGCAACTGATCGACTACGTATTGCCCTTGCAACAGGTGATTGAACAGACGTGAGAGTAGTTCGCCGTGTACGGCATTCGGCAGGCTCTTGAGCAGGATGGATAAAGGTAATAGTTGCAGGCGCATAGCAGTGTTCTCTACAGCGGTATAAAGAAGCTAAAAATAGCTTAAATCCCGCAGGGTTTCCAGTTGCATGATCCATGGGCCGGGTGAATACATGAGTTTACTACCAGAACTGCTACGTGTACGCACTAGCTGGTCTGGGGTGTTATTCTTACCTTGTTGCTCAAGTTTTTTGTTTTGAGGTGTGATGTGAGTGAATCTGTAACCTATCGACTATCTATCGGCAGCATGACATGCGCCGGTTGTGTGGCAACAGTGGAAAACACCCTGCGTGCCGTGCCTGGTGTTACCGAGGCTAACGTCAACTTCGCCGAGCACATTGCCGTAGTGCAAGGTGAGGTGGATGTTGCCACGCTAATCAAGGCGGTAGTCGATGCTGGCTATGAGGCCGCCGAGATCAAGGATCTCGACAACGAGCAGGCCGAGCGTGAGGCGCGCGAACAGGTTGAATATCGCCGCTTGTTGCGCCAGGCCGCAGCTGCCGGTGTGCTGGCGACACCACTGATGCTGTTTGGCATGAGTGACTGGTTCCCCTCCATCGCCAGCGAGACTGGTCGCATCATCTGGTTTGTCATCGGCATTCTTACTCTCGCGGTTATGTATTATTCCGGCCGACATTTTTTTATTGGCGCCTGGAAGCAGTTCACTCATAACAGCGCCAATATGGATACGCTGATTGCGATGGGCACAGGCTCGGCATGGGTCTATTCCATGGCTATCGTGCTCTGGCCGGTCAGCGTACCGAGCTTTGCCCATCATGCCTATTTTGAAGCCGCAGCGATGATCATCGCGCTGATAAATTTCGGCTCAGCGATGGAGCTGCGTGCTCGTGGCAAGACATCCGAGGCAATACGCCGCCTGATCGGTCTGCAACCCAAGACTGCGCGGGTGCTGCGCGATGGCAAGGAAGTGGATGTGCCGATTATCGAGGTAGGTCTAAATGAAACCTTGCGCGTACGCCCAGGTGAGCGCGTCGCCGTTGATGGCGTGATCATCGATGGCGAGTCTTATCTTGATGAGTCGATGATCACCGGCGAGCCGTTGCCAGTGCAAAAACAGCTAGGGGATGAAGTGGTTGGTGGCACTATCAATACTACCGGCAGCTTTCTCTATCAGGCCAAGCGCATCGGCAAGGACACCGTGCTGGCGCAAATAATCGAATTGGTGCGTGGTGCGCAGGCCAGCAAACCGGCCATTGGTCGTCTGGTGGACAAGGTATCTGCCGTATTTGTCCCCAGTGTCTTGATCATTGCCGTGCTGACCTTTCTCGTCTGGTACAACTTCGGCCCCGAGCCGCCACTGCCCTACGCCATCATCGTCACTATGGCCGTGCTTATCATCGCCTGCCCTTGTGCACTGGGGTTGGCCACGCCTATCTCCATCATGGTCGGCGTCGGCAAGGCCGCTGAATTTGGTGTACTGATCCGCAATGGTGACGCCTTGCAACAGGCCGGGCGCATGACCACGATAGTGCTGGACAAGACCGGCACAGTGACCGAAGGCAAGCCGCAGGTGACGACCATCCTGCCGCGCGGCTGGATTAATGGCGACCAACTACTGGAGCTCGCTGCGACCGTCGAGGCCGCTTCAGAACATCCCCTGGCCACGGCGATTGTTGCTGCTGCCGATGCCAAGGGCATGGCGCGACTGGAGATGTCTGAGTTCAAGGCGGAGGCCGGGCGCGGGGTAAGCGCCGTGATGAATCAGCAGCGTGTGTTGCTCGGTAATGCTCGCTGGCTGGAAGAAAACAATGTCGATCTGGGAGAGCTGCCAGAACAGGCTACAGAACTGGCGAATAACGGCCAAATCCCGCTATATATCGCCTTGAACAATATAGCTGCGGGGATCATTGCCGTCAGCGATCCAGTAAAGGAAGATTCAAAGGCCGCCATTGCACGCTTGCACCAACTTGGCCTTAAGGTGGTGATGCTTACCGGTTACAGCCAAATAACCGCCGAAGCCGTGGCCAGACAGGTAGGCATCGATGCGGTGATTGCCGAGGTGCTGCCGGCGGAAAAAGAACAGCAAATAGCCGCCTTGCAACAACTGGGTGAGATCGTCGGCATGGTGGGTGATGGCATCAATGATGCACCGGCGCTGGCGCGCGCCCATGTCGGCTTTGCCATCGGTGGCGGCACCGATGTAGCTATCGAAAGTTCAGATGTGACCTTGATGCGTGGCTCGCTGCACGGCGTCGCCGATGCCATCGGTATTTCGCGCGCCACCGTGCGCAACATCAAGCAAAATCTCTTTGGCGCCTTTATCTACAACACGCTGGGCATCCCCGTTGCCGCCGGTGTGCTCTACCCGCTGCTGGGCATCTTGCTCAATCCAATGATCGCAGGCGCTGCCATGGCAGCTTCTTCATTCACCGTGGTGAGCAACGCCAACAGGCTGCGTTTTTATAAACCTGAGCGGGAGGGCAGATAATGTTTGTCAATCTGGCAGGGCTTGCCCTGATCGTATTTATAGTCTGGTGGTTTTGGTTGAAATGACCGAAGAAGAGCTACGTCTCGCTGAGCTTGTGCGCCAGGCGTGCATACGCGCCGTACTGGATGGCTATGAGCAGGCCACCATCAGTGGACTTTGCCACGAGGGCGCATTTGAAGTTGCCATTGGCCAATTGCGTATGCTCGACCTCGCCGGGACATTGGCCCAGCCGGAACAGGTCGATGAATAACAAACAGCTTATGGAAGCGCTGAATAATTACCTGCGTTGTCAGGGCGGTATTAAAAAACGGCTCAAAATGCTCATTTACTACGTGTAAACTGCGCTTTTTCGCCACTTTTTGCCTAGCCCTGACTGCCTCGCCAACATTATTCAGTGCTTCCTTATGCTTATTGTTTTTTACAAGAGAGGAACCTTCATCTTGTTGTGACGCTAACCTTTGTAAGGTTTAATTGTGTTGTCAACTCTTCAGCAGAAGCGAATCCTGATGGATGCGCAACTTTGATTTCACGAACAGGTTTAATGCTGCCATCAGCTAATGAGGCAAACACCTCATCATATGCATTTTTGTTGAATGAAATAAATCTATCGAATGCATTGGCCTGGTCATCCCCGATTACAACTGTGGGAAGGCCAACACCATTGCTAGATGCATCGAAAACTATTGTTTTGCCTGAGAATGTTGCCCAGCTATCTGTTTTGTAGATAGATTCAAGAACAGATATTACGGACGCAGCAAGACCTTTTGTAGCTGATGTTATTACGGTTTCACTGTCATATCTTTGGTCTACGTCAACACCAATAACTTTTCCATGTGCTGCGCTGTCAGCAGTCATAACTGACTTGCCAACCGATCCACCGCAAGCAAATATAACCTCCACGCCTTCTTGATACATGGCTTTTGCCATTGCAGTGTTGGCATCATTTTCTTCGAAGTCGCCCGTATAATGGTAGATGGCCTTTATAGCGCCATCAGCAAAACCCATTTGTCTAGCTGCACTTTCAGCACCAAACAGATAGCCATATCCAAAAGCTTGCACAGCTGGAACTGCCATGCCACCCATAAACCCAAGGCTGGTCATTCCATCCATAACTGCCGCATAACCGGCTAGATATCCTGATTGTTCTTCTGCATATAATATGCTGGCCACATTTTCTTTAGTCTCATATACAGAAAAATCTGCGTTATGAGGTGCTCCATCGAGCAAAATAAATTTTATGTTTGGGTATTTTGTTTGGGCTTCATATATAGGCACTTCGAACAGAAATCCTGGTGTTATTACCACCTTGGCTCCGCTTGCTACTGCCAGGTCTATAGCTGCCAGATAACCCGTAAAGCTGGCTTCCTCTGGCTTTATGTAGGCATGAGATATTTTTTCGCGGCTGGCAAATTCAACCACGCCGCCCCATGAACCCTGGTTAAATGATTTGTCATCTATATTGCCCTTGTCAGTTATCAAAATGATATCAGGGCTATTTTGTGATTCCCCGGAACATCCTGCTAAACCAACTGTTGTCAATATTACTGCTAAAGCAATTGTTAACATCTTTTTCATTCTGTTTACCCTGATTTAAGCAGGCCTGGTTGATGATGAACTGCAGCTTGGAGGCAGTGTCGCATGGCATTCGCTGGTGTTGTTTTGATAAAGCTGCCGAGAATCGCCAGGCGCGGCCATGCGATTGCCCTTGTCAGCGACCGACACGACTCAGCCCGCCGACAGGAGAAACTCGCCAACCGAAGTCTCGGTGAAGTAATCCATGCCCGTTGCCTCGGAAAAGATGTCGGAGTTGCCAGCGCCCAAGGCGCAGGGCGCAAGCCCCAAGGCGGTGGCAACCAGGTACATTTGCTGGTACAGACCGCCAACATTCTTTTGCGTCAGCGCGTAGGCCACGCCCTCATATTTCCACGCCACCCGGCCAAAGCGTGCCGCCAGGGTGATCAGCACATCCGGAGGCTGATTCAGGCCGGAGGAATTCATGGCCTGTTGTACCATCGTTTGCTGCTTCTTCCCCAGGTCGGCCACGCGCTCCAGCTCGTGTGCCAGTGGGTCATAATGATAGAGCCCCGGTGCCAATCCTTCACATCGGCTCACCGTCAGATACAGCTCCAGCTCGTGCACGGCACCGCCACCCGGATAGGGGCGCGAGGTGGATTCATAGCTGCCGGGGTGTTGCGGATCGGCAGCGCTGTGCGCTTGCACACGCGCCGAGCGCCACAGAAATTCCCCCAACTGGGACAGCGTCAGCGGGGTTTCCCCGGGAGTGCGCCGCGAACGGCGCGCCTCCAGCACCGTGAAAAAATCCGGGCCGGTGCTATCCGCTGCGGGTCGGTAAAGCGCGGTGCGCTGTTCCGACATCGGCGCTTTCATCGCAGGTGCGTGCGCCAGTTCAGCCTTGAAGCGGTAGGTGCCGCCCAGCGGATATTCATGGCGGCCCGAGCGGCTGCGGGTATGAAAAAACAGGTCATGAAATTCCCATTGGCGCAAGGCCGCGGCGGATTCTTCCGCGATCCGCCCGCTGTCATCGCAGCGGAAAACCACGCCGGCATTTATCAGCAAAACCACAGCTGCATCCAACAGCGAAGGGGCAAACGCCGGTAGCGCCGTTGCCAGCGCATCCATGCTGCGCGGCGTTGCCAGCAATGCCGGCAACGCACACAGGCGGGCATCGTGCAACACCAGGCGGGCATGACCCAGCGGACTTTCCACCAGCACCACTTCGCCCTCGCGGCGCAGACAGGCAAAGCGGGAAAGGCGTAAAGCCCCTTGATGCGCTGCGCTGTGAAAGTGAAATCCCGGCGAGATCGGCTCCAGCGTCGCCAGCGGCAGACCTTTCGCCGCAAGCGTGTAGTTCAGGAAACCTTTGTTTTTCAGGCTGTCCAGCAAAAAATACAGGCGGCTGGCATCGGCCTGTGGTTCCGCCGCCGTGGCGCGTTCGACCAACTGCTGTTCCGATTGCCCCCACCCGCCATCTTGGGTCAAATCCTCCAGAAGTGCCCTGATACCGGGGCCGGGGCAGCGGCTGCGCAGGCCGCGCCCATCCGCACAGGCCAGCAGCAGATCGTCGCCCTCGCCGTGCAAGCGGACGGCGGGGCGCAATTTCAGCAGATAAGGGTCCGTCATGTTTAATTTTTTTTAGAAAAACACCGCAACCGGGTTCAGCTCGTCCTCACGCAAGGGACGCTGCAGCCAGCCCATTTGCACCGGCACGTCGTAAAGCCTGCCGGAGCCATAGCGCGCCCAGAAATGCCGCAAGCCCGGCACCACCACCTTGACCACAGGCAGCCCCACGTCCGCACGGGTTTGATCCAGCACCAGTATCTCCATGTCTAGCGCCTCGATCAGGTTGCGGCAGTAATCAATGTCCTGCACGAACTCGCCGCTGTGCTGTAGCGGATAATCACTGAAACGCTTCTGTGCCTGATCGGGGTCTGCCACCATATAGGGCTGGTTGGCCAGCGTGGCGTGGCGCAGCCATTCCAGCGTTTCGCCATCTTCCAGCGACAGCTCGCCGTCTGTGCCGCCATGCGCCATGCTCAGCATCTGGTTCATCTCGGCAAAGGCGCGCTGCAAGGCGATGCGCGCATCCAGATGGCAGCCCAGGCCGAACAGCAGCCGTTCTTCCTTGCCCTCGCGCACTTTCGACACCGCCACAAATACCGGGATACCCAGGTCACTGGTCAAATCCAGCGCCCAGATTTCGCGCTGATAGTGCTCGGAATAATGTTCAGCCAACTCCTGCAACCAGGGTTCGCCAAACGTCTCCACCGCCACGCCGGGCTTGCGTAGCCGGTTGTACCACCACAAGGCCACCGCATCACGCTCCACCAGCTCGAAAAAGCCCTGCAAGATCGCCTCTTCCCGCGTATTGCCGGAAGCGCTGCCGTTGGAGCAGCCAAAGCTGTAAAACTTGTCGCAGGCGGCGCTGGCGGGGGATGCGTAATAGAGCAACTGGGTCGGCAGATATTTGTGGCGCGCGTCCTTGAGCGACCACACGGGCGTCCAGTCGATGGGCTGGTTTTCCGGCAGAGTTTCGGTCACGCGGTTGAACCTGGATTTTTTTGCGTTCCATTGCTCAAATTCGGCCAGTTGCCGTTCGCTGAAGCGCATCACCGCATTGGGGTGAATCGCATCCTCGCCGTGGCGTGCCCGCATTTCGGCGTAGCTTTCCGTCACCAGCAGCTCACCGCCAGTGCGCTCACCGCTGTAGCGCTCGACCGCCTCGCACAAGGCGCTCACCCTGGCCTGCGTCTCCGACACACCTTTGCCGCTGCTGGCGTTGCGCAAACCCTGCTTGAGATGATCCAGCCGCGCCATTTTCAGCGCATGGTTGTGCCCGGCCATATACACATGGGCAATGCCCTCCGCCTCGCTTACCGGCGCCAGCATGCGCACCACACCGGTAATCGGGCTGACCAGGTGCTGGTATTTTTTCAGGGTTTTTTCCGGCGTCACACTGCGGTGCCCGCCATCGCGCACAAAGGCCGCCTTGCCCGCTTGCAACGTCAGCGCCTGTAGCGCGGGGATTTCCGCCGTCCCGCAGGCCGGGCAATGGGGATGGCGCACCAGCACATGGCTTTGCGCCGTATGCGTCGCCCAATCGAGACTCAATACCTTGCCCGCCAGGCCGCTGTCGGCACCTGCCAAAAACTGCGCCGTCGCCGCTGCCGCCATTTGGCAAGCTGCCGCCTGGGTGGCGGGCAATACGCCCAGCGCTGTCAAGGGCGGCTCGGCCTGTTGTTTTTTTATGGTGACGAAGCGATGCACCGCCCGGTTGCGCTCCAGCCGCTGGCGCAGACACACCCAGCAGCCGCTCTCCCCTGGCTGAAACAGCGGGCCCAGCCATAGCTCAGGCCCCGTCGCCCGCACCAGCAGCCACGGGCGCTTCGCCTGCAACGCTGCTGCATTGATCGACGCCAGATCGGCGCGCAGATAATCGTCCGTCAGCACCAGCCACAGATCAGCCTGTTCCTCGCTGCCAAGCTGCACGCCCAACGCCTCCAGCGCCGCCAGCAGCGCGGCAGAATCTACCGCGCCGCAGGTCTTGACCGCCACCCGCTTGTCGCGCAACGCCGCCAGCGCAACGGCAGGGTCTATACCCGCCCCATGCCAAAAAGCCGCCGCCTCGGCTGGAATATGCGCGGTCGCCTCGGCCAGATAGCCCTTGGCTTCGAGGATATTCAGCACGTAATACGCCTTGGCCGCCTCCATCTGGCCCGCCAGCGCATCGACGATCTCATCGGTGCCGCGCAGCCCGTCGATCAGCGGCACAATTTTTTCATAAGCGCCGCCATGCAAGGCCTTGGCCGATTCTTCCGACAGGATCAACACCCCCTCGCCGGGGATAACTTCCACATGCAAGTGGGCTTTAAAAACAGGCTTGTTTAACATCGCATTTTTTTTGATAACTTTATTTGGAGTAGTTGAAAAAAGGTGATTGGTAACGGAACCGGATCAGGCTGAGTTACACCCCGAATTCGTCCGCCGCGCCGCTGCCTTTACCACGGCCAACGACTGGTGCCTGCGGCGATGAAGAAAACGGGACTGAATGTGCAAAAAGTGGATGCATTCTTCGCTCATCTCGCACTTGGCACAACGCATATTTTTTGGCCAGGTTTATTTTACGACCCGTTAGCACGGTCAATTGTAGCCATTAAAACTTCTCTCGGAATATTCTGCTGACTAGGCGGTCGGAACCCGCCGGCCACCACGTCCAACTCCTCGTCCGACAAGTTAGTCGGTTTGGCTGGGATCACCAGATGAAACACGGTGTCGGTATTCTCCAGCGCCTTGACTGACAGGCCGTCGGGCAATGCCACGCCTTCCGCCTTTAATACCGCCGCCGGGTCGGCCAGCAGCTTCTGCTTGAACCCTTCATCCGACCAGCACTTGGCGATAAGCTGGTTTATTTTCTTGCCTTGTTGTTCATGATCCATGATTTTTCCTTTTTTTGACTTG
>JBAYOW010000025.1:0-33556 GCA_041678005.1 Thiohalomonadaceae bacterium
ATACCCGTTGGTTGTTGCTACATTGTTTGTCCTTAGCCACAAACCTCTATTTCGTAAATCCGCATGGCACCAATGCTATTCAGTAATTTTGATCCTCATATTAAAAAACATGATCTTGCACTGCCGCTGCAATACGCAAAACTGGTGACAGCTTGCGAAACAAAAAGGAGCCCAGCAGGGCCCCTTTGTCTATCTGGCAAGTTGCCTTGTTATTATGAACAACTGCCGCAGCAGCCTACACCGAGCTTGCTTTTGATCGTGCTTACCACAGCATCGCTGGAGGTAGCGTTGATATCCAACAGCAGATCTTTCTGCCGGTAAAAGTCAGCCAGTGGCGCGGTCTTTTCATTGTAGGTATCCAGGCGCTTGCTGATGGCTTCCTCGGTCTCATCATCGCGCTGAATGACCGGGCTGCCGCACTTGTCGCAAATACCTTCCTGTTTGGTTGGCTTGCTCTTGATGTTGTAGATCTCCTGACAGGCCGGATTGGAGCAGGTACGGCGGGTAGTCAGGCGATCAAGGATGACTTCACGCGGCACATCCAGATTGACGGCAAAATCCAGCTTGATATTCAGCTTTTCCAGCATCTCAGTCAGGGCTTCGGCCTGAGGGATGGTGCGGGGAAAGCCATCGAGCAGAAAACCATTGGCGCAGTCTGGCTGCAGCAGACGCTCACCCATGATACCGAGGATCAGATCGTCAGGCACCAAATCACCAGCCTTCATGTAGGCTTCGGCCTTCTTGCCGAGCTCAGTACCGTCCTTCACGGCACCGCGCAGGATATCGCCGGTGGAAATCTGTACCGAGCCATCGAGGTCAGTCAGTAATTTGGCTACGGTGCCTTTACCGGCACCAGGGGCACCGAGAAGAATCAGTCGCATGGTATTTGTCTCCGAGGTAAGAATTCATGAATTAAGCCTGAGGCTAACCACGCATTCTAGCGATTATTGCCAGACAGGGCGAGAAATAATCATTATTGGCTGATAAACAAGTGCATAACCACATGCTCTAATGCAAGGCATTGCTACCAGAGTTTGGTGTTACTAGAGTTTGGTGTCAGATGAAAAACTATCCTGCACTGTCCGGTTATCAGGGCTAAAGCTTTTTTTTCAACCCCCCTCTCCCGCCAGCGGGAGAGGGGAGCTTTAATAATGGATGGCGCAAGGCATTGCTACTGCGCCAGTCGCTGCTCCTCCACCGCCAACAGCCGCAAGCCAGTGAGCGCGGTGGCCAGGTTTTCCTCCGCACGGTCGGTAGGGTAGACCATATAAACTGGCAGGCTGAATTGTGGGCCGTCAACAACACGAAACAGTCTGTCCTGTTGCAGCCAGCGACGGGCAATACGGATCGGTAAAAAAGCCGAGCCTCCACTGTGGAACAGACACTGCATCGCCAGCCAGCCGATATTGGCGGTAAGAGCAGGCGGCGGGATATCAGGGTAGCGGGTACTGAATTGGGCATGAAATTCGGCTCCCCAGCCGATATGTATATAGCCTGGGTCTGGCCAGCCGCGCGAGGGGTTAGTACTCACTAGCACCAAGGTCTCGTCAAACAGGCGCTCAATACCTAGCCCAGGTCGATTCTCCGGCGTGTACATAAGGCCAATATCTATATTACCCTGCACCAGGCCCTGCATCATTTCATCCTCTATGCCGGTTTCCATGCGCAGGGAAATATCGCCAGCTTCCAGTTGCATCCACTCCACCCAGCGTGGCAGATAGCCTTCCCACAAGGCGATCCGGGCAGCGAGGGCCAGGCTGCCACGAAACCCGGCAGGTAGTCCGACATCATGCCGTGCGGCCTCCAGGGTCTGCACCAAAGTCTTGGCATGGCGCAGAAAACGTTGCCCGGCGATAGTAAGTTCAGCGCCGCCACGTCCACGGCGAAAAAGCTGTGCGCCCAGCTTGCTTTCCAGCGTCTGGATACGGGCACTGACGGTAGATTGAGTGACGTGCAAGCGAGCGGCTGCGCCGACGAAATTACCGGCAGCAGCGACGGCAAGAAAGGTTCGCGCAAATTCTATATCCATATCTGGTCGGCCTCATCTATCGACTATTCAAATATTAGCATACACAAAATATCGTTTGCCCGATTTGAAAATAGTCCATATCCTAAGTCCTGAGAACTGACGGCACCCATCGCCGACAGGATTATCAACAGAATGGAGGACCGTATCATGATCAGCGATAAAGACGGGCGCACCGTCGCAATTGACGAAGAAGGCTATCTGGTAGATCCGACGGCCTGGGATGAACATGTGGCCGAGAAGATTGCCTGGAACGAGCAGCTTGAACTGACCGACGAGCATTGGCAAGTGTTCCGTTTCATGCGAGCTGAATACAACAAAAACCAGATCATTCCCGATGCCAGCTTCACCATCAAATTCATTGCCGATGAGCTGGGCTATGGCCGCAAGGCGCAGAATTACCTGTTCAAGCTGTTTCCTTACGGCTATGTCAAACAGGCCTGCAAGATTGCCGGCATGAAACGCCCACGGGCCTGGAGTACAGGCTGAGCTTTACTGCCAGAAAATGTTTTCCTGTAACCTCTGTTGGCGACTTGCCTGCTGGTTGAGGATTATCAAGAACCCGGAATTTTTCAATCTCCAAAGGAACCAGCTGGCCTGAGTGGACACGGGATCAGGTTTTGCTGAGTTCCTGCAGGTGAGCTCGACAACAGAGGCTTTTTTTGATGATTTGGCAACGTATAGCGGCCTGGCTGAGCCTGGGAGAACAACATCCAGCCAGCCATCGTGAAAAATTTATCTCCGCCCTCGGTGGCTTCATCGGCATCCTGCTGGTGTCCTGGGCCAGCCAGCATGTGCTCGACACACATGGCACCGTCCTGATCCTGGCCTCGATGGGCTCCTCCGCCGTGCTGCTTTATGCCGTTCCACACGGCAGCCTGTCGCAGCCCTGGTCGGTCATTGGTGGCCATATGTTCTCCGCTGCCATCGGTGTTACCTGTGCGCAGTGGCTAAACGAGCCACTGCTGGCGGCATCGATGGCAGTTGGCTTGTCGATTGGCGTGATGTATTACTTCGGCTGCCTGCATCCCCCCGGTGGCGCCACCGCCATGATTGCCGTCCTCGGCGGCCCGCAGATACAGGCGATGGGCTATGAATTCCTGCTGCAACCCGTACTGACCAATGTCATCATCATTCTGGCGGCAGCAGTATTGGCCAATTACAGCTTCGCCTGGCGCCGCTATCCGCGTGCCTTGGTGCAAGCGAAAGAGCTACCAGCACCTTTCTGCCCACCAGGCGAGAAATGCCTCATCGCCCACAGCGATTTGGTATACGCACTGTCCGAACTGGATTCCTATATTGATGTAAGCGAGGACGACCTGCTGCAAATCTATGCCCTGGCTATGCGTCACTCCATCAGCGAGATTGAGCACATACCACAAATCGACGGGTTTGCCACCGCACGACAGTCTTCACTATGAAGTAGGTTTTCGTACAGTAAGTCCGCTCACAGGCTGTAATTCATCTCCACTCCTCCCCCCGACAAGCAGCAGTTGGGGGAATTGTTTTGCCGTAGGTTGTGAGATTGAGCTAATTGTGCACATCACGCACGGCACACCAATATTGAGCTATAGCCAAGCTGACTTTATGCGCAGTCAGCCCGTATATTCATTCAAAACATCTCGCCTGGATCGACATCCAGTGACCAGCGCACCTTGCGTGCCAAACTGGATTTTTCCAGCCGCGGCAACCATTGCTTGAGTAATTGCTGCAGGGCGGTGCGCTTGTTGGCTTGTAACAAGAGCTGAGCACGGTAACGACCAGCGCGTTTTTCCATCGGTGCAGGTACTGGCCCCAGCAACAAAACATTCTCGCTGGCATGCTCCAGCGCCAATTGCCGTGCTTGCTGCAAAAACTCTTCTGCAGCACTGGCGGTACTTGCCTCGGCGCGCAGCAAGACTAAATGGCTGTAGGGTGGCAACTCATCCTGTTGGCGTTCCGCCAGGGCTGCCGTAGCAAAATCTGTATAGCCCTGCTCGATCAGCAAGCGCAACAATGGATGCTCAGGGTGGTGGGTCTGAATCAAGACCTCGCCGGCGCGCTCGGCCCGTCCAGCACGTCCAGCCACCTGCAAAATCATCTGCGCCATGCGTTCACCAGCGCGAAAATCAGCGGAAAACAAACCCTGGTCGGCATCGAGTATGCCGACCAGACTGACATAGGAAAATGATGTCCCTTGGCCAGCATCTGGGTGCCAATCAGCAGCCGCGCCTGACCGCTATGTACCCGCGCCAGTTTTTCCTCCAGCCTGCCCTTGCGGCGAGTTGCGTCCCGATCGATGCGCTCGATGCCCATGTCCGGGTAACGCCTGTGCAACACCTCCTCGACCCGCTCGGTTCCATGACCAATAGGCAGCAGCGCCTCACCGCCGCAGTCAGCACACTGCCGTGGCCACGGTCGCTCGCTGCCACAATGATGACAGTGCAGACGCTTTTGACCAGCGTGGTAGGTGAAACGGGCATCACAGCGGGGGCAACTGGCCAACCAGCCACAATCATGACAAAGCAATACCGGCGCATAACCGCGTCGGTTGAGAAATAACAACACCTGCCCGTCCTGCTGTAAATGACGTGAGATCGCGCTATGCAATGGCTCACTGATGCCGCCGTCCAGGTGTTGATGTCGAATATCGAGCAGACGCAGTGCCGGATGGCTGGCCGAGCCTGCGCGTTCTGGCAATTGCAGGCGGCTATAACGAGCGGTCAAGGTATTAGCCAGGCTCTCCAGTGCAGGTGTGGCAGAACCTAGCAGGATCGGCACGCCAGCCCTTTGTGCACGCACCACGGCGACATCCCGCGCTGAATAACGAAAACCATCCTGCTGCTTGAATGAAGGGTCGTGCTCTTCGTCTACCACTATCAGGCCAAGCTGTGGCAACGGCGTGAAGACAGCAGAACGGGTGCCGATGACGATGGGTGCGGTACCAGCACGAGCTGCTAGCCAGTTATTCAGGCGTTCGCCATCGGCCAGGCCAGAGTGCAACACAGCAATTGGCACGGCAAAGCGCAGTCGCAGGCGCTCCAGCAATTGTGGGGTCAGACCTATCTCCGGCACCAGCACCAGGGTCTGCCGTCCAGCGGCCAGGCTTTGCGCGATCAGCTGCAGATAAACTTCGGTCTTGCCGCTGCCGGTTACACCATCGAGAAGGAAGGCATGAAAACTACCAAGACTCGCGACAACTGCTGTCACTGCCTGTTGTTGCGCCTCGCTCAGTGTTGGCGGGACATCAGTAGCAGAACCAGCTTGCGGCAGCATAGGCTGCTCGACCACTTGCACCAGACCCTTGTCCTCTAGCCGTGTCATCGCCCCTTGCCAGCCATCAACATCGATCAGCTCGGCACTGCCCAACGGCGCATTGGCTGCCTGCAGCTGTGCCAGCAGCGCCGCCTGACGCGGCGCGCGTCGCAACTCGTTGGCATCGCTCACCCGGCCAGCCTCGCTCAATTGATAACGACGCAGCACCTGTGCCTGTGCTGGTTGGCCATGACGCAGACTGAACGGCAGGGCAGCGGCACAGACCTCGCCAACAGGATGATGATAGTAGGCGCTTGCCCACTGTAGCAGCGTCATAATTTCGGCTGGCAATAGCGGCTCTTTATCTAATATCGTTTCCACTGGCCGCAAACGCTCAAGCGGTACGACGGATTCACCAGCCTGTCCCAGCACCACCCCGACCAGTGAGCGACGCCCAAACAGCACGCGTACACGAGAGCCAGCCACGACGGCAGCGCCGTCCGGCAGCAGATAGTCAAAATGACAGCGCAATGGCGTAGGGATTGCTACATGGAGAACAGCGGGCGACATGGTTTGCTAGTTTACCTAAGACCGGCTTGGAAATGAGTACGTATAGAATGCGTTGCAAGAATTTGCAGATTTCCCACTTTGCCGACCTCACGTTTAGCTCCATTACTTGAGAGAATTTCTAAGCAAAACCAGCTAAGTCATTGAGGATATTATGGAAGCAAAACAATCCACAAAATCTGTGGATAACTTTGTGGATGAGTTGGGGTAAAGTGCGCCAAGACCGCATCACAACGAGCTTCCGCTTAGATTGGCGACGAATTGAACGAATTTTAAATCAGTGATAATTCAACGAGTTAACGCGCCTGATTAGTATCAAGCCGAGATTGATAATCGGGCTTGACAAATAAAGAAAAGGTACTGAAGACGTTATCTTGACTGTGTATAAAAAATCTGTCATGGCTTGCCACAAGCCACTCCGATATGTTAGCCAGCGCATTTTTACCGCGTTTGTTCTCGCGCTCTGGTGAAATATATGGGCGAGCGGCTGCGCTGGGTAAATTGCCCAGGACAAGACCGCCATGCCGAGTGAATTGATGCGCCAGCTCCCTTGGCGCAGCCTGTTGTTTGCTCTCAATACCCAAGATTTGGCGCCAGCCAGTATTCGGCTTCCTCAAGGCTCATGCCCTTGCGTTTGGCGTAGTCGGCCACCTGGTCCTGCTGGATCTTGCCAACTGTGTAGTAGCTTGACTGAGGGTGACTGAAATACCAGCCACTGACCGAGGCGGCGGGATACATGGCCTTGCCTTCAGTGAGATAGACGCTGATATTTTTTTCCACATCGAGCAGTTGCCAGAGCAGGTCTTTTTCGGTGTGTTCCGGACAGGCAGGATAGCCTGGCGCTGGCCGTATACCCTGATATTTTTCCTGGATCAGTCTTTGGCTATCAAAATTTGGATCTTCAATAGCCTTTTGTGGTGTCCAGCCAGCTGAACCTTCGTAGCCCCAGTTGAGTTGGCGAACACGATCGTGCATCTGCTCGGCAAAGGCCTCGGCCAACCTGTCGGCCAGTGATTTGAGCAGGATGGCATGGTAGTCGTCGTTGGCCTGTTCAAAACGCTGTATATGCTTTTCTATACCAAGCCCTGCGGTAACGGCAAAAGCACCGAGATAGTCTTGTTTGCCACTATTTTTGGGCGCAATGAGATCAGCCAGACAAAGATTGGCTTTACCGTCTGGTTTTTGATTTTGCTGACGCAGATGGTGCAACGTCATGCGCACCTGCCTGCGACTCTCATCGGCATAGATCTCGATGTCGTCATCAGCCACGCTGTTAGCTGGGAACAGACCAATCACAGCACGGGCAGTCAGCCATCTCTCCGCGATGATCTGTTGCAACATATCTTGCGCATCAGAAAATAACTGGCGCGCTTGCTCGCCCTGTTGTTCATCATCAAGGATCTGCGGATAGCGACCCTTCATCTCCCATGCCTGGAAAAACGGGCTCCAGTCGATATAGGGAATGATGTATTCCAGCGGCATCTCATCGAACACCTGTATACCTGGCTGTGCGGGTTTTGGTGGAGTGTAATTCTGCCAGTCGAGTTGCAGCTTGTTGGCGCGCGCAGCTGCCAGTGAAACTGATTTTTGTTCCTTGCGCCGACCAAGATAATCCTCGCGCACCTGGACGTAGTCAGCGCGGATCTGTGCCATATATTCCTCGCGTCCACCGCTGGTGGAGATCAGATTTTGTGCCACGCCTACGGCACGGCTGGCATCTTTTACCCACACCACGGCACCATCATAATTCGGCTCAATCTTGACGGCAGTGTGAGCCTTCGAGGTAGTCGCACCGCCGATCAATAATGGCTGGCGCATACCAAGACGCTGCATTTCTTTTGCTACATGAGCCATCTCTTCCAGTGATGGCGTGATCAAGCCAGATAGACCAATGATGTCGGCCTGTAGCCTTTCCGCTTCTGCCAAAATAGTCGCGGTAGGCACCATCACACCCAGGTCTACGACCTCAAAATTATTGCACTGCAAGACCACACCGACGATATTCTTGCCGATGTCATGCACATCGCCCTTGACGGTAGCCATCAAAATCCTGCCTGCGGCCCGCGATTCAGAGGTCTTGTGCGCCTCAATAAAAGGCAGCAAATAGGCAACAGCCTTTTTCATTACGCGTGCTGACTTGACCACCTGCGGCAAAAACATCTTGCCTTCGCCAAACAGATCGCCCACCACGTTCATGCCCGCCATCAATGTGCCTTCAATAACTTCGACAGGATCACTGCACTGTTGGCGTGCTTCCTCGGTATCCTCTTCAACCCAGCCATCGATACCTTTTACCAGCGCATGCTCCAGCCGTTTCTCCACCGGCAATTCACGCCAGGCCAGATTCTGTTGTTGCGTCTGCCCGGTTTTTGCATTGGCGCTATAGCGAGGCGCGATTTCCAGCAGGCGATCGGTGGCCTCAGCATCGCGATTTTGGATCACATCCTCCACCGCCTGGCGCAATTCTGCTGGCAGATCCTCGTACACCGCCAGCATGCCCGCGTTGACGATGCCCATGCTCAGGCCAGCACGTATGGCGTGATAAAGAAATACCGAATGGATCGCCTCGCGCACCGGATTATTGCCGCGAAAAGAAAATGACACATTGGAGATACCACCAGAGACCAGCGCATGCGGCAGATTTGCCTTTATCCAGCGTGTCGCCTCGATAAAGTCCAGCGCGTAGTTATTGTGCTCTTCAATGCCGGTGGCAATGGTCAGGATATTTGGATCAAAAATTATATCTTCGGCAGGAAAGCCGACTTGCTGCACGAGGATGTCGTAGCTGCGCCGACAGATTTCGATCTTGCGAGCCAGGCTATCCGCCTGGCCTTGTTCATCAAATGCCATCACCACCACCGCAGCACCATACTTGCGTAATTGCTTGGCCTGCGCGATGAAGCGTGCCTCGTTTTCCTTGATCGAAATGGAGTTGACGATGCACTTGCCCTGCAAGCACTTCAGGCCAGCCTCGATGATCTCCCACTTGGAAGAATCGATCATCACCGGCACCTTGGCGATATCCGGCTCGGCGGAAACAAGATTGAGAAATGTGACCATCGCTTGCTGGCCGTCGAGCATGGCATCGTCCATATTTATGTCGATCACCTGTGCGCCGTTTTCCACCTGCTCACGGCAGATCTCCAGTGCCTCGCTATAGTTGCCATCCATTACCAGCCGTTTGAATTTGGCAGAACCGGCGACGTTGGCTCGCTCACCGACATTGACAAACAGCGAGTTCTTGTCGATGTTGAAAGGCTCAAGACCAGACAGCCGACAGGCAGGTTCAATGGCAGGGGCCTGACGTGGCGACACGCCCTGCATGGCCTGGGCAAAGGCAGCAATATGCTCAGGGCGGGTGCCACAGCAGCCACCGATGATATTGAGAAACTCGGACTGCGCCCATTCAGCTATCTCGGCGGTCATCGCCTCGGGGGTTTCATCGTAACCACCAAAGGCATTGGGCAGCCCCGCATTGGGATGAGCGCTGACGCCAAACTCGGATATTCGCGCCATCTCCTCTACGTACTGACGCAATTCCTTCGGGCCCAATGCACAGTTCAGGCCGATGGTAAGCGGCCTGGCATGGCGCAGTGAATTATAAAAGGCCTCGGTCAACTGGCCGGTAAGAGTGCGGCCGGAGGCATCGGTGATGGTGCCGGAAATCATCACCGGCAGGCGTATGTTGTGCTGCTCAAAATAGCTTTCCAAAGCGAACACCGCTGCCTTGGCATTTAGAGTGTCGAAAATGGTCTCGACAAGAATGATGTCGGCACCGCCTTCGACCAGACCATGCGTGGCCTCCATAAAGGCCGTCACCAGGTCATCAAAACCTATTGCGCGATAACCAGGATTATTCACATCCGGTGATATGGAAGCCGTCTTGCCGGTAGGTCCAAGCACGCCAGCAACAAAACGTACACGCCCATCCTCAGACTCAAGCTCATCGGCCACCTCACGCGCCAGCCTGGCGCCGGTGTAGTTCAGCTCGTGCACCAATTCCTGCATGCCATAATCTGCCATCGACACGGCATTGGCGTTAAAGGTATTGGTTTCGACAATATCCGCGCCAACTGCAAAATAAGCCCGATGAATGGACTGTATGATATCTGGCCGGGTCAGGTTCAGCAGGTCATTATTGCCCTTGAGATCAGACGGCCAATCCTTAAAACGCTCGCCGCGATAATCAGCCTCCTCCAGCTGCCAGGTCTGGATCATCGTGCCGGTGGCACCGTCAAGAATCAGGATGCGTTCTTTGAGCGCTTGCACGAGTTGTGTGCTGCGCTTGCCAGTATAGTTGTGTGTCATGGAAAGATAACGGTTAGCCGATAGAAGTAATACAGATCGTATCACAGCACAATGCATCAATCGCAGCGTAGGCACCGCACATGCAAAGACCTTCATTCATTTCTTTATGCGATACACGGCTTATTCATTAGCAACAAACTTGAGCCCTGCTATAGAGCAAACCAGGGTAAAGAGAAAAAAGGCACGCCAAAAGGTCAACGGATCCTTGAAAAACAAGATGCCGATGATGATGGTGCCAAAGGCGCCAATTCCGGTCCATACTGCGTAGGCCGTGCCCAGCGAGATGGTCTGCATGGCCTTGGATAACAACCATAGACTGATGCCGCCAAACACCACCGTAAAAATAATCGGCCAGATGCGGGTAAATTGATCGGTGAGCTTGAAGCTGGTGACAAAGGCCAATTCAAACAATCCTGCCAAAATAAGGTATTGCCAACCGTTCAATTGTCTATCACCTCCACATGCAAGACCGTGCCGTCCACCCCGATCACCTTTACCAGACTGCCCGCCAGGCAATCCTTGCCGCTGATCTTCCACAGCGTATCGTCAACCTTTAACCGGCCGCTGCCATTGGCAATAGGCTCTTCCAGATTGAACTGCCGACCGATATATTGCGCGCCGCGTCTGTTAAGTAGAGGCTGATCGGTACTGATCGGACGCTTACGTAAATACTGCCGGCCAAGCATGGTGGCCACCACCGTCAGCACAGCAAAAGCCAACAGCTGATATTCCCAGCCCAGTCCAGGCATCATTAAAACCACAGCACCGATCGCTGCTGCCGAAATGCCCAGAAAGAGAAAAAATGTGCTCGGAGTAAAGACTTCCAAAACGACGAACAGCACTGCCAGAGTCCACCAATACCAGTGGTTGGCATGAACAAAAAAATCAGGCATGGCCTTAGTCCTGTTGCCGCTGTTGTGTCATGGAATTTTTTACCAGCTCGGCAATGCCACCAACCGCGCCGATCACGCTGGCCGATTCCAGTGGCATGAAGACCAGCTTTTGATTATCGGCGCTGGCTATCTTCTGCAAGGCATCGATATATTTATCGGCGACAAAATAATTGATCGCATTGAGATCGCCCTTGGCAATCGCTTGCGATACCATGTGCGTTGCCTTGGCCTCGGCCTCAGCCAATCGCTCACGCCCCTCGGCCTCACGATAATCTGACTCGCGCTTGCCTTCGGCATCCAGGATCGCCGCCTGCTTGTCGCCTTCGGCACGTAAAATTGCTGCCGCCCGATGACCTTCGGCTTCGAGGATGGATGCGCGTTTTTCCCGCTCGGCCTTCATCTGGCGCGCCATCGCATCGACCAGATCACGTGGTGGAGAAATGTCCTTAATCTCGATGCGCGTTACCTTCACACCCCAGGGCGTGGTGGCATCATCGACCACAGTGAGTAATTGCGCGTTGATCTTGTCGCGCTGCGAGAGTAGCTCATCCAGATCCATCGAACCCATCACCGTACGGATATTGGTCATGACCAGATTCAGAATGGCATGCTGCATATGATTGACTTCATAGGCTGCCTTGGCTGCATCCAACACCTGAAAAAACATCACGCCATCGACTCGCACCATGGCATTATCCTTGGTGATGATTTCCTGCGACGGGACATCAAGCACGGTTTCCATCATATTGATCCGTTGGCCGATGCGGTCCACCACCGGCATAATGAATTGCAGGCCAGGCGTCAGTGTGCGGGTATAGCGGCCAAAACGTTCGACGGTAAACTCCATGCCTTGCGGCACCGACTTGACGCCGAGAAAAATCCCGACCACAGCCAGGCCGAGCAGAAAAACCACAAACAGGGCAAAACCTTCCATGCGCGTATCCTCGATATAAGCCAGCAGACATTATTTTAGCCTGAAACGCAGCGTAAATACGCTGACAAATCCTATGCTACATCCTGCGTGGTGATAACTGTTAAAATCCGCCCATGCCACTCAAGCCCCCAAAAACCATGTTGCGCCTCGTCGGTCAGGCCATAGCCCATTACGGCATGATCAGAGAAGGCGATCGTATCTTGCTCGGCCTGTCCGGTGGCAAGGACTCGCTGTCACTGTTGCATCTCCTGCACCACCTGCAACGAGTCGCGCCTGTCGATTTCAAGCTTGGCGCGATCACGGTTGATCCGCAGATCCCGGCCTTTGACCCATCGCCACTGAAGGGCTATCTGGCCAACCTGGGTATTCCATATTTCTATCAGGAACAAGGCATCATGGACGATGCCAGCAAGCACGCGGCCGAGCCTGGTTTTTCCTTTTGCGCCTTTTGCGCCCGCATGAAGCGCGGCATCATCTACAGCACGGCACGAGCTAAAGACTATAACGTCATCGCCCTCGCCCAACACCTAGACGACCTGGCACAGAGATTTTTCATGTCGGCCATGCATCGTGGACAACTGCGTACCATGCAGGCCCATTACACCATCGAAGCCGGCGACCTGCGTGTTATCCGCCCGCTGATCTACGTGCGCGAACGACAGACAACGGCCTTTGCCACAAACGCGCAATTACCCATCGTTCCTGAAAACTGTCCTGCCTGTTTCGGCATGCCCACAGAACGGGAGCACATGAAGCAACTGTTATTGGGCGAAGAAGAGCGCTACAACCATTTATTCCGCAACCTGCTCACCACCATGCGACCATTGATGGGCGAGCGTGTCGATAAATAAAAATTTCGACTGGGCAACAGGATGTGCTGAATAAACCTGCAAGAGGCCAGCTCTTTTGTTGATAGACATAAGGCATGGCAGGATTTGCTGTGCGTGGCGGACCATCACTTCAGGGTGTTGCAGTGCCTTGTTGTGTGTGCAATGACCAGCCGCCACCTAGTACCTTGTAAAGCTCCAATGTTGAGCTGAGACGGGCGAGGCGTAGTTGCACCAGACTGTCCTGTGCCTGAAACAAGCTGCGTTGCGCATCGAGCACGCTAAGCAGTTCATCAGCGCCTTCATGGTAACGCAGTTCGGCCAGTTGCAAGGTGCGCTTTGCCTGGGCGGTGATCTCCCGCTGCATTAACTCCTGTTGTTGATTGCGCGAGGTGTTGCCGAGACTATCTTCGACTTCCTTTAGCGCCGTGAGGATGACCTTGCGGTAGTTTTCTACCAGCTCACGCCGTCTTGATTCGGTAATTTCCACCTGGGCGCGACGCCGACCACTATCGAACAAGGTTTGTACCAGGCTGGCAGTAAGTCCTATGCTGCTAACCGGATTGGACAGGGACAACAATTCCGCCGTCGCCGCGCCAGCTGTAGCAGAGAGAGAAATGGCCGGTAAAAGTTCTGCCCGCGCCGCCGCAACATTGGCATCGGCGGCCTGCAACTGTGCTTCGGCACGCGCCAGATCAGGCCGCCGCAACAATATCTCAGCCGGTAGTCCTGCAGCTACGGTGGGGATGTGCAGCTGAGCGAGGCTGGCCTCGGCAAAGTTCAAATCCTGTGGTGTGCGGCCAAGCAAAATGGCGAGTGCGCGCAGGGTTTGTCTGGCCTGCGCCTGGATTGGCAACAAGGCGCTACGCTGGTTCAGGACGGCGACCTGCTGACGACTGACATCCAGTGCAGTGGCGGCACCGTTGCGATAACGGGCCTCGACTATGCGCAGCACACGCTCTGCGATGACGAGATTTTCTTCCGCGATCTGCAAGCGTTGCTTTAGCGTCAGGCTTTGAAACCACGCCTCGGCGACGGCGGCCACCAAACTTAATCTGGCTGCGGCATAGTCATAACGGGCGATCGATGCAGCGGCTTCAGCGGCACTCACGTTGGCTTTGATACGGCCCCATAGATCGACCTCATAGCTGGCACCGAGCGAAAGGTTAGTGGACTCACTGGTACTGGCTGAGCCGTGTGCTGGCTTACTGCGCCTGCTGCTGGTGCTGCCGCTCAGATTCAGGGAAGGGAACAATGAGGCATTGTTTTGGCGCAGCTGCAACTCTGCCTGAATAACTTTTTCGCTGGCAGCTGCCAGATCTGGACTGACGGCAAGTGCCTCGGCAACAAGCTGCTCCAGGATGAGCGAATTGAACTGCTGCCACCATCCATCGGCCAGTTCATCATTTGTATCGGCGGCAGTTTCTGCCCATCTATCCGGCAAGTCGATCTGGGGACGTTGCACACTGTCCATACTGCTGCAACCGCTCAGCAGAATGATCAGAACCAGGCCGGATAATAGCTGGCGACCAGTTATTTGCTTATCTTTTTGCATAAGTGGGGACATGGTTAATTCATCGCGGCTTACTGGTATCTTATTGGCTCAGGGCCAGCACAGGGTCAAGGCGGGCGGCCTTGCGTGCCGGCAAATAACCAAATATCAGTCCAGTGGCAAAGGCGCAACTAAAAGCCAGGATGACTGGACCGGCGGAATAGACAACAGGTGTATCCAGTACACCAATAATTGCCGCCGCGCCCAACCCGGCAACAACACCTATCAGACCACCGGTAGCCGAGACGGCCAGCGCCTCGATGAGGAACTGTTGCAGGATATTGCGCATACGCGCACCTGTCGCCATGCGGATACCAATTTCGCGGGTGCGCTCGGTAACTGATACCAGCATGATGTTCATCACGCCAATGCCGCCCACCAGCAGAGAAATCGCAGCAATGGAACCGAGCAACAAGGTAAGCGTGTTTTGTGTTTCAGTGACGCTATCGATGATCGCCGCCATATTGCGAATCTGAAAATCCTCCACGACATGGCGGCTGAGTAGCAGCTCATGTGTTGCTGCCTGCACCGCATCTATACTCTGCACATCATCAACGGCAATGGTGATATTGCGCAGGTGGCGCTGGCCGCTAAGACGCATGCTGGCGGTGGTATATGGCAGCAGAATGACATCATCCTGATCGGAACCCCAGGCATTCGCGCCACGTGCTGTCATCACACCGATGACCTGAAAGGGAATGTTCTTAATCAGGATGAAGCTGCCCAGGGCATTGCCGTCAGGAAACAGAGCCGTGGCCACGGTCTGCCCCAGCACAGCAACGGTGGCATAACTCTGTACATCTTCCAGAGTAAAAAAGGTGCCTTCCGCTGGATACCATGCACGCGCCAGGGGATAGTCTGACGAGGTGCCATTGGCCTCGGTGCGGTGGTCGGCATGGGAATAACGCACGGTTACCGAGCTACTTTGTTCGGGGATTGCAGTAAGCACATTGGCTAACTCGCGGATCGCACTTACATCTTCCGGCACCAAGGTGGCCACACCGCCAAAGCCACGCATATTCGGTGCGCCCGGGCGCACCATCAACAGATTGCTACCCATCGAGCTGATGCTGCTCACCACTGCCTGCTTGGCACCATCGCCGATCGCCAGCATTGCGATCACCGAGGCCACGCCAATGACGATGCCAAGCAAGGTAAGTATCGTACGAAAGACATTGGCGCGCAGGGCGCGCAATGCAGTGCGCGTAGCCTCCAGCAGATCGGTCAGGCGTGAGATCTGATCCTTGTGTGGTTTGAAATCGCTGGATATTACAGACGGAGGCTGCGGGCCTGGGTCGCTCAAGATGAGACCGTCGCGGGTCTCGATCACGCGGCTGGCATGTTCGGCGATTTCCCGCTCGTGAGTGATGAGGATAATAGTATGACCCTGCGCCGATAATTCTTTCAACAAGCGCACCACCTCGGCACCACTCTTGCTATCCAGCGCGCCAGTTGGCTCGTCAGCAAAGATGATGCGGCCACCATTCATCATTGCACGGGCAATGGAAACGCGCTGCTGCTGGCCGCCAGAAAGCTGGTTGGGTCGATAATGCAAGCGATCGCCCAGACCCAACTCGGTAAGCAGATGCCTGGCACGGGCATGACGCTCATGCGCCGGCTGACCTGAATACACCGCAGGCACCTCAACATTTTCCAGCGCTGTGCTGCCAGCAATGAGATTATAACTTTGAAAGACAAAGCCAAATTCTTCACGCCGCAGACGCGCCAGATCGTCGTGACCTAACGTCGCCACCTGGCGGCCCATGAAAAAATATTCACCACTGCTGGCTCGATCCAGACAACCCAGAATATTCATCAAGGTAGATTTGCCCGAACCTGATGCCCCCATAATGGCAACAAACTCACCAGCATAAATTTGCAGATCAATGCCGTGCAGAACCTGCACCTCCAGCTCGCCATTGATAAAGGTCCTGGTGATACCACGCAACTCGATCAGCGGCACTGCCATCAATGTAATCTCGGCGGCCGTGAGCCGCCACCTTGCGCCTTGCGTGAATTGCCACTGGCCACACCCAGCAAGACGCGCTCGCCTTCCTGCAGGCCGGAGAGAATCTGTGCCTGGATACGATCGCTGACACCTACCTCGACCTCACGAATCTCTGTCTTACCGTCGGCAGCGAGCACCTGCACCGTGGCCTTACGTTTACCCTTGCCTACACTATTCTGGCGAACAGGTTTTCCTGGCTGTAGCTGCAGCGCAGCCATCGGCACCAACAGAGTGTCGCTGGCATCAGCAATGATAAAAAATACCTGCGCGGTCATTTGTGTCATCAAGTCGCGGTTGGGGTTTGCGATGTCGAACAACGCGTTATACAACACCACATTGTTTTGCACCGTAGGGGTCGGCTCAATGCGATGCAGCTTGCCAGTCCAGCGTTGCCCCTGACTACCCAGAGTGGTGAAGTAGGCATCCATACCCAAACGCAGACGTGAAATATCTGCCTCAGAGACCTCGGTCTGTACCGTCATCTGTGTAAGGTCTGCAATACGCAGAATAATAGGTGCCTGCTGATTGGCGTTAAGAGTCTGACCCTGGCGGGCGTTGATAGAAACCACGGTGCCATCCATCGGCGCATAAATATGGGCGTAATTAAGGTTGGCCTCATCGGCACGCAGCGATGATTCGGTCTGCTCGATCTGTGCCTTGAGCATATCGATCTGGGCGTGCGCCTTCTTCAATTCAGCCTCAGCCTTTTGTACCGACTCGGTCGTTGTTGCATCTTCAGCCAGCAGGTTTTGCTGGCGCTGATGCTGAATCCTGGCCAGTGTGAGTTGTGCCTCCCGCTCGGCGAGCTGAGCCTGCTGATAACGCAGTTGTGCGCGAGTGGCATCGACACGCGTCATGAATAGGGTTGGATCGATCTCGGCCAGCAGCTCGCCTTCCTTAACCTCGCTACCCACGTCTATATGAATTTTATGTAACTGTCCGGAAACCTGTGCGCCGACATCGACATATTCACGCGGCTGCAAGGTGCCAGTGGCAGTGACGACTTCTTCGATATCACCGCGCTGCACCACGGCGGTATTTTGGCTGGCCGTTGCCTGTTTAGTGCTAAAGCCAAACTGCCAAACCAGCACACCAACTACACAGATCAACAACAGACCAGCAATCAATAAATAACGCCGCTTACGCACAGGGCTGTTTTTATTTTGGGCTTTCATCCTGCAACCTTGTGGTTAAAATCAATAAATATTATTACGACAACCCCCTGCGATCAGCAGTTCACCCATGCCAGCTCTGCCAACCAGTTCGATTATCGCCTACTTGGCGGCCTTGCCCATCGTCACACTGCCACAAGAGCACCCATGCTCTGCCAAGCACGCAGCATGTCGGCCTGATGCTGCAGACCATCCTGCACACAGCGAAGTTCCTCACCATCATGGAAAAAGACTATATCCAGACGCGCCAGATTTCCTTGAATCTGCCAGTTCATGATTTCATCACGATAATAGATATCATACGCGGCATCGAATAAGGTTATATAAAACATCTCTTCCAGCTCTTTTTCACTGATGAACGAAATGCTGACTGGTATATCGATGAGGCTCTACACCTAATATTCCGTCATTCCCACGGAAACAGGAATCCAGGCAGAGATTACTCGCCCAATCGTTATAGTGTGCGGTCATTCCCGCGCAGGCTGGAATCCAGTAGGCAGCATGAGCAAAGCTGGAAAGTCCATCTCCCCCAACCCCTCTCCCGCAAGCTGTAGAGGGGAGCTTTTTGCAGAAGCAAGGGCGCAATAACCAACGAACATTGCGCCGGATGTGGAAGACCGCATGAATGAAGTTGGAAAGCCCTATCCCCCAACCCCTCTCCCGCAAACGGGAGAGGGGGGCTTTTGCAGGTTGAATGTCTCACTCTGGCGACGGGTAGATCTTCAGCAGACTATCTGGAACTTCTCCCTTGCCTGCCATTTCCAGACCGCTATTGGCCAGTACGAACAGGATCAACACCATGATGATGGTAGGTATCACGCCAACGCGAGTGGAGATAATGAAGATGATCTCCTGCATACTTTGTTTTTGCGCAGTTGTTGACAGCAGGTAGCCACCAACAATGACTGCAGCAGAAGCTGCATAGGCCATCATCAGCAAGCGGCAGCGGCGCCAGGCAAGGCGCCAGTGCATCACGACAAACCAAGGCTTGTCGTCCGTTGGACGATGGGCCCGCAGATAAATATATGCTATTACCAGAGCTGAAAATAGCGGCATCAAGCTTAGCCCCCAGGCACCGATATCAAGCGCAATCGAGGCCGGCGCCAGCAGCAAATGAAAGGCCGCCAGATTCCCCATCAATATTTCATGTGGAGTGCGTGCCTGGCGCTTGATGGCTTCGTCAACGGAATAAAACATGGCAGATCTCATCTATACCGGGGCGTTCAGCCAAGGAAAGCCTATTTACTGCGTAGGCACAATGACAAATCTCAATTTTTCATCATTCATGCCTGGATCTGCAGCCAGCCTTGCACCATGAACTCCACGGCAATAACGGCCAGCACCATGCCCATCAGACGGGTAATCACTCGTATGCCGCTGACACCAAGCACCTGGCGCAGCAGTTTGGCAAAGCGCAGGATCACATACACGGTAAAACAGGCGAGCAGGATCGCCAGGATCAATTGCAATTGTTGCGCGGGCTGCGTCATTTGCTGCCGCCAGACCAGCACGGTGGTGATCGCGCCGGGGCCGGCCAGTAGTGGAATAGCCAGCGGTACCAGAGCGATATTTTCCTTGAGCAGCCCTTCCCTCTCTTCTTCGCTGGAGCTTTTGATGCCGACTGGGATGAGCGCCAACATCTGCAGCGCGTAGATGAGAAAGATAAGGCCACCGGCGATCTGAAAGGCCGGCAAGCTGATCTGAAACAGACGCAACAGGGCATCGCCGCTAAAAGCAAAGATAATCAGGATAACCGCGCTGACTACCGAGGCTGTCAACGCCATGCGCCGCTGTTCGGCCAGGGTATTGTCCTGGGTAAACATAATGAAAAAAGGCAGCACGCCGAGCGGATCCATAATAATCAGCAGCGGCACAAAAAGTGTCAAAAAATCCTGCATCGACGCATCACCAAACCATGATCACTCATCCAGCCACTGTAATATATAAAACAGTCTCAGGCCTTCCGATGAGCGAAAAGGGCCATTGACCTTGGCAGCATACAACTGTTTGGCGGCATCGGCTTGAGCCAATGCATCTTGTGCGCTGGCCATTAGTTGCACGGTATTTTCCGGATAGCGCACCCGTTGTCGCCGTGGCGCATAGATAACGGCATAACTTTCCTGCAGGTCTGCCGGTAATGACCCATCCTGACTGTAATCATCGATCATCACATCTCTCCTGCTTGCTATGGTGTCACCAGGCAGCCTCTGAATAACTACCTGCTTAGCTATCACTATGTTAAAAATCTGCGCCTGGTGCCCATCTGCTAATTCTAAACTGCACTTTCTCGCATGTTTTTGCTTTGTGCCAGCGTCCTCGCTAAGGTAATTCAAAGGCCCCTGGCTATAATCGCACAACCCGCGAGATCCAAAGGAGTTTAAATGGCGCGCCGCAAACATAAATCACAGTTTTTATCTTTTTTGACTCTGTTACGGCGTTATCCCTTACTGCTATTGACTACCATGCTGCTAGGCGGTCTTTGGTATGTCTATGAGGTGCAAATCGCACGTCCAGCGATGGCCTGGTATGGCCTGCCCCAGGCGCAGGCATGGCAGCCAATCACCTGGACAAGAGTATTGCGCAACAAGGCATTTCTTGTTGGCTGGTCTGATCTGCGCGGCAATCCGCTTTGGGTGAAATATCGTTTGCAACCGATCTCATCCAAAGCAAAAAAATTGCCCAGACCCCAACGCTTCGAACGCGACTGGCGCGCCCTTAATTCTATCGGCCAAGATAATTATAACGGCAGTGGTTACGACCGTGGTCACCTTGCACCCAATTACGCCATCTCGCGGCTATATGGTTTGCAGGCTCAGTTACAGACATTTTTGATGACCAATATCACACCACAAAAACCCAAGCTGAACCGCAATGTCTGGCAGCGGCTGGAAGCAGCCGAGACGGATGTCTTTGCCAAACGCTATGGCGAGGTTTGGGTGATCACCGGCCCCATCTTTGACTCTGCCATTGAACGCCTGCCCAGCTCCTTGCGCGTGGAAGTGCCAGATGCATTTTTCAAGATCCTCGCCGCACCCACAGGCGGCGAACATGGCGAACCCATCATGCTGGCCTTTGTAGTGCCACAGACAGTCAAGGGCAACGAGTCGCTCAGCCGCTTTGTCACCACGGTAAATAATGTCGAAAAACTCAGTGGTTTTGACTTCTTTCCTAAAATGCCGCAACCACAACAACAAAAACTGGAAACCACACTAAATCCTGATACCTGGCGTCTGCAGGAGATCGCCAACCGCACCGGGCGGTATTGAGCCAATTCAATCTAATGTGTGTTTTCAAAGACCAAGCAAGCCCAGCGGGTCGGCCGGGTTGATGCCAGCTTTAAAGGGCAGACTGCGTTCGTGGTGGGTGAGCTGATAGACCATACCGAGCCAATTGTTGATCACAGCCTCGGCGGTATCGTGCCAGGTATTATCCAGCAGTGAGCTCACCAGTTGCTCCGGCATTGCCGGCAGCTCTTGCCCAGCCGCCATTGCAGCGCGCAGGCGTTCGCCATATTCATCCAGGATTGCCTCACTTTGCAGGCTGAAATAATTTTCCACGAAGGGCGGCCAGTCAGCGCTCTCTTCACTGGCATAGCGCTTGACCTCACGCTTATATTCCTTCAGTAGGGAAATGATGTCATATTCTGGGTGGCCCTGAAAAAAAACCAGCCGAAATAAATCCGGACTGACTGCCAGATGTGCCCCAGCCTGCTCGCTTTCCACCAGCACACGGCAGCCTGCCGCCTCAAATTGATCGCGATCGATCTGATTGAACCGCGAATGCGGCACATCGAAACGCGTGTTCACACCGGCAACCAGCGGATGCCGACGATCGTGCACATGATGGCTATAAACTCCCCAACGTTTGAAACCTATAGGCCGCCTGGCCTGGCCATAGCGAAACTCCATCACCGCATGGGTAGTCAGACAGGAGCATAGTGTTGAGGTGACATTCTCATAGGCCCAATCGATGACCTCAATGAGTGGCTGCCAGAAAGGCTGTTGGTGCAGGATCGTCCCTTCGACATTGGCGCCAGTAATAATCAGCGCATCCAGCCCTTGCTCCCTGATTTGGGCAAAATCCTCATAATACTGTGCTACATGTTCACGCCCCTTGGTACCACGCGGCAATTCACTCAATGTGAAAGGGTGTAGGTAGAACTGGGCGATTTGGTTGCTCTCGCCAATAAGACGGTAAAACTGACGCTCGGTAGCAGCCAGGGCTGCATCCGGCATCATGTTGAGCAGACCAACGTGCAACTCGCGTATTTCCTGCTGCAATGCGTAATTGCGCGGCAACACATGCACGCCTTCCTGCTTCAAGCGCTCGAAGGTAGGCAGATTCGAATGGGCAACCAGTTGCATGATGCTACTCTCCTTATCCAGCAGATTGGCGCGCAATGGCGCTCGCCACCAACTCGATGAAATCGGCCTCGTTTTGTACCTTGCTCAACTCGGTGGTGGTAATGGTATAGCCGTAGTCTTTGGCTATGGCCTCATAACGCGGCAAGCGGGCATAAAACAGGCGGGCAAACACCCAGCGGGCAAAATCATCCGGCTCAACCTGTGCCACATACTCAAAGCCTTGCTCGCTCATGTAGACGGACAATTGTTCATCAAGAAAAGCGTCACGATAATAAAGCGGCTTGGGATCTGTCTCGGCCCGTTTGATCAGCCGACGCTCATCTTCATCGGTCGCCTGGATGTAAAGTAACACGGTGTGCTCGGCCAACTCTTCCATCAGCCCTGGCTCATCGAGCTCACACAGGGAACCACCGGCATCATTGATGAAGTTGCGATAGCCATACAATGACTGCGCCTTGCCAATGAATTCCGGCACATCGCGCAAGGCGGCGACCTCGGCTGCACGATGCAAACCCTGGCGACGCTTGAACTCGGTCAACGATAGCCCGCCTTGCTCGGGATTACCCAGTTTGCCAAGAAAGGTAGAGACGGGCTTGAGGTGATCAACAGTGATGTTGTTGCGGATATAGATTGAATCAGAACGAAACAGATCACGCAGAAAAGGCACCTGCATCGCCTGTTGCTTGATGTTATCGCGGATCGCCTCATCCAGATATCGTGTGCCGATACGAAAGTCAGCCGAATAATGAAACCAGTCACTCTTGCGCAGCAGGCAGGAAATACGTGTCTTGCCCACGCCAGACATACCCAGCAAGGTAATCCGCTTACTCTCCAATGCGAGGAACTCAGTCGCCGTCAGTCTCACAAAAATCTCTCCCCGGATAAAATCTCTCTCAAGCCACAAACCAAGCTGCAAAATCAAGGGACGTATTGTAGCCGCTGCGAGTCACACAGGCGACAGCATGATTTATTTGGCTTCAACAAAGTTCGGCCATCGCCTGACGTAACTCAGCCAGCGCCTCGGCATGACCACGATAGCCCAGCGCGGCAATCACCTCCGGCCAGCCTTGTTGGTGCAATACCTTGCGCTGCAATAGTTCTTTATGTTTTTTGTCCACCAGCAACTGACCGATCTTTTGTCTGACCAGCTTGGCCAGGGCCAATTGACAGACTTCATAACCGCGCCAGCCACGCACGAAACTTTCCACATCGCGCCAGTCCTGCGCATCCAGCTCCGGGTTTTGTTCGACCTGCGCCTCTGTCTGCAATCCTGCCGCAAGATCGACTGGCAGTGTTTTGACCATCTCCCTCTGCAAACCAGGCAGCTGCGCCAGAAAGCGGGCGCGTATACGCGCCAACAATGGCTTGCCTGGTGCCGATAGTGGCCGCAGCACTATCACTGAATGCGTACCGCTGCTGGCATCGCGTTTCAACCCCAGACGCATGGGCAAAAACTCCACCTTCTGCCAGAAATCGAGCAGCTCGGTCGTGGCACTAAAACTTGCACCAACAAAATCGAGTTCATCTGCAAGCGCCTGGGCAACAATGGCTTCTACCAATCTTGTACCGAGACCGCGCCCTTGCACGCACGGGTGTACGGCAATGCGCATGATACGCTCGCCGCTCAATTGCGCCGCTTCGACAAAACCACTGTGCAGGGCCAGAGATTGTGGGATCAAATGACCGCGTGGCCGCCGCTCTCCTCGGTAAATCTCACCCGCCAATTCAGTGGCAAAGCCGCCTTCACGCACAGTCAAGGCCGTTGCCACCACCTGTCCCCGCCAACATGCCCGCCAGAGGCTGACATTGGGCCCATCGAGCAGATGCCGCAGATCCAGCGGACTGGTGCGGTAGTGTGCCAATATCAACAGACCAAATAACTGTTGCAGCTGTGATTCATCGGCCAGCAGGGCATCGCGCTCGATACGCTCGAGCTGGCAATCTTCTGCTCTGGCCGTGCTGACCTGCTGATCATCGGCGGCCTGTGCCGCCAGCAGCAAAGCAGCAAAGACAAAGTGTTCCAGCGGATCATCTGCTGCCCAGCGGATCGGCTCATGCAGGTGCAAGCTTTGCCAGTCAGGAATGCTTGCCTGCAATATCTTTTGAAAGCGCACGGCAAAACCTTGACCTGTGCCTTCATAGCCGTGCAGGGTCGTGGCGAAGATGCAAGCAGGATAATGCGTCAATAGTTTTTCCAGTAGCGGGGTGGGGATTGCCGCGGCTTCGTCTACCAACAATAAACCGGCAGCTGGCAAGGACTGCAACAGCCCATCGGGAGGCATAAATTGCAGGCATATTTCACTGCCTGCATGTGTCGCCAGACAAAGTCGGCCAACTTGATATCTGGCCTGCGGCAAGGCTATGGCGGCATGCTTGAACAAGGTGGCCACCGCTGCCCGCCGTGGTGCGGTGACAATTATTGACCGACCCTGTTGCACCAGCAAACGCGCCGCCGCCATGCCCAGCACAGCAGATTTCCCACGGCCACGGTCGGCCGTCAACACCAATGCCTTGTGCGCAGCAGTAGAGTGCATCAGCGCATCAATGGCTGCCAGTGCACCTAGCTGGTCTTTACTACACCAGCCAGAAAGACGCCTGAAGGCTGTCGGCCGCCAGCTCGGCAAGCTATCAGACTGCGTAAAAACCGCTATCTCGTGTTGCCCCAGCAAGCGGACAAACCGTTGCAAAAATCGCCCTTTGATCTGTGCCGCTGTATAAGGATATACCGCGATACGCGCATATTCCGGATCGGCAAACTCTGGCCATTCATGCAGCGCTGGTGTCAGCAACAACAACAGGCCACCGCCTCGCAGCGCGCCCGTGGCGGCAGCAAATGCCTCCACATCAAAGCCAGCCCAGGCATCCATGACCAGCAGGTCCAGCTCACGCCCCAGCCATTTAAAGGCCTCACGTGCTGGCCCACCAACGACCCCTTCAGGTGGCTCACCCAGCCATAGAGCATGTTCAGCAAGATAAGTCTGCGCCCTGGCGCGTGCCCACTCGCGCCCGCCTGCCAACACCCACAACTGTCGTGCCTCACTCATGCCCGATCCCAATATGGCGTGCCGGCAAAACGTTGGGCCAGAAATTCGATCAGTGCACGCACCCGTAGCGGCAAATGACGGCGTGATGAATAGACCGCATAGGCGGTGGTGCTGGGCACGTGATAGTCCGGCAATAGCGCCACCAGCTCGCCCCTGGCCAGTGATTGATAAGAGATGAAGGTAGGTATGGCTAACACTCCCAGGCCAGCCAGCGCGGCCTGCAATAAAATATCGCCATTATTGGCGCGTATGCGGGCTGGCAGCTTGACGCTATGTATACGTCCCTGGGTATCCAGCAAACGCCATTGCTGCGCCTCAGAGACATTGCCATAGACGAGGCCAGCATGAGAGGAAAGATCGGCGGGGGTAAGCGGCGTGCCGTGGCGTTGCAGATAATCGGGACTGGCACAAAGCTTGAAATGAATCGGCGCCAGCGGTCGCGCTACCAGTGCCGAGTCAGGCAGCTCGCCGATGCGCACGGCCAGATCAAAACCCTCCTCCACCAGATTGACGCGTTGATCGTTCAAATCCAGATCCAGCAGCAGCTCTGGATGTTGCAGCAAAAACTCATCCAGTGCCGACGACAGATGACGCAGGCCAAAACTGAGCGGGGCGGCCAGACGCAAGCGGCCGCGCAGTGAGGTATGCTCGCTGGCTACCGACTGCTCGGCATCATGCAGCTCAGTGAGTATGCGCTGTGCTCGTTCGTAAAATTCACGGCCAGGCTCGGTCAAGGACAAACGGCGCGTACTGCGATTGAGCAATTGCACGCCCAAATGTGCTTCCAGCGCCGCCACTTGTCGGCTCATGGCAGACTTGGCACGATCAAGCCGCGCGGCAGCCGCAGTAAAACTGCCGCTGTCCACTACGGTGACAAAGCATTGCAAGGCGTCAAAGCGATCCATTGTTTATGATTCTGCAACAGTGTTTTGCCGATTATCATCTTTATTCGTTTTATCGCAACTGTAAACTATAGTTATTATTGTCAATCAGTCTTCAGTGCGTGGCACGCTCCCTGGATTCTTGCCGCAGCCTGTGGGATAGCTGATCTTGTGGTGACAACGCAGCACAGAACCCGGTATAGGGCCTGCGCCAGCAGGTGCTGGCGAAATATGCGGACCAATACCTATCAGGAGGATTACATGCAACTACGCAACGATGCCAAACGCTACGGGTTGATCGCCGTCTTGCTGCATTGGTTGGTGGCGCTTGCCGTATTTGGGCTATTTGGCCTTGGTCTGTGGATGACCAGCCTGACCTATTACGACCCCTGGTATCGCGACGGCCCGGCACTGCACAAGAGCATCGGCGTGCTGTTGTTTGCCACGATGATATTGCGCCTGATCTGGCGCTGGCTGTCACCGCCACCGCCCGCCTTAAGCAGTCATAACCCGCTAGAACGCCTGGCGGCCAAGGCCGTGCACCTGCTACTTTATCTGCTATTGTTTGCCGTCATGATCAGTGGCTATCTGATCTCCACTGCCGATGGCCGCGCCGTCGAAGTATTTGGTCTGCTTAGCATCCCAGCTACCCTGACCTCAATTCCGGAGCAGGAAGATATTGCCGGTGCAGTGCATCTTTATCTGGCTATCGGCCTGATCGGGCTGGTCGTCCTGCATGCTGCTGGCGCACTGAAACACCATTTTCTCGATCGCGACAACACGCTCAAACGTATGTTTGGCCTTTAAATCAGCGATTTTTTGATCCACCAACATAAGGAGTTACACCATGAAAAAACTTGTTTTCCCTTTATTATTACTCAGCCTGACGGCCTTTAGCCCGGCACAAGCAGCTGACTATGTGCTTGACACCAAGGGCGCCCATGCCTTCATTCAGTTTCGCATCAAACATTTGGGCTATTCATGGCTGTATGGCCGCTTCAATGATTTCGACGGCAAATTCAGCTACGACGAGGCCAAACCTGATGCCTCTACAGTAGAAATCAATATCCGCACCACCAGCATCGATTCCAACCATGCCGAGCGTGACAAACATCTGCGCGACAAGGATTTCCTCAATGTGAGAAAATTCCCCACCGCCAAGTTTGTCAGCACTGCATTTACCGAACAGGGTAATGGCAAGGCACTGCTACGAGGCAAGCTGACCCTGCACGGCGTCACCAAGGAGATCGACATAGATGTCGAACATATTGGCGCCGGTCCCGATCCCTGGGGCGGCGAACGCCGTGGGTTCTTTGGCACCACCACACTGGTACTGAAGGATTTTGGTATCGACTTTGACCTGGGCCCTGCCTCACGCGAGGTTTATCTCGATCTATCGGTCGAAGGCATCAAACAGTAATGCAAACCAGACGGCGGGGCTCCCCCGCCGTCTTCTCATCGCCCTCCCTCCCAAACAAAAACCATTGTAAGACTGCTATGGCATAACGCATGGCCTATGGCATTTCCCCCACGTCTACCTGTTTTTTTGCACACAGACAACAAAGGTGCGTCAAATCACGCAACTAATTGTATTGACTAATTTTTTTCTTGTGACACATTGATAGTTATCAATGCCCAGGCATTACTTTCACCCTAAATTGCCATCATGCCAACCAACTATGACACTATATCCAAAGCCCATTACCGACTGCGCGTGGGCACGTTGCCGTTGATCCTGCTGGGGCTGGGGCTATTGATATTTGCCATCAGCCTGCTGGATGCCCACTGGCGCGCACAGACACTGCAGGCAGGAACTGGAGCGGCGCTGGTGGCAGAGCTTGGTCTGACCGATCTGGCCTTGTTTACCGAGGCGCGCTATACCCGCCATTTGAGTCAGGCCGACCGGCATAGTGCATTTCAGGATCATCCGCTTGCGCTGGATCATTTCCCCAGCGGCTCGCTGGTTCCACCACCTGAGCGGTTGCGACAGCCATGAAGCACTTCCTCCGTCGCCAGCGTTACCTGATTGATTTCACTGTCGCCTCGCTAGCACGGCGCATGGGCAAAAATCTTGGCTTGCTCGGCGTCTATACCCTGATCGTTTTCTTACTCGCCTCGGTGATGCTGTTTACCCAATCACTGCGCCACGAGGCCAGCCTGCTACTGGTAAACGCCCCTGAAGTTGTGGTGCAACGCATGCTGGCTGGTCGCCACGAGTTGATTCCAGAAGATTATTTACAACGCATCGGCAAGGTGCGCGGTGTGGCCGCCATGTATGGTCGGCTATGGGGATATTTTTATGATCCGGTCGTGCAGGCAAATTACACCTTGATGGTCCCCAGGGAGCACGCGCCTGTGTCAGGCGAGGTGAAGGTCGGCCACGCCATTGCGCGTACCCGAGGGCTGGGGCTGGGTGATTTTCTAAGCTTTCGTTCGGCGCAGGGGCAATCCTTTGCCTTTCGCGTCAGTGAAATACTGAGTAGCGACAGCGAGCTGGTGAGTGCCGACCTGTTGTTGGTCAGCGAGGATGATTTCCGTACATTTTTCGGCATTGAGCCAGGGCTCTATACCGATATCGCGCTGGAGGTACGCAATCCAAAAGAGGTGCGCAAGGTGGCAGAAAAACTCACTGTCCTGCTGCCAGATACCCGCCCGATCCTGCGCGAGGAGATCCTGCGCACCTACGATGCTCTGTTTGCCTGGCGTCAGGGCATAGTCTTTGTCCTGCTGGCAGGTAGCCTGTTGGCCTTCGTCATCTTTGCCTGGGACAAGGCCTCGGGGCTATCGGCAGAGGAAAAGCGTGAGATTGGCATCCTGAAGGCCATCGGTTGGGACACCGGTGATGTCATTCAGATGAAATTCTGGGAAGGGGCACTGGTCTCGCTGGGCGCTTTTTTGCTTGGCTATCTCGCCGCTTATGGCCATATTTTTTTCTTTGATGCAGCCTTGTTTGCGCCGGTACTCAAGGGTTGGGCTGTGCTCTATCCAAAATTTCATCCAGCGCCTTTCATCGACGGCCTGCAGGTAGCAACGCTGTTTTTCTTTACCGTCTTTCCCTATACCGTGGCGACCGTCGTGCCGATTTGGCGGGCGGCCACCACCGACCCCGATGCGGTGATGCGATGATCCGACTGGAGGCGGTCAACAAGATCTTCAACCAGGGCCGGCCCAATGAATTTTGTGCCGTACGCGATGTTACGCTCGATCTCTACGCCGAACACGCCACTGTATTGCGCGGCCCCAGTGGCTCGGGTAAAACCACCCTGCTGGCCATGATCGGCTGTCTTTCACGTCCTACCAGTGGGCGTATTTTTCTTGCCGAGAAAAACCTTTCAGGCCTGCCAGAGCGTTTTATGACCGAGGTACGGCGCAAGACTTTTGGCTTCATCTTTCAGCGGTTCAATCTTATCCAGGGCCTGAACGTACTGGAGAATGTGCTCCTGCCAGCCTACCCATTGGCACCGGATCATGCCGAACTGCAGCAACGAGGCATGAACTTGCTGGAGCAGTTTGACATGGCCACCAAGGCCCATGCGAAGGTGGAATGGCTCTCTGGTGGCGAAGCACAGCGCGCGGCGATCTGTCGTGCCTTGCTCAATGATCCGCAGATCCTCATTGCCGATGAGCCGACAGCCAATCTGGACACACATCTGGCACAGGAATTCATGCGCAATATCGGCAAGCTCAAAGCCGCCGGACGCACCATCCTGCTGACCAGTCATGACCCAATGGTGGCCGAGGCGGATTGTGTCGATCGAGTGATCACCATGCGCGATGGCCAGATACAAGAAGATCGATATGTTGCTTAGCCCCGCCATCCTTGCCCTGATCGGTGTTTCCATCACCGTCACTGCCTTGCTGTTGCTGGCGGCAGTATTTGCCGTGCGCGTGCTGCGCCGCTGGGACATTCACAGCGGCAGTGAATTGCAGTTGCAACTGGAACGCAGCACCTATCTCATCTCTACCCTGGTGACCTTTGCCATTGCTGCCGAGGTGGTGGCGCTGTTGCTGTTTGTCTATAACGCCGAGGCCATGCACACGCAGTTTGTCGGCGCGATGTGCGCCACTGGTGCGCTCAATGCCAATGCCTGGGGCTGGCCGGCACTGCTGCTCAAGATTGCAGTATTTTTTATCGGCGGTATATGGCTGCTGGTCAATCGTCTGGACAATCAGGGTTATGACTATCCATTGATCCGTCGCAAATACGCCTTGCTATTGTTGTTGCTGCCACTGGTGGCGACCAGTGCCGTGGTGCAACTCATCTATTTCCTCGAACTCAATCCGGATGTCATTACCTCATGCTGTGGCAGCCTGTTTTCTGCTGATGCACAAGGCGTGGCGGCCGAGATGTCGTCGGTGGCGCCACGTGATGCCATGTTTGCGCTGTATGGCAGTGCTGTGCTGGTACTGGGCAGCGGTGGATTTTATCTCTGGCGTCGTCGCGCGGCCGCTCTGTTTGCGGCCAGTGCCGCAGTTGCCTTTCCAATCGCGTTGGTGGCAATTATTTCCTGCATTGCGCTCTATGTATATGAACACCCACACCATCATTGCCCGTTCTGCATCCTCAAAAGCGGTCATAGCTACATCGGCTATGCACTTTATCTGCCGCTGTTTCTCGCCACGTTATTTGCCTTGGGTGCAGGTGTGGTCGCACCGTGGCGCAAGATTCCGAGCCTGGCACAGGCCGTGTCGAATGATGCACCGCGCTATGCCGCACTTGCACTGGTGGGTTTTGTGCTGTTTTACAGCATCGCCAGTTTGGCCATTTTGCGCTCCAACCTGAGCATGGCGGGGACATGGTGGTAACTACAAAAGATAAATGATGAAACAGATCACACAAAATATTCTATTACTGACACTGCTGTTCCTCACGGCCTGCAGCAGCGATACCAGTCAACTGGTCAATGGCGAACCTGTGCCTGAATTTACCGTGCCGCGCCTGGAGGGTGGCACGGCGAGTTTTCCGGCTGATTATCGCGGCAAGGTAGTGGCGATCCGCTTTTGGGCCGACTGGTGTCCTTTCTGCAAGGAAGAAATGACCGCTCTGGAACCGGTGTATCAGGAATTGCAGGGGCAAGGCTTGCATATCCTGGCGATCAACGTGCGGCAGGATGCCGATACTGCCGGCAAATTTATCGCCCGTCTGGGGATTAGCTACGAAACGCTGCTTGATGTCACTGGCGAGGTAGCACGGCGCTATGGTGTGCAGGGTCTGCCTACCACCTTCTTTATCGATCGCCACGGCAACCTCACTACCAGCATCCTCGGCGAATCCACGCCGGAGATCACAGTACAAATTGTCAAGGAGATGCTGGACAAACCATGAGCGGAGAATTCACCTACGCCCTGGCCTTCATGACCGGCCTGCTCGGCGCCGGCCATTGCCTCGGCATGTGCAGCGGTCTTGCCGGTGGTTTTGCCCTGCATCAACACGGCTGGCGGCGGCCGATTGCCGTGCTTGGCTACCATGGTAGCCGCATCGCCATCTATGTCCTGCTCGGCAGTGTGGGCGCTGCGCTGGGGCGGGTGCTGGTACAGGTGGGTGCACTCGGCAAGGTACAGGGGCAACTCATGATTATCGCCGGCCTTGTAATCATTGCCCTCGGTCTTGGCGTGATCGGCGTGCTGCCCAGGCTGGCACCATCGCACTGTAACCAACACACAAAACAGAGCCTAGCTTCATGGCCGCTCTGGCGGCAAAAACTGGCCCCCATATTTGCCGGCATCATCAACGGCCTGGTGCCTTGCAGCCTGGTTTTTTCCGTCGCCATACGCGCTACCGCCACAGCAGACCCACTGCAGGCCGGGCTACTGATGCTGTGCTTTGGCTTCGGTACCCTGCCGGCCATGGCCACACTGACTTTTCTGGCCGGTCACATCGGCTACCGTGTGTATGGCCAGGCCCAGCGCCTGAGCGGACTGGTGGTTATCACCCTGGGCGCCTGGACGGTCTATGAAGGCGCAGTTTTTTATCAAGTGATGAGCGGGCTGGCCAATTGAGCTGCGTATTTAATCAGGACGGTCCAAGCCAAATTTGTTTTTTCAACCCCCAAAGGAGAGCACCATGACTACTGAACTGAACCGTAGAAACATTCTCAAGGCCATTGGCATCGGCACCCTGGCCGGCCTGACCTTTACCCGTACCGCCTCGGCCGCAACCAGCACCGATGGCACACCCATGCAATTCGTCCCCAAGACCGCGCCGGACGCCAACCCATTGGATAATGAGTTGAGTAAATACACTAAATGTCCGTACTGTGGCATGGATCGCACCGAATGGCATCACAGTCGTCATCTGGTGCACTACGATGATGACCTGGTTGACGGCACCTGCTCGCTGCACTGCGCCGCGATCAGCCTGTCGCTCAACATCGACCGTGGCCCCAAGGCGATCTATGCCGCCGACTTTGGCTCCAGTGAAAAAATCAAGCCACTGGTCAATGTCGATAAGGTCACTTATCTTATCGGCTCCAGTCTACCTGGGACTATGAGCAAAACCAGCAAGATGGCCTTCGCCTCGGCCGATGCAGTCAAAGCCGCCCAACAAGGCAAAGGTGGCGAGCTGGGAGACTTCAACGCCGCACTGCGCCAGAGTTATCTCAACTTTGCCGATGATACTGTCATGATCCGCCAGCGCCGCGCCGAGCGTCGCAAGAAGATGATGCAGAAGTAAATACGCAAATCGAAATGCAGGCCGGGCTTTAGGCTGATACGGCATTGATTAAAGCCGGGTATTATCGGACTAAAGTCCGGCCTGCATAAGATAATCAACCAGGACAACACAATGCACACACGCAAATACCGCTTGGTCGCCATGCTGCTGCTCACCATGGCCACTGGCATAGCCTATGGCAGCGATCTCAAGCTGCCCAAGCCCGATGCCAAAGACACCTGCCCGGTCTGCGGCATGTTCGTCGCACTATATCCGGAATGGATAGCTACCGTGCTCTATCAGGATGGCCATGCCCACCATTTCGATGGTGCCAAGGACATGTTCAAATACCTGCTCGACATGCCGCACTGGGCACCTGGCCATCGCGCTGAGGATATTCAAACTATCGGCGTCACAGAATACTACGGCCTAAAACTTATCGACGCCCGCAGTGCCTGGTATGTCATTGGCTCGGACACCCTTGGCCCCATGGGTCATGAACTCATCCCGTTGGCTGGTGCGGATGATGCCGAAGAGTTTATGCAGGATCATGACGGCAAACGCATCCTGCGCTTTGAGGAAGTAGACATGGAGTTACTCAAGGCTTTGGATGGCGGCAAGTTTTGACATGCAAGTGCCGCACGGCATTCTTAAGTAATACTTTCCCGCCTGGAAAATAAAAAAGGCCCGGCAGGAGCCGAGCCAAGAATTCACCAATAAGGAGGATGGAGAAGTCCTGAATTTGTTACAGGAAGAAGTAACGAATCAGAGATTTCTAATATACCGACATTAAATTTAAAATCAACCCCTTTATTATCATGGATCAAGTATATAGATCTGTAGGGCGCAATAACCATCAAGCGTTGCGCCGTATGTGATTTTCCTCGCACTTCCCGGATGAAGGCTGTTATACGATTTTATAGACGATAATGCAGAAGTACGGGGAGCGGAAACGGATTCGTCGCAACCTTTCAGGCACGGATTATATTTACTCACTGCAATTGAGCCTTGCACAAGCATCAATGTTGCTGCACGCAGAACTATCCAGCGAAAGCCAATCGACAGTTATAAACACTCATTAAGAGTTATGTTGC
>JBAYOW010000026.1:0-33073 GCA_041678005.1 Thiohalomonadaceae bacterium
CCTGTAGTGAGGCGGTCAATTGGCCTGAGCCTTTGCGTGTCAGTGTCAATGTTTCATCGCGCCAGTTTCGTGATGAGGGCCTGGTGGAAATGGTTAGTGATGTGTTGAGCAGGACGGGTTTGCCGGCTGCTCAGTTGGAATTAGAGGTAACTGAAAGCCTGCTGTTGGAAAATATAGAAGTGGCGGCGCGTTTACTTGATGACTTGCAGCAGCTTGGTGTCAGTATTGCGCTGGATGATTTCGGTACTGGTTATTCTTCACTCAGTTATTTAAAACGCTTCCCATTTGGCGTGCTGAAGATTGATCGTAGCTTTGTCAATGACATCATGCATGATCCGGATGATGCTTCGCTTTGCGAAGCAATTATTTATATGGCACACGCGATGAAGCTAAAGGTCGTTGCCGAGGGTGTGGAAACCTCTGAACAGCTTGAATATCTCTCGGTGCGTGGTGTGGATTTGATTCAGGGCTATTACTACAGCAAGCCGCTGCCGGCAGCCGAGTTTCTGGCTTACCTGTCAAGGCCATCCAAATAAGAACGCATGGTGCGCTGCGGGCACCATGCGAAATTCATATCCAGCCCGTACTAATTAGGGAATGCGCTTCAAGCGTGGTGAATGTTGGGCACAACAACCATCGGGCATTGCGCCGAATATAAGAGACTGCGTGAACGCAGGTAAAAAGCCTTTTCACCCTCTCCCCCAGCCCCTCTCCCGCCAGCGGGAGAGGGGAGTTTTAGGGAAGCGCTGAATAATGTTGGCGAGGCGTCAGGGCTAGGCAAAAAACGACGAGAAAGCGCAGTTTACACGTAGTAAATGAGCATTTTGAGCCGTTTTTTAACAACGCCCTGACAATAGGCACGAGAGGTGCTATCAGCGACTGACAGGCTTGTAGCGGATGCGTTTTGGCCGTGCATCTTCTTCACCAAGTCGAAGTTTCTTATCGGCCTCATATTCCTGGTAGTTGCCGGCAAAGAACTCCCAATGCGAATCTCCTTCGCAGGCGAGAATATGGGTAGCGATACGGTCGAGAAACCAGCGATCGTGGCTGATCACCAACACACAGCCAGCAAATTCTAGCAAGGCATCTTCCAATGCTAGCAGGGTTTCCACATCCAGGTCATTGGATGGCTCGTCCAACAGCAACACATTGCCACCCTGGATCAAGGTCTTGGCCAGATGCAAACGGCCACGCTCACCACCAGATAGATTGCCGACTATTTTTTGCTGATCACCGCCTTTGAAGTTGAAGCGGCCAATATAGGCGCGGCTTGGCATTTCAAAGCGACCCACGCTAAGGATGTCAGCACCATCGGAGATAGCTTCAAATACTGTCTTGTCGTTAGACAATCCTTCACGGCTTTGGTCAACAGAGGATATCTTTACTGTGGGGCCAATATCGATATTGCCCGAGTCTGGCTGTTCCAGTCCCTGGATCATTTTGAATAAGGTGGACTTACCAGCCCCATTCGGGCCGATGATACCGACTATCGCGCCAGGTGGGATCTGCAAACTGAGGTCGTCTATAAGCAGGCGATCGCCAAAGCTTTTGCTGACATTGTTGAATTCGATAACCTTGTCGCCCAAACGCTCGCCAGGTGGGATAAACATTTCCTGGGTTTCGTTACGACGCTGATACTCGATAGAGTTAAGTTCTTCAAAGCGGCTAAGACGAGCCTTGGATTTGGCTTGGCGCGCCTTGGGATTGGAGCGCACCCACTCCAGCTCCTGCTTCATAGATTTCCTGCGGGCATCTGCTTGTTTTTGCTCTGTCGCCAAGCGTTGTTCTTTTTGTTCCAGCCAGGAGGAGTAGTTGCCCTTCCAGGGGATACCCTGGCCACGATCCAGTTCGAGGATCCACTCAGCGGCATTGTCGAGGAAATAGCGGTCATGGGTAACGGCGACTACAGTACCAGGGAAACGGGTGAGAAACTGCTCCAGCCATTCGACAGATTCAGCATCCAGGTGGTTGGTCGGCTCGTCCAGCAACAGCATGTCTGGTTTGGCAAGCAGCAGTTTGCACAGTGCCACGCGGCGCTTTTCGCCACCGGACAGATGTTCGATTTGTGCATCCCATGGGGGAAGGCGCAGGGCATCGGCAGCAATTTCCATCTGATGTTCAAGATCATTACCGCCAGCTGCCAGAATGGCTTCATATTTGGCTTGTTGCCCGGCCAGCTTGTCAAAATCCGCATCTGGTTCGGCATAGGCGGCATAGATCTCTTCCAGTCTGGCCTTGGCCTCGGTTATCTCACCCAGGCCAGCCTCAATTTCTTCTCTGACTGTTTTGCTGTTGTCCAGATGTGGTTCTTGCGGCAGATAGCCTATGCGTACACCAGACTGCCACTGCACTTCACCGTCATAATCCTTGTCTGCACCGGCCATTATGCGTAGCACAGTTGATTTGCCTGAACCATTGAGGCCAAGCAGACCTATCTTGGCACCGGGGAAAAATGACAATGATATATCTTTGATGATTTGCCGTTTGGGCGGGACAACTTTGCTCACACGGAGCATTGACATTACATATTGGGACATAGCTACCTGAAAGAGATAAGGATGAAGAAAGCCATTATAGCCAGTTGAGCGACAGGACGGCAAAATGACTACTGGCTTACACATTTCATCATGGTGCGTTGGTCTGTTGAAGGGCCTTTTAGGGAATTCTTCGGTAAAAATTGATAAATATTGATGTTGACTCATGGAGCGTGGGTGAAGGATACTTTTAATTGTGGACTGAATTAGGTGGTTTTTTGACAAAAGTTCCTAATTCTATGCAGGTCGGTGAGGTATTAAGCTAATTGACGTTTGGTGGCGAGATGGGCAATAAGCTTGACACCCCGTCGCAACCTGGAGAGAAAATGTCAAATAATAAAAATGAAATAATACTCCAAGCCAGTCAATCTTTCTGGCTGCCTCCATTGATGGCGGGTTCGGTTGGAGCAGTGGCGATTCTGGCAGTGGGTGGCTTTGGTGCGGACAATCTGGCCGCAGCGGCTATTGCCGTGAGCGCGGTCATGCTGTGTGGCTGGTGGTGTGTGCGCCAGTGCCGCGCAGTTGTTGAACACGCCGCAACGCAGGCGCGGGCGGCCTTAGATAAATCGAACCAGGAAACGCGTACCCAAGGCGGTATCACTGGTCTTGAGCAGGTCTGCAATCAGGCAGCACCGATCTGGTCGAAGCAGATTGAGCTCGCGTGTAACCAGACCGAAGAAGGCATTACCAACGTCACGGCACGTTTTTCCGCCATTGTCGAACGCCTGCAAGCATCGGTAATCGCTGCGCAGCAATCTGCTGGCGGGCAGGATATAGCAGATGGTGATGATTGCGTGGTATCAGTGCTGGCGCAAAGTGAAGCCGACCTGCTGGCTGTCAATCGCTCGATGGACGCGGCGCTGCAAAAACGTGGTGGAATGGTGCGGGATGTACGCGCCCTGATTGGCTACACCGAAGAACTGGAACAAATGACGGCGCAGGTCGCCAAGATTGCCTCACAGACCAATCTGCTGGCGCTCAATGCCGCCATCGAGGCGGCGCGCGCCGGCGAGACTGGGCGAGGTTTCGCGGTGGTGGCGGATGAGGTGCGCAAGCTGTCCAGCATGTCGAGCGATACCGGCAAGAAAATGGCGGAAAAGGTCAATATTATTAATGGCGCAATTACCTCTGTCATCGCCACGGCGGAACAATCCGCCGTAGATGACCGTCTCACGGTTGACGAGGCGGAGCAAACCATCCGTAAGGTGCTCGCCAATTTTGAATCGGTCACCACCAACCTGTATGAGTCCTCAGAAATGCTGCGCCAGGAAAGTGATGGCATTCGTGAGGAAATCTCAGACACACTGGTGCATCTTCAGTTCCAGGATCGTATCAGCCAGATCCTGTCCCATGTGCGCGCCAACCTCGATGGGTTGCACTCTCATATCAAGCAGCAACTTGCCGAGCGTGAACGCGGCGGCACTACGGTGATAGACGCGCAAAGCTGGATCGAGGGCATGGCACTGGGATATGCCACCGTTGAGCAGAAGCTTGTTCATCATGGCGAGACGGCAAACAATAAGGCCGATTCTGACGAAATCACCTTTTTTTAGTGGGGGGTACTATATGGCAAAAAGCATTTTGATAGTTGACGATTCGGCGACGCTGCGTCAGGTGGTGTCAATCGCGCTTAAGGGCGCGGGCTACGACGTGATCGAGGCCTGTGATGGCAAGGATGCGCTGAGCAAACTTAACGGCCAGAAAATTCATTTGATTGTTAGCGATGTGAACATGCCTAATATGGACGGCATCACCTTCGTGCAGGAAGCGAAGAAGCTACCAGCCTACAAATTCACCCCGATCATCATGCTCACCACCGAAGCCGGTGAGGATAAAAAAGCCGCTGGCCAGGCGGCTGGTGCTAAAGCCTGGGTGGTCAAGCCATTCAAACCAGAGCAAATGCTGAACGCGGTATCCAAACTGATCTTGCCCTGAATACCAAGGAGAACGAAATGCAAGACGAAAGCGGCTCCTGTAACCTGCGCCTGGAAGGCGAAATGACCATCTTCACTGCGGCAGACATCCGCGAGCGCCTGTTTGCGCCACTGCCGCGTTGTCAGCAGATAGATGTCGATTTGTCGCAGGTCAGTGAACTGGATAGCGCCGGGCTGCAATTGATGGTCTTGGCCAAGCGCGAAGCCACCATACTTGGCAAGGAAATTCGCTTTGTCGGGCACAGTCCGGCGGTACTGGATGTGCTGGAGCTGTGTGGGCTGACCGGCTATTTTGGTGATCCTGTAGTGATGGCGAGGGGCGATCAAAAATGAACATCGATAACGCATTACAGACTTTTTTTGTGGAAAGCCACGAATTGCTGCAAGCCATGGAAGACGCGCTGCTGGAGCTTGAGCATAGCGACGATACGGTTGAATCAGTTAACGCCATTTTCCGCGCCGCGCATACCATAAAAGGCGGCGCTGGCCTGTTTGGTCTGGACGGCATAGTCGCTTTTACCCATGTAATGGAAAGCGTACTGGATAAGGTGCGCGGTCACGAGCTTGTCATCGATGACAACATGGTTGCCCTGTTATTGTCCTGCGGCGACCATATCAAGCTGTTGCTCGATAGCCTGGATGACGGTCAGGAACAGGCTGACCCTGTCGTGGCCAAAGAGAGCGCGGCCCTGATTGAAAGCCTGTCGCAATACCTTGGTGAAAACGAGAGCAAGGTGGATTCCGTCACCTTGCCGCAGCAGCAAGAAGCCAGGGCGGAGGCCATTGGTGGCGGCTTCGTGGAAACCGACAATTGGCACATTTCCCTGCGCTTTGAGCAGGACGTGCTGCGTAACGGCATGGATCCTCTGTCGTTTCTCCGCTATCTCGGCACGATGGGGAACATCGTCGGCATCTCCACCCTGCTTGAGGCCATTCCTCCGGCGGCGGAGATGGATCATGAATCCTGTTATCTGAGTTTTGAAATCAACTTTCAGAGCGATGCCGACAAGGCCACTATCGAAAGCGCATTCGAATTTGTGCGCGACGACAGCACGATCCACATACTCCCGCCCCGAAGTCGCATAGCTGATTTTCTCCAGCTTATCCAGGATCTGCCGGAAGAAGATATGCGGCTGGGCGAAATGCTGGTGCACTGTGGCACGCTGACGCAAAAAGAGCTAGAAGAGGCATTGGCACTTCAGTCCGCTGATGGTTGCGGCAATGCGTCGGTAAATGGGGAAGAGTCAAGGCGTCCGATCGGCGAGATCATGGTGGAGGCTGGCATGGTGCAGGCCCCAGTCGTTGAGGCCGCGCTGGAAAAACAGAAAAAAATCAAAGATACAAAAGCTCAGGGAGATCGGATGATCCGCGTCGATTCTGAAAGACTCGACAATCTGATCAACCTGGTAGGCGAGTTGGTGATTGCCGGGGCTTCCGCCTCGCTGCTATCGAACCGCAGCGCCGATGTCCAGCTTCAGGAGGCGACTTCCAATATTTCCCGGTTGGTGGAGGAAATCCGCGACGGTGCCTTACAACTGCGCATGGTACAAATCGGCGAAACTTTTCGCCGCTTCAACCGTGTGGTACGTGATGTCAGTCGCGAGCTGGGTAAGGATATCGAGCTGATAATCAGCGGTGCAGAAACCGAGCTGGATAAGACGGTAGTGGAAAAAATTGGTGACCCACTCATGCATCTGGTCAGGAACGCCATGGATCACGGTATCGAATCCGCTGAACTGCGACAGAGCAGGGGCAAGCCTGTGAAAGGCACATTGCAGCTCAATGCCTACCATGAATCCGGCAGCATCGTGATCGAGGTTAGTGATGACGGGGGCGGCCTCAATCGTGAAAGCATCCTCAAAAAGGCTATCGACAAGGGATTGGCCAGCCCGACCCAGAGTTTGACCGACCAGGAAGTTTATATGCTGATCTTTGAAGCCGGTTTTTCAACTGCGGAACAGGTCAGCAACTTGTCCGGGCGCGGCGTTGGCATGGATGTGGTGCGCCGCAACATCGAGGCATTGCGCGGTACCTGCGAGCTGGATTCGCAAGAAGGCAAGGGCTCAACCGTGCGTATCCGTCTGCCGCTCACGCTGGCTATCATCGACGGCTTCCAGATCGGCGTCGGCAACGATTCTTATGTGGTGCCGCTGGACATGGTCAAGGAATGTCTGGAGCTCAGCAGCGAAGATCGTCAGAAAGCGAAGGATCACCACTATCTGAATCTGCGCGGCGAAGTGCTGCCTTTCGTCCGGCTGCGCGATAGATTCCGTGAGCAAGGCCAGGCTGGGCAGCGTGAGAATGTATTAGTGGTGCAATACGGCAGCCAGAGGGCCGGGCTGGTGGTGGACGAATTGATGGGCGAACTGCAGGCGGTTATCAAGCCGCTAGGCAGTCTCTTTGGCAATCTTAAGGGCGTCAGCGGTTCGACCATTTTAGGCAACGGTGAAGTTGCGCTGATCCTCGATGTGCCAGCGCTGGTGCAGCAGGCGGCCAGCAGAGACATGCAGTAGTTGGCTGTAAAATAAAAAAGCAGTTGGCTCGAATTAAGAAATATTTTTCTGAATTCATTAAGGGGGTATACCATGTTTAAAAATATGAAAATCGGTGCGCGGTTGGGTCTGGGTTTTGGTCTGGTAGTAGTGCTGATGGTAATAATTGCCGTCATCGGAACTACCCGCATGGCCGTTCTGAATGAATCGCTGGATAACGTCAACAATGACAAATGGCCGAAAATCCTGCTGCTGCAGGATGGACTGGCTGGTGTCAACACAATTGGTATGGGGGCGCGTGACATCCTGATGGCCACGGACGAGCAGGGTAAACAGGGCGCGAAGGAAAATATTATCGCGGGACGCGCCAGCATCGGCAAGGCCTGGGAGCAGCTCAAGCCGACACTAAAAGAACCAAAGGGAATGGAAATGTTCCAGCTGATCCTCGACTCACGTGCCCGATATATCGCGGTGCAAGATCAGATCATCAAGATGGTCGAGGAAAGTAAGGTAGAAGAAGGTCAATTATTCCTGGAATCTGAATTCCGCCCTGCGGCGGATGAATATCGCAAGCACCTCAACGATCTCATTCAATTCCAGGGTGGGCTCATGAATGAGTTGGGTAAAGTAGCGAGCGAGCAATATAACCAGGCGCGTATGGTAATGCTATCTATGAGTATGGCGGCCTTCCTGGCTGCAGCAGGTATTGCCTTCTGGGTAACCCGTTCCATCACCCGTCCGCTCAATGAAGCGGTGGGCGTGGCCAACCAGTTGGCGGAAGGCGACATGACAGCGCATATTGAGGTCAACAGCAAGGATGAAACAGGCCAGTTGTTGAGTGCCATGAAAAACATGGTAGAAAAGCTGTCACAGATCATCGGAGAAGTGCGTGGCGCGGCGGATAACCTCTCCAGCGCCTCGGAAGAAGTATCAGCCACGGCGCAGAGCATGAGTCAGGCAACCAGCGAACAGGCGGCAAGCGTGGAAGAAACCTCCGCCTCTATTGAGCAGATGACAGCCTCTATCAACCAGAATGCCGAGAATGCCAAGGTTACAGATGGCATGGCCTCGCAGGCGGCAAGACAAGCAACCGAAGGCGGTGAAGCGGTGGAATCCACTGTTACAGCGATGAAGCAGATCGCCAGCAAGATTGGCATTATCGATGACATTGCCTACCAGACCAACCTGCTGGCGCTGAATGCGGCGATTGAAGCGGCGCGAGCCGGTGAGCATGGCAAGGGCTTTGCGGTGGTTGCTGCAGAGGTGCGCAAGCTAGCTGAACGTAGCCAGGTTGCAGCACGCGAGATTGGCGAGGTGGCTGGCAGCAGCGTGGAGCTGGCGGAGCGCGCCGGCAAGCTGTTGGATGAGATTGTACCGGCGATCACCAAGACATCTGACCTGGTGCAGGAAATTACCGCAGCCTCTGAAGAACAATCCTCCGGTGTCGGGCAAATCAACATGGCCATGTCCCAGTTGAACCAGATAACCCAGCAGAATGCCAGTTCGTCTGAAGAACTGGCCGCCACCTCGGAAGAAATGAGCGGCCAGGCCGAGCAACTGCAACAGACCATGGCTTTCTTCAAGGTCGATGGGATGGCAATGACTGGCGGTAAAAAGCCCAAGGCTGCGTCCAAAAAAGTCGTTGCCATGACCAGCAACATCCCGGCAAGTCACGCACAACACGAAGACGAACACGAATTCGTGCGCTTCTAAGGGAGGCCGACATGAATGCATTAGTTCCTGCAGGGGAAAAAGCGCTGGCCCGTGAGGCTGGCATGGGAGAGAGGCAGCAGTTCCTCACCTTCACGTTGGGTGGCGAAATGTTTGCCATCGAGATCCTCAATATTAAGGAGATCATCGAATACGGCAGCTTGACCACCGTGCCGATGATGCCGGAATTTGTACGCGGGGTTATCAACCTGCGTGGCCGGGTGGTTCCTGTGATCGACCTGTCGGTGCGCTTCGGGCGCAAGGCGACCGAAATCACCAATCGCACCTGCAATGTGATCATCGAGGTGCAGTCCGAGGGCGAGACCATCGACATCGGTATCGTGGTTGATGCGGTTTCAGAGGTGTTGGAAATAGCCTCTTCCGATATTGAGCCTGCGCCATCCTTTGGGGCGAAGATCCGCGCTGACTTCATCAGTGGCATGGGCAAGGTAAACGGAGAATTTGTGATTATTCTCGGTCTGGACAAGGCGTTATCGGTCGAGGAAATGGCGATCCTGGCTAGTGCTGAGACGAACGCGGCTAGTGTTGGGTAGCTGCATCGGCGAGCTGATTGTAGGCGGAAAAGTCAGGCGCGATCCTGTTAATTAAGCAGTTTAACCACGGGTTAGCTCAGATATTTTTATCAGGGCTAACCCGTGGCCGTCTGTGGACGCTCCATATTCAAAATTTAATCATGACAGGGATAACCTGAGCGTTTCTCAGGAAATTTCTCATCATGACTGTGCTCTGGGTAAATGGTTGTATGTCAAGAAATTGGCAATGTACGCAAGCTTGGCCTGCAATCGCGCAGCTGGAGATGGATTATCAGCTGCTGTATGAAATTTTGGATGAAATTCGCATTCAAGAGGCTACCCGATAGGGTGTGTTCATGATACGAAAGATTTGCTTTAACCTCAAAATGCCCGGGCTGCTTTTCAGGAATTGATAGAAAAAGGTAGTACTCATGGACATTGCACCAATTAACGATAAAGAATTTAGTCAGTTTCAGAATTTGATCTACAAGATCGCGGGTATCAGCCTTTCATCCGCAAAAAAGCCGTTGGTCAGTGGGCGGCTATCTAAACGTTTGAGAGAGCATAAATTGGCAACTTTTGGGGATTACTTTAAATTGCTGAGTAGCGGCAGTCATCCGGATGAAGTTCAGATGGCGGTCGATCTGTTGACCACCAATGAGACATATTTTTTCCGGGAAGCCAAGCACTTTGATTTCTTGCGACACAATATCCTGGCGCATCACAAGAAAGGCCAGCCTTTCAGGGTGTGGAGCGCGGCCAGTTCCAGTGGTCAGGAGCCATATACCATTGCCATGGTGCTGGCGGATTGCCTGGGCGATCATCCGTGGGAAGTAGTGGCTTCGGATATTAGTACCCGTGTGCTGGAACGGGCGCGTTCCGGGCATTACCCCATCGAGCAGGCTCGGCATATCCCGAAAAATCTTCTCAATAAATTCTGCCTGAAAGGGGTTGGTGCCAATGAAGGGACTTTTCTGGTGGGTCGCAGCCTGCGCAGCCGGGTAAACTTCATGCAGGTTAATCTTAATTCGACGCTGCCCAAACTGGGGGAATTCGACCTGATTTTTCTGCGCAATGTAATGATATATTTCGACGAGAAAACCAAGCGCCAGGTGGTGCGCCGCATTATGGGGCAACTCAAAACTGGTGGCCATCTGCTTATCGGTCATTCGGAAAGTCTTAATGGGATCGTGGACGAAATGAAGTCGTTGATGCCCTCGGTGTATCGCAAGATATGAATCTGCACGCATGAAAATACCCTCTAATGTCATCGAGATATTCCTACAACCCGGGGAGTTTTATTTTGGCGAGCGCGATACTCGTATCCGCACCCTGCTGGGGTCATGCATCTCTATAACCGTCTGGCATCCACGATTGTTGATCGGCGGGATGTGCCATTACATGTTGCCCACGCGTGGCAAGAAGCGGGTGGACACACTTGATGGACGTTACGGTGACGAGGCGCTGGAACTGATCCTGAGGGAAATCCGTGCTGCAGGAACCAGTCCTGCGGAATACGAGGTAAAACTGTTCGGCGGCAGCAATATGTTTACGGGCTCGCACTGCTGTGGGATAGACTGTTGCGACCCGTTCACCTCTTCATGTCATGACATCTCATCCCGTAATCGCCGCAGTGCCAGTCTGCTCGTCGAACGTCATGGCTTTACCATCCGGGCTGAGAATCTGGGCGGCACCCAACCTCATAATATTCTATTTGATCTCTGGAGCGGTCATGTCTGGCTCAAGCGCCCGCCGAAGGGATTGGTCTGCACGTATAAAACCAACTGAATATGAAAAAAATCAAGGTATTGATTGTTGACGACTCGGCAGTGGTTCGGCAGGTGCTGTCTGGACTACTGGATGACGATCCGGAAATCGAGGTCATTGCAACAGCCTCAGACCCGATCTTCGCTATGGAGAAGATGCGCGCGAACTGGCCGGATGTGATCGTGCTGGATGTCGAAATGCCGCGCATGGACGGCATCAGTTTTTTGAAGAAAATTATGGCAGAGCATCCTACCCCTGTGGTCATTTGTTCCACCCTGACGGAAAAAGGTGCCGAGACGACCATGCAGGCGCTGGCGGCTGGTGCGGTCAGCATCGTCACCAAACCCAAAATTGGACTCAAACGTTTTCTGGAGGACGCCTCCTCGGATATCGTGGGGGCAGTCAAAGCTGCGGCGCATGCCAATGTTCGGCGCATGGCGGCGGCGCCATCTCTCAAGGCCGCCCCTAAGCTCAATGCAGATGCCATTTTGCCCATCGCCAGTGGCCAGGCCATGGCGCAAACTACCGAACGTATTGTCGCCATAGGAACCTCTACCGGGGGAACCCAGGCGTTGGAAGTGTTGCTGACCGCGTTACCGCGTGTTTGTCCTGGGATCGTTATTGTTCAACACATGCCGGAAAAATTTACCGAGGCCTTTGCTAATCGACTGGATGGGATCTGCAAGATTGAGGTCAAGGAAGCCAGCAACAATGACCGGGTTTTGCCGGGTCGCGCCCTCATTGCGCCGGGTGGCAAGCACATGGTTCTACGGCGCAGTGGTGCGCAGTATTTTGTCGAGGTGCTCGACGGGCCGCTGGTGAACCGCCACCGTCCGTCGGTGGATGTATTGTTTCGCTCGGCCGCCAAGGTGGCAGGCAAGAATGCATTGGGTATTATCATGACCGGCATGGGTGATGACGGCGCAGCGGGGTTGCTGGAAATGCAAAAGGCTGGTGCGTGCACCATTGCTCAGAACGAAGCCACATGTGTGGTATTCGGTATGCCGAAGGAGGCTATAAAGCTCGGTGCGGCGGACAAGATCATCGCATTGAACGATATACCAAGAGAAATTGTCCGCGGTTAAGCTCTTTCATTTCTATTTTAAAACTGACTACCGCTGTATCTGCTGTATTTAGCAGAAGGGCCGCCCTATGACTCAGTGGTTAAGGTTTGCCCGTGTTCTATAAAATGCTATTGATTCGGGGAGGGGCGCAAGGATGGTTTTGGACGCACACTTGAATTTTTCATTTTCAGGAAACAAAAATGGATAAATTTTTACAAGAAGCGATAAAAGAAGCAAAAAAAGGCCTTGGTGAAGGTGGAATTCCAATAGGCTCTGTGCTTGTCATAGATGGTGAAATTGTAGGCCGTGGACATAATAAACGAGTCCAAAATAATAGTGCAATTCTCCATGCGGAGATGGATTGTCTTGAGAATGCCGGAAGGTTGTCAGCATCACAGTATAAAAGGGCAAAGCTTTATTCCACGCTATCACCCTGTAATATGTGTAGCGGGGCCGTACTTTTATACAAGATTCCTCATGTAATCATAGGCGAAAACATGACATTTCAAGGCCCAGAGGAGCATTTGCGCTCACAAGGCGTTGAAGTGGAGATTCTGGACAATCAAGAGTGTTTTGATTTGATGCAGAGCTTCATGCAGAAATACCCACAACTCTGGAATGAAGACATAGGGGAATAAGTTTTACTTTTTTCTATTGTTTAGCGTGGCGGATTCAACTCTGGTGTGCATACCGGTTAAGCGGTCTGTACCGCTATATTATTTTGCATCGATATCCCCTCTCCAAGGGCAGGCCTCGGCGGTCAAGTTAGATGGCGTGGGTTAAGAATAATAAAGCTGATGAAGGGAAGACACGACATCTCTCCAGGCGGGTTCCCTATGTCATCGACAATGGTCATCGCGGATGCTGGTCATACTGGCGCAGCACTGGTTAGACGAGTACGCCAACGACTTTATTCGGCAGTCCTTTTCGAGACATCGAGCCTGATGATCCTCACCAATACTGAAGTTCAGGGGGGCCATGAGTAATCTCAATCACCGCATGAGAAAGCCCCTGGGTTTGCGGGCAACCCACAGGGCCTTCTTGAACACCAGGACTTCGTTAAATGTTGCACTTCAGAGTTGAACCTACGCTATAACTATCATTTATACCGGCAAATAATGTAGGCTATATTCAGAATTTTGAGTGTTTGTCGATACAGTATGAAACACGCAGTCAGGAGAAGCTATGGGCAGGATGTCTGAACTATAAAACATGTTGTGGCTTTGAGCCTTTGTTGGCCATTGAATGAGGTGATGCATGAGTAAGCAAGCCAGTAAATTGCATTTGTCGGTGCAGGCCAAGATTAATCTGGCCCTGGCGCTAGTACTTGCCGCTGTTATGGTCGCCTCATTGATCTTTGCTGCAGTCACTGAAAAAAGCCTGGTACTGGATGTGGTGGAACAGCAGACCAAGGACGCTGCCGATTCCTATTTCGACAGCATCAACACAATGATGCTGACGGGAACCATGGATCAGCGTGAGGTGTTGCGTAACAAGATACTCTCCCGCCCTGGCATGATTGATGCCCGTATCATCCGTGGCGAGTCAGTAATTGCTATGTATGGGCCTGGCCATGAGCATCAGGCACCAAGTGATGACTTTGACAGACAGGCATTGCATGGAGAGGCAATTGTTGATGTCAGTCGCGATGACAAGGGTCGGGTACTGACAGTTATAAACCCCATCCTGGCCGAAAAAGACTATCGCGGTACCAATTGTCTGCTCTGTCATCCAGCAGCGGAAGATACTGTGATCGGTGCCGTGCGCATAAGTTATTCCTTGAGCGAACTGGATGCTGAGGTTGAACGGAATATCATCATTTCTGCTGGCATACAGCTGCTCTTGCTGGTATCTGGTCTGTTGCTTATGGCTTATATCGTCAATCGCGTGGTGATTGTGCGTATCAATAATATGCGCCACACCATGGAATCCATGGCCAGGGATGAAGATCTCAGTCGTGGCGTCAGCATAGAGTCTGAGGATGAGATCGGCGCTATGGGTCATGCTTTCAATTACATGATAGACAAGTTCAGGCAGAGTCTTGTTTCTGTCTCCGAGGCAACAGCGCGACTGACAAATGTCTCGGATCGTGCAGCCAATGTGTCTGAGGAAACGCTACGTGTAGTTATGGAGCAACGTACGGAAACGGATCTCGTTGCATCTGCGATGAATGAGATGACAGCCACAGTGCGTGAAGTAGCGCGCAATGCCAGTCAAACAGCAGATGCCTCGCGTGGGGCTGATGAGGAAGCCAAGTCTGGCGCCCTGGTGGCGACCGAGGCCATTGGCAGTATTGATGTTTTGATTCGCGAGATTGGCCACGCAGCAGAGGTGATCTCGCAGGTGGAAGGAGATAGCGCCAGCATAGGCATGGTACTGGATGTCATTAAGGGGATTGCCGAGCAGACCAATCTGTTGGCGCTCAATGCCGCTATAGAGGCGGCGCGTGCCGGTGAGCAAGGCCGTGGTTTTGCGGTGGTTGCCGATGAGGTGCGCACCCTGGCTTCACGCACACAAAAGTCCACCGAAGAAATTCAGCGGACGATCGAACGTCTGCAAGCCAGTACACGAGCTGCCGTGCAGGCAATGGAGGCAGCGCAGGAGCGCGCGCAAACGAGCTCTGATTATGTTGAAAACGCAGCAGAAGGTTTAGCCATGATTGCCGGCGAGGTGTCCACCATTACCGATATGAATACTCAGATCGCTACAGCAGCAGAAGAGCAAAGTAGTGTGGCGGAAGAGATCAATCGCAATATTGTCAGTATCAGCCAGACGGCAGACATGACTTCTGAAGGTGCCAAGCAGACCTCGCAAATCAGTGAGGAACTGGTTCAGCTGTGTAATGAATTAAATCGCTTGGTCAATGAGTTCAAGCTCTAAGGAAGCGCTGAATAATAACCTGCGTTGTCATGGCGGTGTTAAAAAACGGCTCAAAATACTCATTTACTACGTGTAAACTGCGCTTTTTCGCCGTTTTTTGCCTAGCCCTGACTGCCTCGCCAACATTATTCAGCGCTTCTCTAAGCGAGCACATATGTTTCATCAGGCAGCGCGGATGGTGGCTCAGAAGCCTGTCCTGCAAGCTTATTGCTATATTGACTGATAAATATGAACAATCGGCTTAACATCCCTTACCCATCGAAATATAATTAATTGCTTATGTAGTGATCGTGGTTTTTTGTATGCTTATTAAGGTGGAGGATAAGGAATGCGTTTTAGTCCTTGGTTGATTGGCGTTGTGTTCACGCTGACTGGCATAAGCTTTGTCCATGCTGACTCGCCATTGCCTTTTGCGCTGGCCACCGTAGAGCAGCACACGGTGTTGCGTGAGCGAGTGGTGGATGGCGTTATTGAAGCTATCCATCGTGCAACCGTCTCGGCGCAAACCTCGGGTAGGGTGGTCGAGGTGATGTTTGATGTCGATGATTATGTCAATAAGGGCGATGTTTTGCTCCGCTTTCGCGATACTGATCAGCGCGCGGCCTTGATGTCGGCTGAAGCCCGTCATACCGAGGCCGAGTCTGAGTATCGCCGCATTAAGGATATATTTAGTAAGCAATTGGTGGCTAAATCAACATTTGATCGCGCCGAAGCAACTTACAAGACTGCGCGTGCGTCCCTGGAACAGGCACAGGAGCAATTGAGGCATACCGTGGTACGCGCACCTTATAGCGGCATTGTTATGCAACGCCATATTGAGGTGGGCGAGTCGGCCAACCCTGGACAGCCTTTGATGACTGGTTTGTCTCTGGAGCGTCTGCGGGTAGTGGCGGATGTACCGCAGGCCTATATCACTACCCTGCGCAATCTTGCGCAAGCCCGTGTGTTGGTTGGGCACGATACTATAAGCCTGGCCAGTGACAAGCTGACCATCAGTCCTTATGCCGATGCGCAATCACATACTTTCAAGATGCGTGTTGATTTACCGCCAGGTCAGCATGGCGTTTATCCGGGCATGTTCGCTAAGGTTGCTTTTGTCGTGGGAGAAGATGAGTGTTTGCAGATCCCGGAGGCGGCAGTAGTCCATCGTTCTGAGGTCACAGCAGCTTATGTGGTTGGTGCCGATAAGCAGGTAGTGTTGCGACAGATTCGCGTCGGACATGTCTTGCCCAGTGGCCATGTCGAGGTGTTAGCCGGTTTGCTGGAGGGCGAGCAGGTCGCCCTGGATCCTGTTCGCGCCGGTATCTATCTTAAGGAACAACGCAGAGGTTCTGGGGCATGAGCATGAAGCTCGGCATATCCGGTAATATTGCCAAGCGTTTTCTGGCCGCTGAGTTGACTCCGTTGCTGGCGTTGGTTGGCTTTCTGCTGGGTATTTTTGCCGTGATGGTCACGCCGCGTGAAGAAGAGCCGCAGATTAACGTTACTTTCGCCAACATCTTCATTGCCTATCCGGGTGCCTCGGCGCGCGAGGTGGAGAGTTTGGTAAGTATCCCGGCCGAGCAAATTCTCGCTGAGATCGAAGGGGTCAAACACGTCTATTCGGTATCCAGGCCGGGCATGGCCGTCCTGACTGTGGAATATGAGGTAGGACAGGATCGCACGGCAGCGATTGTGCGTCTGTACAACGCGATGTATTCCAAGGGTGATTGGCTGCCAGCAAATCTTGGCGTGGGACAACCATTGATAAAACCCATGGGGATCGATGATGTGCCGATCGTCGCTCTTACCCTTTGGAGTGAGGATCCTGCTGTGGGTGGCTATGAGCTACAACAGGTGGCGCACGCGCTGGAGACGCAGCTGAAGCGGGTCAAGGGCACGCGCGATATCTACACCATCGGCGGGCCGAATCAAGTTGTCAATGTACGTTTTGATGCGGCAAGGCTGGCTGGTTATGGTTTGTCGCTGGCTGATTTACGTTATGCGCTGCAGATGTCCAATGTTACCCACCCGGCTGGCTCCCTGGTGAACAATAATGAGGAAATCCTGGTCCAGGCTGGCAGCTTTCTGTCGACACCGGATGAGGTGGCTAATTTGGTTGTGGGAGTGGTCAATGGTGCGCCGGTGCATCTGCGTGATGTCGCTACCGTCAACCATGGCCCGGCGCAGCCTGAGCAATATGTCTGGTTTGGTACGGGGCCTGCAGCGGGGAGCAAGGGTATTGCCGCTCAGGGTGAATATCCGGCGGTGACACTTGCCATTGCCAAGCAACCCGGCATCAATGCGGTGGACGTTGCCAATCAGGTGATCGATCGTTTTGCACAACTCAAAGGGATCGTTGTTCCTGAAGGTGTGCAGGCGACAGTGACGCGCAACTATGGTGAGACTGCCAATGACAAGGCACAAAAGCTTATCACCAAGCTGATCTTTGCCACCTTGTCGGTGGTTGCCTTAGTGCTATTTGTACTTGGCTGGCGCGAGGCCTTCATTGTTGGGCTGGCCGTGGTGATAACCCTGGCAGTGACATTGTTTGCCTCTTGGGCCTGGGGTTTTACCTTGAACCGGGTCTCGCTGTTTGCCTTGATTTTTTCCATCGGCATCCTGGTGGACGATGCCATCGTGGTGGTGGAAAATATTCATCGTCACATGCAGATGAGCAGTCGTAGTCTGCTGGAAGTCATTCCTGTTGCAGTGGACGAAGTGGGTGGGCCGACCATCCTCGCTACTTTTACCGTGATTGCCGCTTTGTTGCCCATGGCTTTTGTGTCTGGCCTGATGGGGCCTTATATGAGCCCTATCCCTATCAATGCCTCGATCGGTATGCTTATTTCATTGGGAGTGGCCTTTGTCTTTACGCCCTGGATGTCGCTGTCAATGTATAAAAATCATCGCGGAGATGGCGCTCACGATGATCGGCAAGGTGAATTTCTCTATAGATTGTTCAAGCGTACTGTTGGTCGTTTTCTTGCTGGACGTGCAGGGGCCTCACGACGCCATAAGCTGACCTTGGTGATCTTGTTAATGATTGGGTTGTCTGTGGCTCTGGCCGGTGTCAAATTGGTAGTGTTGAAGATGTTGCCATTTGATAATAAGTCAGAGTTTCAGGTAGTGGTGGATATGCCTGAAGGTAGCAGTGTTGAGCGAACAGCGCATGTGTTGTCCGAGCTCGGTCTGTATCTTGCCACCGTGCCTGAGGTAAGTGACTACCAGGTTTATGCCGGCACGGCGGCACCAATCAATTTCAACGGTTTGGTGCGTCAGTATTATTTGCGTGAGCTCGCCAATGTTGGCGATATCCAGGTCAATCTGGTTGCGGCCAAGGAGCGTAAGCGTAAGAGTCATGAAGTGGCCTTGGCGGTGCGCGCGCCCTTGCAGGAGATTGGTAAACGACACAATGCCAATGTGAAGATTATCGAGGTTCCGCCAGGGCCTCCAGTGTTGGCACCATTGGTGGCTGAGGTTTATGGGCTGGATTACGAGGGACAGATCCGTGTTGCCAGGGAGTTGCGCAAGGTATTTGAATCCACGCCTGATATCATCGATGTGGATGACAGTATCGAGGCGGCGCAACGCAAGCTTATCGTCAAGGTTGATCAGCAAAAAGCGGCCTTGCTTGGCGTGACCCAGAAAGATGTGGTGCTGGTATTGGGGGCTGCCCTGGACGGCGAGGATAGCTCTTATTTACATGGTGAAAATTTCAAGTATCCGGTACCGATAAGGCTGAAGCTGCCAGTAGCAGATAAGGCCAGTATAGGCGATTTACTTGCACTGCAGATGCGCAGCCAGGGTGGTGATTTGGTGCCGTTAGCGGAGATCGTCACGGTAGAGGAAACTACCCGTGAGCAAGCGATTTATCACAAAGATATGTTGCCGGTGGTATACGTCAATGCCGATATGGCGGGCAAACTGGACAGTCCACTTTATGGCATGTTTGATATCTATGGCCAGTTGGCCGACAAGATGGTGGGAAATGGCGAGAGGCTCAAACAGTATCTAATCAATCCACCGATAAGCCCGTATGAGTACAGCCTTAAATGGGATGGTGAGTGGCAGATTACCTATGAAACATTCCGTGATATGGGTCTGGCATATTCAGTTGGTCTGCTGTTGATCTTCCTCTTGGTTGTCGGGCAGTTCCGCTCCTATCTGGTGCCTATGATAATTATGGTGCCCATCCCGTTGACAGTGATTGGTGTGTTGCCTGGTCATTGGCTGATGGGCAAGCAATTTACCGCCACCTCGATGATCGGCATGATCGCGTTGGCCGGTATCATTGTGCGTAATTCAATTTTGTTGGTGGATTTTATAAATCAACAGGTGCGTGATGGGGTGGATTTTGAGGAGGCAGTCATTCGTTCTGGTGCAGTGCGTGCCAAACCAATTATTTTGACCGGTCTGGCGGCTATGTTGGGTGCTTTCTTTATTCTGGATGATCCAATCTTCAGTGGACTTGCGGTGTCATTGATCTTTGGTATTTTGGTATCCACCTTGTTGACCTTGTTGGTGATACCAGTGATGTACTACGCTTACATGCATAAACACCTGGATCGTATTACCAATTAAGGGTCAATTTAACCTGCATTGTAAGCACATGTTCAGTTAAGCTATTATTCTTGCTTATCCTTATATTAATTACATTATTGTCGTACAGGAAGCCATGGCTGATAGACGTTTGCAGGTATTTCACACGGTTGCCCGTTTGCTCAGTTTTACCAAGGCAGCAGAGCACCTTCATATGACCCAGCCAGCTGTCACCTTTCAAGTGCGCCAGCTGGAGGAATATTACAATACGCGTCTGTTTGATCGTACTCATAACCGGATCAGCCTTACCACGGCAGGTGAGCAGGTCTATCAATATGCAGAGCGCATTTTTGCCCTGTATGGAGAGATGGATAATGCGGTGCGTGAGCTGACTGGCGAGGTTAGTGGTGTCTTGTTGATCGGTGCCAGTACCACGATTGCCGAATATATGTTACCGGCACTGTTGGGTGACTTTAAGGCCAAGTATCCCGATGTCAATATTCGCTTGCAGGTGGCCAATACCGATCACATCGTCTCAATGATTGAAAACAACAGCATAGATCTCGGTGTGGTGGAAGCGTCGGTCAGCAATAAAAACCTGGTGGTCGAGACCTGCCGTATGGATCAGATGGTTTTGATTGTGCCTAAGGGACATCCCTTGGCGGGTGAGACTTCTGTTTCCATGAGTCGTATTGCTGATTTCCCCTATATTTGTCGCGAAGAAGGTTCAGGTACCCGTGAGGTGGTATTGGAGCATCTCAATGCTGGCGGTGTTGAAACTTGTAATCTGAATATTGTGCTGGAGCTGGGTAGTCCTGAGGCGGTGAAAGGCGCAGTGGAGGCAGGCATGGGTATCTCCATTATTTCACGGGCAACTATTGCCAAGGAACTCGCCCTGGACTTACTGGTGGCAATCAATATCGACCCACCTTTGGAACGCCCCTTTTCCTTTGTACATCAGAAGCAGAAATTTCGCTTGCGCGCCATTGAAAAGCTGCTTGAATTTGTACGCAATTACTGCCAGGAAAATCAAGCTCCTGTGCGTCGTTCCTGAGCATCCTGCATTGCTTTAAATGCATTTTCTGTTTGTGTTGAGCTATGTGGTGCATGCTTGAAAGGGCATGCATAAACTGATTTTCACGGTAGAGCTATGTCCAGGGATGATTCCAGATTGTTGCAAATTTTCCGGCGTCTGCCTGTGGCGGAGCGCGAGACTTTATTTGCTTTTGCCGAGTTCTTGCTAGAGCGCAGTGGTGTTGGCGTAGATGTTTCGCCAAAAATCATTGCCCGTCCAGCAGAGGAGTCGGTCATAGCCGCCATCAAACGGCTTTCGGCCAGTTATCACATGTTGGATCGGGCAAAAATGTTGCATGAAACAGCAGGGTTGATGACTGAACATTTGATGCAAGGACGGGCTGCGGCTGATGTGGTGGATGAGTTGGAAATATTGTTTCGTCGTCACTATGCACAGCAGTTTGGTGATAAATGATGAATCTCATCAAAGATTGGTTACAACGAAATTTTTCTGACCCACAGGCTGTCATTCTTGCGTTGTTGCTGTTGCTTGGTCTGCTCGTGGTGCTGGTGTTTGGCAAGATGTTGGCGCCGGTATTGGCGAGTATCGTCATTGCTTACCTGTTGGAGGGCTTAGTCAGAACCATAGTACGCCGTGGCGCGCCCAGGCTGTCAGCAGTGCTCCTGGTCTTTTTGTTTTTTCTGGCCTTCGTAGTGTTTTTGTTATTTGGTGTGACACCCTTGCTATGGTCACAGGCAGTCAGCTTGGCACGTGAGCTGCCAGCCTATATCAATCAAGGACAGCAGCTACTCTTGCAGTTACCGCAGCACTATCCCTTTGTCTCGGAGCAGCAGGTGGCCGAGGTGTTGCAGGTAATACGCAGCCAAAGTTTGGGTTGGGGCCAGAGCATATTTACCTATTCACTTACTTCTCTACCGGGCATGATTACCATTTTGGTGTATGTCGTCTTGCTGCCCTTGCTGGTGTTTTTCTTTCTCAAGGACAAGGAAATATTGTTGCGTTGGCTCAATGGTCTTCTGCCAGCTCAAAGACAGTTGGCTGTGCAGGTCTGGAGTGAAGTGGATGTGCAGCTGGGCAATTATGTCCGTGGCAAATTCTGGGAACTGCTTATTGTTGGTCTTGTCTCTTCGATTGCGTTTGTCTTGCTGGGTCTGAAATATGCGCTATTGCTCGGGGTGTTGGTGGGGCTGTCAGTGATAGTGCCATATGTTGGTGCGGCTGTAGTGACCATCCCAGTGATGCTCATCGCCTGGTTTCAATGGGGCTGGGGCGCGGAGTTTGCCTGGCTAGTATTGGCGTACACTGTTATTCAAGTCCTGGATGGCAATGTGCTGGTGCCTTTGTTGTTTGCTGAAGTTGTCAACTTGCATCCAGTGGCGATCATCGTCTCCGTGTTGCTGTTTGGTGGCTTGTGGGGATTTTGGGGCGTGTTCTTTGCCATTCCACTGGGCGCGTTGGTTAGTGCCATACTTCGCGCCTGGCCACGCTCTGCTGTCGAAGCAGTTTAGTAACTGTGTCCCGTGTCGGCGCAAGCATTCATCAAACAGCCTTGTTACAGCACTTCAGAAGCGTAATCAGCAAGGCGTGAGCGTTCACCGCGTGTCAGGGTGATGTGGCCTGAGTGATCCCACTTCTGGAATTTATCAACCACATATGTCAGACCTGAATTGTATTCAGTCAGATATGGTGTATCTATTTGGGCAATATTTCCCAGGCATACAACCTTGGTGCCCGGGCCGGCGCGTGTAATAAGGGTTTTCATTTGTTTTGAGGTCAGGTTTTGTGCCTCATCAATGATTACATAGCGGTTAAGGAAGATGCGCCCGCGCATGAAGTTGAGTGAACGTATTTTGATGCGTTTGTTGAGTAGTTCCTGGGTGGCAGCACGCTCCCATTCATTGCTGTGTCCGGCCTGGGTCAGCACCTCAAGATTGTCGATTAGCGCACCCATCCAGGGTGTCATCTTTTCTTCTTCGGTGCCAGGCAGGAAGCCTATATCTTCACCATCCGGGACAGTGACGCGGGTGACTATAATCTCGTTATAGAGTTTGCCGTCCAGGGTTTGTGCGAGGCCAGCTGCCAGGGTGAGCAGGGTTTTGCCTGTGCCTGCCTGACCCAACAGGGTGACAAAATCAATCTCTGGATCCATCAGCAGGTTGAGGGCAAAATTCTGCTCGCGATTGCGCGCGTTAATCCCCCACACGGTATGAGCCTTGCTGCGGAAATCGTGTATGGTTTCAATGGTTGCGCCGTGTTCTTCCTTGCGGCGCACGATTGCTTCAAATGGTGGTGCTCCATCCAGATAAATTAATTGGTTGGGATACCAGGCATTGGCTGCAGGGCCGGTCAATTGATAGAAGGTACGGCCTTCTTCTTTCCATGAACCCATCTCCTTACTGTGTTGTTCCCAGAAATCAGCTGGAAGCTCTGTCATCCCGTTGTAGAGCAGATCCACATCATCGAGAACTTGATCATTGCGGTAGTCCTCGGCATGGATGCCCAGAAAAGCGGCTTTGATGCGTATGTTTGTATCTTTGGATACCAGGGTGACGGTGACATCCTGGTATTCATCACGCAAAGCCAGGGCAGTACCGAGGATGGTATTGTCAGCCTTGCTGGTTGGCAGGCTGGTGGGCAGATTTGCCAACATGGATTTGAGCTGAAAAAATAACTGACCACTGGGTCCAAGGCCAGTGTCCCCGCTGAAGCTGCCAGTACTAAGTGGAATGCCCTGATTGATTGCGTCCTTGTCGGCACCAGCTATCAACTCGTCAAGAAAGCGACTTGATTGGCGGGCATTGCGGGCGATCTCGGAGTGGCCGCGCTTGTTGTTGTCCAACTCTTCCAGCACGACCATAGGCAGGTAGATGTCGTGTTCCTGAAAGCGAAACAGGGCGGTAGGGTCGTGCATCAAGACATTGGTATCGAGCACGAATAATTTTTTTTCAGTCATTTTTTACCCCCTGTCAAAGCTTAACCAAACCGAAAGCCTTGAGCATCAGATTTTAAAGCGGCTGACTGCATTTTCCAGCGTTTTGGCCAGCTGCTCAAGTTGTTGGGCTTCATCGGCAATATCATTGGCAGCAAGACTGTTTTCCTCAGTCATTTGGGCGATCATGGAGACTTTTGTGGCCACCTGATTACTTGCGGCATTTTGCTCACGCAGGGCATTGGCTATATCATTGATAGCCTGAATCACCTCATTTGAACTAACCTGGATCTGACCCATGGCATCACCAGCGCGATTGGCCATGTTTACACCATTACCAACACGAGAGTGGGCTTCTTCCATGCTGTTGACTGCCTGAAGAGTGCCTCGCTGAATGTTGTCTATCATGACCGTGATCTCGTCTGTGGCCTGGGTGGTGCGCTGAGCCAGTGCCCTTACTTCATCAGCTACCACGGCAAAGCCACGTCCTTGCTCACCTGCACGAGCTGCCTCTATAGCTGCATTGAGTGCCAACAAATTAGTTTGATCTGCGATCCCTTTGATTACCGAGGCGATATCAGAGATCTGTTTGGAGTGGTTATTCAGCTCTTCGATTAATTGAGATGATTGATCGACTGCGCTGGCGATGTTAGTCATCTCGGTAGCTGCGCCGTGTACTACCTCATTGCCTTGGGTGGATAGTTCGCCGGACTGCTGGGCAGCATCGTGAGTTTGCTGCGAGCGTTCGGATACATGATTGATGCTGACGGTCATTTCTTCTACAGTGGCGGCCATCGATGTCGTGGCTTCGCTTTGCTCATGCGAACGTGATGCCACGCGGCTGGATGATTCAGATAGCGTGCTGGCGGCCTGCATGACACTGCGTGCGTTGTCGACGACCTGCTTAATGATATGCTGAAAATTCTGCACCATCTGATTGAAGGATTGAGCGATCTGGCCGATTTCATCGTTGGCAGTAATGTTGACACGGCGTGACAGGTCGTGATTTTCCTGGATCAGCTGCATGGTATTTTCCAGCTCATTAAGGGGGATGGTAATGCGGCGGATGGTAAGCGCCATGACAGTTCCGATAATCATGATTATGACGGCAGTGATGATGATTAGTTTCAGTGCATGGCTCCAGAAGGCTGCATCTACATCGTCCATATATATGCCAGAACCCACCACCCAGTTCCAGCCGTCAAACTTCATGACAAAGGAGAGTTTGTTATACAGCTTGTCGGTAGCACCTCCGCCTGCCTTGGGCTTGGGCCAGTCGTAGGTGACATAACCAAGACCTGCCTTGTTGGCTACTTCATTGAAGGCAACAAACAGATTCTTTTTGCCGTCGGTCTTCTCGATGGGCCCATCTATGCCGGCTTGCAGGCTGGTGGCACAGTTGAAAGTTTCCATATCCAAAATTTTGCCATCCAGTGCCGGTGAGGTTGGATGCATAATCATTCTCGGGATGGGGGTGGTGAAATCATTGAGCCAAAAATATTCGTGCTGCTCATAGCGCAATTTGTTTATTGTCTTGATGGCGGCTTCTTTTGCAGCGGCTTCCGTATATACGCCTTGTTGCTGCAGCTGGTAGTAATGCGTGAGCAGACTGTGTGCTGTCTCAACCAGGTTGCGCGTTTTGACCTTGCGATCTTCCAGCATGGTGTCTTTCTCCGATGACAAGGCAAACCATGAGATCACTATCAGTCCTATCAGGGCAACAACCATCTGGAATAACAAACGAGTTTTTATGCTGATGTCACCTTTTTTTGTCAATATGGCCATTTTTAAGCTCCCTCTATGCCGGTTTTTAGTTTGATTCCTGTCTGGTCGACAGGATGGTTTTTATATTTTTATATTTTTATATTTTTATGCGGCCAGTCCGGTAATGGACGGGACTGTGCCCTGAAATTCAGCCGCATTATTGCCTGCCTTGACTTTACGCTATTCTGCGCTAAGGAAGCCATCTTTATCAGTAAGAAAGGTTCTGCACTCCATATCTATAGCCTCGTGCCCCACGGATTCCCGCCTTGCGGGAATGACGGAACAAATGCACCATATCCTTATATAGGAGCGGCTTTAGTTGCGATTGATTTTGTCAGCTTCATTATTTTCACTCCATCCCTATCCCAGCCAGCCCCTTGAAGGGGAGGAGGATTGGGTCGGTCTACAGCGCTGAACCACCCACTCGATTTGGAGAAGAGCCTAAAAAATAACTGCTTTTAGCCTTTTACAGGCTCCATTACAGCATCAAGATTGAGGCTGTCACAAAAATCAAGAAATTCATCACGCAAATGTGCAATCTGGGTTGTGACAGGGAGATTGAGCGTAAGATTGACCGAGAGCATATGCGTATTACCATGACTTGTTTGATAACTGTCGGTGTACATGTCCAATATGTTGATATTGCGGCTGCTGAAAAAGCTGGCCAGGTGGTGGATGATGCCGGGCTGATCCAGGGCGATGACTTCTACCAGGTAAGGCAGGCCTGATGATTGTTGTTCCTTTTCTTCGGCGCGTCTGGTGATGATGTTCAGTATCAGCTTTTTCTGCAGACCAGGCAGTTGCGTTTCGAGTTTGGCAATTGCACTCCAGCTGCCTTGAACCCGCAACATAATGGCAAAAGCACTGCCCAATACTGTCATGCGGCTGTTGAGGATGTTGCAGCCAGCGTCTGTTATGGCCAAGGACAGGTCATTGATAATACCTGGGCGATCCTCAGCCAATGCCGAAATGATGAGGTGTTGCTGTGAAGTGGATTGAATGCTCATAAGTCTTGCGGTTACCAGGAGAGAGGCCAAGCCAGCGCCGTTCTAGTGAGAAAAAGCAAACGGCTGTTTTGATTGCTATGCAAATAGAAATAACTCATTGTGTTCTCAATAAAATAAGGTCTTTTTCTCGCGCTCTGACGAAAAATGCGGGCTAGCTAAGGTATACCAGGTTGTGCTGCTTGTGTAGTGGATGGAACTGCATAAGGTTATGTTGTCTTTGGCCTGCCACAGGAGCGACGACCTTGTCGTGGTTGGCACTTATTGGCTAGAGGGTTGGCCTCTCTGCGCAGGTATATGTACATTTCCCAGTAGTGTGACAGACCTTGCCGCATCATTCCTGGTTTTTAGCGATTTGATCAATCTGTAGTCGATGGAGAAATCGCTGGATGACAGCATTTTTATCCATAGGCAGCTTGTGGAAGGCGCAGCCAACCCGGCGAACGCGCGCGCCGTCATTTTGAATAGTCATGAAATTGCTGCGTACCACTAAATCAAAGACTAGCGTACCCATATCCGGGAGTTCGATGTGGCAGTTTGGCAGCAAGGTGCCTGGCGCAGGATTGAACTGTTCCGTGGGTTCGATAAGACATAGTCCGCCTACACTGATGTCAGATATAGCCAGGATTATTTCGGCTTGATCAGGGATATTTATATGGCACTTGAATGGATGCACCTGGGGCATGGTAACGCGGAAGAATTCGCGGCGCTGCTGGCGGAATAAACTGTCTGGAATACTGGCAGCAAAGGCCTGGCGATCCTGAAATTTTGCCCGTTTGAGGATATTGCAATTGAATTTGATACTGACACTGTCATGTTTGGTAACACAGATTACACGGCCGTAGTCAAGCATGCGCTGGTTTTGTTTTTCATCAGGTCCATAATCAAGTACCAGCAGATCACGCTCAGGCATGACGGCAAGTACAGCAGTGAGGATGTATTCTTTGCCGTGATTGAAGTAGGCGGTAATGATCTCTGGGCGCTTTGCCAGGTTCAGCAATACATTATTGATGGCAAACTTCGAGGTCAGCAAAAAACGTTCGTCATCGTTGTTGTCGACTAACGTTGTTTTTTTGTTTTCAAGCTGTTCTGTCATTTTAATGGCTAAACTCTAGGGCTGGTTTGTTATCCGAATCCATAATCCTGATTGTTTTTTGCTTTGGCTATGTCTGGTTGTCATATCGGCAAGCGGGTAACAAATTTTAGCATTCTAGCCTGTAACTGGCCTGTAATGTGCTGATTGTAGCGAATTGACGTCAGTCAAACAGTCGTTGCCACCAGCGCCGACGGCTGGCCACAGGTTGAAGCGCTTCCAGGCCAGGAGGAGCCAGACGGGAGATGATCCAGCCTGGTAGTGGTGGCGGAGTATTGCCGGATGAGCCGCAGGAGCTGCCCAGGTTATTTGGGTCATAGATCTTTACCATACCGGGCTGAGACATGTCGTTTGCATAGACGATGCCGCAGTAATCTTCATCGTGTTCGCGGCGTAACAAGATGTCGATTTCAGTGAGAAAATTCTTGAATTGTTCAGCAGTGAGCGGCGCAGTCGGCGGGGTTTCGCCAACGGCATAGACATACCAGCCATCATCGGCCTGGTCTTGTAATGTTTGCCACAGTCTCGTCAGATCTTCCCAATGCAGTGCGCTGCTGAAAAGACCACGGAAGGTTGTCATGTATGCGTTTGCTTGTGCCAAAAATCCTTGCCTCGTCAAATATTGTGTGATTATTTCAGGACTTTATTTTCGGCAAGCCGAACTTTTGTCGTCGCTCCCAAAGTGTCTTGCGACTTATGCCAAGATGTCGTGCCAGCTCAGTTTCGTTCATTTGGCCTTCATTTTCACGCACAAAATTACAGAAGTATTCATCAAGTGTATGCGCCCCATCTGCTGTATTTATTGTTTGCTGGGTATCAATAAATGATTTGCTGATACCCAGTGTCTGCGGGGTGACATCCTGACCATCGGCCAGAATGATGGCTCGTTCTATGGCATTTTCCAGCTCGCGTACATTGCCGGGCCAGTTGTGTTGTCTTAGCTGTTCCATGGCATCTACGGTAATGCTGGTTGGTGGGCGATTGAGACGTTGGCGTACTTTTTCCAGCAGAACCTCAGTCAATTGATTGATGTCGTCGCCACGTTCTCGCAGTGGCGGCAGACAGATCTCCATTACATGCAGTCGATAATACAGGTCACTGCGGAATGTGCCTGCATCGACACCTTGCAGTAGGTCGCGATGGGTGGCAGCGATGAGACGAACATTGACCTTGCGTGATTGAGTGGAGCCGACACGGCGTATCTCGTTTTCCTGGATTACACGCAATAGCCTGGCCTGTGCCTCCAATGGCAACTCACCAATTTCATCAAGGAAAAGAGTGCCACCATCGGCTGCTTCCACTAAACCATAATGGGTGCTTATGGCGCCAGTGAAGGCACCTTTTTCGTGGCCAAATAATTCCGACTCAATTAAATTGGTGGGAATGGCGGCACAATTGACGGCAATAATGGCTGCGTTGGCACGTGCGCTTTGTTCATGTACGGCGCGTGCTACCAGCTCTTTGCCAGTGCCTGATTCGCCCAGGATCAATACCGTGGTGTCGGTAGGGGCGACCTTGTGGATACGGTCAAACACTTCCAGCATGGCAGGGCAACTACCGATTAGCCCATTGGCTGGGTAAGCACGTTGTAGATCATGCTTGAGCGCCGCATTTTGCCGTTCCAGCGCGCTTTGCTTGAGGATGCGGTCTACGATGAGCAGCATCTCGTCGTGATCAAAAGGTTTAGCGATGTAGTCAACAGCACCCATTTGCATGGATTCCACTGCTGAGCGTACGCTGGCATAGCTGGTCATCACCAGGACAGGGGTATCTGTGGCTTTGGCGATCACCGCAGTGCCCGGCTCGCCTGGCAGGCGTAGATCAGTGATGATGAGGTCAAAGTTGTGCAGTGTGTGTTGTTCTGCTTCACTGACCGAGCCGGTTTCGGTGACGTCGTAGCCAGTGCGCTCCAGCAGGCGACGCAGGGACGTGCGAATAACTGCCTCATCTTCAATAATAAGGATTTGAGCCAGGTGTTTATTCTGCTTGTTCATTATTCTTCATTTCTCGCTCTTCACTCCTCGTTACAGGCAGGCGCAGAAGAACGGTTGTCCCCTTGTCTGGATGACTTTTTAAAGTGATGCTGCCCGCATGTTCAGCAACGATGTTATATACCATAGGGAGACCGAGACCAGTGCCTTCACCTGGTTGTTTGGTGGTGAAAAAAGGCTCGAATATTTGTTCCTGTATTTCTTCAGGGATGCCGCGGCCACGATCGGCCACAGTAACTTCAATGAAGTTTTCCACGCTGCGTCCGGAGATGATTACTCGTTCACCTAATGGCGAGGCATCGCAGGCATTGGTCAGCAGGTTGACGAATACCTGAATCATGCGCTGTTGGCTACCATGCAAAATCAGTTCAGGGTCACACTGATTGATGAATTCAATCTGCCGCCCTGCCTGGGACAGCCGAACCAGCCGCATGGCCGCATCAATACATCCATGTAGATTGAATGGCATGGGCAGATCATCGGTAGGCGTACCGCTATGGCTGAAGCTGACCAGAGAGTGAACAATATTGGAAATACGCCTTGTTTGCTCCAGGATCTGCTCGACGCTTTCTGTAACAAAGTCTGTATCGTCTTTATCGTACAACAGGTTTTGGGCGAGGCAGGCTATGCCAGTAACTGGATTGCCGATCTCGTGCGCCACGCCAGCTGCCAGCCTGCCGATAGAAGCCAGGCGCTCACTATGTGCCAGTTCAGCTTCCAATAGATGCATATCGGTCAGGTCCTCAATGAGGATTACAGTACCGCCGCTATGTGGGCGTTGCAGGATTGAGTCTAGATTTAGGGTATTTTCAATGGCTGCCTTGTGCAGGTTGAAGACACGGATACGCCCTTGGCTATTTACTTTTACCTTGCGCAGATGACGGTCCTGGGTGCGTAAAAACCCGCTGAGCAAACCTGCCCATGGATCAGGTAATTCACTTAGCGAAATGCCCACGCTTTGCTGAACTTCCAGTCCAGAGAGCAAGGTCATCGCCTGATTCCAGGAGATGACTTCATGTTCAGGACTTACCGCGCAGACGCCAAGTGGCAGATCCAGCAGTACTTGGCGGTGGTAGCGGCGTAGATTATCCAGCTCACCTGCAAGGCCGCGTAGCTGGGTGCGTGATTCTTCCAGCCGTTGCTCAACGAAACTTACACTGGCCGCTAGCGCGTTGCGTGTGCTGCTATCAGTGCGTAAGCGTTCATCGACGATCATGCGGGCGAGTAGTGGCCCCATCAGACCCGATAGATTGCGTTCAATGCGATCGCGCAAACGGCGCAGTTCTATTTGACGTTCTTCATTTGGTGCCAAGCCAAGATCGGTCAAGGCCTGACTTACTTCACGTTCCGCCATTTCAGGGCCGGTAATTTGGGCCAGTTGCTCCTTGAATTGTTGTGGCGAGATAGCCAGAGGTATGCCGGTTTTCGGGCTCAGCCTTTCCTTGCAGCAGGCACTTGCGGCCTCCTGTTCCTTTTCACTGGCACGTGTAATGAGCGAGAAGCTGGCAAACAGAAAAGTATTCACCGCCAAGGTCCAGAAGGCTGCATGCCCCCAGGGAGAGCCATCAATCTGGCCCCATTCGGCCAGGCCGACGAGGACGGCTGGCAAGATGCCTGAGTTTTTCAGCAATGGCAGCACCAGCAGGATAGCCCATACCAAGCCACCACCAAGCAGGCCGGTAATAAAGCCCCAATGAGTAGCACGCCGCCAATAGAGCAGACCAAAGATACCAGGCAGAAACTGTGCGACGGCAACAAAGGAGATAAGTCCAAGCTGCACCAGTCCTTGATTGTGTTCGAGCAGTAGATAAAAGCTATAACCGGCAAGAATGATAATTGCTATCAATGTGCGCCGACCCCAGAGCAACCAGCGATAGATGTTGGTCTCCGGTGACAGGCGTGGCGGAAAACTAGCAGGGAGCACGAGGTGGTTCATGCACATGGAGGCCAGCGCCAGTGTTTCCACAATCATCATTGCACTGGCGGCAGAAACGCCACCAATAAAGGTCAGGATCGGCAGAATGGGCGAACTGGAGAATAAGGTGATACCCAGCACATAGTAGTCAGGTGAAGTTTCTGCTGCCGTGTATTGACCGGCCCACAGAATAGGAGGGATCGACAGATTCAACAGGAGCAGAAACAGTGGAAAGGCCCAGGCAGCGACATCCAGGGTGCGTGGCTCGATATTCTCTGTAAAGGTGACGTGAAATTGTCGTGGCAATAAAAAGGCTGCAGCAAAGGCCAGTAGCAGCAAGGCCGGCCATGGCCCTTCGCGTACTGGTTGATAGAGTGAGGCCAGTGCTTCTGGATGGCTTTCCAGCCAGTTGCCCATTTCACTGAAACCACCAAACAGGCCATAGACGGCGAAGGCACCCACCACCAGCAGGGCAAGTAGTTTTATCAGGGATTCAAAGGCAATCGCAACTACCAGTCCTTCATGTTTTTCACGTGCAGAAATATGGCGTGCGCCAAACAATACGGCAAATAAAAATAAGGTGATGCAAAAGCCCAAGGCCAAAAAGTGCTGTGGCGTTTCATCCTGAGTCAAGACCTGCAGTGAGCTGGTGACGGCCCGGACCTGCAGGGCAAGATAGGGCAGGATGCCGGCCAGCATGAATAAAGTGACCAGCACGCCAGCCAGTTGGCTTTGATAGCGAAAGGCAAACAGGTCAGCCAGTGAAGCCAGCTGATATTCCCGTGTCAGCCGCAGGATTGGCCTGAGCAGGATAGGGGTGAGTAAAAAAGCCAGGGTGACGCCAAGATAAATGGTCAGGAAGTTATAGCCTTGCTGTTGGGCAAAGCCAACACTGCCGTAAAAACTCCACGAAGTCGCATAGACGCCCAGCGAGAGTGTATAGGTAAATGGGTGGCGTGCCAGCTTCGCTGGCAACCAGCCACGCTCGGTGGCATAGGCAATGAAAAAAAGCAGCAATAGATAGCTGACACCAACCAGAAATAGTTGCCAAAGCTCAAAGATCATGTCGGTTTTGCTGTACGGATCGCTGCAGACCAAATAGAGCCAGGATCAGCCCGAACCAGATGAGATAGGGCAGATACCAGGGGGCATCGTCTACCGCCCACCAGTCCAGCAGTGGAGAAGCAAGGAGCAGCAGGGCCAGCAGAAACAGAAAAACAAATCGATCCAGCTGGCGCTCGTTAGGAAATATTGTAGGCATGTCGCCAGCTTAGCAAAATCCTCGATCTGTAACACCATCATCCAAAAAACAGCGAATAATACGGCTGTTTACTGCATGCTCCATTAAGATACAGACATTTAACCATCCACCTGAGTGAAAAAGATGCACAGGCAGGAACAGGCCTGTTGCCTAAAGCTCGGGCGCGTCATCAACTATGTGTTCAACTTATCCCAAGGAAGCCACTGTCCAATTTATGTGTAGCTGCCAAGAGGAAGTAGCAGGGCATCAGTTAGTCTGAGAGCAAAGGCTAAGGAAGCGCTGAATAATTACCTGCGTTGTCAGGGCGGTGTTAAAAAACGACTCAAATTGCTCATTTACTACGTGTAAACTGCGCTTTTTCGCCTTTTTTTGCCTAGCCCTGTCTGCCTCGCCAACATTATTCAGTGCTTCCCTAATGATGAGCAGAGCTGAAATAAGAAATAAACACAAGTAATAATGCGTGGTCAATCAGTAAATTTTTTTTGTGCTCAAGGTAAAAGAAAGGTGGCGGATTGTTCAATATATGTGGACTTCAGGCAAGATCACTTTTATTATTTTTCCACGTTGGCTGGATGTTATGTTGTTGGCCGAAGGCTGATATGTTTTTCATGTAATTTTCTGTGAGTAAGTGGTTGTGTATCTAAG
>JBAYOW010000027.1:0-31501 GCA_041678005.1 Thiohalomonadaceae bacterium
AGGCGCATGACATCGGCTATTTCTTCTATAACGGTGGCGGCGACTCTGCCGACACCTGCTACAAGGTCTCCCAACTTTCCAAGTCCATGGGCTACCCAGTACAGGCCATACATGTGCCCAAGAACGTGGACAACGATCTGCCTATCACAGACAACTGCCCCGGCTTTGGCTCAGTGGCGAAATATATCGCCATATCTACCCTGGAGGCGACTTTTGATGTGCGTTCCATGCACGCCACTTCGACCAAGGTGTTCGTGCTCGAGGTGATGGGTCGTCATGCCGGCTGGATTGCCGCAGCTGGTGCCATGGCTTCGACCAAGGATCAGGAGCTGCCTATCGTTGTGCTGTTCCCCGAGGTGGAATTCAATCAGGATAAATTCCTCGCCAGGGTTGATGAGATGGTGAAGAAATTTGGTTATTGTTCGGTGGTTGTTTCCGAAGGTTGTCATTGGCCAGATGGGCGTTTCCTTGCCGAACAGGGCTCGCGCGATGCCTTTGGGCATGCCCAGCTAGGTGGTGCAGCCCCGGTAGTGGCCAATATGATTAATGATAAATTTGGTTACAAGTTTCATTGGGCTGTGGCCGATTATCTACAGCGCGCTGCCCGCCATATTGCCTCCAAGAGTGATGTGGAGCAGGCCTATGCAATGGGCAAGGCGGCTGTGGAAATGGCTCTCAAGGGGCATAACTCCGTCATGCCCACGATTGATCGCGTCTCCAGCAGTCCCTACAAGTGGAAGGTAGGCATGGCTCCGTTGTCCAAGGTGGCCAATGTGGAGAAGATGATGCCGAAGAATTTTATCACCAAGGATGGCTTTGGCATTACCGATAAGTGTCGTGAATATATGTTGCCATTAATCAAGGGTGAAGATTATCCTCCATACAAGGATGGCTTGCCGAAGTATGTGACCTTGAAAAATGTGGTGGTAGCAAAAAAGCTCAAAACAACTTATGAGCTGAAAAAATAAGCAGAAAGAAGGGGAGCGCAGGCTCCCCTTCTTCTATGTGCAGAAACTTGAGTTAAATCAATTTTTTACAACAAATCAATCTATGGGAGGAAGCGAGCATGAGTAGTGGACTATGGTTTGCCTTGGCCTGTGCTGTTGCAGCACTGATCTATGGCGGTGCGTCCGTTAACTGGATTTTGAGCAAGCCCACCGGCAATGACCGTATGCGCGAGATTGCCGCTGTAATTCAGGAAGGCGCTCAGGCCTACCTGAATCGCCAGTACATCACTATAGGTGCAGTGGGTGTGGTGCTATTCTTCCTGGTAGGCTTTTTCATCAGCTGGCCTACCGCTATTGGTTTTGCCATTGGCGCCATCCTTTCAGGTGCCGCCGGTTATATAGGCATGAATGTTTCGGTGCGCGCCAATGTGCGTACTGCCGAGGCTGCCAAGCATGGTTTGAATGCGGCGCTGGATGTGGCCTTCAGGGGCGGCGCCATTACCGGCCTGCTGGTAGTTGGCCTGGGCCTGTTGGGTGTGGCCGGCTATTACGCTGTACTCATCAGCATGGGTTATTCTGCTGAGGATGCAACCCATTCTTTGGTCGGCTTGGGCTTCGGTGGCTCGCTGATCTCGATTTTTGCCCGTCTTGGTGGCGGGATCTTTACCAAGGGCGCTGATGTGGGTGCCGACCTGGTAGGCAAGGTTGAGGCTGGTATACCTGAGGATGACCCGCGTAACCCGGCAGTCATCGCCGATAACGTTGGTGATAATGTGGGTGACTGTGCTGGTATGGCTGCCGACCTCTTTGAGACTTACGCTGTGACGATAATCGCTACCATGTTGCTCGGTGTCTATATGATCAGTGATACGCCTGAGGCGGTGGTCTATCCGTTGGCCTTGGGTGGTTTTGCTATTGTGGCTTCCATTGTCGGTACCTTCTTCGTCAAGGCTAGGGAAGGCGGCAAGATCATGAATGCGCTGTATCGTGGTTTGCTTGCCTCTGCTGTGCTGGCTGTCATTGCCTTTTATCCCATCACTACCTGGATCATGGGTGCTGGCGTGACCATCGAGGGTGAGTTTGTGTCTTCGATGAATATGTATCTGGCATCGTTGGTAGGTTTGGCGCTGACTGCTGCCATGGTATGGATTACCGAGTATTACACGGCGACTGAATATGGCCCTGTGCGTCATATTGCCCAGGCATCAACCACCGGCCATGGTACGAATGTTATTGCCGGGCTTGGTGTTTCAATGAAATCAACCGCAGCTCCAGTGTTGGCGGTCTGTCTGGCAATTGGTATTTCCTACTCTCTGGCAGGCCTGTACGGTATTGCAATCGCCGCCACCTCGATGCTGTCTATGACCGGCATCATCGTGGCGCTGGATGCCTATGGGCCGATCACCGACAACGCCGGTGGTATTGCTGAAATGGCCAACTTGCCTGATGAGATCCGCAACATCACCGATCCGCTGGATGCAGTGGGTAATACCACCAAGGCAGTTACCAAGGGCTATGCCATTGGCTCGGCTGGTCTGGCAGCGTTGGTGCTGTTTGCCGATTATACCCACGCCCTCAACAGTCATGGCATGAGCTTGAGTTTTGACTTGTCTAATCACATGGTCATCATCGGCCTGTTCATCGGCGGTATGGTGCCCTATCTGTCTGGTGCCATGGCTATGGAGGCCGTCGGTCGTGCCGCAGGCTCAGTGGTGGTGGAAGTACGCCGTCAGTTCAAGGATATCCCGGGCATTATGGAAGGTACGGCCAAGCCGGATTATTCCAAGGCGGTCGACATGCTGACCAAGGCGGCAATCAAGGAGATGATTATTCCATCTTTGTTACCGATAGCCGTGCCGATAGCTGTTGGTCTGTTGCTTGGTCCCAAGGCTCTTGGTGGTGTGCTGGTCGGTACCATCATCACCGGTATCTTCGTCGCCATTTCCATGACCACTGGTGGTGGTGCCTGGGATAATGCTAAGAAATATATCGAGGATGGTAATTTTGGCGGCAAGGGTTCTGAGGCTCACAAGGCAGCAGTAACCGGTGATACCGTCGGCGATCCATACAAGGACACCGCAGGTCCTGCAATAAACCCCTTAATCAAGATTATCAATATAGTTGCACTGTTGCTCGTGCCTATACTGTAAGAGGGGCGATTGAGACAAAAAAGGCCGGCAGAGATGCCGGCCTTTTTTATGCCTGTGGCAAAGTGAAACTATCTTTCCCGTTCCTGGCGCAGTCGCGCGGATTGTAATTCCAGGGTATGCCGGATCAGGGCATCGCGTGCTACTTCAGCCAGCAGGGTGAACTCAACGCCTATACGGTAGGCTTGTGGTTTGCCGCTTGCTACAGCGATACAGTAGGCAACCCGCCCCAGCGCCATAATCATGGTATGGCTGGGGAAAAGCATCAGGCGCAGCTCCAGTTTGCCGCCAGGACTTAACGGCTCGGCAGAGTGAAAGGCCAGGCCGCTGCCGCTTAGATTGACGTGGTGGTTAGGTGTATTGACTTGATCTGGTTGGCTATCGAGCAGGGCGCGGCTAAGCAGCTCCAGTTTGCGATCGATGATGGACAGGTATTGTCCGACCTCAGGTTGGCGCTTGCGGATTTGCGCCAACAGGCTGCTTGATTGACTGGTCAGTCCATGCAGCTGCAGTGCCAGTGCCGAGCTATCCTGTTGCAGCTCGGCAGGCTGTTGCAGTCGTTGCTGGTAGTTCTCCTCAGCCAGCAGGCGATACTCCAGATAGACATCATCATCAATACGAAAAAAGCTACGACGTTCTTTTGCTTGACTGGACATGCGCAGGCCTCTGTAGCCAAACTTTATAGAATGTTTACCCCGTTTGATGTACCGACCAACACGACATCTGCTGGACGCAGGGCAAACAGGCCATTAGTGACCACGCCAGTGATGTTGTTGAGTTGCGCTTCCAGCTCTGCTGAATGTTGGATTTGCATGTTGTGCACATCGAGGATCACATTGCCGTTGTCGGTGACAAAACCATCGCGATAGACTGGATCACCGCCAAGCTTGACCAGCTCACGCGCCACATAGCTGCGTGCCATAGGTATAACCTCTAATGGCAGGGGGAATTTACCAAGCACGTCGACGACCTTGGTTTCATCGATAATGCAGACAAATTTTTTGCTCGCCGCCGCGACAATTTTCTCTCGCGTCAGCGCACCACCACCACCTTTGATCAGGTGCATGCGCCGGTTGGTTTCATCTGCGCCGTCTACATAAACAGAAATCTCATCTACATCGTTGAGATCAAATACCTCGATACCATGTTTTTTCAAGCGGTCAGCGCTGGCCTCGGAGCTGGCTACCGTGCCTTTGATTTTGTGTTTGATCCCGGCGAGGAAATCAATGAAGTGGTTGGCTGTGGAGCCAGTGCCGATGCCGATTATAGTGTCGGCAACGATATGTTCCAGGGCTGCCTTGGCAACGGCCTTTTTCATTTCATCTTGGGTCATGCTGTGCTCCATTTTGTAGTTGTTTGACCAAATATATTTTTGATTATACGTCACGATCGGCTGACACTGGGGCAGCAGAATTGGTATCGTAACGGGATGCTTGCTAATTACAGTAAAAAGATATTACAGGCGCGGGTTTATGATGTCGCCCGCGAGACTCCATTGGATATTGCGCCCGCTCTTTCGCATCGTTTGGGTAATAAAGTATTGCTCAAGCGTGAGGATTTGCAACCAGTTTTTTCCTTTAAGCTGCGCGGTGCCTACAATAAGATGATCCAGCTTTCGGCTGAGGCGCGTGCCAAAGGGGTAATCGCTGCATCGGCCGGCAACCATGCCCAGGGCGTGGCCTTGGCGGCACAGCGGCTGGGTCTGGATGCACTGATTGTTATGCCATGCACCACGCCAGACATTAAGGTGCAGGCAGTGCGTAGTCGTGGCGCGCAGACCGCCTTGCATGGCAATGCCTATGATGATGCCTACGCATATGCCAGGCAGCTTGCCGATACGCAGGGCCGGACTTTCATTCATCCCTATGATGACGAGGAAGTGATTGCCGGTCAGGGCACCATCGCGATGGAGATCCTGCGCCAGTATTACAGCGATGATTTGTACGCAATCTTTGTGCCGGTTGGTGGTGGCGGCCTGATCGCTGGTATTGCGGCGTACATCAAATATCTGCGGCCAGAGATCAAGGTGATCGGCATTGAGCCTACCGATGCTGCCTGCCTGCATGCTGCCCTGCAGCAAGATGAGCGGGTGATATTGGGGCAGGTGGGGATCTTTGTCGATGGTGTGGCGGTACGCCAGGTTGGCGTCGAGCCGTTTCGTATCGCGCGTGAATACGTCGATGAGGTGATCCTGGTCTCTACCGATGAAGTCTGTGCCGCCATCAAGGATATCTTTGAGGACACCCGCGCCATCGTCGAACCTGCCGGGGCGCTAGCAGTGGCTGGCATGAAGAGATTTGTTACGCGGGAGAAGATTCGTGATCAGGCTCTCGTAGCTATTAATTCAGGTGCCAACATGAATTTTGATCGGCTGCGCCATGTTGCCGAGCGGGCTGGTCTGGGTGAGCAACGTGAGGCATTGTTTGCTGTCACCATACCTGAGCGGCCAGGTAGCTTCCGTCAGTTTTGCGAGATATTGGGTCAGCGGGCGATCACTGAATTTAACTACCGCTATGCCGATGCGCGTGAGGCACAGATCTTTGTTGGCGTGGAGATGCGCAATGGCCCAAGCGACAAGGAAGAGTTGCAACAGCTGTTGCAAGCCCATGGTTATCCCATGCTCGACATGACGGAGAATGAAACTGCCAAGCTGCATGTGCGCTATATGGTTGGCGGACATGCCAGTGGCCTGACTGATGAGCGGTTGCTACGCTTTGAATTTCCCGAACGCCCTGGTGCGCTGCTGCGCTTTCTCAACCACATGGGTCAGCACTGGAATATCAGCTTGTTTCACTACCGCAACCACGGTGCTGATTATGGCCGTATCCTTTGCGGCATTCAGGTGCCGGCCAGTGATGAAGAAAAATTCCAGGCCTTTCTTGCCCGTATCGGCTATCCCTACTGGGATGAAAGTGACAATCCGGTGTATGACTTGTTTCTGGGTTGAGTGAGCATTCAGTGGCTTTATTATTCCAGCGACAGGATGAAGTCCCACTCCTGTGGGCTGATGGGCATCACGGATAGACGATTGCCACGGCGCACCAGCGGTGTGCTGCTCAGTTCTGGCTGTTGCTTGAGTTCTTCCAGACTGATATTGCGCTCCAGCTTGCGCACAAAGCGAATATCCACCATGAACCAGATGGGTCTCTCTTCGGTGCTTTTGGGATCATAATAATTGCTGCGTGGATCGCGTGCGGTGTGGTCGGAATAGCCGCTACGCACCACCTCGGCAATGCCTACAATCCCAGGCACCTTGCAGTTGGAGTGATAAAAAAATACCAAGTCGCCCACCTGCATTTGATCGCGCAGCATGTTACGCGCCTGATAGTTGCGTACTCCATCCCAGTGCTCTGTTTGTGCAGGGCAGCCTGCCAGGTGATCGATGCCAAAGACATCGGGTTCAGATTTCATCAGCCAGTAATTCATTTGTTTGCCCAAGTCGGTTAATTAATGACAATATTAATAAAAATACAGGTATTTAGTAGATTTGTGACCGAGATATCTTGTCAGATAAATAACCGTGCGCTATATATGGGAATTGGCGGGGAGTGGTAATTGATTGCGCTATGGATGGGTGCGCACAATTGGAGAGTGGAATGAGAAGACGCAAACCCGACTTGCTAGTGGTGCTTGCGGCCATGATAGCCCTGGGCGTTTTGTTTACCGGGTTGGTGCAGGCGATGTAGCAGGAAGTCCAGGTGAAATATATTGGCATGGCGATAGTACATTTGAGCTGCCTGATTAAATAAAATCGGCGGTCAAGACAGGCTTTATTGATTACCGGAAAATATGTAAGAACATTGTTCGGTGATCACACCGTGTAATGGCACATCCCACACCGCCTTGGGTAACTGTGCCACTTGCTGGAATTCATAGGCGGTACCAACAAGTCGCGGCTTGCGCCAATACCTGCGTTGTTGCAGATACGCCAGGCTGCGATCATAAAAACCTCCCCCCATACCTAAACGATTGCCCTGCAGATCAAAAGCCACCAGCGGCGTGAGGATCAGATCGAGGCTGAAGATGGGTCGCATGTCGCGCCAGGGCAGTCTGGGTTCGAGGATACCGAAGATGTTGCGCTGCATAGGCGTTTCGGCTTGGTAAGGGGCAAACCATAGTCGCTTATGAAAAGCTGGACACAGTACTGGAAGGTAACATTGTTTCCCCATCGCCCAGGCCTGCTGAATGAGTGGCTGCAGATCGATCTCGCCATCGTTGGCCAAATAAAAGGCAATATGTTTGCTGCGCAAAAATAGGCTGGACTGCTTCAGTTGTTGTGTCAACTGGCGGGCGGCTGTAGTTCTTTGCGCATGATTTAGATGGCGGCGCTGTTGGCGTATCCGGTTACGGATACCGCGCCTGTCTGCCAGCGCGTTGGAGTCTATGGTTGGCATGACTGTTTGATTGAGAGGGTGTCCTCCGCCTGGGCCGTTGCCGCCTTTGGTTCTTGCACCCTAGGGCTCAAGTGGGACGACTTGCTGGCATATCAGGCTTTCCGCAAGCGGACATGCACACAATGCCAGTATTGTCATCCCAGGGGCGTACTTATCGGCTCAAGAAATCCCCAGCGACTGGCGAACCCCGCAGAGAACACCCATAGTTGTTACAGTCTCAGTTGTTGGTCGTCGTTGTCAAGCGCATTTTCGATGCGTGCTTGTAGCCGTTGCAGACGGCGACCTATGTCATCAGTATAGCTGTTGCCGTTATGTTTTTGTTGCAGTAGCTCATGTGTGATGTTGAGCGCTGCCAGTACGGCAATGCGTTCGCTACCAATTACTTTGCCGGTGCTGCGTATCTCACGCATTTTGTCATTCAGGATGCGGGCTGATTCCAGCAGTCCCTGGCGCTCAGATTCCGGGCAGGCGATGGTGTACTCCTTGTCCAGAATATGCACAGGTATTTGCAGGGTTTTATTTGCGGCCATTTCAGCCTTGCTCCATTATCTTGATACGGTGGATCATTGCCTCGACACGGGTACGGGCCTGCTCGGTCTTTTCCAGTAGCTGATTGCGTTCAGTCAGTAGAGCAGCGTGTTGCTTACATAGCAGCACGTTTTCATCTCGAAGACGATTAATGGTGTGGATAAGTTCATCCACACGTCGTTCCAGCAGGGTAATGTCCAGGACTTCCTTCATGGTTGATACCTTGGGGTTTGCAAGCTGCAGCTGCTGTCTTTGTCTTGTGCAAGTCAGTCCAATATAGAGCGGCGCTGACAACTGGTCAATAACGTATCGGTTGTGGGTGTTGTTGCTGTTGCGGCAATGCTAGGATGATCGCCTTATTTATCAATTTGTCGTTGTTTTGATCCGTATATATCACTAGTGCATGAGAAAATGCCCTGGTGATATATGCAGGATAGCTGGAGTCTCCATGAGTAAAACCCCTGAAATTGATGAGGCCGACGTATTGCTGGGATCAGCTTTGCATCGGCTGGGTGCCGAGATGAGTGTGGCCGAGTGTCATGGCCTGTTGTCTGGCTGGTTGTGCGCCGTGCATGACTTGACACGCGAGCAATGGTTGGGGCATGTCGCGCCGGGGCTGGTGGCAGGAGATGTCCTGTTGCAGGAAGCAGCGGCCACCCTGGACGGCCTGCGTCAGGCGGTATTGATGCAGCTCAATGATGCCATGCTGGATTTTCAGCTGCTCTTGCCTGCCGATGAGCAGCCTTTGCATGAGCGCGTGATTGCCTTGGGCGAGTGGTGCCAAGGATTTTTGTTGGGCATGAGTCTGGGCGGGCTCAAGGACATGGCGAAGATGCCTGGTGATAGTGGCGAGGCGCTGCGTGATCTGGTGGAGCTTTCACGCGTGGACGCTTATGCAGGTAATGAAAGCGAGGAGGATGAGGTTGCCTATAACGAATTACTGGAATATGTGCGTACGGCAGTGCTGCTGGTCAATGAGGAACTTAATGCTTCCTATGCCCCAATCCAGTCCGATCCTGTCTTGCATTGAGTTTGCCCATGATGAACCGCTCTGAATTTGCCAAGCGCCGCAAACGGCTGATGCAGGCTATGAGCTCTGACACGATTGCCATTTTGCCCACGGCTAATGAAAAAAAGCGCAACCGTGACACTGAATATCCTTACCGCGCGGACAGTGATTTTTATTACCTGAGCGGTTTTCCAGAACCGGAAGCAGTGGCGGTTTTGATCCCGGGTCGTGCACACGGTGAGTTCCTGTTGTTTTGCCGTGAGCGGGATGCCGAGATGGAAACATGGCATGGTCGTCGTGCGGGTCTGGAAGGAGCCATTAGCAAATACGGTGCCGATGATGCCTTCCCCATTAGTGACATTGATGAGATTTTGCCTGGCTTGCTGGAGAACAAAAAGCGTGTTTATTACACTATGGGTGCGCATGCTGATTTTGATCGCCAGGTGATGGAGGGGATCAATGCCTTGCGTAACAAGTCGCGTGTCGGCGTGCATGTGCCGGGTGAATTTGTATCGTTGGATCATCTGCTACACGACATGCGTTTGTACAAGACAGCAGCCGAGCTGAAAGTAATGCGCAAGGCAGCGAAGATTGCCGCTCAGGCGCACTTGCGCGCTATGCGAGCCTGTCGTCCGGGGATGTATGAATATCAGTTGGAGGGTGAGATCCTACATGAGTTCATTACTCAGGGCGCGCGTTTTCCTGCCTATAACTCAATTGTTGGTGGTGGTGCCAATGGCTGCATTCTGCATTACACGGACAATGCAGATGAGCTGAAAAACGGTGACCTGGTGCTGATCGATGCAGGCTGTGAATATGACTATTATGCCGCCGATATCACGCGCACCTTTCCCGTCAATGGTCGCTTCTCGCCTGCCCAGCGCGCGCTTTATGATTTGGTACTGGATGCGAATCTCGCCGCCATCGAGAAGGTGCAACCAGGTAATAACTGGAATCAACCACACGAGGCGGCAGTGAAGGTGTTGACACAGGGGCTGGTCAAACTGGGGCTGCTCAAGGGGCGTGTGCCACAGCTCATCAAGGATCAGGCCTATCGTAAATTTTATATGCATCGCACAGGGCATTGGTTGGGCATGGATGTGCATGATGTCGGTGACTACAAGGTGGGCGATGAGTGGCGCGTGTTGGAGCAGGGCATGGTTCTGACCATTGAGCCGGGGCTTTATATCAATCCCGCCAGAAGTGTGGCAAAAAAATGGCACAACATCGGTATTCGCATCGAGGATGATGTGCTGGTGACGCGCACCGGACATGAAGTGCTGAGCTGTAATGCGATCAAAGAAGCCGAGGCGATCGAGGCATGGATGCAAGACTAACCTACGACATCATCATTGTAGGCGGTGGCCTGGTCGGTGCTACGCTGGCCTGTGCGCTGGGTGACAGCCAGTTACGTGTGGCGGTAGTGGAGCCAATGGTGGCGCCACGTCAGTTTCCAGCTGACGATTTTGATAATCGTGTCAGCGCCATTTCTCGTGCCACGCAAAATGTTTTTATAGCGATTGACGCCTGGGAGGGGATGCTTGCAAGACGCGTGCAGCCTTATACGACGATGCAGGTCTGGGATGTTGCCGGTGGCAGTGGGCTACGCTTTGAGTGTACTGAACTTGCCCAGCCTGATTTGGGTCACATAATAGAAAATCGTCTGATGTTGTCGGCCTTGCTCGATCGTCTGGAAACATTCAGCAATATCGAATTGCTTTGTCCGGCCAGCGCAACGGGATTTATCCTGGCTGAGGATGCCGCCGAGTTGACACTTGCCGATGGTCGCAGCTTGAGCGCCAGGCTGCTGGTAGGGACTGATGGTGCCGGTTCCTGGGTGCGTGAGCAGGCCGGTATTGACAGCACTGGCTGGTGCTATGATCAAAGCGCTTTGGCGACTACTGTAACGACCTCGCGTCAGCATGAAGACACTGCCTCACAGGTGTTTCACCCGACTGGCCCACTGGCTTTGCTGCCATTGTCAGGCGGGCATAATAGTGCCGTAGTCTGGTCTACCAGCCATGCACAGGCGGAAATTCTGCTCAATTTACCGGAGAGCGAGTTCCTCGATGAGTTGCAGCATGCCTTTGGTGATCGTCTGGGGCGCATGACAGCGGTTGGCCGCCGTGCGGTGTTTCCGTTGTGTTTGTCGCATGCCGATCAGTATGTGCGGCCACGGCTGGCGTTGGCTGGCAATGCCGCTCATGTATTGCATCCACTGGCAGGTCAGGGCTTGAATATAGGCGTACTGGATGTGGCAGCTTTAGCTGAAGTATTGCTTGAGGCTGGGCGGCGGGACATCGGTGGCTTGCATGTGTTGCGCCGCTATGAGCGCTGGCGCAAGGGGCATAATATTGCCATGGTTGCAGCGATGGATGTATTTAAACGATTGTTCAGCAACGACAATCGGGCCTTGGCCTTGTTGCGCAACACTGGCCTGCAGATTGTTGACCGCTTGCCGCCACTGAAGAACTCATTTATGCGTCAGGCGCTGGGTTTGACGGGTGATTTGCCTGCTATGGCACGCAGCGTTCCCGACAAATTTCTCTAACCTCTATATTTCACCAAGTCAGGAGAAAAGCAGTCAGCCTGCTTGCAGCTGAGCGCTGTTCCCACGGGTTCAAATTATGCCCTTATGAGTTGAGTCCGGGCTTTAAGGGACAGCAACTTTTAGCAGCAATTGTTTTAGTCTTTGTTTGCTTTTTGTTCTGCCCCAGCCTGCCAGATGCGATAGCGCAGCTCCATGCCTTCTGGTACGAAGACCACAACAGGTAGCTTACTGTTGTAGCGCAGCAGCAAGGGTTCTGCAGTTACAAATTCATCATGCACGCTATCAGATGGGCAGGCCATCATCGTGCCAAGGGTCTGGCCTTCGCTTTGCAACAGCCAATAATTGTAGCCCCAGCCAGTAATTTCATGCCGGACAAACTTGCCATTCAGTCGATGCAGATTGCAGTCGACAGGCATTGTCTTGCCACCGATCAATTCGATCTTGTAGTTGTTTTCATGGTTCTTGGCTGACAGCTCAATGACATAGCGCTGATAGCCTGTAAGTTCCTTTGGGAAGGCCGTCAGTTCTTTGCGGGAGGTTGGGTTGGGTGCGGCAGTTGAGTGCTGTGCACAGGCAGTTATACCGGTGCATGCCAGGATGCCCACAAGAATATTTGTGTATATGTAGTGTTTCATCATGTAGTCCCTTTCTCGAGTCGTAACAAATCAGCGCATGAAGTTTTAGAGATGCAAGGCGATTGTTTACACGAGGCTGGTTGATGGGTTTGCATATTTCTTGATACCGATAACAGCATCCACTGGCCATCTACCAAGCTGTCTCTACCCAATTAGTTTTTATTAGAGGGGTGGGGTGGGGGTAAAAAGTCATGTACGCAAAAAACATGAGTTACAAAAGGTTATTGCCCATCATTATCCAGCCGTTCCACCAGAGGCTCTGATACATAACCTGTGGTGTGTTCATTGGGCAGGTAAATCTTGATCCACCCATCATTCGGTTCGCTGAGCTGATAGAGAATATCGCCTTGTTGGGCTTGTTTGACCACCGTACTGTCGATCGTTGGCTTGGTACGTATATTAAGCAGGTTTACTCTTACGCGATATTTGTTCAGATGGTCGCGATAGATGGCGAGATTTTTGCTGGCCTGTTCATTGCCTTGTCGAGCTGGTAGGGCCTGCCAATATACAGCCCGCGCATAGTCCTGCTTCATGCTATCACCATGGGCGTACATCTCGCCAAGCTTGAATTGGGCATCGGGATGTTGCAGCTGGGCGGCCTTGCGGAACCAGGTCGCGGCCTGAGCCTCATCTTTGATAACACCGTTGCCATTTTCGTATATCTCGCCGAGCTTGAATTGGGCAGTGGCATTTTGTTGCTCAGCTGCCTTTTGGTACCAGGCTAACGCCTGCGCTTCATTCTTACTGACGCCACGACCGCTGGCATACATCTCGCCAAGTTTGAGCTGGGCTTCGGCGAGCTGTTGGTCAGCTGCCTTGCGGAACCAGATCACGGCCTGTGCCTCGTCCCTGGCAATGCCATGGCCATTTTCATACATATCACCGAGGCTGAACTGAGCATCGGCATGACCTTGCTCAGCGGCCTTGCGGAACCAGGTCACGGCCTGAGTCTCGTCCCTGGCAATGCCCTGTCCGTTGTCATACATGACGCCTAGATTGAACTGGGCGTCGGCGTGACCTTGCTCGGCGGCCTTGCGGAACCAGGTCACGGCCTGCGTCTCGTTTTTGACAATGCCACGGCCAATGGCGTAGCCAACGCCCAGGTTGAGCTGTGCAGCGGCAACGCCCTGTTCAGCTGCCTTGCGATACCAGGACATGGCCCTGGCTTCATCACGGGCAACACCACGGCCACTGTCGTACATCACGCCGAGGTTGAACTGTGCGGCAGCAACGCCCTGTTCGGCTGCCTTGCGATACCAGGCCACAGCCTGTGCTTCATCTCTGGCCACGCCCTGGCCGTTGGCATACATGGTGCCGAGGTTGTATTGGGCGGTAGTGTTTTCCTGTTCTACCAATGGCCGCCAATATTCCATCGCTGTTGTATAATCCTGTTTGTTGTAGGCATCCAGACCTTTTTGAAATTCATCCCTGGCACTCGACACCGAGGCCCATAAGCAGGCAAGTAATACTGTAGTTATAAATCGCATCAACTTTGGTCCATTGAAATTGAAATCTATTTTACTGGTGTTGCTTGTTTAGTGGCAGCTCTGGTATTGCGAGTATTGCGAGAGGCAAGCATTTTCTGCACAAAAGGCTGGGTACATGCCAGGCGTGTTCTGACTACAAGTAGCTCTTGAATTATGTCTCGCGTATTTGAGTACGATTTTCGACAATTACACTGTCTATTTGATCGGCCTTTCAACAAGCGTGAGCCTCACTCAGATATGCGAACCGGGAAGGTTTTTAGCAGAAGAGGCCGCTATTTGCCAAATCTTCAAAAACAGTTTCTAACTGGTTGTTGTGGAAGTCCATCACAAAACAAAGCACGGATTCAACTCAGTAGTGCATATCAGTTCAGTGACTTGCTTGAGGCAGCTGGTTTTAGGCCAGTATTGGCGTAACGACCATTCGTGTTTTTTTATGCAAGCCCCTCTCCCATGAGCGGTATGCTCAGGCAAAGTAGACAGCACTTCCAGCTCGGCGGCCATCTACCCAGGTGTTTCCTTGTGTACCGATTCGTAAGAAGAACCTTGTTTTTTTTAACGTGTCTTTGGGCTGTAAAGAATCTTACTCAGGCCGCGCATGACGGTAAGATTGGCATTCTCCATTTCACTTAATGCCTCAAGCGCTTCGCTGTGGCGTTTGGCGTAGTAGAGTTCGACTGCTTTGCGAGCATAGATATGGACATTTTTATGAGGCTCTTCAAGCTCGCGGTAACCTGCTAAGCCAGCAAAGTGCTCCTTGCCTTCACCTTCGTAGTACCACTGGCCTAGCAGGCACTCAGTATAGTCGATGAAGTCTTCAGCGGGGGTGCGGCTGACACCCATGAATACTTTATAAACCTCCAGCTTCATGCTGATTTCCTGGATATTGGCCAGCTCGATATTGCTGAGTAAAGAAGAAGATGCAATAGCTTTTTCCATCCGGCTGGATAGATCAAGCATACGTTGCATGCCGAGCATAGCCTGCTGGCTTTCCGAGCTGAAGCGGCCCGCTTCCTGGGCATTGCCTTCCATCGCATCACGGGTGCGGGTGGTTTCTTCCTGGATGGCGGAAACTATGCCTGAAATCTCACCGCTTGCGCCGGCAGCACGTTCAGCAAGATTACGCACTTCCTGGGCGACAACGGCAAAACCTCGTCCCTGATCACCTGCACGTGCCGCTTCGATCGCGGCGTTGAGCGCCAACAAATTGGTTTGTTCAGAAATCTCTCTGATGATTTGCACAAAGCCGGTAATCTCACCCATGCGTTCGCTCAGTTGGGTGATGTTATTGGCGGTAGACTTCATCTGGTCGTACATGGTTTGCAGGTTAGTGGAAATCTGCCCCAGCGACTGGCGATTTGCATCTGATTCTGTAGCTACTAAAAGCGCAGTGCTGCTTTCTTCATTCAGGGTGGTAGAAAGTCCGGCAAAGCTCTGGTGGATACCTGCAAGCGATTCACTGAAGGTGGTGAAATTGGCAAACAGATGTTCATGCAAAGAGTGCTCTTCCCGCAGGCTGCTCAGCTCATCGCCCAGTTTTCGTTTTTCCCTGCTGAGCGCGTCCAGTTGTAGCTGCAAGGTGGCCTTGTCTTCCCTGGCTTGTTGAAGCTCCCTTGCTAGCCTGATACGTTCCTGTTTTTGCTGGGTAAAAAACATATTGATTACCTGACGCTTTATATTCTGTTTATAGGGTTAGCTAATTCGCCTGATGCCAGCGTGGTAAATCAGGTAGTAGATAATGCTTTGCAGTTATAGAACTATGATAGCCAACTTTCAAGTTTCCTTTACCTTGACAAGCCGGGCTCCGATCCGGACAATTGCCGTTCTTTTCAGGCCGTCAGACCATCTCCATTGGCTACGTAGCTCAGCTGGTTAGAGCACAGCACTCATAATGCTGGGGTCCTCAGTTCGATTCTGAGCGTAGCCACCATTTTATTTTCCCTACCTTGTTCATGCCTGGCTTGCTGGATTGGTATTGTCGGAATGGGTACAGGTTGCCGGGAAGTCTGACTTATACCGATCGACATGCACAAAAAAGGGCGCTTAGCGCCCTTTTTTGTGCTGCCTGTTTATTTTTACTTATCCAGGCTTTGGTAGTAGTCCATCAGAATCTTGGCGACTTCTGGGCGGGAGAACTCGGCTGGTGGCGCCTCGCCACGACCAAGCATCTCACGCACCTTGGTGCCGGAGAGGAGGACGAAATCTTCTTTGACGTGATCTGGTGCTTCGCGCATCATCACGACCTTGTTCAGTTTCTTTGACCAGGCGGTGTGGTCGGCCATGAACATTTCAATTTCCAGAGCGCCCTTGGGTACTTCTTCCTCGAAGATAGTCTGCGCATCGAAGGGGCCGTAGTAGTCGCCAACACCGGCGTGGTCACGACCGATGATGAAGTGGCTGGCACCCATGTTCTGACGGAAATAGGCGTGCAGTACAGCTTCACGTGGACCTGCATAAAGCATGTCGAAACCGTAGCCGGTGACCATGGCGGAGTTGGGCTTGAAGTAGAGCTCGACCATCTTGCGGATGCAGCCATCGCGCACTGGTGCAGGGATGTCGCCTTTCTTTAGTTTGCCCAACAGCATGTGGATGACCAGGCCATCGGCACCGAGACGATCCATGGCCATGTGGCAGAGTTCTTCATGGGCGCGGTGCATGGGGTTGCGGGTCTGAAAGGCGACGACTTTTTTCCAGCCGCGTTCCTTGATTTCGTTGCGGATTTCCACAGCGGTGCGAAAGGTGTCGGGAAATTCTTCGGCAAAGTAGGAGAAATTCAATACCTGGATAGGGCCAGAGAGGGCGAAGCGGCCCTGGCCATTGAAAGCGGCCACGCCAGGATGTTCGGGGTCGGTGGTGCGGTAGACTTTTTCAGTCATGGTCGCCATTTGTGCATCGCTGACTTCTTCGATGTTTTCGATATCCATCACCGCCAGCACTGGATTACCTTCGGAATTGGGATCGCGCAGGGCGATGCGCTTGGCACCTTTGAGGCTATCTACCTGTTCCTTGCTGCTCAGGTTCATTACCGGCACAGGGAAGAACTTGCCATTGCTTAGGATCATTTTCTCTGCCGCGCCCATGGCGTCGGCCACATTCATATAGCCTGACAGCGGGCTGAAATAGCCAGAGCCCATCATCACGGCATTGGCGGCGGCTTGTGAACTAAGCAATATGGAGGGCAGGTTTTCTGCCTCATGCCTGAGGGCATCGTGCTTGGCTGAGTCGTAAACAAACAGGGGTTTCAGTTCGTCGGAACCAACAGGTTTGATCATAGGTATATCCTCTTTAGGTTTTTGCTCCCGCCTGGGCGGATCATTGTTGGAAACTGTTGCCACCACAGAGCTTTTGGCTTTTTATTAATGTGTACGGGCATGCTGAGCCGTGCGCGGTAGTGGCGAGAGAGACACGATACACCAGCAAGGATAAAGTGGAGAAATAGGATGCAGTAATAAGGGTATTAAATTTATCCCGCATAAAAACCAAAATGCCCTATTATTTTTTTCACTAACACCGCGTTAGTGCAGGTATCTGGTGTTGTGCTGTCCGGTGGCGCAATGGAACAGCTGTTTTTCCACCTCATACATGCCCTCGACTGCGCCCACTACACCATCATCTACGTTGCCTAATGAAATATGTGGCTTAGAGTAACTCCTTGCGCAGCTCGGCAGGTGTTTTGGGCGATAGCAGGCCAGGTGGGATATCGAAGATGGTTTTGGCGCCATGTTGGCCTTGTTGCTGGAGGCGGTGGGTGGCACGGGCATAGGCAATGATGACGCTGGCGGTGAATTCCGGGTTACTGTCCAGCTTGAGGGAAAACTCTACGGTTTGCCTGGTGTTGCTGCCAGTAGTGCCACTGCGTATGACATGTCCGCCATGCGGCATGGCGGCATGCTCGCGCTGCAATTCTTCCAGGCTAATGAAGTTTACCGTGGTGTCATAGTCGACAAAATAATCCGGCATGGTCTTGATCTCATGTTCGATGACGGCGGCATCAGCGCCTTGCTTGAGCACCACATAACATTCACGGGTATGTTTTTCGCGGGTGCCAAGTGAGGGGCGCTCGCCGTTGCGTACGCGATCCATGGCCTGTTGTGCGGGGATAGTGTATTGCGCAGCGGCCTGCACGCCAGATACACGGCGCAGGGCATCGGAATGGCCCTGACTCAGTCCCTTGCCCCAGAAGGTATAGCTATCACCATCGGGCAGGATGGCTTCGCCAAAAAGTCTGTTGAGGGAGAATAGGCCGGGATCCCAGCCGATGGAGATGAGTGCGGTATGCCTGCTTTTACTTGCCGATGCATCGACCGCGGCAAAATAGTCTGGAATTTTTGCATGCGTATCGAAGCTGTCGACGGTGTTGAACAGTGCAGATAGCTGTGGCCCTTGTACGGGCAGGTCGCTTTTTGAGCCACCACAGAGGATGAGCACATCTATCGCGTCGGTGAAATCAGTGATGTTGTCGATGTGATGTACTGGAACCCTTGCATCGACAAGTTGCAGCTTGGCCGGGTCGCGCCGCGTGAAAACACCGATAAGCTCCATGTCTATAGTTTTGGCCAGGGCAAGCTCCACGCCCCGCCCCAGATTGCCATAGCCAGCTATGCCGATTCTGATCTTGTGGTTCATTGTTTGTTCACACTATTTGGTAGTAAAGATTTTGTGGATGATTGGCCTGGGCAAAAAAGAACCAGCGCTCAAACAGCAGTCCGACATATTGCGTTATGAAAGCCAACAACAGCAAGAATGTTTGTTCGCCGCGCAGTCCCAGTGCCAACAGGATGACAGGGACAATAAACGCTAATAACAGGAAAATCCACTTAATGGACTTCATGAATGTGATTGCTTTGCCGTGGCTGTATTCACGGGTGTTGTATGAGCCGCCCATCATCCCCATGGCCTTTTGCTGGATATGGGTGTGGCGCACACCAATGGCTGTTTGCAGGCTGGATTTATATTTGATGCGGGCATTGCGCAACAGGGAAAAACTACGGGTGATAAAACCAAACACCGTCAAGGCAATGGCCCAGCCGCCCAAGAAGCGGATCAGCTCTGGCTCTACGCCTTGCCAGGCAGCGTAAACCGTAGCACAGGTGAATCCAGAGGCAGTGCCGAGTACAAAATAATTTACCACGGTCAGTGAGCTGGCCCATTCCTGTAGAAATTTTACCGCCGCGTAGATCATGCCGGTGCAGACGAACAGGGCGATGGCACCCAGTACGCCAATGATGCCTATTGCAAGTGATAATTGTCCGGCCACACGCCAGTTGAACAGATCGGCATCCCAGCCAAACCAGTGAAAGACGGCATAAAGAAAAACCAGTAGCATCATCAGCGGTATCGCGATTAACTCACGCGACAGCCAGGATGTGCGCCATTGAGCTATGCCGCGCCAGGCGCGGGTGAACATATAGCTGGGTTTGCCGAGATGAAACACCGCAGCAAAAAGTCCAGCCAGCAAAAACAGCAGGGCGATGAAGCTGCCCAGTGCAAAGAAACTGCCATCCTGAACAGGGAGTAGCCTGGCCATGCCGTAGGCCTGAAGGCTGAAAAGTGCAAGAAATAAACCCTGACCAACACCTATCAGGGTGGTCAGGAAAACTACCGAAAATGTTGGTTGCATGGATTGCTCCGATTTCCTGTGCAGGTCAGATTGATTGCGACCTGTAATTTCTATTACATGAGCCAGTCATCCAGTGTGACGCCATCGCTGGGCCCACGGCGGATGTCTTCCTTTTTCAGCGGGTTGTCGGCACGCACCAGCTCGTCTTCGTGAATGTGCATGCGGGTCTTGCGCCGTGGTAGATAGTGATTAGCGGGTTTGGTGCCCCATTCTGGCATGAGTTGATAACCGCCCTGTTCACGTATGGCTATGGATATCTCTGACTGCGGATCGTGTACATCGCCAAATAGCCGTGCCGAGGTCGGGCAGGCCAGCACACAGGCTGGTTTGCGTTCGGCTTCGGGTAGGCTTTGATCGTAGATACGGTCCACGCAAAGGGTGCATTTTTTCATTACCTTCTGGTATTCATCGAACTCGCGCGCACCATAAGGGCAGGCCCAGGAGCAATATTTGCAGCCTATACATTTGTCGTAATCAACCAGCACGATGCCGTCTTCCGGCCGTTTGTAGCTGGCGCCAGTAGGGCAGACCGGCACGCAAGGTGCGTCCTCACAGTGCAGGCAGCTCTTGGGGAAGTGCAGGGTCTCGGTGTGCGGATAACAGCCTATTTCATATGTCTGTACGCGGTTAAAAAAAGTACCTGTCGGGTCTTGCGCATAGGGTCGATCATCAAATAGAGGGCCTGCCTGTTCCGAGGACGTATTCCATTGCTTGCAGGAGGTTACGCAGGCATGACAGCCGACACAGACATTTAAATCAATTACGAGTGCTAGTTGAGTCATTGCTTTTAATCCACTTTTTTCTTTTGGAAACGACCCGCGAAATAATTTAGCCACGGTCGGCGTGGTGGGGTGCCGGGCGCTGCGGGTACTGGGGCAAATTGAGGGAAGGTTTCTTTTGCTTCATCTTCACCTGCTTTGTAGACACGCACACGTACGTCGTACCAGGCAGCTTGTCCGGTAATCGGGTCGGAGTTGGAAAGGTGAGCACCGGCCTCATGTGGCGGCAGCTCTTCACTGATTAAATGATTGAGCAGGAAGCCTTGTTTGGATTCATTGGCCATGGGGTCAAGATTCCAGGCGCCTGCTGCCTTGCCAACAGCGTTCCATGTCCACACCGTGCCAGGTTCGAGCGCTTCGCTGAATTTGCTGATGCAGCGCACCTTGCCCCACTGGGACTCCACCCATACCCAGTCTCCATCGGCAAAACCACCGGCGGCACCTACCGAAGGATGAACATAGAGATGGTTGTAGGTATGGATCTGGCGTAACCAGGCATTTTGGCTGTCCCAGGAGTGATACATGGCCATTGGTCGCTGGGTAACGGCATTGAGCGGGTATTGGTGTTTGTCCGTCAGTTGAGATTCCAGCGGCTCATAGTAAAACGGCAGTGGATCGAAGTAGGTTTCGATACGCTTGCGCAGATGATCGGGCGGCTGGCGGCCAGTGGTTTTACCCTGCGCTGCGAGGCGGAATTTTTGTAGTATTTCAGAGTAGATGTGGCAGTTGATCGGCTCGGCATAGCGGGTCATGCCGTTGGATTGTGCCCATTGCAGATAGCCCTGGTTCCAGTTGCGCATGTATTGGTATGAGCGCGGCATCTTATGCTGGAAGACGCAGTTATTTTTTTCATACATTTGCCATTGGTTAGGGTTGGGCTCGCCACGCATGTGTTTCTCGCCACCCTTGCCACGCCAGCCAGCGAGAAAGCCGATACCCGAGCCAGGGGCCGTTTCGAAATTTGTGACAAAGTCTGGGTAATTGCGATATTTACGCTGACCGTTGCCATCGGTAAAGACCGGCAGCTTTAGGCGTGTGCCTAACTCCAGCAGGACCTCCTGAAATGGCTTGCATTCGCCGGTTGGCTGCAACACAGGGATCCGTACGGAATCTACTGGGCCGTCATATTCGGAGATGGGGCGGTCGAGCATAGACATGACGTCATGGCGCTCCAGATAGGTAGTGTCTGGCAATACCAAATCAGCAAAGGCAACCATCTCTGACTGGAAGGCATCGGCAACGATCAGGAAAGGGATTTTATATTCACCATCCTCGTCTTTGTCGTTGAGCATTTTGCGTACTTGCTCGGCATTCATCGTCGAGTTCCAAGACATGTTTGCCATGAAGATGAGCAAGGTGTCGATTTTGTAGGGGTCGCCGCGCCAGGCATTGGTAATGGCGTTGTGCATCAGGCCGTGTACTGAAAGCGGGTATTCCCAGGAAAAGCCCTTGTCCAGACGGATGGGCTGGCCATCATCGTCGATGAACAAATCATCCGGATCGGCCGGCCAGCCGAGTGGCATGCCGTTCAGTGGCGTATCTGGCTGTACATCTTCCGGCCGGATCGGTGTCTTGGGGCAGGGCGGTATCGGTCGTGGAAAGGGCGCTTTATGGCGGAAGCCTCCCGGGCGGTCGATAGTGCCGAGGATGGTCATCAAAATGCCCAGCGAGCGTATGGTCTGAAAGCCGTTGGAATGGGCGGCCAATCCACGCATGGCATGGAAGGCGACGGGGTTGCCGATGACAGATTTGTGTTCATTTTCCCAGACATCGGTCCAGGCAATAGGCAGCTCGATCTTCTCGTCGCGTGCGGTAATACCCATTTCATGCGCCAGGCGGCGGATAGTGGCAGCCGGAATGCCAGTGATATCGGCTGCCCATTCTGGTGTGTATTGTTCTATGCGCTCTTTTAACAGCTGAAAGGCAGGCTTGACCGGCGTGCCATCGGAGAGCTTGAACTCGCCAAGCAGACGAGGGTCGGCACCCGGGGTGTGGGTGGAGATGGGTTTATCGAGCTCGCGATCCCACCACAGCTTGTTTTGCGGATCAAAACATCCTTCTTCCTGCGGGATCTCAAAACGTACAAACATACCGTATTCCGGATCGTTGGGATTCAAGTTCACCAGCTCGGCGGCATTGGTGTACTGGGTGACAAAGTCGCGGTCATACATGCCTTGCTTGATAAGCTCGTGGATCAGCGCCAGCAGCAGCGCCCCGTCGGTACCAGGTTTGATGGGTACCCACTCATCGGCAATGGCTGAATACCCGGTACGCACCGGATTGATGGAGATGAAACGGCCGCCGTTGCGTTTGAATTTAGCCAGTTCAACCTTGAGGGGATTGGAATGGTGGTCTTCTGACGTGCCGATCATGACGAACAGCTTGGCACGCTCCAGATCGGGGCCACCAAACTCCCAGAACGAGCCGCCCATGGTGTAGATCAGGCCGGCAGCCATATTGACCGAGCAAAGGCCACCGTGGGCAGCGTAGTTGGGTGTACCAAATTGTTTGGCAAACAGGCCGGTAAGAGCTTGCATCTGATCGCGGCCAGTAAACAGGGCAAATTTCTTTGGATCGGTGGCGCGGATATTAGCCAGACGCTCTTCCATCAACGCAAAAGCTTCTTCCCAGGAAATCGGCTCAAACTCACCCTCGCCACGTTCAGCTCCAGCCTTGCGTAGCAAAGGGCGGGTTAGCCGGGCGGGTGAATATTGTTTCATGATACCGGAGCTGCCCTTGGCGCAAATAACACCCTTGTTCAGCGGGTGATCCGGGTTGCCCTGGATATAGCGCACCTCTCCATCGCGCAGAGTAACGCGGATGCCGCAACGGCAGGCGCACATGTAGCAGGTGGTGGTTTTGACTTCAATACGGCCATTGGCCGCATTGCTGGAAGTTTTGCTCATAGTGTTGCTCACGTTGAAAGGCAGCAGCCGGTCAATTATTTTGTTGGCAGCAAAAGTATGCGAATTAGCAGGTAAATGGGTTTTGCCTTTGGCAGCCAGATTGATAGTTTAGACTTTTTCCAAAAAATTGTTTGGAGTTGGTGTGGAGATATTTTATTGCTGTACATCATACCGCTCTGCAATATCTACGCAAAATTAATCATGCCTGATTAAATCTACTGCTTGCTTCGTGCTTCACCGGGGCTGGCATCACCCGCCAGAACACGAAAGTGTTTGGTGCAAGGGAATGTGCGGATGTGGTGATCACAGCCATAGCGCGTGACAATACAGGAGAAGGTCGTCCAGGGCAGGGATTCATCAGTTGTGCCTACAGGGTTTTGCCGGCATGAACGGCGAGATCCACGATTTGATGACTCACCTTTTGCTACGGTGACGTGCCAGGTGGAGCGGGGTGCGTGAGTGGGGTATGCGCTGGACAAAATTGTAGCGGGCGATGTGGTAGCTGGGGTCGAAGCCGTAGAAGTTGAGCTGCATCCGTTCCAGCTCCTCGCGGCGGTAGTCGTCGAGTGGTTTTTCTGTCTCGTCGTGCATCCGCCGGGTGTGTTTTGCCGCAAGTTGTGCCGCATGGTCGGGTGCATTGGCGAGGGTGATGGCGCGCTGTTTGAGCTCTCGCTGGAACCCATCGCGATCTCCGCCAAAAGTGCCGTCGATCAGGCCGCACTCCTTCGCCTCCGCAGCGCCGAGCGGCAGGCGGTGCTGCATCAGGACGGCGGCCCCCTCGCTGCCAAGACGCCGGGGCAGCAGGTAGCTCCAGTACTCCGAGCCATAAAGGTTGCCCATGTTCTTGTAGTGGGGGTTGAACACCACGTTGGGCGCAGCCCAGACGTGGTCGGCGGCGAGGGCGAGAAAGACCCCGCCGGCACCGGCGTTGCCACGCAGCGCGGCGATCACCAGGCGATCAGTGGTGAGAATGATGGCGCGGCAGAGATCATCCATCGCGTTGATGTTGTCCCATGACGCATCGGCGGGGTTGGCGGCTGCCTCGATAAGGTGCAGGTGCAGGCCGTTTGACCAGAATTCTTCACCCCCCATCAGCACCAGCACGCGGGTGTCGCGGGCGAGTGCCTCTTTGTAGGCGGCTAGCAGGCGGCGGCACTGGTCATTGCCCATCGCGCCGTTGTGAAAATCAAAGTGTAGATAGCCAACCTCCGCCTCTTCCTCGTAGTGGATCTCGCGGTAGCCACACCCCTGCGGCGCTTCGGGCAGGCGGGCTATGGCCTCGCCCAGTACGGTTACGGCGGGCAGTTTTAGGCCAGGGCGTTCGCCCTGGCGCTCGCGCAGGCGACCGATCCAGACCGCACCGTCGATGCTGGCGCGGCAGATAGCGCCGTCACGGCTGGCGAGCAGTTCACCGGGGGTGCCATGCAGTCCACTTGCAGGCCAGGCGTCGTAGAGATAGAGCTCGCGCCCCTCCCAGTTGTCGCGCACCCCGGGAGAGCCGTCGGCGCAGCGGATCTTGCGTAGCAGTGTTTGGGTGTCATCGTGATCCCAGTCAAGAGCACGGTCGGCGTGGCGCATTGCCGGGCGCAGCATACCGTGGCCAGGCCGGGTGGACAGCGGCAGCGGGGCAAAGCCGGGGCGTGCGAGGTTGTCGAGCGCCTCCAACACCGCAGTCACTGCCGCCTCGCTTACTTCGCGCCGGTAGAGGCTCCCTTTGGCCGCCGCGCGCAGCGGACAATCGACACTCGCCCAGACCGGCCCCGCATCCATCTCCTGCTCTGCTTGCAGCACCGTCACCCCCCAGTGGTGTGCCCCCTCCAGCACCGCCCAGTCGAGCGAGGAGGGGCCGCGATCGCCGCGTGGTCCGGGGTGAACCACCCAGCAGAGGTGCTCGCGCCATACCGCCTGGGGAATCGGCCGCTTGAGGAAGGGAGCCAGGATCAGGTCGGGGCGGAACAGGGTGATTGCCTCGATGGTAATGGTGTCGTTGATATCGAACTCTACCGACAGCTCGTGGCCGCGCCGCGCCAGTTCGACGTAGAGCCGCTGGCTGAGGCTGTAGAAGGCGTGAACCAGAAAGAGGATGCGCATCAGGGCGTCAACAGATACGCGGCAGCTGTTCGCCAGCCAGCCAGTCTACGGTGCGCCGGCTACCGAAGCTGGTCTCCATTTGCACGAAGTGGTGTTCGTCGGCGATGAATTCGCCGATCAGCGCGGCGTCGCGGCCAAGGGGGTGGGCACACATGGCATCGAGCAGGCGCGCGCTCTCCCCAGGCGGGCAGACGGCGAGCAGCTTACCCTCATTGGCAATGTTGAGTGGATCGAGGCCGAGCAGTTCGCAAACCGCCTTGACCGGCGCGCGCAACGGGATTGCAGCCTCGCGGATGAGGACACCAACCCCCGCCTGGGCGGTGATCTCGTTGAGGGTGGCGGCAAGCCCGCCGCGCGTCGGGTCGCGCAGGCAGCGCAGTCCCGGCGCTGCATCGAGCATCGTCGCCACCAGCCCGTGCAGCGCGGCGCTGTCGGAGCGGATGTCGCTGGCGAAGGTGAGGTTTTCGCGCTGCGCGAGGATGGCGATGCCGTGGTCGCCGAGGGTGCCGCTGAGCAGAAGATGGTCGCCGGGACGCGCCCGCTCACCGCCCAGCTCAACCCCCTCGGCCACCACGCCGATACCAGTGGTGTTGATGTAGATGCCATCGCCCTTGCCGCGCTCCACCACTTTGGTGTCGCCGGTGACAATCGGCACCCCCGCCGCGCAGGCGGCCTCGCCCATGCTCCTGGCAATGCGTGCTAGATCGGCCAGTGGAAAGCCCTCTTCGAGGACGAAGCCGGCTGTCAGGGCGATAGGGTATCCCCCCATCATGGCGACATCGTTGAGGGTGCCGTGAACCGAGAGGCTGCCGATATCGCCGCCGGGGAAGAAGAGCGGCGTGATGACATGGCAGTCGGTGGATACCACCAGCCGCCCTTCGGGACGTGCGAGCAGCGCGCCATCGTTGCCGGCGCGCAGCGCCGGATTTTCCATGAAGGGGAGAAAGAGCTCGCGGATGAGCTGGGCCATAGCCCGCCCACCACCGCCGTGCGCCATCTCAACGCGCCCTTGCTTGAGGTCGAGGCGGTGGCTCATGCGGGACGCTCCGACGTGCGGTGCCGCCCGTAGCTGTAATAGGCGCTGCACGCCCCCTCGGAGGAGACCATGCAGGAGCCGATCGGGCTTTCCGGGGTGCAGGCGGTGGCGAAGAGTTTGCACTCGACGGGGTGTTTGAGGCCGCGCAGGATCGCGCCACAGTCGCACGACCTGGCATCGGGCACGGCGTGGTATTCGATGCCGAAACGTCGCTCAGCATCGAACCGTTCATAGTCCGGACGCAGTCGCAGTGCGCTGTAGGGCACCTCCCCCAGGCCGCGCCATTCGAAACTCTCACGCAGCTCGAATACCTCGGCGACCAGCCGCTGTGCCTTGAGATTGCCCTCGCGGGTGACGGCGCGGGTGTACTGGTTCTCCACCTCGAAGCGCCCCGTGTTCATCTGCCGCACCAGCATCAGCACCGCCTGCAACACATCGAGCGGTTCAAAGCCGGCGATCACCACCGGCTTCTGGTATTCCTCGGCAAAGTATTCATAGGGGCGGCTGCCGATGATGGCCGAGACGTGCGAGGGGCCGATAAAGCCGTCGAGCGGCACACTGCCCAGCTCGCGCAGTTGCGGCGATTCGAGGATGTTCTGGATTGCGGCGGGCGTCAGTACGTGGTTACAGAAGACGGTGAAATTATCTAGCCCCTCAGTGCGCGCCTGTTGCAGCGCCACGGCGGTTGGCGGGGTGGTTGTCTCGAAGCCGATCGCCAGGAAGACTACCTCGCGATCCGGGTTTTCGCGCGCGATCCGCAGCGCATCAAGGCTCGACCAGATTATGCGCACATCGGCCCCTTCGGCACGGGCGCGCTGCAGGCTGGCGCGATTGGAGGCGGGCACGCGCAGCACATCACCGTAGCTGCAGAGGATAACGTCTGGGCGGCGCGCCAGTTCGATCGCGTTGTCGATGCGCCCCACCGGCAGGACGCAGACCGGACAGCCAGGGCCGTGAATGAAGCGAATATTACGCGGCAGCAGATCGCCAAGCCCGTAGCGTGTGATGGCGTGGGTGTGGCCGCCGCAAAACTCCATTAGTGTGTAGTCGCGGGCGGGATCGGCCTCGGCGGCGATGGTGGCGGCGAGGCCGCGCGCCAGTTCGCCGTCACGAAATTCATCGACAAATTTCATGGCATCCCTGCCAGCTTGGCGAAGAGGGCGAGGGTCTTGGCTGCCTCTTCCTCGTCGAGTTTCTGGATGGCGTAACCGACATGCAGGATGACATAGTCGCCCACCGCGACATCGGCCACCAGGGCGAGCGAGATCTCCTTGCGCGCGCCGTCGGCATCAATCATGGCGCAATCGCCATCGAGGAGCTCAACCACCCGTACCGGTACAGCAAGACACACTATGGCATCCCCCGTTGCAGGGCGACCCAGGCCTGACCGAGGGCGATGCCGCCATCGTTGGGCGGTGCCTGACGCGCCTGATGGATGGTGAGACCAAGGGCGGTGAGGCGCATCGCCACCCCCTCGCTCAACAGCCGGTTGAGAAAACAGCCCCCGGCGAGAACCACCTCACACAGGCCGCTCTGCGCACTCGCGGCCATCACCCAGCGACTTATCCCCTCAATCAGGGTGGCGTGGAACAGCGCCGCCCCATGGGCTTTATTTTTTTCTTCCGCAAGGTGGGTGAGTAATGGTAGAAAATCAAGTTGCAGCGGAGTCATCCCGGCGAGGGTATAGCCATCCTGCATAGGCGCTACTGTCTCATGTTCTGCTGCCAAGCCCTCAAGTTGCATTGCTGCCTCTCCTTCGTAATGGGCGATTGCATTCACCCCGAGCAACGCGGCGGCGGCATCGAACAGTCGTCCGGCGCTTGAGGTGGGCGAGCAATGACTCCCCCGGTCGAGTAGCTCTGTCAGCAGTGACGCCTCCGGGTGGTCGGCGAAGCGGGTGGCGATCTCTCCACCGCGTCCGAGGGCGTGCAGCGCCGCCGCCGCCATGCGCCAGGGTTCGCGCGCGGCGCGGTCGCCGCCCGGCAAGGGCAAGGGGGCGAGGTGGCCGAGGCGGACAAAGTCACCACCGACGACCTGCAGCAGCTCGCCACCCCAGGCAGTGCCGTCGCTGCCAAGGCCAATACCGTCAAGCGCCACCCCGAGGAGCGGGCCGTCGAGTCGGTGTTCCGCCATCACCGCCGCGATATGGGCGTGGTGGTGCTGCACCGTGATGAGCGGGATGCCACGCTCGTGGGCGATGCGTGCCGCCAGTTGCGAGGAGAAGAGATCGGGATGGAGATCGCAGGCGATTCGTTCGGCGCGCAATTCGAGCAGACCTTCAAGACGGTTGATCCCCTCCTCATGGGCGCGGCGAGTGGCGGGGTTATCGAGATCGCCGATGTGCGGTGAGAGAAAGGCCTCCAACCCGCGCGTCAGGCAGAGGGTGTTCTTCAGGTGCGCGCCGAGGGCCAGCACCGCCGGGCCGGTGCGAGCGAGGCGAATGGCACCGGGTGCGTAGCCGCGCGCGCGGCGGATGAGGGTGGGGCCGGTGGCGCTCGCCCGCACCACGCTGTCGTCGCAGCGGGCGAGGATCTCGCGGTCGTGCAGCAACAGTGCATCGGCAATGCCGTCGAGCCCCGCTGTCGCCTCGTCATTACTGATGATAAGCGGTTCACCGTGACGGTTGGCCGAGGTGCAGAGTAGCACCAGCGGCTGCGGCGTATCGAGCCAGCGGCTTCCGGCTGGTCGCCCCGCCGCCTCGTGGAACAGCAGATAGTGGAGCGGCGTATAGGGCAGCATCACGCCGAGCCAGGCAAGCCCGGGGGCAACGTCCGCCAGCGCAGTATCGCATGGCATGCGCTTGTGCAGCAGCACCACCGGTCGTGCTGGCGACTGCAGCAGCGCGCGCTCCTGATCGGTGAGCAGCGCCAGCCCAGCGGCCGAGGCGGTATTGGCCACCATCAGCGCGAAGGGCTTCTCCCGGCGCTGCTTGCCTTCCCGCAGCCGCCTCACCGCCGCACTGTTGCGGGCATCGCACATCAGGTGAAAGCCGCCGAGCCCCTTGACCGCGATGATCGCTCCTTGTTGCAGCAGGCCGAGTGTGCGGGTGAGGGGAGCGTCGCTGCCGGTTGTGTCATCATCAGCCCGCAGCGTGAGGCGCGGGCCGCACTCAGGGCAGGCGTTTGGCTGGGCATGAAAGCGTCGATCGGCCGGGTCGTGGTACTCCCGGTCACAGGTCGGGCAGAGGATGAAGGGAGCCATGCTGGTATTGGCACGATCGTAGGGGAGGCGCGCGGTGAGGGTGTAGCGTGGGCCGCAGTGGGTGCAGTTGATGAAGGGGTAACGGTAGCGGTGATCCCCTGGGGTGAAGAGCTCATCCAGGCAGTCGACACAGGGGGCGGTGTCCAGGGCGGGGGCGGCGGTCGTTACCGGCCCGTTGCTGCTGGCGCTGATGGTGAAGCGACCCAGTTCTGGCTGGAGCGGTAGCGGTTGCCGTTCGATCGTATCGATGCGGGCATTTGCCGGGGCCTCGGCGGTCAGGCAGTGGGCAAATTGCTGCAACGCCACGAGCTCGCCTTGCACCTCAATCTCGACCCCGGCGCCGCCGTTGCGCACCTGGCCGGTGAGGCCCAGGCTGGTGGCGAGGCGGTAGACGAAGGGGCGAAAGCCGACTCCCTGCACCAGCCCGCGCACGCGTAACCGATGGTGCTCGTGCGCGGTTTCGATGGTGGCTGAGGCTAGACTCATGCGCCGTGCCGGTCGGGGGAGGCGAGCCGCTGTTCCAGCTCGGTGATGCGCCGTTGCAGCCGCTCGACCTCGCAGAGGCGGAGATCGGCCTGGCGCTGCGCGCCCTGCCGGAGCCACTCCAGCCATTCCGCCATCCCTTCACCGCTTTTGGCTGAGAGCTGGATGACCTCGATCCCCGGATTGATGCGTCGGGCATTGGCAAGGCAAGCCTCAACATCGAAATCGACATGCGGCAGCAGATCCTGCTTGTTGAGCAGCATCAGGCTGGCGGCGTGAAACATATCGGGGTATTTGAGTGGCTTGTCGGCCCCTTCGGTGACCGAGAGCACCACCACTTTGTGTGCCTCGCCCAGATCGAAGCTGGCCGGGCAGACCAGGTTGCCGACATTTTCAATAAAGAGCAGCGACCCTTCGGCGGGGGTGAGACGCTCAAGGGCGAGGCCGACCATATGCGCGTCGAGGTGGCACCCCTTGCCGGTATTCACCTGCACCGCCGGTGCACCGGTTGCACGAATGCGTTCGGCATCGACACTGGTCTGCTGATCCCCTTCTATCACCGCCAGCGGCAGTTCCCCCTTCAGTTGTTCGATGGTGGTGACAAGTAGCGTGGTCTTGCCAGAGCCGGGGCTGGAGACAAGGTTGAGCACGAAGATGCCCCGCGCATCAAAGTAGCGGCGGTTGGCGCTGGCATACTCATTGTTCTTCGCCAGAATATCCTGTTCGATGCGCACCATACGTCCCTGTGTGAGCCCTGGTGCGTGGGCGTGCGCCGGCCCCTGTCCGAAGTGCAGCATATTGTGCGTATGGGCGTGATCATGCCCGTGTCCGTGTTCATGTTCATGATGGTGTCCATGCACGTGTTCATGATGGTGATGGTGCTTATCCCCCTCGATCCTGGTCTCACCCTCGCCGCAGCCGCATACCGTACACATGCCCTACCTCACTAATTCTATTTATTGTTGCGAAATGGCTCATTGTTTTCGTTCGACCCCCGGATCGTCGACCTCCAGATCGAGTAGCCGCATCTCCAGCCCCCCGGTCGCCTGCACTCGGTAACCGCAACAGGCTGGGCAGGCGTCATAGTGGGCAGCGATCGCCACCTCCCGGGCGCAGTCGTGACACCATCCCGCCCCCGCCAGCGGCACAATCTCCAGTTGCGCCCCTTCAGCAAGGGTGTCGCGCACCACCGCATCGAAGCAGAAGAGTAGCGCCGCAGGCTCGACCCCCGCCAGTTGCCCCACCTCCAGCCGCACCACCCGTACCCGGCTGAAACCTTCACGCGCCGCCGCCTCCTCGATGATCCTTACGACCCCTTCGGCAAGCGACATCTCATGCATGGTTGTGGTTGAAACAGCGGCCATGCAGAGGATAAAAGAGGTGCATTGTTCAGGACTCCCTGGCAGAAGATGAGCGGTGTAACGGCGCGATTCGTGAGGGCCGCCCGGTAGCCCGCCGAACACGGGAGCGATCCGTCACGGCATTCTACCCAGCGTGTTCCCGTCAATGCAAACGGGAGACGGCGAGATATTTGTCAGGAGACAGGGCAAGATTATATTCTTTGAAAATAAGGATCAAAATTACTGAATAGTATTGGTGTCATGCAGATTTACGAAATAGAGGTTTGTGTCTAACGACAAACAATGGCGTAATAACCAACGGGCATTGCGCCGGATGTAGAAGACCTGCA
>JBAYOW010000028.1:0-31435 GCA_041678005.1 Thiohalomonadaceae bacterium
ATCTTTGTTTCTGGCTTTTGCTCTGGCTTTTGCTCTGGCTTTTGCTCTGGCTTTTGCTCTGGCTTTTGCTCTGGCTTTTGCTCTGGCTTTTGCTCTGGCTTTTGCTCTGGCTTTTGCTCTGGCGGGAGCACACTGGCTTGTTGTGGTGCGGGGCCAGTGGGTGTTTGTGCGGAAAGAATGGTTTCAACTTGTACCAGTTTGGTTGCTGGTTCTTTAACGACTGGCGTGTTGCTTACAGGTGCTGGAGCAGATGGCGAAGCTGGCCTGGTTTGCTCTGTTTCAGTGGCGGCCTTGGCCAGAGGAACGTTTGCCAGCTGTGGCGCAGATGATGATTCGCTCTTGGGTGTGCTGGCGGCGGCAGTTTTTACCTGCGCATGAGATACATTCTTGGCTGTTGTCGATTCAGCCTGCTCTTTGCTGGCTATCGTGGAGTTTTCCAAGGTTTGCGCAGCAGTTGTGGCTGAGCTTACTGCTGTTGAGGCTGCAGCTGGTGGCGTGACTGGTGTGCGTGGAGTAGTGGCTTGGTCTGGGCTCTGGCTTGGTGCCGCAGACTGTTGTTTCTGCTCTGCTTCCTGAGTTGCGCTTGTGGTCTGGGCATCTTCGTGCGTGCCTTCAGTGGTGGGGCGGCGACGGCGACCACCACGGCGGCCACGGCGTGAGCTGCTGCGCTCTTCGCGAGCCTGGCTTGCTTGTGGCTCCTCAGGTGCGCCTTGTTTGGTATTGGCTGAGCTTTGCCCTTCTGCTGCAATTGCTTTGTTTTCCTCGGCCACTGTGTCGCTTGGGCGTGGTTTGCGTGGCGGGCGCGGCGTTTGTGGCTGGCGTTGTTCACGGGTAGCCGGTTTCTGACTGCGGCTACGTTCAGTGCGGCTATCACTTTGGCTGCGGCGTGCAGTTTGTTGTGGCTTGCTGCGTTGTGGTGTGTCCTTAGCTGGCTTTTCTTCCGTTGTCGCCTTTTCGTTGTTATTACCATTGCCAAGCAGTACGCTGAATATACGCCGTAGCAAACCAGGGTGACTTGGTGCGGCAGATTTGTCTGCCGTGGGCATCGGTGTGACAGGGGGGGCAACGGTCTTTACCGCTGGCTCTTCAGCACGCGCTTTAGGCGCTTCGGTGATCTTGGTTGCGGCATCATCTTCCTGGCGCACAATCAGATCGTAGCTGGGTCGTTGATGTGGTGTATGTTCCAAATCATCGGCACGGATCCGTTCCACTTGATAGTTGGGTGTTTCCAGGTGTGGGTTGGGGATCAGCACAACCTGTATATCCTGGCGTTCTTCAATGGCATTGAGTATGTGGCGCTTTTCATTCAGCAGGAAGCTAGCTACGGTCACGGGTAACTGAGCTTGTACCTTGCTGGTATTTTCTTTCATCGCCTCTTCTTCGATGAGACGCAGGATGGAGAGGGCGAGTGATTCGATTCCACGGATGGTTCCCTGACCTCGGCAGCGTGGGCAGATAACCTGGCTGGATTCACCCAGCGAAGGACGCAGTCGCTGACGTGACATTTCTAGCAGACCAAAACGTGAAATACGACCTACCTGGACGCGGGCACGGTCTTGTTTGAGTGCTTCACGTAAACGATTTTCCACCTCACGATGGTTTTTAGCCGGCGTCATGTCGATGAAATCTATGACAATCAGGCCACCTAGATCACGCAGGCGCATCTGGCGGGCGATCTCATCGGCCGCCTCCAGGTTGGTATTGAGGGCAGTTTCTTCGATGTCACCACCCTTGGTGGCGCGGGCGGAGTTGATGTCAATCGCGATCAACGCCTCGGTATGATCGATGACAACAGAGCCACCTGAGGGGAGCTGCACGTCGTTGGTAAAGGCCGATTCGATCTGGCTTTCAATCTGATAACGGGTAAATAGTGGGACGGTGTCTTGGTAGAGCTTGAGTTTATTGAGGTTCTGCGGCATCACCTGCTGCATGAAGTCGCGCCCCTGCTCAAATACCGAGGGTTCATCGACCAGAATTTCACTTATGTCGTTACGCAGATAATCGCGAATGGCGCGAATTATGACATTGCTTTCCTGATAGATCAGAAAGGGGGCAGGACGGCCTTGGGCTGCTTCCTCGATGGAACGCCATACCTGTAGCAGGTAGTCCATGTCCTATTGCAGTTCCTCTACATTTTTACCAACACCGGCAGTGCGGACAATTAGCCCCATATCTTCAGGGATATTGAGCTGTGTCATGGTATCGCGCATTTCGCTGCGATCCTCGCCCTCGATACGGCGCGAGACACCACCAGCGCGGGGATTGTTGGGCATCAATACCAGATATCGACCAGCCAGACTGATGAATGTGGTGAGGGCGGCACCCTTGTTGCCGCGTTCTTCCTTCTCAACCTGGACGATGATTTCCTGACCTTCTTTGAGGGCATCCTTGATGCTGACGCGGCCAGAGAGGTCGGTATCGGGTTGGAAATAGCTGCGGGAAACTTCCTTGAGCGGCAGGAAACCGTGGCGTTGGGCGCCATAATCAATGAAGGCTGCTTCTAGGCTGGGTTCGACGCGGGTAATTCGCCCTTTGTAAATGTTTGATTTGTTTTGGGCTTTTGCAGTGCTTTCGATATCAAGGTCATACAAGCGCTGGCCGTCAACTAGCGCCACACGCAACTCTTCCGGCTGAGTTGCGTTGATTAGCATACGTTTCATATTGTTTTTTCTCTCTACGCTCGACTGCTGTACAGGTGAGGGCGTGGGGCAGGGCGGCATAATTGCCTTGAGCGGCATGGCCAACTCGGCCCACCCAGCCAAACCAAACACCTGGGGCAGGAGCGTTTATTGTGTGCGTGACAATACAATTGTCACCAGTATCTTTTATTACCCTTTCATCTGGAAAGGGACCAAAAATAATTTTTGCGCCTCGGGCGCCGCCATTGTGACGTGTGGTGGATTTGTTGAAAAAAAGAAGCAGCCACACGGGCAACGGCACGTTAGTATAATCCATCCAGTAAAGATGCATCAATCAAAGTAGCAAATTGATATACTTTATTGATGAGTATGCCTGTCGCCAGTTTGATCGAGGTTGCTGCCATGGATGAAGGGCAGCGTATCGATAATTATCTGATGAACAAGCTCAAGGGCGTGCCCAAGAGCCATGTTTATCGCATCTTGCGCACCGGTGAGGTGCGGGTCAATAAAGGCCGTATCAAGCCAACTTACCGCATTAAGACGGGCGATGCCATTCGTATTCCGCCCATGCGCCTGGGCGAGAAGACTGCTCCTGTACGTCCGGCTAACCGTCTGCTGGAACAGATCAATGCCAGTGTTATCCATGAGGATAAAGGGTTTTTGGTGATAGATAAGCCATCTGGTCTTGCCGTCCATGGCGGCAGTGGCCTAAGTTTTGGTCTGATCGAGGCCTTGCGCGCATTGCGCCCAGAAGCTCCTTTTCTGGAATTGGGACACAGACTGGATCGGGACACCTCAGGCTGCATCGTCGTTGCCAAAAAACGCAGTATGTTGCGTGCCTTTCATGAATTATTACGCGAAGGCGGCAGCGACAAGCGTTACCTGGCCTTGCTCAAGGGCCCCTGGCGAGGCGGTGAACGCCGTGTTGAGGCGCCACTGTTGAAGAATGTAAGCCAGTCTGGTGAGCGCGTGGTTAAGGTATCAGCGGAAGGCAAGCCTGCGCTGACTGTTTTTCGTCCTGTCAGTGTTTTTCCGGAGGCTACCCTGGTTGAGGCTGAGTTGATTACGGGACGTACTCACCAACTGCGGGTTCATGCGGCCCATCTTGGCCAGCCAATTGCCGGTGATGAGAAATATGGTGATGAGACTTTTAATAAAATGATGGTGGAAAAGGGACTCAAACGATTGTTTTTGCACGCCAGTGCCCTCAGTTTTAGCCTGCCAGAGAGCGGCCAGGTGGTCAGTGTGAGTGCGCCATTACCGCCTGAATTGCGCCATGTGCTGGATATGATGGAGTGAAGTGATGCAAAGATTTGAATTGTTGGTATTTGATTGGGATGGGACCTTGATGGATTCCGAGGCTCGCATCGTGGCCTGTCTACAAGGAGCTATAGATGATCTGGCCATGCCGCATCGAGAGGCCCATGAATTGCGGAATATAATTGGACTGGGCCTAGCGGAGGCCACTCAGGCACTGTTTCCTGGTTGCACGACAGATACTCAGGAGGCCCTGGTCGATCGTTATCGGCATCATTTCCTGGTCAGCAACCAAACCACATCACAACTATTTGCCGGTGCTGGCGAGGTGTTGCATGAGCTGGCCGAGCAGGGCTATCTATTGGCCGTGGCAACTGGCAAGGGACGACGCGGCCTGGATAAGGTGCTTGAGGAAACCGGCTTGGAGCCATTGTTTCATGCGACGCGCTGTGCCGATGAAACAGTCTCCAAACCGCATCCACAAATGTTGTTTGAGTTGATGGAACATCTGGGTACCAGTCCACAGGGCACCTTGATGATTGGCGACACAGAATACGATATGGAAATGGCACGCAATGCCAAAACTCATGCCTTGGCAGTGAGTTATGGCGTACACCACCCCGAACGTTTGCTGCGGCATGCGCCATTGGGTTGTCTGGATGACATTATCGAGTTGCCTGGCTGGCTGGCGGCTGATAAAGACCAATTGCGAGCCTGAGCGAAGTTTTTACAGTTTGGAGGAAGGTCTTGATGGAATCAAACGATGTAAAAAAACCAGGCAGTGATGGCTCGTGGGAACGGGATCTGCTTAATCGTCTGGCTTTTGCCTCGCTCAATGAGCAGCGCCGTGCGCGGCGCTGGGGTATTTTTTTCAAGGGGCTGATGTTTCTTTACCTGTTTGGTCTGCTGCTCTTCATGTGGCCCGATGGCATGGGCAGTCGTGCAGGCAAGACAGGACAGCATACTGCCCTGGTGGACTTAAAAGGTATGATTGCCGATGGTACAGCGGCAAGTGCCGATAATATTATCACCGGTCTGCGCAATGCGTTTGCAGACAAACGTACGGCTGGTGTTATTTTGCGTATCAATAGTCCCGGCGGCAGTCCAGTGCAATCAGGCTATATCTACGATGAGATCAAACGTTTGCGTGAGGAATATCCAGATATCCCGCTATATGCAGTGGTTAGCGATATGTGTGCCTCAGGTGGCTACTATGTTGCAGCTGCGGCGGACGCGATTTATGCCAACAAGGCCAGCGTGGTGGGTTCCATTGGTGTGTTGATGAATGGCTTTGGCTTTGTTGATGCGATGGACAAACTGGGTGTAGAGCGCCGCCTGCTCACCGCTGGTGAGCATAAGGGATTTCTCGATCCATTTTCACCGTCTCAGCCTGAGGAGGAGGCGCATATCAAGGGTTTACTAAATGATATTCATAGTCAGTTCACCAGCGCGGTAAAAGAAGGGCGCGGCGATCGTCTGCGTGATGATCCAAGCTTGTTCTCAGGCCTGGTCTGGACTGGCGAGCAAAGCGTGGAGCTGGGTTTGGTCGATGAATTGGCCAGTGCCAGCGATGTGGCGCGCACGGTGGTTGGTGCGGAAGATATCGTTGATTTCACTCCACGTCCGCATTATTTCGAGAAACTGGCGGCCAGTTTGGGTACCGCGATTGCAAATGGTCTTGGGACAGTGCTGGGGCTTGTCCCTGCGCAGATGCGCTAAACGTATCTAATTAAAGAACGTTTATCCCTTCCATTGCCAACATGTCGATCAGGCGGATAAGTGGCAGACCAATGAGGGCGGTAGGGTCATCTCCCTCCATGCGGCGGAACAGGCTGATACCAAGCCCTTCAGATTTGAAGCTACCTGCGCAGTCATAAGGCTGCTCACGCTTGAGATAATTCTCGATCTGCACGGCGTTTAGTGCTCGAAATTCCACTGTATAAGGAACAACGTCCACATGGCAGTGGCTGTTGTCGCTATTGTACAGACAAAGTCCAGTAATAAAACTGACTCGCCGGCCACAGGCTGCCGTCAATTGCTGCATGGCTTCAGAGTGATTTTTTGGTTTGCCCAGGATGCGATCACCGAGCACAGCAACTTGATCCGAACCTATGATCAAGGCGCGAGGATACTCTTTGCTTACCTCACGGGCTTTAACCTCGGCAAGGCGTCGTACCAATTGCTTGGGTGTTTCGCCCGGCAGTCGCGTTTCATCCACATTGGGTGATGACGTTTCAAAGGCAAGCCCCAAACGTTTCAGCAATTCACGGCGATAGGGTGAGCTGGAAGCAAGTATCAGTTTCAATTATTCGATCTCGATGAGGGTTTCGTCAGGTGTTACCCGGTCACCTTTACTAATATGCACGGCAACAATTTTACCTGCAACAGGTGATTGTATTTCGGATTCCATTTTCATTGCCTCGGTAACCAGTAATGGTGTCCCCACCTCGACCTCATCTCCTGTTTTAACTAATACGTCAACCACTGAGGAAGGAATGGAAACCGTGACATGACCTGGCTTGCTGGCACGAGACCGCTTGCTGTTGCTGCCATTTGACTTGGCTGTTGCTGTCGTTATCTCGGCAAAGAGTTCATCCAGGATCTCGACATTGACCTCTTCTGGCTGGCCATCGACCGTAATATAAAACGGGCGTATTTGGCTGGGTTTGTGGCCAGAGCCAGTAACCTTGATGTGATAAGTTTCACCGTGCATGGTGATATTGAATTCAGTGGGTGCGCCGCAGAGTTGGCTATTCTGGGACGGCAATGGCTGCAGTGGCTCTGGCTTGAGCTCACCCTTACTGCGTTGTTCGAGAAATTCGCGCCCCACTTCCGGAAACATGGCAAAGGTAAGTACATCTTCTTCATTTTGCGCAAGTCCGCCAATCTGATTGCGTAGATTGTTCAATTCCGGTTTCAGCAGATCAGCAGGGCGACATTCAATCACCTCATCGTTTGCGATTGCCTGGTGGCGCACCACAGAATTGACCGTCCCTGGAGTTTTGCCATAACGACCTTGCAGATAGAATTTCACTTCATTGGTGATGTTTTTGTAACGTGCGCCAGTGAGGACATTGAGCACTGCCTGGCTGCCGACGATTTGTGAGGTTGGCGTGACCAGCGGCGGGTAGCCCAGATCTTCGCGCACGCGGGGGATCTCGGTCAGCACTTCCTGCATGCGATCCAGCGCACCCTGCTCGCGCAGTTGGTTGGAGAGGTTGGAGATCATGCCACCAGGCACCTGATTGATCTGTACGCGGGTATCGATGCCGGTGTATTCGCTCTCATATTGGTGATATTTTTTACGCACTCCCTGAAAGTAAAAACCGATCTCCTGCAGCAAGGCGAGATCGAGCTTGGTGTCGTAGGTAGTGCCGCGTAGTGCCGCAACCATGGATTCAGTGGGTGGATGTGAGGTGCCGCCAGCAAAGGAAGAAATAGCGGTATCAATATGTACAGCGCCATGTTCTATGCCTTTGAGCTGACACATGCTGGCAAGGCCGGCGGTGGCGTGACTGTGGATAGCAATGGGCAATTTGATGGTGGACACCAGCGCATCGACCAGCTCGGTGCTGGCGCTGGGCGTGAGCAGCCCGGCCATATCCTTGATAGCAATACTGTCGCAACCCATGGACTCCATTTCTTTTGCCATGCTGACGAATTGTTCTATGCCATGCACCGGACTGGTGGTGTAGCTGATCGCGCCCTGGGCATGTTTGTCATGCTTTTTGACAGCCTCGATGGCGGTGCGTAGATTGCGAGTGTCGTTGAGGGCATCAAAAATACGGAAGACATCTATGCCGTTGGCCACGGCTCGATCGACAAAGGCGCGCACTACATCATCGGAATAATGGCGATAGCCCAAAAGATTTTGTCCGCGCAGCAGCATTTGCAGGCGGGTATTGGGCAGCGCCTTGCGCAAGGTGCGCAGACGCTCCCATGGGTCTTCTTTCAAAAAGCGCAGGCAGGCATCAAAGGTTGCGCCACCCCAAACTTCCAGTGACCAGAAGCCAGCCTTGTCCAGTTGTGGGCAGATGGGCAGCATGTCTTCGGTGCGCAGACGGGTGGCAATCAAGGATTGATGACCATCGCGCAATACAGTTTCAGTAATATATACCTTGGGCATCGAGGCAATTTCCGTAGGTTGAGGCCTGTTCAAAGGCCCATAGAGGCGACAATGGAGGCAGCTATGACGGCAGCTACCTGACGTTGTGGTCTTTTGACGGGATAGTCCAGCAGCTCAGGATGGGTATCAACAAAGCTGGTATCGAAACGACCACTACGGAACATTTCGTTTTTAAGTATTTCCTGATAATAGGGGATTGTGGTCTTGATGCCATATACACCTATATCGCGCAGGGCGCGCTGAGCACGATTGAGCAGCGTCTCCCAGTCCGGCCCCCAGACGATGAGCTTGACACACATCGAGTCATAATATGGTGGGATTTCATAGCCAGTATAGAGCGCGCCATCAGTGCGTACACCAGGCCCGCCGGGGGCATAATAGCTGGTGACCTTGCCAAAGGAAGGCATAAAGCCATTCTTGGGATCTTCAGCATTTATGCGAAATTCCATTGCATAACCACGTGGGGTCAAGGACTGGTTTGTGTTTTTGAGTGGCAAACCTGAAGCAATGCGAATTTGTTCCTGCACGATGTCCACGCCAGTAATTTCCTCGCTTACACAATGCTCCACCTGCAGGCGGGTGTTCATTTCCATGAAATAGAAGTTGTCGTCCTTATCCAGCAGAAACTCCACGGTGCCGGCATTGACATAGCCTACCGCCTGCGCCGCCTTGACTGCCAGGCCACCGATGTAGTCGCGTTGCTCCTGATTGAGCTGTGGGGAAGGGGCGATTTCGATAAGTTTCTGGTGACGGCGTTGAATGGAGCAATCACGTTCATTGAGATGAATGACATTGCCGTGACTGTCAGCAAGGATTTGTACTTCTATATGGCGCGGGTTGACTATGCACTTTTCTAAAAATATCTCAGCACTGCCAAAGGCCTTGGTGGCCTCCGAGATAACACGAGGATAGTTCTGGCGTAGTTCAGCTTCATTTTCACAACGGCGGATACCGCGACCACCGCCGCCTGAAGTGGCCTTGAGCATCACCGGGTAACCCAAATCGTTAGCGGTAGTTATGGCTTGTTCAAGGGATTCCAGATTGCCCTTTGAGCCAGGCGTGACCGGCACGCCTGCTGCGATCATGGCCTCGCGGGCAGCAGTTTTATCACCCATGCGGCGAATGACATCAGCAGAGGGACCAATAAAGATAACTCCATGTTTGGCGCATATCTCGGCAAATTCAGGGTTTTCCGCGAGAAAACCATAGCCAGGGTGCAGCGCATCGCAGCCCGTGGCCACAGCCAGATTGACCAGGCGTTGGGCATTCAAGTAACCGGCCACGGTGTCGGGGCCAAGACTGTATGACTCATCGGCCTTTTTGACGTGCAGGGCATGGCGATCAGCTTCGGCATACACGGCCACAGAACGGATGCCCATCTCGGCACAGGCGCGCACGATGCGCACAGCAATTTCACCACGGTTGGCGATGAGGATCTTCTTTATCACAATTGACTCTCGCTATCGTTGCAGACCACTCGTGCGGCCGATGTTGCCTGACTGTCAGGATGGGCAAGGCAAAAAAAACGGCATAGGTGCAGTATGCCGTTTTTCTGTCCCGTGGTTTTAGGGAAATTGCCTCACATTGTCAAGGTCAAATTATAATCAAGTAACGTGCCACAGTGAATATTTCCGCAGAAATGCACGTTGTATAATATTCTTAAATATCCGGCATACCGTGAATCATTGTGCACAGTACATGCATATTGACCGATACGCGGTATAAGTTCTTGCGCCGCATCTGGCTCTCAAGCCTGCTTGGGCATGTATTCCACCTGTCTTGGGCGCGGATGTTTTGACAAGAAGTTCCTTGGCGGATTATTATACGCGGCTTATGTCAGCCGAGCGCATTCCTCTTCATGTAGACCCGCAGCGCCTGTCTCGTACTGGTGCTCGATTCAATGCGTGTGTCTCCATGCGGGATATGGGGCGTTTGTTGCCGCTGCTGGCGGCCGAACCAGGTGATGTCACTGTCGGCCTGGAATTTGATCTCGATGAGATGCAGCGTGCGTATCTGCGCCTGCAGCTACAAGCTGAGGTGGTGCTGGTTTGCCAGCGTTGCCTAAGTAAGATGAAACAATCCATAGTGGCTGATCGACTGTTGGGTCTGGTGTGCAGTGAGGAGCAGGCTGAAAGATTGCCTGAATCATACGAACCCTTGCTCATCACGAATGAGCCCTTGTTCCTGCGTGATGTTATTGAAGATGAATTGATTCTTTCTCTGCCAATTATTGCCCGTCACGCCGATGGTGAATGCGAGTTGGCAGTAAAGAAAATCGTAGCGGACACTCAGGCCAGCGCGACGCAAATAAACCCATTTGCTGCACTGGCAGAGTTAAATAATCATTGATTAAAGGCTTTTTTTACGAGGTAACAGCATGGCCGTTCAGCAAAATCGCAAGACCCGTTCCAAGCGCGATATGCGCCGTTCACACGATGCCCTAAAGGTAGCGGCTATATCTATCGAGCCTACTACCGGTGAGACTCATCTGCGTCATCACATCAGCCCGGACGGCTACTACCGTGGCCGCAAGGTCATAAGCGTCAAGGGCGAGTAAGCACAGTTATCAATACCATGAGAGCGGCCTTACGTGCCGGTTGTTGGACAACTGGTTTCGTTGAGGCCGCTTTCGTGTGTTTACGCCCGACTGTCTACCCATAGCCAATGACGGCCACAACCACCACAATTGCACTAGATGCCATGGGCGGAGATCACGGCCCTAAGGTGGTTGTTCCTGCTGCCCTACACATACTCAAAGCCCATCCTGAGATTTATCTCATCCTGGTAGGCGAGCAGGAAACTCTCCAGGCTGAGTTGCAGCGCCACGGACATATAAATAATCAACGCTTGACCATCCAGCATGCCTCACAGCTGGTGAGTATGGATGATCTGCCCTCCTATGCCATGCGCCACAAGAAGGATTCTTCTATGCGCGTGGCGATTAATCTGGTCAAGGAGGGCAGGGCGCAGGCCTGTATCAGTGCCGGTAATACTGGCGCACTGATGGCCATGGCCCGTTTCGTCCTAAAAACCCTGCCGGGTATAAATCGCCCCGCCATTCTGAAAGCGCTTCCCACTATTCGTGGCCAATCATATATGCTTGATCTTGGTGCCAATGTGGATAGCAGCGCAGAAAATTTGTACGAATTTGCCGTGATGGGATCGGTGCTTGCCCAGACAGTAGGCAATATCTCCTCTCCCAGCATCGGTCTGCTAAATATTGGTGAAGAAGAGATCAAGGGCAATGAGCAGGTAAAGGAAGCCTCGCGCATGTTGCAGCAAAGTACGCTTAACTATGTTGGCTTTGTCGAGGGTGATGACATATACAAAGGCACGGTGGATGTGGTGGTGTGTGATGGCTTCATCGGCAATGTCGCGCTCAAGGCCAGCGAAGGCGTGGCCAAGATGATCAGCCACTACATAAGGCAGGAATTCAAACGCAATATTCTTACCCAGTTGGCGGCTCTGGTGGCCTTGCCGGTACTACGGGCTTTTCGTGCACGCATCGATCCGCGCCGTTACAATGGTGCCAGTCTGGTTGGTTTGCGTGGTATTGTGATCAAGAGTCACGGCAGCGCAGATGTGTTTGCCTATACCCAAGCAATTGAACAGGCAATATTGGCGACGCGCAATAATGTCCCCGAACGTATTCGTGAACAATTGACAACATTGCTGGAAGGAAGGTCCTCGGTTTGAAATATGCACGCATCATCGGCACGGGCGGTTATCTGCCCGAGAGAATTTTAACCAATGCCGAGCTGGAAAAAATGGTTGATACCTCGGATGAGTGGATTACTGATCGTACTGGTATCAAAGAACGCCATATTGCAGCCGAAGGACAGACTACTTGCGATCTGGCAGAACAGGCAGCGCGTCAAGCCATTGCCGCCGCTGGCATAGACAATGACGAGATCGACCTGATCATCGTCGCTACTACCACTCCTGATCGTGTCTTCCCGAGCACCGCCTGCCTGTTGCAGCAGCGCCTTGATATACATGGCTGCCCTGCTTTCGATATCCAGGCGGTGTGCACAGGTTTTGTCTATGCCCTGGGTGTGGCCGATAAATTCATTCGTGCCGGCGGGGTGCGTAATGCACTTGTGATAGGGGCGGAAACTCTCTCGCGCATCGTTGACTGGACCGATCGCAATACCTGCGTGCTGTTTGGTGATGGGGCCGGTGCCGTTGTCCTGCAGGCCAGTGATGAGCCTGGCATTTTATCTACCCACCTGCATGCCGATGGCAGTTATGAATCCTTGCTGACCACCAATGGCGGAATATCGGAAGGCCTGCGTGGCGAGGCCGGCCCATATATCGAAATGAGCGGTAATGAGGTCTTCAAGATGGCCGTCAATACTTTGGGCCGGATTGTGGATGAAACACTGGCGGCCAACGATATGGAGAAGAGCGAGGTTGATTGGCTGGTGCCACACCAGGCCAACACGCGCATTATTCAGGCCACGGCAAGAAAGCTGAAGATGACCATGGATCGTGTAGTTGTAACGGTTGCTGAACATGGCAACACCTCTGCTGCTTCCGTACCACTGGCCTTAAATGTGGCCGTGCGCGATGGTCGTATTCAACGGGGTGATGTGCTGTTGCTGGAGGCCTTTGGTGGTGGTTTTACCTGGGGCTCGGCACTGATACGTTATTGAGAGGTGTTTTAATGTCCTTAGGCATAGTTTTTCCAGGTCAAGGATCTCAATCAATAGGCATGCTGGCAGATTTGGCCTCCGCCTGGCCGCAGGTGCAAAAAACCTTTGCTGAGGCATCGGTGGTGCTAGGTTATGATCTGTGGGAATTGGTGCAGAACGGTCCAGCGGATGAGTTGAATCAAACTCATATCACTCAACCAGCGATGCTATCCGCTGGTGTTGCTGTTTGGCGGGTATGGCAGGAAAATACCAGCCGCATGCCCAGTGTTATGGCCGGTCACAGTCTGGGCGAATACACTGCCTTGGTGTGTGCAGGGGCAATTTCTTTTCCTGATGCTGTGGGATTGGTTGCCGAACGCGGTCGTTTCATGCAGGAAGCCGTGCCTGCCGGTACTGGTGCCATGGCTGCCATTTTGGGACTGGAAGATGCCCAGGTGGTTGCAGCCTGTGCCGAGGCAGCACAAGATGAAGTGGTCTCCGCAGTTAATTTCAACTCCCCCGGCCAGGTCGTGATTGCAGGTCATGCCAGCGCTGTCGAGCGTGCCATGGAGACGGCCAGGGCCATGGGCGCCAAACGTGCCTTGCCCCTGCCGGTAAGTGTGCCTTCCCATTGTGCACTGATGCAGCCAGCGGCCGAACGGCTGGCTCTAAGTCTGGCTGAGATCAATCTGCAGTTGCCGCAAATTCCGGTGATCAACAATGTTGATGTCGCCGTGGCTACTGATGTTGAAGGCGTGCGTGATGCCCTGGCGCGTCAATTGTATAGCCCGGTGCGCTGGGTGGAGACGATTCAAAAAATGTTAGCCGATGGCGTGGACACCTTGATTGAAGCAGGCCCTGGCAAGGTGTTGGTGGGGCTGAACAAACGTATTAGTAAAGACATGCGTGTCCTGGCTATCGTGGATACTGGCAGCCTCGATGAGGCGGTTGCCAGCTTGAAGTAAAGGAAAGCAGTTATGGAAAATGAAATTGCTCTGGTAACTGGTGCCAGTCGTGGGATTGGCAAGGCTACAGCCTTGGCCCTGGCTAGGCGCGGCGCTACCGTCATCGGTACGGCAACCTCGGAAAACGGCGCAGCACAGATCACCGCCTACTTGAATGAGGCTGGCGCGAAGGGTAAGGGTGTGGCGCTGAACGTGACCGACCAGGCCAGTATTGACGCCGTACTGGCGGCAATCACAAGTGAATTTGGTGCGCCTAGCATCTTGGTAAACAATGCCGGTATTACCCGTGATAATCTGCTCATGCGTATGAAGGACGAGGAGTGGGATGAGCTCATCGACACCAATCTTAAATCTGTATATCGCATGTCCAAAGCCTGTCTGCGGGCGATGACCAAGGCGCGCAAGGGGCGTATCATCAGCATCGCCTCGGTGGTGGGTGCAACGGGCAATGCCGGCCAGACTAATTATGCTGCTGCCAAGGCTGGTATCTTTGGTTTCAGCAAGTCGCTGGCGAGAGAGATCGGCTCACGCGGGATTACAGTCAATGCTGTCGCGCCAGGCTTTATCGATACCGACATGACCCGTGCTCTGTCAGACGAACATAAAGAGAGCATGCTCAAGCAAATTCCACTCAATCGCCTCGGTCTGCCAGAGGAAATTGCGGCAGCCGTGGCCTTTCTGGCCTCACCGGAGGCAGCGTATATTACTGGTGAGACGCTGCATGTGAATGGCGGGATGTATATGTCTTAGCTTAAAAACAAGCTATAACATTTTGATTTAATTTATTTAATTGATTTGATCTTTTATTTTTACAAGCAATCATCAGGTTGATTTCTCTGGCACAGACCAGAGGCTTTAACTACAATACGGCGGTTCAATAAACTTTGGAGGAAACACCTGTCATGAGCAGCATCGAAGAGCGCGTTAAAAAGATTGTTGTAGAACAACTGGGAGTCAAGGCTGAAGAGGTACAAAACAGCTCCTCGTTTGTCGATGATCTCGGCGCTGATTCCCTCGACACGGTCGAGCTGGTGATGGCTCTGGAAGAAGAGTTCGAAACCGAAATTCCCGACGAAGAAGCGGAGAGGATCACTACCGTTCAGCAGGCTATCGATTACGTTAATACCCAACAGGCCTGATTGCCTGTTGTCCCTGCGAGGCCGCATACCATTGGGTGCGGCCTCGTGCTTTAACAGGAAAAAATTATTTTAAAGAGGGCTGTCACTTGGCTAAGCGGCGCGTTGTCATCACCGGCTTGGGCATGGTTTCTCCTGTTGGCCTGAGCGTCAAGGAATCCTGGGAAAACATACTGGCTGGCAAGAGCGGTATTGCTCCCATAACCCATTTCGATACATCGGCTTTCTCGACCCACTTCGGCGGTTCGGTGAAGGACTTTGATGTGGGGAACTATCTCTCGTCCAAAGAGGCGAAGAAGATGGATTCCTTCATTCATTATGGCATTGCTGCCGCCAGAGAGGCCATTGAAGATGCTGGCCTTGCGGTTAATGAAGAAAATGCCGAACGTATTGGCGTGGCCATTGGTTCTGGTATCGGCGGTCTGCCAGGCATAGAAAAGGCACACGAGAACCTGATGAACAGCGGCCCACGTCGTATTTCACCTTTCTTTGTGCCCAGCAGTATCATCAATATGATCTCCGGCCATGTGTCGATTATGTACGGCATGAAAGGCCCCAATATTGCCTTGGTGACGGCCTGCGCCACGGCGACACACAGTATTGGCGATGCCGCCCGCATTATCGAATATGGTGATGCCGATGTAATGATTGCCGGTGGCGCAGAGATGGCTACATCGCCATTGGGTTTGGGTGGTTTTGGTGCGGCACGTGCGCTTTCCACGCGCAATGACGACCCAGCGACTGCCAGCCGTCCCTGGGATAAAGATCGCGATGGCTTTGTCCTTTCAGATGGGGCGGGCGTAGTGGTGCTGGAAGAATATGAATTTGCCAAGGCTCGTGGTGCGCGCATTTATGCCGAACTAATTGGCTACGGCATGAGTGGTGATGCCTATCACATGACCTTGCCGGCAGAAGGTGGCGAAGGTGCGCGGCGCTGCATGCAGGCAGCCATGCGTAATGCCGGGATCAATCCAGAACAAGTGGATTACATCAATGCCCACGGCACCTCAACACCGGCCGGCGACAAGGCAGAGACTGATGCGGCCAAGGCCGCCTTCGGCGATCACGCCTACAAGCTGACTATGAGCTCCACCAAGTCCATGACCGGCCATCTGCTCGGTGCAGCCGGTGGTGTCGAGGCAATCTTTAGCATACTGGCCATCCGCGATCAGGTGGCACCACCAACCATCAATATCAACACGCCTGATCCTGACTGTGATCTGAACTATGCAGCCAATACAGCGCAGCAGCGCCAGATCGAAATAGCGCTGTCCAATTCCTTTGGTTTTGGCGGCACTAACGGAACCTTGGTATTCAAGAAAATTTGAGCCTTGTTACCAATCTCTCCATGTATGCTCATCAATGGGAAATATGGCCAGCAAATAGCCGCCGATGATCGCGGCTTACTGTACGGCGATGGAGTGTTTACCACCATCGCCGTGCGTGCTGGCCAGCCACAATATTTGTCACAACATCTCGCTCGTTTGCAGCACGATAGTCAACGCCTTGGCATCCCGCTACCAGATGCCGAAATACTCAGTCAGGAAGCCCTGGAATTATGTGCAAATAAGCACCAGGTAGTATTGAAGATCATTATTACCAGAGGCTCAGGTGGGCGCGGTTATCGGTCGCCAGAACCAGCCAATACCAGCCGCATACTCTCGTTGCATCCGTGGCCTGAATACCCATCAAATTACACTGAGCAAGGTGTGCGCGTGCGCTTATGTAAGTTGCGCCTGGGGCATAATTTACAGCTTGCCGGGATTAAACACCTAAATCGCCTGGAGCAAGTATTGGCGCGCAGCGAGTGGAATGAACCGGAGATTGCCGAGGGTTTATTACTGGATGAGCATGGGCATCTCATCGAGGCTACCATGAGCAATGTCTTTCTATTGCAAAGTGGCCGATTGCTCACACCTACACTAGACAAGTGTGGAGTGGCTGGCATCATGCGTGCACGCGTGCTGGAGTTGGCACGACAACTCAATATCCCATGCATGGAGACTGAGCTTGGTCTGGAGGATGTGGCAAGGAGTGAAGCAATGTTTCTTTGCAACAGCATCATCGGCATTTGGCCGGTGCGCCAATTTGATCAACAGGCTTTTATTATTGATCCACTGATCCATCGTTTGCAGCAGGCTATTGGATGAAAACCATGCGTGAACGTCTGTTTCATTTATTTGGTGCATTGTTGCTCATAGGTAGCCTGCTGCTGGGCTGGTTTTGGCTTGGTTACCAGAGCTTTATCAACGCGCCATTACAGAACGTAGAAGCTGGCCTGGAGTTTGAGGTACACCCAGGAGCTTCACTCACCCGCGTGGCGCGGCAACTGGAAGATGCCGGGCACATCAGTAGTGCACGATATTTTATTTGGATGACTCGCTTGTCTGGTCATGCCCATCAGCTGCATGCGGGTGAATATAGTCTGGAAGCCGACATGACAGCACGCCAGCTCTTGCAGAATATGGTAGATGGACGCGTGCGCTTATATGCACTGACCTTGCTGGAAGGCTGGAATTTTCATCAGGTCATGACGGCCGTGCGACAGAGTCCGTACTTGAAGCAAGCCCTGGCAGGACTTACCGACGGCGAGTTGATGGCTCGTTTGGGTTATCCAGAGGTGCATCCTGAAGGCAGGTTTTTTCCTGATACCTATCATTTCCCACGCCATAGCAGTGATGTGGATTTCCTGCGCCACGCCTACCTGCAGATGCAAGAAGTGCTGGCCTATGAGTGGCAGCAGCGCAGTGAAGGACTACCATTAAATTCTGCGGAAGAGGCGCTGGTTCTTGCCTCGATTATTGAAAAGGAAACAGGTCTTGCCAGTGAGCGTGCAGCTGTTGCAGGTGTGTTTGTACGACGGCTGCAAAAAGGCATGCGCCTGCAGACTGATCCGACCGTAATTTATGGCCGTGGATCGGACTTTGAAGGACGGCTGCGGCGACTTGATTTAACTACCGACACACCGTACAACACCTACACCCGCCATGGTCTGCCGCCTACCCCGATAGCTATGCCAGGGCGCGACAGCATCCATGCCGCCTTGCATCCGGCAGATGGCAAAGCCCTGTATTTTGTTAGCAGGGGTGACGGTAGCCACCAGTTTTCCGCTACGCTGGAAGAACACAACCGCGCCGTACAGATCCATCAACTCAAACGCCGACCTTAATTAGTGTATTTCACCAGGGCGGGAGAAAAAGGCTCTGTTTTCACCTTCGTTACCGGGTTTTATATTGGTTTACGGTCTGTGCACTGAGGCAAGTTGCGGGAGGCAGTTGATGTATCTCATTCCTTGGCATGTCCAATGCTTGTTGGCAAGCGCCAGAAGCAAGTGTGAAATATTGAATTATTAGTGTGGTGCGGATGGCGTTATTTTTCAGGCTCTTCCCCAAATTGAATTGTCGCTTAGAGCTGTAGGCCACCTCTAAAGGATGCCCTCTCCCCCAGCCCCTCTCCCGCTTACGGGGGAGGGGAGCCTGGCCGCTTCCACGGAGTACGGTGCATTTATTCAGTCATTCCAGCGCAGGCGGGAATCCAGGAATTCAAAAAAACTCCCTGCAAGTGACTCAACAACACGTGGTTGTTCCAATGCTACAACTTTACCCAGCCAGAATCACAGCAGAATTCACCTACTACTAATTGGTGAAGACTCATTTTTCATGAACGCGATAGTAAAAATATTGCCAGTCGTAGCCGCAGCTTTTATGCAAGGTTGTAAGTAGTTCATCACCAGGCACGGACTCACCTTCAAAGACCCCCCATACGCGTAAAAAGTAGCGGCCAAAGCCAGCCGACTGGCGCCAGCGTAAGCTGGTTATGGCGCTGGTTTTTCCACACTTTGGACAATGCCAGTCTTGTTTGGCTGGCCACTGTATTATCAGCTTGGCAGTGTTGGTTATCGACTGGTTACAAGCAGGGCAGCGTGCTGCCTTTAGATTATCACCAGCGAGGGATTTTGCTTCTGCATAAGGCCCATCGAGCTGGATATGGCAAAACTCATCACCAGTAAGGCCGGGTTCACCCAGGGCGACGACCGGCGAGCAGCCAAGAAAAGTCAGTAGCTGCAAGAAGCGATCGCCTGGGCGGTAGTGCGTCTGGCTCTTATGCTGTAAGGGTGAACCAATGAAGCCCAGCGCCTGTAATGGCTCGATCAGGCTGACTTGATTGTCTGGGCAGTCGCTATGCTGCGCGGGCAGCAGGATCAGTTGATTGATGATCATGCCGCTGTGTTGCCCAGCCAGGCCCGATAGTTTTGTTGCTGTAATTCGCTGACTTGTGCCATCTGATTCAGATAGCAGGTATCGGTTGGCGCGGCTTGCAGCTTGAGCTTGAATTCCATCAATTCATCGCGGCGAAAGGCGTGGATTGAAACGGATACACCAACGGCATAACTGGCAATGATTTTATCGAGAGTGCTGTGATTTACCTGTAGTCCATCGACAGCAATCACAATGTCACCGGCAGAAAGCCCAGCCTGTTGTGCCGCGCCATGATCGAAAACAATCTGCAATTTTGCCCCAACAGGATCGTCAGTGCTGCGCACGCCCAGCACACCGCGTGGCAGATCTGCTTTATCTACAGGCTTGCCACCCTTATCGCTGCTGCTTTCGGCAGGGCGCAAGTGGTAGCCAATGCCTACATGGCTTAGTAGTTCTGCCAGCGGCAAATCTTCTGTGCTGTGGAGCGCACGTTGGAAAAAGTCTGTCAAATCATGACCGGCTATTTTGCCAATCAATTGTTCCAGTCCTGCTGGCGTTACGCCTGTCTTCGAATGCTGCTGCCATAGCGCGCGCATGACATCATCCAGCGTGGTCTTGTTTTCGCTCATCTTGCGCAAGCTGAGATCCAGCGCCAAGGCTACGAGACTGCCCTTGGCATAGTAACTGACGACGGCATTGGCGGCATTTTCATCTTGTTTATAAAATTTGGTCCAGGCATCGAAGCTCGATTCACTAAGCGTTTGCTTGAGTCTACCTGTGCCGCGCAACACACGGCTAATGGTCTGGCCGAGTAGTTCAAGATAGCTCTCATGGCTGATGAGACCTGTACGCACCAGGGCCAAATTGTCATAATAGGAAGTCACTCCTTCAAAAAACCAAAGCAGCGGCGTGTGTACTTCCTGGCTGAGGTCGTAAGGCTGGAAGCTTATCGGTTGAATGCGTTTAATGTTCCATGTATGAAAATATTCATGACTGCATAGACCAAGAAAATTACGATAGCCATCGCTTATTTCCGGCTGTTCATGCCGTGGCAGATCGCCACGACTGCAAATCAGGCTGGTCGAGGCGCGATGCTCCAGGCCACCGTAACCATCACCGGTAATCATTAGCTGAAAAAGATAGCGCGACATCGACGCTGGCTCAGTAAATAGTTGAATATGATATTCACACACCTCTTTCAGATCACGGGCGAGACGTTCCTTATCGGCGCGATGGCGGCCAGTAAGCGTCAAGGCGTGTGGAACGCCACAAGCGGTGAATTCAATGATGTCAAAACCACCCATCTCCACCGGATGATCGATCAGCTCGGCATAGTCGGCGGCTTCATAACGGCCAAATTGCCACTGTGATGCGCCTGCCAGCGGCAAGGTGGTGGCTACTTGCCAGTGCACGTATGCATCGCCCAAGGGTCGTTCGAGATCAACCAGGCAAGGCTGCTGGTCTTGTCCATGCACACGTAAAAAAACGCTGGTGCCGTTGAAATAACCGTGCGTGGTATCGAGATGGGCACTGCGCACAGAGAGATCCCAGGCATATACCTCGTAACGGATCTCCAATGGCCCAGCACATGGCGCGCACTGCCAGGTTTGTTTATCCAGTTTGTTTGTGTTTATTTCCTGCCCTTGGCAACTGGCCTTGAGCCAGACAATATTTTTGGCAAAATCGCGGATCATGTAGCTGCCCGGGATCCAGGCAGGCAGGGAGAGCAGTTGCCCATCGTCTGCTGGCTGCTCTATGGTCAGCGTGACTGTAAATAAATGCGCCTCAGGCGCGGAGGGAATGATGTGGTAGCGGATATTGTGGCTCATGAATCAGTCTATGGTTTCGATGCGGATATAGGTTTTTAAACGGTGCACATCACGTTCTTTGGTGGAGCGCAAAATGCCCCGAGCATGGCCTTGCTGTTCGTCATCAACGCCACCCAGCTCTATCCACTCGCCCAGTCTGCCGCTGACGGTAGTGGAAATGCTGGAAGTATCTATGGCACCGCCACCGCTGAGCGCAGGCTGTGCACGATAAGGACGAATGGCAACGAATACTTGATCGTCGCTGAGCCGGGGGCGCACCTCGAAGCCACTGGAGACATCACGATATTCAAGGCTTTGTTGTACACCAATACTGCCGTCAGCTGATTGCACGATGTTTTGCTGAGGCACGGGAATGTCCTGACCGCTTTTGATTTGTGCCCATTGACCTTCCAGCACCCGCAAGCTTTCATCACCACGACCATCCCTGTTTTGCTTGGTGCTGTAGATGCGCACGTGTGGCTGTCCTTGCTCGCCGATTATGGCTTTGCCTTTGTCGTTACCAATCTCACCTGCGGCTGCCAGTCCCCGACGTTCGGCATCCGTTAGCTCACCACGACGTACTGTGATCAGCAAATTGCGTTGAGCGATATCCAACTGCTCAATGAGTTGACTTATTTCTTGCAGATTTTCAGGCGTGCTGCGCACCAGTAAGGTATGGCCAGTGCCACTGATGCCACCACGCAAGTCCAGCATGGGACGCAGTATCGTAATCATCTCGGCGGCATCGCGATGTTTTAACTGAAAACTTTGCAGTTCGGTTTGTGCTTCTGCGCTCAGCGTAAACAGCAGGGCAAGCAATGGTAAAAAAATACGTAAAATATTCATAGATAAAGCCGACGTAGTTGGGGATCGGACTGGCTGCGTTCCCACACTTCATTGAAGAGGTTCACAAGGTTACGCGCAGTCGATCGATCATTGAAATCAGCCACACCGGAATAACGATCGGCCATCTGTCGGCTGACGTAGCCAGTTTCATCGGCCAGCAGAAATGATTGCCGCAGATCGGCATATTCAGCGATAGGCTTACGGATTGCTATGTGGCTGCTCAATCGGTGGGCCAGATCAACCAGCCGATGGCCACGACGCACTGCCGCCGATGAATCCTGCAGTAATATTCTGACATGAGAGTATTGGCTGTGACGGGCCAGTTGTGAGGTGGCTTCTTCAAATTCTGCTATGTCGAACAGGGCATGATCCAAATCCTGTGTGAAGATATGCAAAGTGCGCCTAGCCTGTTGCGCCAGAGCCAGACTTGTTACGCGGAAATCATCCACTGTTGCCAGCGTCAGCAGCTTTGTGTTCTCGCCGAGTTTATAGTCCTGTATGTTCAGCATAAGCTAGATTTCCATTGACCAAAAGTTATTGCGGGCCGGCCTTCAGGCAGGTAATAAACTATCGGCCTGAAGACCGGCCTGCATAAATTATCCCTGCGCGTTTTTTGTCCTTTGCATTATCCTTATGGAAAATAAAGTGCGCCTATGTTGTATAGGTCAGTCAGAACTTCCAACAGTTCCTTGTTGTCCAGGTAGGGCACCAAATCCTTGTAGCGAAAAACCCGGTTTGCCGCTAGCAGCCTGGCCAGTTTCACCCCATCGCCAAACATCTCATATTCTTCTCCCGCCACATAAAGACGCAAGACTCCTTGTGCATCAGTATAGTGTGCGTAGCTGGCATATTCGCTACGCCAAAGTTCGCCCTGTTTTTTATAAACTTCCTTGAACTTTTTCGGTCGCAGTTCTTCTTCTGGTTCCGGGACAAACTGACCTGGGCGCACATCGGTAATGAAAGAGGCAAACCAGCGATCGATGCTGGCATCATCCATGGCAATGGAACGGATCAGGCCACGGATGGCCTCACGGGCATCCAGAGCAATCTCACCTGGCCAGGTTTGTGCTTTGAGATCTTCATCGCTGTAGTTGCTGTCGAGATCAAACTGTCCCAGGGATGCGCTGCAAAAGCCAGCGATAAGACTGCCTACTGTCGGTGCTCGGCAGATCAACACAAGGCTGAGACAGTCATCATTCATCGAAATACTCTGATACGCCAGACCAGCCGGTAGATATACTAAAGCACCAGGCTTTAGCTGCCATTCATCTTCTGCGCTAAAATTTTGCAGGACATCTGGCTGGTCGTGCAGAAAATCATCCTCGCTATAGCTGCGTCGGCTGATTTGCAGACTTTGCTCACCAGCAAGCTGCAGCAAAAAAACATCATTCAGCGCAAAACGTGGGCCTGCTGTGCCATGCGCAGGCGCATAAACCGCATCCATCCTGTCCAGCCGCCAGTTGGGCAAAAAATTGAAACGATCCTGCAACAATGCCAACTCGGCAACATGTGTATTGATGGCCTTGATCTGTAAGACCCAGCCCGTAGCTGGAAGCGTGGCAAAGCGCTGTTCGGCAAAGGGGCCACTCTCCTGCTGATATGTGTCGTCCTCGGTGATGAGCAGAGAGGATTCCACATCCTCCTCACAGGCAAGCCCCGCCAGCTCCGCAGGACTAATGGAAATTGATGGCTCAGTCAAGGCAGCCTCAATAAGTAGCGGCTGTTTTTGCCAGTAATCAGATAGAAATCTATCTACTGGCATACCTCCAGGCAGGTTGGTGGCTGTGTTCATGTGTAGTGATTAAACCTTTTTTGCCAGCTCGATGGCATTGCCGATATAGCTGGCTGGAGTCATCGCCTTGAGCTCGGCTTTGGCGGCATCTGGAATGTCCAGCGTGGCAATGAATTCCTGCATACCAGCCTGATCGACGCGACGGCCTCGGGTCAATTCCTTGAGCTTTTCATAAGGTTTGTCTATGCCATAACGGCGCATTACGGTCTGGATGGGTTCGGCCAATACTTCCCAATTGGCATTCAGATCATCGGCCAGGCGCTGTGGATCGGACTCCAGCTTGCCGATACCACGCAGGGTGTACTGGTAGGCAATCAGCGCGTGGGCAATACCCACACCCAGGGTGCGTAGCACGGTTGAATCAGTCAGATCACGTTGCCAGCGCGAGACCGGTAGCTTGGTCGCCAGATGAGCAAACAAGGCATTGGCAATCCCCAGATTGCCTTCAGAATTCTCAAAATCGATGGGGTTGACCTTGTGCGGCATGGTCGAAGATCCCACTTCACCGACTACGGTTTTTTGCTTGAAATAGCCAATCGAAATGTAGCTCCATACATCTCGATCAAAATCCAGCAGGATGGTATTGAAACGGGCAATAGCATCGAAAAGTTCGGCAATGTAGTCGTGTGGCTCGATCTGGGTGGTGTATGGATTCCACTCGATGCCAAGACTGCTGATAAATTCCTCGGCAAATTTCGCCCAGTCAATTTCAGGATAAGCGCTCAAGTGGGCATTGTAATTACCAACGGCGCCGTTGATTTTGCCCAATATCGGCACCGCCGCTACCTGTATTCGTTGACGTGACAGACGCGCCACCACATTGGCCATTTCCTTGCCGAGCGTCGTAGGGGAGGCGGGCTGGCCGTGGGTACGGGAGAGCATGGGCTGCTCAGCATAGGTGTGTGCCAGTCCTCTGATTGCCGTGATCACTGCATCCATGGTTGGTAACAACGCCTGGGTGCGTGCCTCGCACAACATCAGTGCATAGGCCAGATTGTTGATGTCTTCTGAGGTGCAGGCAAAGTGGATGAATTCACTGATGGCCTCCAGCTCTTTATTACCGGCAATCTTTTCCTTAAGAAAATACTCCACTGCCTTAACGTCATGATTGGTGGTCTTTTCGATATTTTTCACACGTTGTGCGTCTTCAACAGTAAAATTTTCTACGATCCCGTTTAGTAGCCTGCTGGCATGTGAGGACAATTCAGGAACTTCCGCGATACCACTGTGAGCTGCCAGTTTTTGTAGCCAACGCACCTCGACCAGCACACGGTGACGGATCAGGCCGTATTCGCTGAAAACAGGCCGTAGATCGACTACTTTGTCGCCATAGCGACCATCAATAGGGGAAATTGCTGTCAGTTCACTCAGATCCATGACGACTCCACGGGGTATATCAAAAATTGAAAAAATGTAAGAGATGCATGATACACCAATCGTCACAAGCGCCTGTAGCCGATGAGGTTTTGTTAGCTGGATAATATTTGGCGCTAGCGCGGATGGTTATCCCGCTCCAGGACATTTCAGTGAGCGGCTATTATGGGGTATCCTTTAGCAAGAAAATCAGGACGGCGCTGAATAACTACCTGCTTGGTTATCACTGTGTTAAAAACCTGCTCCTAATGCCCATTTACTAAAGTAAACTGCGCTTTCTCGCATGTTTTTGCCTTGTGCCAGCGTCCTCGCTAACGTAATTCAGAGGTTCCGTAGTAGTTGTTTTCGACCAAAATTGGGTGCGCGCACGCGCGCAGAATAAATTGGTGTGTAGCGCGGGTAGCTGTTTTGTGAAAAGTTGTTCCTGAGTTCGTTGCGCTACATCCAGGCTGCATTTTCTCTTATTGAATGCACAATAAAACAGATCCACTGCACAGAATTTACTTTAAATAAACATCATAGGCTTTTGAAATGATTGAAGAATACAGCAAACATCTCGCGCAGCGTGCTGCCCAGGGCCTGCCGCCCTTGCCCTTAAATGCCGTGCAGGTAGCTGCCTTGGTCGAGCTGCTCAAAAATCCGCCCAAGGGCGAAGAACACCTGCTGCTTGATCTGCTCACCCATCGCGTGCCGCCTGGTGTGGACGAGGCAGCCTACGTCAAGGCGAGCTTTTTGACTGTAATCGCCAAGGGTGAATTGACCAACCCTGTTATTGATCGCCAACAAGCGACCCAGCTTTTAGGCACCATGCTCGGCGGCTATAACGTCGGTTCATTGGTGGACTTGCTGGATGATGCCGAGGTAGCGGCAATAGCGGCCGATGCGCTGGCCAGAACCTTGCTTATCTTTGATGCATGGCAGGATGTTAAGGACAAGGCCAAAACCAACACCTGGGCACAACGGGTGATCGATGCCTGGGCCGAGGCAAAATGGTTCACCAGCCAACAGCCTTTGGCCGAGTCCTTGACCTTAACGGTGTTCAAGGTGCCCGGCGAGACCAATACCGACGATCTTTCCCCAGCCTCCGAAGCCTGGAGCCGACCAGATATTCCCTTGCATGCCAAGGCCATGCTTGCCAGCAAGATGCCTGATGCGCTGAATACCATTGAAGAGTTGCGTAAAAAAGGCTACCCGTTGGCCTTTGTTGGCGATGTAGTCGGCACTGGTTCTTCACGCAAGTCGGCGATCAATTCGGTACTCTGGTATATAGGCGACGACATCCCTTTCGTGCCCAACAAACGCCAGGGTGGGGTGATCATCGGCGGCAAGATTGCGCCAATCTTTTTCAATACTGCTGAGGACTCCGGCGCACTGCCCATTGAGTGTGATGTCTCCAAACTCAATACCGGCGATGTCATTAGCATCAAGCCATTTGAGGGCAAGATCCTCAATGCCCAAGGTGAAGTGCTGGCAAGTTTTGACTTAAAGCCCAGCACTATTGCCGATGAAGTACGTGCCGGTGGTCGTATTCCTCTGATCATAGGACGCTCGCTGACTGACAAAACGCGTGAGGCCCTGGGTCTAGTGTCCAGCGATCTGTTCAGCCGTCCCGTGGCGGATGAAGACAGCGGCAAGGGTTTTACTCTGGCGCAGAAAATGGTCGGCCGTGCCTGCGATGTGGTGGGCATCCGCCCTGGCACCTATTGCGAGCCGCGCATCACCACGGTGGGCTCACAGGACACTACAGGTGCCATTACCCGTGATGAACTGAAAGAACTGGCCTGTTTGGGCTTTTCAGCTGATCTGGTAATGCAGAGTTTCTGCCACACCGCAGCCTATCCCAAGCCGGTGGATATAAAACTGCATAATGAATTGCCGCCCTTCATAGTTAATCGTGGTGGTGTATCGCTACGGCCTGGCGATGGCATTATCCATTCCTGGCTCAACCGCATGTTGCTGCCGGATACCGTCGGTACTGGTGGTGACTCCCATACCCGTTTTCCTATCGGCATTTCTTTCCCCGCTGGTTCTGGCTTGGTGGCCTTTGCCGCTGCGCTGGGCGTGATGCCACTGGATATGCCGGAATCAGTGCTGGTGCGCTTCAAGGGGCAGATGCAGCCGGGGATCACCTTGCGTGATCTGGTCAATGCCATCCCCTATGTAGCCATTCAGCAGGGGCTGCTCACAGTCGCCAAAGCGGACAAGAAAAATGTCTTTAATGGCCGCATTCTGGAGATTGAGGGGCTGCCTGATCTAAAAGTCGAGCAGGCCTTTGAACTTTCCGATGCCAGCGCTGAACGTTCCGCCGCAGCCTGCACCGTGCGCTTGAACAAAGAGCCCATCATCGAATATCTGCGCAGCAACATCACCCTGCTCAAGTGGATGATAGCCAGCGGCTATGAAGATAGGCGCACCCTGAGTCGGCGCATCGAGGCTATGGAGGCCTGGACTGCCAAGCCGGAATTGCTTGAAGCTGATACCGACGCTGACTATTCCGCCGTCATCGAAATCGATCTTAATGAAATTACCGAGCCTATTCTTGCCTGTCCCAACGACCCAGACGATGTAAAATTATTGTCCGAGGTGGCCGGTGTCAAGGTGGATGAGGTCTTCATCGGCTCCTGCATGACCAACATCGGCCACTACCGCGCCGCTGGCAAGGTGTTGGAAAAAACAGCCAATGTACCCACCCGTCTATGGATCGCCCCACCGACCCGCATGGATCAGCACCAGCTCGTGGAAGAAGGCTATTACTCTATATATGGCAAGGCCGGCGCTCGTACCGAAATGCCTGGCTGCTCGCTATGCATGGGCAACCAGGCGCGGGTAGGGGACAACACCACCGTGGTCTCCACCTCCACGCGCAACTTCCCCAACCGCCTCGGCAAGGGCGCTAATGTCTATCTGTCTTCAGCAGAATTAGCCGCCGTAGCAGCCATGCTGGGTAGAATTCCAACGGTTACAGAATACATGGAAGCAGTTCAGGGGCTTGAGCCGATGGCTGATGAGATCTACCGTTACCTGAGCTTCGATCAGATCGCTGAATACAAAGAAGCCGCTGGCACGGTCATCCCCATCAGCGCGGCGTAAATAATCAAAAACCCGCCTCCCCTGTAATGGGGGAGGCGTGTTAACCACCAGTTGCTTCGATGGAAAACCCGCGTATCTGAGGAGACAGGTTAGAGAGAAATTCACCCAGTCAACAGTCATTATCGCGCTTGCTGGTTCTGATCATCATGACATATTTTACACACCTATCACCGCCAGGTGGTCGAGTGCGGCAGACCAAAAAAATGACACCAGGGAAGGCGAGCCAGGGATGGGAAGGGGCGGCCAGGTCATCCGGGCTATGGTAATCAGGCCAATCAATCCCGTCAGCAATACTTTCATATTTATGCTCCGCGCAGTCTGTTGATTATTCGCATAAAATAATGCAATTATTTACTGCGATTCTCCCGCTTGCTTTCTTTGCGTGTCCTGCTGAGTATCTCGCCGGTTTGGTCATCTGCATATAGCTTTACTCGCGCACCTTCGGGTGAATAGACCCTGACCTTGTATTGACCATGTTTGTGCTCGATCTTGTCGATGTCTTGGTAGCCTTGTGTGTGGAGTATTCAGGTAACACCATGCACCAGGAGATCTGAACTTGAACTGAATCTGCCGTTAAGCTTGTGTTCATAGCTAAAACGGACAAGCAGCAGCAAACTGCTTGGCTTATAATTTGCGACCAGCCCATTTCCAGCTACAGGATGATGTCGATGAAATTTCCCAACCTTGATGCCTTTGTTGGCAACACGCCATTGGTACGTTTGCAGCGCCTGCCAGGGGAGAGCTCGAACATTTTGTTGGTCAAGCTGGAGGGTAATAATCCCGCCGGTTCGGTTAAGGACAGGCCAGCTATGTCGATGATTCAGCGAGCTGAGGCGCGTGGACAGATCAAACCAGGCGACACGCTGATTGAGGCGACCAGCGGCAACACCGGTATTGCCCTGGCTATGGCGGCGGCGATCAAGGGCTACCGCATGGTGCTGATCATGCCGGAGAACATGAGTCTGGAGCGACGTGCGGCAATGGCTGCCTATGGCGCTGAGCTGGTGTTGGTGAGCAAGGAGGCGAGCATGGAAGGGGCGCGTGATTTGGCCGCGCAGATGGAACAAGAAGGCAAGGGCGTGGTGCTAGATCAGTTTGGCAATCAGGATAATCCGCAGGCGCATTATGAACATACTGGCCCGGAGATTTGGCGCGATACACAGGGTGAGCTCACGCACTTTGTCAGCGCGATGGGTACGACAGGCACAATTATGGGCGTGTCGCGTTATATGAAAGAACAAAACCCTGCCATTCAGATCGTCGGTGTGCAGCCAGAGGAGGGCGCTAGTATCCCTGGTATTCGCCGTTGGACACCTGAGTATATGCCCAGCATCTTTGAGTCCACACGTCTGGATCGCACAATCAATGTCAGCCAGCAGGCGGCCGAGAAAACCACGCGGGAGCTGGCGGCGCGTGAAGGGATTTTTGCCGGGGTGTCGTCTGGTGGTGCAGTGGCGGCAATGTTGCAATTATCGCAGGAAGTCGAGAATGCGATCATCGTTGGCATCATCTGTGATCGTGGTGATCGCTATCTGTCGACCGGTGTGTTTCCTGCCTGAGGTGGCTTCTGATGAATATCCTGGTATTTGATATTGAAACTGTACCCGATGTGGCCAGTGGCCGTCGCCTTTATGATTTGGATGGACTGAGCGATGACGATGTTGCCAATGTTATGTTTCATAAACGCAGGCAGGAGACTGGCTCGGATTTTTTGCGTCTGCACCTGCAGCGTATCGTCGCCATTTCTGTAGTATTGCGTATGCACGATGATTTGAAGGTCTGGTCCTTAGGCGAGGAGAACGCCGAAGAAAAGGAGATCGTGCAGCGTTTTTTCGATGGCATCGACCGCTTCACGCCTACTCTGGTTTCCTGGAATGGCGGTGGTTTTGATCTGCCGGTATTGCATTACCGTGCTTTGCTGCATGGTGTCAGTGCGCCACGTTACTGGGAGACTGGTGATGAGGATCAGAGTTTTCGCTGGAACAATTATCTCAGCCGCTATCACCAGCGTCATACCGATGTGATGGACATCCTGGCTGGCTATCAGCCACGCGCCAATGCGCCTTTGGATGAGATCGCCACCATGCTAGGTTTCCCCGGCAAGATGGGCATGCGCGGCGATAAGGTCTGGGATGCCTATCAAGCAGGTGATGTTGTCGGTATTCGCAATTATTGTGAAACCGATGTGCTCAATACCTGGCTGGTGTATCTGCGTTTTGAACTGATGCGCGGTCATATTTCTCCTGCCGAATATGATAGTGAATGTCAGCGTCTGCGCGCCTATCTGACGCAGGAGAACAAGCCACACATGCATGAGTTTCTCGCGCACTGGGGTTCTTGAGCCCATTGAGATAAATTATGTCCCGCCCTAAAAGAAAAGCCCTGCCACAAGCACCAGTAACAACCACGATCGAAAACCTTAATTATGATGGTCGTGGTGTTGCCCATGTCGATGGCAAGGTTGTGTTTATCACAGCTGCCTTGCCTGGCGAGGAAGTTGAATTCGTCTATACCGCCTCACGACGTAATTTTGTCGAAGGGCAGACCGTGAATATCATTAAAGCCTCGCCCCAGCGTGTTACCCCGCGCTGCCCTCACTTCAGCATCTGTGGTGGCTGTGCCTTGCAGCACCTGCAGCCTGATGCCCAGATAGAACATAAACAACAGGTACTGCTGGATGACTTCAAACATCTTGCCGGCCTGCAGCCAGAGGAAATTTTGCCACCCTTGCGCGGGCCACATTGGGGCTATAGACGCAAGGCGCGGCTGGGCGTCAAATATGTACAGAAAAAAGGCCGCGTATTGGTTGGTTTTCGTGAACGCAGCAGCCCATATCTCGCCGATCTGCAACAGTGCATGGTGTTGCATCCCAGCGTGGGTGAGCGTATCCAGGCGCTGGCCGAGCTGATTGATTCGCTTTCGGTGCGGGACAGGATTGCGCAAATCGAAGTGGCCGTGGATGACAGCCAAACAGCACTGGCATTGCGTAACCTGGCTGAGTTGAGCGAGGCAGATAAGGCCAAGGTAAAAGACTTCGCGCTGGAGCACGACCTGCTCATCTATCTGCAACCAGGCGGGCCGGACTCACTTACACCGCTGTGGCCAGAACAGATCCATTTACAATATGAGCTAAAAAATCATGACGTTAGTTTGAGCTTCAAGCCTGGAGACTTCACTCAGGTCAATACCGAAATCAACCAGCAGATGGTCGATCGCGCGTTGGCCTTGCTTGAATTGACAGCAGAAGATCGTGTGCTGGATCTGTTTTGTGGTTTAGGCAATTTCACCCTGCCACTGGCGCGTTATTGTGCCGAGGTGGTGGGGGTGGAAGGTGAGGCTAAACTGGTGGAAAGGGCACGTGCTAATGCAGTAGAAAATATACTGGATAATGTGCAGTTTCATGCTGCTGATCTGGCAGGTGATTTGATGCATTTTTCCTGGTGGAAACAGGGCTTTAATAAGGTATTGCTAGACCCGCCGCGCACAGGCGCTATAGAAACATTGCCGCATATCGCTCGTATGCAGGTGGGTCAAATTGTTTATGTTTCCTGCAACCCGGCAACGCTGGC
>JBAYOW010000029.1:0-27638 GCA_041678005.1 Thiohalomonadaceae bacterium
CAGGTGCAGGGGGAAAACATTGAGGCGGTAATAAAGATCTTCGCGAAAACTGCCATCGCTAACTGCCTGCCGCAGATTGCGATTGGAGGTGGCCAGAATGCGTACATCCAGCTTGATGGGCTTACCACCACCAAGTCTTTCCATTTCGCGCTCCTGTAGTACACGCAGTATTTTTGCTTGCAAAGCTAAATCCATTTCGGTGATTTCATCGAGCAACAAAGTGCCGTTTTGCGCCTGCTCAAATTTGCCGGCAACACTTTTATGTGCGCCGGTGAACGCGCCCTTTTCATAACCAAACAGTGTTGCTTCCAGCATGTTTTCCGGAATAGCTGCGCAGTTGATTGCTACAAAGGGCTGTGCTGCACGCGCTGAATGTTGATGGATAAAACTGGCGATTACTTCTTTACCGGTACCACTTTCGCCGGTAATCATTACTGTTACTTCGCTGGCAGCAACTCGTTGTGCTAGCTGCAGGATACGCTTACTGGCTGGATCTTCAGCCACTGGCCCGTTAGCAGTGATCGCGTTGGCTGCACCAGTGTGGCGGGCAATTGTTTCCAGCAAGAGTTCGCTGTCAAACGGCTTGACCAGATAATCGACTGCCCCTTGCTGCATGGACTGCACAGCTTTTTCTACTGTGGCGTAGGCTGTCATCAGGATCACCGACATTTCAGGATATGTGCTGCGTATATTTTTCAACAAGGCATGTCCATCCATCCGATCCATATGCACATCACTGAGCACCAGTACAAACTCATGCCGGCCAAGCTCGACCAGTGCCGCCATACCATCGACCGCATGAGTTACCTGCCAGCCATTCAACTCCAGTATGTCGGTCAATGCCTCGGCCAGTGTTGCATCATCTTCAACAAGTAAAAGTCTTTTATTCATCGCTGCCACCTCAGGCACAGGCAAAACGTTGTTTATCATCCACTACGACAAGCTCTGCTGGCACTGTCGGTAGACGCATGGCAAATGTAGTGTCACCCGGCACTGAGCGGTGCCAGACATCACCGTGATGCGCCCTGGCCACGCTACGTACTATCGCCAGCCCAAGTCCGGTGCCGCGTGTGCGTGATGATTTAAAAGGTTCAAATAAACATGCCTGCATTTCTGCTGCTACGCCAGGCCCGTTATCGTGGACGCCAAAATCAATCGCACCGGCACTGGCAGCGCGACAAAATACTTCGATCTGCCCATGCTCGCCGACAGCGGCCAGGGCGTTATTGAGCAAATTCTGCCAGGCACTTAATAGCAGGCTACGATTGGCGCGCAGCTGCAAACCATCGGCCTGAAAAGACCACTTGATAGCATGCCCAGATGTTTGTTCGGCGACACGTTCACGCAAACTTTGCAGCATATCCTTTGCCTGCAACAGCTCCTCACCGCTTATGCCGCCACGGGCAAAATGCAGCATATTTGCGATCAGCAATTCCAGTTGTTGCAGGCTGGTGACTGTGCGCTCGGCAAAGCGCTGGCGTTGCTCGTCGCTCAGGGGAATTTGTTTAAGTTGTGAGGCATAAAGCAGGGCAGCCGACAAAGGCGTGCGGATCTGGTGTGCGAGACTGGCGGCCATGCGTCCCATATCGATCAGCCGTTGTTGCTGCTGTAATTCAGCCTGTAATTTGTGGCTTTCGGTAATGTTCTGAAACAATAATATTTGCCCGGGACTATTGCCCAAGGGGCAGGTCGCCAGCGAGAGAATGCGCCCGTCATGCAGATGCAGTTCGGCACCAGGCGTCAGTTGTTGGACAAAACAGCGGGCAATCACTTCGCGCCAGACGGTGTCAGCCAGAGGCTCGCCAAATATTTTGACGGCTTCAGGATTATAATTGACTACCCGTCCACGGGCATCGAGCACCACGACGGCGCCAGGCAAGGCATCAAGTACACCCTGTAAGGTCACGGATTGTTTGGAGAGTTGCGTTGTGGTCATGGACTGTTCCGCCGATATGCTGACTTGCACATATCAGAGCAAACATCATGCCATGTTTATCTTGCTTTCATATTCAGTGCGTTACGACGGCCAAAAGGTCTGGCGTCAAAATAATGTCGGGCTTTTTCTCGCCTGTTCAGCCCAGGATGATTCAGCCTGCAAATGGTTCTAATCCCATTTACGTTACAAGCATTTCGCCTATAACTTCCCTTATAAAATGGGTGATTTTGGCGACTCCTCCCTCAAAGCCCCTCTCCCGTTGCGGGAGAGGGGTTGGGGAGAGGGAAAAATCTTTTCTGTCTTCGCTCTTGCGGTCTTTTATTGCGTGGACTGATGGCTTTTTGATCTCGCTTACAGTTTTTAACGCTGCTGGACTCAAACCTGTGCGTGAATGATAGGGTAGGTGCAGGTCTCTTACTGTTAACCTGTGTTCATGCGGCCCTTACATCCGGCGCAATGCCCGTTGGTTATTGCGCCCTGCAGAACTGTAGATTTCAATTAATGTTATGCGCTTTTGTCTTTCTCTATCAACGCGTAGGCGGAGTGGTTGTGGATGGATTCGAAATTTTCTGATTCCACGACATAGGATTCAACCCGATCGTCGAGGTTGAGCTCGGCGGCAACATCTCGCACCATATCTTCGACAAACTTGGGGTTGTCGTAGGCGCGTTCAGTAACAAATTTTTCATCTGGGCGTTTGAGCAGGCTGAAAAGTTCACAAGATGCTTGTTTTTCTACTAAATCAATGATGTCTTCGATCCACATGAAGCCGCGCAGGCGGGCGGCGACGGTGACGTGGGAGCGTTGATTATGTGCGCCGCGCTCGGAGATTTTCCTGGAGCATGGGCAGAGGCTGGTGGCCGGTACGATAACCTTGACGGTTATCTGTGGTTCGCCTTTGCGGATCACGCCGATAAAGGTGACATCATAGTCCATCAGGCTTTGTGCGCCGGAGACTGGCGCGGTCTTGTTGATGAAATAGGGGAAGGACATCTCGATATGCCCTGACTCGGCCTCCAGGATGGTGACCATTTCCTGCAGGATATTCTTAAAGGTCTTGACTGATATTTCACGCTCCTGTCGATTCAGCAGTTCGACGAAGCGCGACATGTGCGTGCCTTTGAAATTGTGCGGCAGGTTGACGTACATATTGAAATTGGCAACGGTGTGCTGGTCGTTGCCTGCACGATCCTGAATACGCACCGGGTGGCGGATATCCTTTATGCCTACCTTGTTGATGGGGATACGACGTTTGTCTTCACTGCTCTGGACGTCGGCGATGGTCTTGCGGGCATGGCTCATGCTCAGGTTTCCTCTGTATAGCGGACACAGGCGCGCTCAGTTTCCCATAGGGTCACGGCATGCACTCTGGCGCGGGTGTCGTTGAGTTCTTCGGCTAGGCGGCGGAAGAAATAGGCGGCAATGTTTTCGGCTGTGGGGTTTAGCTGATCGAAGGGCGGAATTTCATTGATATATTGATGATCCAGTTCATCACCTACCTTGCGGGCGGCCTGACGGATAATCTTGAAATCCAGCACCATGCCCAGTTTATCCAGGCTGTCGGCCTGTACTTCAACCTCGACCTTCCAATTGTGGCCATGCATACGGCGGCAGTCCCCAGGGTAATCCCGCAGGGAATGCGCTGCAGAAAAGTCTGTCAGGACCTTGAGTGTATACATAGTGATATGGATTAATTCTAATGTAGTTGAGTGATTTGCTGGGAATTTACATCAGTGAGTGTAAGCAAGGCAAGTGTTTTCGGCCAGGCGAGCCTTGATAGCGCGCAGTATACCATGAGTATCCAGCCCGCAGTCGGCCAAAAGTTCTGCCCGGCTTGCCTGTTCCAGAAAGCTGTCGGGCAGGCCCAGGTTCAGTATTTCGATCTGGATGTTGTGAGCTGCAAGGCATTCATTGACGGCACTGCCAGCACCGCCAAGGACGGCATTATCTTCAACGGTGACGAGCAGTTTGTGGCTGGCGGCAAGTTCCAGCACCAGCTCGGCATCCAGCGGCCGGATGAAACGCATGTTGGCTACGCTGGCATCCAGCTGTTCGGCAGCGGTGAGGGCTGCAGCCAGTGGTGCACCAAAGGCGAGGATGGCGACTTCCTTGCCACGACGGCGCAACTCGCCCTTGCCGATGGGCAGGGTAGTGAGGACTGGTGTTATGCCCTGGCTGAGGTCACTGCCGCCGCGCGGGTAGCGCACTGCCGCCGGGCCGTTGTGGTGAAAGCCTGTGCTGAGCATTTGACGACATTCATTTTCATCGCCTGGGGCCATCAGCAACAGGTTCGGGATGCAGCGCAAAAAGCCGAGATCAAAGCTACCGGCGTGGGTGGCACCATCCGGGCCTACCAGGCCAGCGCGGTCAATAGCAAATAGCACCGGCAGGTTTTGCAGCGCTACATCATGAATAAGCTGGTCGTAGGCGCGTTGCAGAAAAGTGGAATAAATGGCCACGACGGGCTTGTAGCCTTCGCAGGCAAAACCTGCTGCGAGAGTTACGGCGTGCTGCTCGGCAATGCCGACATCGAAATATCGGTCGGGGAATTGTTGCGAGAACTCCACCAGACCGGAGCCTTCGCACATCGCTGGCGTGATGCCGATGAGCCGTTCATCCTGCGCTGCCATGTCGCAGAGCCATTGGCCGAATACCTCGGTATAGCTGGTTTTGCCTGGAGTTTTGCTGTGCATCATGAGGCCATTGTCCGGATCAAAGGCACTGACGCCGTGGTAGGCGCAGGGGTTTTCTTCTGCCGGGGCAAAGCCCTTGCCTTTGCGTGTGACGATATGCAGCAGTTGTGGGCCGGAGAGTTGACGCAGGTTTTTCAGTGCGCGGGTTAGTTGCTCGATATCGTGGCCGTCGATGGGGCCGGCATAGTTGAAGCCTAGTTCTTCGAACAATGTGCCGGGCACCATTAAGCCCTTGGCATGTTCTTCCATGCGCCGTGCCAGTTCCCAGACCGGTGATGGCATGGTCTTGAGTACCTTTTTTGAGCCTTCCCGCATGGTGGCGTAGAACTTGCCGGACAGGATACGACCGAGATAATTGGACAGACCGCCAACATTGTTGGAGATCGACATGTCGTTGTCGTTGAGGACCACCAACAGATCGGCATCCAGATCACCGGCATGGTTGAGTGCCTCAAATGCCATGCCGGCCGTCATTGCGCCATCTCCAATGACAGCCACGACCCTGCGGCCAGTGGCGGAGTGGTGTGCTGCCAGCGCCATGCCCAGGGCAGCGCTGATAGATGTGCTGGAATGGCCGACACCAAAGGTGTCATAAGGGCTTTCGGCGCGGCGCGGGAAGCCGGATAGACCACTTTTCTGCCGTAGTGTATGAAAGCGCTGACGCCGGCCGGTAAGAATTTTATGTGGATAGCTCTGGTGGCCGACATCCCAAATCAGGCGGTCGTTGGGGGTGTCATAGATATAGTGCAGGGCGATGGTCAGCTCCACTGTACCAAGGCCAGCCGATAGATGGCCACCAGTATGGCTGACAGAGCGAATCATATAGTCGCGCAGTTCATTGGCCAGTTGTTTCAATTGGCAGAGCTCGAGTTTACGCAGTTGTTCAGGCGTATCTATCTGTTCGAGCAGTGGATAATCATGTGAATTGGGCATGATGTCTACGAGATGAATGGTAAAGGTTAATGATGGGGCGCTATGCGAGCCGGGTCAACTGATACGCCTGATGATGTAATCAGCCAGGGCCTTCAATGGCGCAGCAGCTTCAGCGAACGGGGCGAGGGCATCACAGGCCGTGTCGTGCGCCTCAATGGCCTTGGTCTTGGCTGTGGCCAGACCAAGCAGGCTGACATAGGTACTTTTTGCTTGTTCCTGATCAGTGCCTTGCGGCTTGCCGAGTTGTTCGGTGCTGCCTTCCACATCAAGAATATCATCGCGGATTTGAAAGGCCAGCCCGATGGCGCTGGCATAGTCATCCAGTGCCTTGTGTAGCGCTGGTTCAAGCCAGGGCAGACTAATGGCGGGCAGGCGCACTGCGGCGCGGATCAGCGCGCCAGTCTTCAGGCGGTGCATTTGCTGCAGCTCAGCGAGGCTTGATGTGCAGCCGCTTGCAGCCATGTCCATGGCCTGGCCACCGGCCATGCCGCATGAGCCTGCGGATGTGGCTAATTCCTGCAACATGGCAAGTCGTTGTGCAGGCTCGGTTTGCATAGCCTGATCTTCAGCCAGAACTTGAAAAGCCAAGCTTTGCAGGGCATCGCCTACCAAGATAGCCGTTGCTTCATCATAGGCCTTGTGGCAGGTGGGTTTGCCACGGCGCAGGTCGTCGTTGTCCATCGCGGGCAGGTCATCGTGCACCAGGGAATATGCGTGGATCAGCTCGATAGCACAGGCAGGTCCATCCAATTGTGCCAGAGGCAAGCCGAGCATGCTGCCGGTGATGTAGACCAGTGCCGGGCGCAGTCGCTTGCCGCCATTCAGCACGACATAGTGCATGGCCTGATGCAGACGCTGTGGATTTACATTGGTTGGCGGCAGGCGTTGTTGCAGCGCTGACTCTGCACGACCGGCATATTTTTGCAGCAGTTGCTGTAGCTCTGCGGGCTTATTTTTCGCCACTGAAAGACTCTAGTTCTTCCTGGCCATTTTGCTGGGTAAGGACAAGAACCCTTTGCTCAGCTTTCTTTAAGGCTCCCTGGCAGGCACGGGTCAGGGCGATGCCGCGCTCGAAATCCTTGAGAGATTGTTCCAGCGACAGATCGCCCTGTTCCATACGGCTTACCAGTTCTTCCAGTTCGGCCAGGGCTTTTTCAAAATCAAAGATATTGTTTTTTTTGCTCATGTGGTTTTTGTCTCCCGCAATCAGGTGCGCAAACGCAGGATAATGCCGGCCAGTGGCGGCAGAGGCAATTGGATCGACCATTGTCTGCCCATATGGGGGATGGTCTCACTTTGTACAATGCCGGTGATACCAACATTACCGCCACCATAGTAGCTGGAGTCGGCATTGAAGAGCACTTCATATGCGCCAGGACGCGGCACGCCAAGGCGATAGTCTTGATGAGGCACTGGAGTGAAGTTCAGCACCACCACGACTAATTCTTCACCGGCTCGCCGTACATAGCTGAGTAAAGAGGAGCGTTCATCGTGGCAGTCTATCCATTCAAAGCCCTGGCCTTCGAAGTCGAAGTAGTGCAGAGCGCGTTGTTCGCGGTAGAGGTGGTTGAGGTCGCTCACCAGGCGATGTATTTCCTGGTGTTGCGGACGTTCCAGCAGATACCAGTCGAGTGTTTGGCTTTCGTTCCATTCCTGCCCCTGGGCAAACTCATTACCCATGAATGAAAGTTTTTTGCCTGGCATGGTGTACATATATGTATAGAGCAGGCGCAGGTTGGCAAAGCGTTGCCATGCATCGCCAGGCATCTTGTCGAGCATGGAACGCTTGCCGTGCACCACTTCATCGTGCGAGAAGGGCAGGATGAAATTTTCACTGAAGGCATAGAGCAGGCCAAAGGTCAGTAAATCGTGGTGATAGGCGCGGTGGACGGGCTCCTTGCTCATATAGCTTAGTGTGTCGTTCATCCAGCCCATGTTCCATTTCAAAGAGAATCCCAGGCCGCCCATGGAAACGGGGCGCGACACCATTGGCCAGGCAGTGGATTCCTCGGCCATGGTAAGGGCGCCGGGGAATTGTTCGTGAACCACGCTGTTCAGTTCCTGCATGAAAGTGATGGCTTCCAGATTTTCCCGGCCACCAAAGACATTGGGCAGCCAGTCGCCAGGTTCGCGTGAATAATCCAGATAAAGCATGGAGGCCACGGCATCCACGCGCAGACCATCGAGATGAAATTCTTTCAGCCAGAAAACCGCGCTGGAGATGAGAAAATTTTTCACCTCATTGCGGCCATAGTTGAAGATTAAGGTGCCCCAGTCACGATGTTCACCACGCCGTGGATCTTCATGTTCATATAGTGGACTGCCATCAAACCGGGCCAGGGCAAAAGTGTCACGCGGGAAGTGTGCGGGCACCCAGTCGAGGATCACGCCTATGTCGTTTTGATGGCACAGGTCAACGAGATAACGCAGATCATCGGGTGCGCCAAAGCGGCTGGTCGGGGCGTAATAGCCCGTCGTTTGATAACCCCAGGAGCTATCGAGCGGGTGTTCGGTAATGGGCAGCAGTTCGATATGGGTGTAGCCCAGGGGTTTGATATGATCCACCAGGCGGTGGGCCAGTTCACGATAGTTGAGGAAGTGGTAATTGGCATCCTTTTGCCAGGAGCCGAGGTGTACTTCATAAATCGTCATGGGCGCGTGCAGCCAGTCACACTGGGCGCGTTGACGTAGCCATTGTTCATCCTGCCAGATATATGAGCTCTCGCCCTCAATGATGGCAGCTGTCGCTGGGCGCAGCTCAAAGCGACGACCATAAGGATCGGTCCTGATCATGATGGTGCCGCTGTCCCTGTGGCGTAATTCAAATTTATATAGCGCGCCAGCTGCAAGATCAGGGATGAACAGTTCCCAAATCCCTCCACCGCCAGAGCTGCGCATTGGGTGGCAACGGCCATTCCAGTGGTTGAATTCGCCGACTACGCTAACTCTCCCGGCATTTGGCGCCCAAACGGCAAATTGCACGCCATCGACCTCGTCGATCCGGCGTGGATGTGCGCCCAGGAACCGGTAGGCATGATGGTGGCGGCCTTCGCCAAACAAGTAGAGGTCAAAATCACTAAGTTGGGCAGGAAAGCAGTAAGGATCATGCCGGGTATGTGTCTTGCCCTGACCATCCTGCCAGTGCAGCCGGTAGCGCATGGGGATATGACGGCCATCACCGCGCCATTCAAACAGGTCGCTGTTGTGCAGGCGTGCCATTGGCAAGTGGCCTTGCTGGCTTTCTATAGCTGCTTCTGCAGTATTCGTTAGCAGCGCGCGAATTACTGTTTGTTCACCTTCCTGGTGGCGTCCCAGCACGGAAAACGGGTCGTGATGGCGAGTCTCGAGGATAAGGCGATGTTCGTCGGGCAGTTTGCTCATGACAGATTGAAAACTCCGGCAATTGTGTTCGACCATGGCGTGGCAGCCGGTTAATGGTACAGCAATGGCGTGTGTACTTCGAATTTTTGACCAGTGTTTTTTATTTTTGTGAGATGTGGTGGCATTGAAGATAGTGAGCGCATGCTTACTGCTCCACGGTGTAGGGACTTGTGCATCATCTGGGACCAAGACTACGTGAGTGTGCGTCCAACCCGGGGGGGTTGAAGCTTGGGTTATCGCTCCCACGCAGAGGCACGGGAGCACTATAAAACCAATTCATCATCGCCATGAGCGGGTTTGTTATGGGTGTTTCTGCTATCATGCCATGTCAGCTTTTGGGCCTGTGTTATCACATTCGGCTGGTAACGGGTTTGCTGAATTACACTAATAAAGATGCGGTATCTAAATGAATCAAGGAGGTGTCATGTCTGAATCCCGTACGCCACGTTTCGTCAGCCGACTAACTCGCGATACGCTCGCCTTGATACTGGCAGGTGGCAGTGGTACTCGCCTCAAGGGATTGACCCAGTGGCGAGCAAAGCCAGCCGTACCCTTTGGTGGTAAATTCCGTATCATAGATTTTCCTTTATCCAATTGTTTCAATTCAGGCATCCGCCGAATTGGCGTCATCACTCAATACAAGGCCCATTCTCTGCTTCGTCATGTGCAGCATGGCTGGAGCTTTCAGCGTACCGAGCTCGGTGAGTTTGTTGAACTGTTGCCGGCGCAGCAACGCACTGGCGGGCATTGGTATGCCGGTACTGCCGATGCGGTCTTTCAGAATATCGATATTATTCGTTCACATAATCCTGAATATGTGCTGATTTTAGCGGGCGACCATATCTATAAAATGGACTATGGCCCTATGCTGGCATATCACGTCGAGCACAAGGCTGATCTGACGATAGGCTGTTTTGAGGTGCCGGTGGAAACGGCCAAGTCCTTTGGTGTGATGGCCGTGGATAATGAATGGCAGGTGACAGGCTTTAAGGAAAAACCAGTGCAGCCTGAAGGCATCCCTGGCAGGCCAGACGAGGCATTGGCCTCGATGGGGATATATGTTTTTAGCACACGTTTTTTGTTTGAACAGCTGGAGCTGGATGCCATACGCGTTGATTCAGAACACGATTTTGGCAAAAACATCATCCCATACTTGATCCAGCATGCGCGGGTTATTGCCTATCCCTTCCGTGATCTTGAGACTGGCAAGCAGGCCTACTGGCGAGACGTGGGGACGGTAGATTCATATTGGTTGGCAAATATGGAGCTTATAGGCATTACGCCTGAGTTGAATATTTATGATAACCACTGGCCGACCTGGACCTATCAGGAGCAGTTGCCACCAGCCAAATTCATTTTTGACGATGATGACAGACGCGGTCAGGCGGTGGATTCCATGGTTTCCGGTGCCTGCATCATTTCTGGCGGTACGGTGCGCCATTCCTTGCTGTTTTCAAATGTGCGCGTCAATTCCTATAGTTATGTGCAGGATTCTGTGATTTTACCGGATGTGGTGATTGGTGAGCGCTGCCGTATTCACAAGGCAATTATAGACAAAGGTTGCATCATCCCAGATGGCACGGTGATTGGTGAGGATTTGGCAGAAGACGCCAAACATTTTCATGTAAGTGAGGGGGGGGTTGTCCTGGTATGCAATGACATGCTGGGACAGAAATTACGGCATGCCAGATAATTTTCGTCTTAAGGTAGTGCTGTGCTGGCACATGCACCAGCCACAATATTTCGACCTGGAAAGTGGTCAGTATCAATTACCCTGGACCTATCTGCATGCCATCAAGGACTATGTGGATATGGCGGCTATCATCGAGGCCGTGCCGGGGGCGCGTGCTGTCGTAAACTTTGCCCCAACACTATTGGAGCAGCTGGAAGATTATGCCGTCATGGTGCGTAATTATTTGCGTGAAGGTGTGCCTCTGCACGATCCTCTGCTGGCAGCCTTGGTGGCCCCTGCCTTGCCGGCAGACCCTGAGCAACGACAGGTATTGATAAAAAACTGCCTGCGTGCCAACGAGTCACGGCTTATTGATCGCTTCCCGCAATTCCGTTTGTTAGCTGATATTGCCAGGTTTATGGGTGATGAACCGCATATGCTGGGCTATCTGGATGACCAATATATTGTTGACCTGATCGTGTGGTATCACCTGGCCTGGATGGCCGAGACAGTGCGGCGAGACGATAGTCGTGTGCAAGGTTTGATGGCACGGGTTTCAGGCTATACACAGACTGATCGCCGCTTGTTGTTGCAGCTTATCGGCGAGCTGATCGAAAGCGTAGTGCCGCGCTACCGGCGGCTGGCTGAGGCAAACCGTATAGAGCTTTCAGTAACGCCATACGCCCACCCCATAGTCCCTCTGTTGCTCGATATTCAGTCAGCTCGCGAGGCAATACCGGAGTTGAGTTTGCCCTTGCTGGAAAAATATCCAGGTGGTGAAGAACGTGCGCGCTGGCATGTGCGTGAAGGGATACGTGTTTTTGAGCAACATTTCGGCATGCGCCCACGCGGTTGCTGGCCATCAGAAGGCGGTGTCAGTACAGCCACGATACACTTGCTGGCAGAAGAAGGTTTTATCTGGACTGCCAGTGGTGAGACTGTCCTGCATAACAGCCTGATTAAGTCTGGCTTACCAGAAGAGCTGTGTGCCCATCGCCCGTATCAGATCAATGGTTCTGCAATGCACTGTTTTTTCCGTTCTGACGGGCTATCTGATCTCATCGGCTTCACTTACTCCAACTGGCATGCCAGTGATGCCGTGAATAATCTTATTCACCATCTGGAAAATACTGCTGAGGCCTGTAATGGCGATCCCAGTAAGGTCGTCTCCATCATTATGGATGGTGAGAATGCCTGGGAATATTATCCGGAGAATGCCTATCATTTCCTCACCACGCTCTATCAACGCCTGGCCAATCATCCCGCGCTGGAGTTGACCACCTTTGGCGATTGCATGGATGCAGAACTTGCGCCAACAACTTTGCCAGCCCTGGTTGCCGGTAGCTGGGTCTATGGCACATTCACTACTTGGATCGGCGATAGAGATAAAAATTATGCCTGGGATCTGCTGGGTAACGCCAAGCACGCCTTCGATGCTGCAGTCGCGGCTGGACATTTGACGGGTGAGGATCTCTACCGTGCCGAAAAGCAGCTGGCTGTTTGTGAAGGATCGGACTGGTTCTGGTGGTTCGGCGATTACAATCCAGCTGAATCGGTGCGTGATTTTGATCGGCTGTTTCGTCTACAATTAGCCAGGCTTTATCGTCTTTTGGGTGAAGAGCCACCCGAAGCTATTACACATGTTCTTTTTCACGGTGGCGGCGCTCCTCTGTCTGGCGGCGTGATGCGTTCCAATCTGTAAATCAACAAGGTTCAAGACATGGAAGCCAAAGCCAGACGTAATTTGCCATCGCCGCTGCCTCATCGTCAGGCAGGTATTTTATTACACCCAACATCCTTGCCTGGACCATGGCACGGCGGCGATTTGGGCATAGAGGCACGACGTTTCGTCGATTTTCTAGTGGCAGCTGGTCAACAGGTGTGGCAGATCCTGCCGCTGGGGCCGACACACGAGGATCTGTCGCCTTACCAAAGCCTGTCGGTGCACGCAGGCAATCCACAGTTAATAAGTATCGAAGACCTGCAGGCTCAAGGCTGGCTGGATGATGTGGTGCCAGATCCAAATCGTGATGCCAAACCCCGATTGATCGCGCAGGCCTGGCATGGTTTTCAGGCCAGGGCAGGGGAGGCCGAGCGGACAGCCTTGCAGCAATTCATTGAGCGCACGTTTTGGCTGGATGACTATGTTCACTTTTGCCTGATTAAAAGCTTGCAGGAAGGTCGAGGTTGGACAGAATGGCCCAGGCAGCTGCGTGATCGCGATGCAGATGCACTGTCAGATATAAGCAAGCATTATGCAGATGAGCTGGCCATATTGCAGTTTGAGCAGTTTGTCTTTGATTACCAGTGGCAAGCAATCAAACAATATGCCAATAACAATGGCGTGGCTATTTTCGGTGATATGCCGATCTTTGTCGCCCACGATAGCGCCGATGTCTGGGCGCAACGCGAATATTTCAGTCTGGATGAAAATGGCCAGTCTTTGGTTGTAGCTGGTGTGCCGCCGGATTATTTCTCTGCCACCGGGCAACGCTGGGGCAACCCACAATACGACTGGGAGCGCATGGCCGCCGATGATTTTCATTGGTGGAAGCAACGCCTGGCTTGGCAATTGCACATGGTCGACCTGCTGCGCATCGATCATTTTCGTGGTTTTGAGGCCTATTGGGAGATCTCGGCCAAGGAGGAAACGGCGATTAATGGCCGCTGGGTGAAGGCACCTGGTGAAGCCTTGTTCAAATCCCTTACCCAACGTTTTTCGCCCTTGCCGGTGGTGGCCGAGGATTTGGGTATTATTACCGACGAGGTGATCGCCTTGCGGGATAAATTCTCCCTGCCTGGCATGCGCGTGCTGCAATTTGCCTTTGGTGGTGGTGCCGATAACTTTTATCTGCCACATAATTATACGGAAAATACCGTGGTTTATACTGGCACGCATGACAACGACACCACCTTGAGCTGGTGGCATAGCAGCGATGATTCCTTGTGCCATCATGTGATGGAATATTTTGGCCATCCAGCCGAGGCCATGCCCTGGCCATTTATACGCGCTGCCTATGCATCAGTGGCGCGTCTGGCGGTCTTGCCGATGCAGGATGTGTTAGCACTGGGCGGTGAGCACCGCATGAATGTTCCAGGCACCACGGTCGGCAACTGGCAATGGCGCTTTGCCTGGGAGCAGGTGCCGACGGACAGGGCAGCGCATATGCACTATCTGACGGGGATGTATAGCAGGCGTTGAGCATGGCTATTTAGTATGAGCGTGAGCATTATTTGCTTGCATTGTGATAGATATCCCAGTAGTTAGATCGGGCTTCTCCTAAGCTAATAATGGAAGTCGTGGTTCAATAACTGCTTGAGCCATTCCTACAGGAGCCGATGTGATGAATATACCTGTCACTGTACGCAATTATCTGGCCAACACTGGTGGGCAGTACAGGCTGTATAGCGCCACCGCAGGCAAAACCTTGGCCGAGGTGCTGCGAGAGGCTCGTGTTCCTGTACAAAAATTACTGCGTAGCACTTTATTGAAAAGTGGCAGCAATTACCTATTGGCTGTTTACCCGGCCAGCCATCGTCTTGAGTTGTCGGTTCTGCAGGGCAGTGCCAAACGCCCATTCCTGCCCTGTACACTGGAGGACATCCAGAGTAAATTTCCCGACTGCGAGAGCCTCGCTCTGCCACCTCTGGGTAATGCCTATGGCCTGAAGATGATCATTGATCGGTCTGTGAATGAGTTGGACGAGGTCTTTTTTACTTCAGGTGTTGCTCACCTGTTCTTGCGCAGTAATCAGGCAGATTTCGCACAACTCGTTAACGGTGCGTTGCGTGGCTACCGTATCTCCAGTCCACAATCCAGGGCAGCCACGCCAGCCGTGGCCAAACAACAGCAGATGAAGAACAAGGTTGAGCAGGTGCGTCAGTTGCCGCCCATGCCAGGCATTGCCGCCGAGATTCTGCATCTGCGCAATAATCCATACATCAATGTCTGCGAACTGGCGGCGGTTATCGAGCAGGATCCAAGTTTAAGTGCACAGTTGCTGCGTTATGCCACATCACCTTTCTACGCCTATCAGGGCAAGGTGGATTCGGTGGAAACGGCTATTGTGCGCGTGTTGGGGCTGGATTTTGTCATGGATTTTGTCTTCGGCCTCGCCCTGGGCAAGTCTTTCCGTATTCCCAAAGATGGTGTTTTAGGTCTGGATGCATTCTGGCGCGATGCCCTGCATGTGGCCGCCCTGTCACAATTGCTGTGTGAATCCATAGAATTCAGTCGGCGGCCTGCGTCTGGCATGGCATATTTGTCTGGTCTGTTGCATAACTTTGGTTTTCTTTTGTTGGCTCATCTATTCCCGCAGCAATTCGCCCGCCTCAATCAGGCTGCAACAAGGCATTCTGAACGCCCTATTCTTGAGCTGGAGCGTGAGCTGGTTGGTGTGAACCATACCGAGATGGGGATCTGGCTAATGGATGCCTGGAATATGCCCAGGGAAATCATCGCCACCGTATCTGGGCATCATGATCACACGGCGCGTGATACCTACGGCATCTATCCCAACCTGGTGCAATTGGCCAGCCGTTTACTCATGCGCTTCGGCATGGGCGATGCGGGCACTACTGAAATTCCTGCGGAGTTGCTTGCGGCTGTGGGCCTGAGCGATGAACAGGCTGAATTGGCTCTGGCCAAGGTTGTGCAGATGCAGGAAGGGCTACAGTTTATGGCACGTAAAATGGTGGCCTGAGAAGGCGTTGTGCAGCCCGCGTAAGCAGAACCTTTCCACAAGTTCTGGCCACGATTGAAATTTCCCTCCCCCCTGAATCCTCGCCCGTTTGCGGGAAAGTTTATTAAATTTTAGATTGATGCTGACTGGTTCGCGGCGCGCCCAGAATTTTTGCCGTGGCCTGAAAATGCTGTCTTTGGCTTCTGATTGCAAAATCCCACTCACCATCAATCTGCTGATGGCTGATTGCAATATACTCCCACCAGAACATTATGTATTTCTCTATCATCATGAAATATATGGAAAAATAAATATGGCACATAAACTGCTAGATATTGACTGTCGTGCGGCCAGTTGTTTGTACCCAGCAATTATAATTATTCGGGAGGGCCTGACAGGATGTCGTGGTTGAAACGTATCTGGCGAGGGCGTGAGATTTCCATCGCCATGCAGACAAAGTTTGTAGATCTGCCTGGGCTCGGTAGCGTGGAGATCATGCGCAGTGTGGATTGCCTCGGTGCAGCTTGCCCACGGCCACAGTTGCTCGCCATGCAGATGGTTGAGGAGCTGAAGGATGGCGATGTGTTTGAGTTGTATTCAGACAATCCCACCTCGGTGGAGACGATACCGGCGCTGGTGATGACGTTATACAGCACCCACCTGGCAACTGTCCGCGGCGAGCATGGTTGGCGTATTTATGTACGCAAGGGTCTGGGGCAATAGCCACTGATTTATTGGGTAAGTTCTGCAATTGGCGCAGTACTTGTGTAGATATTTAATCTGATGACTGATGGAAGATATATGAGCAATCAAAACAGTGCATTGGCGGGTTCGCAGCAGACGGGTTTGTTGTCACAGCCAGGTTTCCGGTACGCCCTGGCTATTTTGGGTTTAGTGGCGCTGGGTTCTGCCTGGGTTCTGTCCATAGATACCCGTTATGTGTATCTGCTGGTATATGTCTGGTTTGGCGTGGTGTATGGGCTGTTTTTGCAGTACGGCCGTTTTTGTATGGCCTCTGCAGTGCGTGATTTGTTTGCCGTCGGTGTGCCGCGCATGGCCGTCGGCATGATGATCGCAGTGGCCTTGTATTCATTGATAGCAGCCTTTGTCACGGTTACGGGGAATAGTACCTTCCATCCCAATGTGCTTGGTTGGCATATAGTGATTGGTGCCGCTATCTTCGGGTATGGCATCGTCTTTACTGGTGGCTGTGCCTCTGGGTCTCTTTATAAATCCGGTGAGGGCAATGTCGGCTCGATGCTGGTTGTTGTAGCCATCAGCTTTTCCCAGGCGATCTTTGTTGCAGCCAGCGGCTGGTTTGACCGTTTGGTGCCATCGTCCTGGGTTGAATCTTCTATCGCCAAGGATATGCCGGAGGAATTGTCGGTAACCACGGGCTGGTTTGATATTTTCACCTCGGGTCATGTGTGGGATTTGCAGGGCGCTACTCTGGCCGATACCTTGGGTGTCAATAATGTGTTTGTTTCCAGCTTCCTGGTGAACATGTTATTGGTATCCCTGTTGCCGGTACTGGCTGTGTTGATCCTGTTGTACATCGTTTACTACCGCAAGGGCCATTTGCGCCGTGCAAAGATTGCCAACCCCACACTCAATGACCACTTAAAAGGCATGTGGTCGATGTTCACCTCCTCGAAAAATACCGCAATCGCGGGTGTTTTCCTTGGCATCTTTGCCGGTCTGCATATGTGGGTTACTGGTCTGCTGCGCACGCATTACGAGATCGACAACTTCGGTGAAATGTTGGAGGCCATGGGTCACACCGCCGGTCTGTCCATGCAGGGAACCGTGTTTGATCCAGGTTACTGGTATATCACTACTCAGGAAGCGCAGTGGGGTGCGTGGGTACTGGAGAAGTTGAACTTTGACATGATGAACAACATCTACTTCGGCCTGGAAAATGGTGTTCCCAATCCTTTGCTGAATGCGCCTGGTTTTATGTCTATTGGCATCATCCTAGGTGCCGCGGTTATGGCGCTGAGTCGCCGTGAATTCAAATGGAAGATGCCGAGTATGGAAGGCGCAGTCTTTGCCTTGGTAGGTGGCACCTTGATGGGTATCGGCGCTCGTATCGCTATGGGCTGTAACATCGGCGCCTTCTTTGCCACCGTTACCAACGGCGATCCAAGTGGTTGGGTTTTTCTGTTCGGTATGGCTGGTGGTAGTTACCTTGGCGTTAAGACTTTCAACTGGTGGACAAACCGTAACGTTTCTGCCGATGATGGCTTCGATTTGTAATTAATTTAAATAGTTAAGAGTAAAGATAAAGCTAAGGAGAAGAACATGGCTGTAAAATTTGAACAAACAGGTCCGGGCGAATATTCGCTGAATGTATGCGGCTATAGCTGCCCACATCCACAGGTCTATACCAAGAAGGCACTGCAGAAAATGGCCTCGGGTGATGTGCTGACACTGATATTTGACAACCCCTCTTCAGGTGAATCCATCATCGCTATGTGTGAGACCGAAGGTGATGACCTTTATGAGCAAGGTAGCGATGGCGGTAATTCAGTGTGGAAAATAAGGAAGTCTTGATCATGCGATTTGGAGTGGTGGTTACCGACGATACCTATGCCACGCAGGTGATAGGCATACTGCAGGCCGCAGTCAAACGAGGCTGGGACCTGCGCTGCTTTCTCACCGACACCGGCGTGCGTCTGCTCAATAACAGTCAGTTCACCGAGCTGGCTTTGTCTGGACAGGTGGCAACTGCGCTGTGTGAGTTGAGCGTTGAACGCTATGAGGGTATTGACTTGGCCTCTATAGCCGACAAGGTGGTAGTGGGGGGACAGTACCAGGATGCGGAGTTGGTCAAGAACTCCGATCAGGTGTTGGTATTTTGAGGAGCATGAACAATGGCTGATGGAGACAAGAATATTCTGGTAGTCGCCAGATACCGCAAGACTGAAGCCTTGCGCATGGCCAGTGGCCTAACATTGCTTGATGATCCGGTACGGGTGTTGGTCTGTGGTGAATTGGAAAGCGGCCCAGATGTTGAAGTCCAACTGGAGGCGCTGGAATTTTCCGATGTGCCGATAGAGCGGGTTGAAGATGCGGCGATAAGCTCGGCTATGGCGCAGGAAGTCGTACAAGCTGACGTGGTGTATATCATATGAGCAAGAAAAAGACAGTTTTGGTGTTGGTGCCAGGTGCGGCAGAACAGGCACGTGGCGATGAGTTGCTAACTGCCCTGCAGCAGCAGGGTGCTGCCGTGCAACAGTTGCGGATCGACGGCAATTATGAGGCTGTATTGGACGCCTTAGCAGGGGATGTAACTCCGGTGGTGGTGAAGTAAGTGTTTATATGCAGATTGCATTTGGCAGTCTGTTACTTACTGATAGTGGATTGTGCAATTCAGTTAGACACTCAGAAAAGGAACAATATGCAGATAACAGATTGAAATTCAAACAAATTCAATTTGCTATTGAAATTGGTATGTGACTTGCTTAAGTAGATAAGAGAAGAGTACTAGGCGGTCTGGCAGCAGCAACTGGTAACAAACAAGCCAGTACTTCCGGTTCCAGGTATGAAAACAAACGCAATATGCGGAGGAGATGGGTTATGGGAATACTTAGCGGAGATTCACCTTTTAAGGGGGTCGGTACCATATTGGCTGCTTTTGCAGCCTTGTTACTGGTTGGTTGCGGCGGTGGGGAAGACAGAACAACAGGTACGGTTACATCACCAGATGGCACGCCTGCGGCCATCAAGGTCAATTCTCCGGCAGAAATTGCCCAGGAATCAGCGAATGACTACAACGACAATGTTAACGGCCTGATCACCGGCACAACACTGCAGCGCTGGATTGATAATTGGTCGGTCAACCGGCCGGCGGGCATCACCGGGCGTCTGATTATCCTGCAAACAAGCAACGGACCGACGGGCTCAGAGTACATTACGCCCAACCCGGCGAATGGTGTGTTTACCTACAGTGTTCCTGGGTCGCGTTTGACTATGGATCGCAGCAACGGCGTAACTACTACGCGTAGCATGGTGCCGGATGGCGCTGCAATGGACGCCTTCCTGAAGGATTATGGCATCGATCCAACCAAAGATATGCTGGTCTGTGCTATGGGTACTGGTGGTGCCGGTCAAGCGATGTCAATGGGTCGGTGCTGGTATGCTTTCCGCTACTGGGGTGTTGAGGCCAATCACCTGGCACAACTCAACGGTGGCGCAGCTAATGCAGGAGCTGGGGTAATGCTAGGTTACGTTGGCTCAGTGGCGACCTGTGACGAGAACAAAATGTTGGCGACTCCGCCCGCAGCAAATTGCCTGCCGCGTAGCGGCATTGTCTCGGTGCGCAATCTCCCGCAGGACAATGCCGCCCTGCAGGCAACTTTGGGTGACATGATCGATGTGGTTGACGGACGTACATCAGCCTTTATCTGGGATGCGCGTAACAATCCTCAATACCTGGGAACTGGCTTTCAGAACAATAATTCCCGTGCCGGACACCCAAATGGTGCATTGTTGCTTGAGCACACCGAAATGGTTGACGCTATCGGACGTTACAAGGACAAAGCAACCCTCGCAGCCTATCTGAATGGCGAGCTTCCAGCGGGTGCAAACTCACAGTTCAAGACTGATATTGGCGGGGCTGTTGCACCAGTTGGGGCAGGCAATGCGTATCAGGGCGGGGATATCATCACTTATTGTGAGACAACTTACCGTGCCATGCTTACTGGAACTGTGTCCGGGATGATCCTCGGCCTGCCGACACGCTTCTACGATGGCGCTATGGTCGAGTGGAACTCAATGTCGCATATGCTGGATGAGAACTACAATTATATCCTGCCGGAAGACTCGCCGTGGCGTACGGATACAGCGGCTCGTTCGGTATATACTTACAGCACCACGGCAGTTGCTCCACGCATCATCGATAATCCATATCATGATGCACCACGTTATCGCTATACCAATGCCATCATCGAAGCGGACAAGGCCTATAAGGCTGGTTCCACTGGTAGTGGTGGTGCCGGTGCAGGCGGTGGTGCCGCGCCAGCCAATCCATGTGGTGGCTAATATAAAATAGTTCTTCCTTGTTTGGCCCACGGCATGCCGTGGGCCTTTTTTTTAGGGGCGGCTAAATAAAAACGAGTTGAGGCTGCTATTCCTACAAACCGATTCGGATTCAATTAAACTTTGCATTTATTGTATGAATTCAGGACGGTAGCGAATGATTTGTTTGCGATCTGTTTTATTGTTGCTGTGCAGCTTCCTGTTATTGGCCTGCAGCGATAAGCCGCCTGAGGATCCGGTAGCAACGTTTCTTGCCAGGCACTGGGCGGATCCCCTGCCGGCTCAAGGGGCACCGCCACCAGGATATACCGCAATAGAAGCAGATCTTAACCCAGAGGCCTGCGCCCAATGTCATGAAGCACAGTGGCAGCAATGGCGTACCAGCCTGCATGCCCACACCATGGGGGCATCCATACAGTGGCAGTTGCACTTGCTGGATCAAAAACAAGGCAATAGCTGTCTGCGCTGCCATGCGCCATTGGCCGAACAAAAAGCGTTGGTGGCGATCCAGCAAGATTGGCCTGCCGCGCCAACCTCTGCGATTCCTGACTATGTGCCAGATAATCTCGCAGAAAGCGGTTTGAGCTGTGCTGCCTGTCATGTGCGCGAACACCAGCGTTACGGACCACCAGCGCAAAAGGAAGTCTCGGCAGATCCATTGCCACATGGTGGTTTCACTGTATCAACAGCCTTTGCAGATAGCCGCTTCTGCGCAACCTGCCATCAGTTCCCCGAGGATGGCCCAAGGGTGAATGGCAAGTTGCAGGAAGATACTTACGCGCAATGGGCAGCAAGTCCCTATAAAGACAAACAGCATTGTCAGTCCTGCCATATGCCTGAGCGCCAGCATCTGTTTCGCGGCATCCATGATCGCGAAATGGTTTTGCAAGCTTTGGCGGTGGAAATGGAATTTATGCCTGGCAGGAATGAAAATGAGCTCGGAGTCAGGGTGGTTCTGCGCAACCAGGGAGCAGGTCATCATTTTCCTACGTATATGGTGCCCAAGGTAACGGCGGTGCTTGAATTGCTGGATGAGCAGGGGCGTAGAGTCAGCGAGTTGACTCGCTATGTTATCGGTTGGGGGGTAGATGTGAGACTGACCGAAGAATATTTCGATACTCGCATACCGGCCGGCGGCGAGCGTGAGTTACAGGTTTTTTTTCGCCAGCCCGCTGCGGTCGGCTGGCAGCTTGAGTTACGCCTGGAAGTGGTGCCTGGTGAACACTATGAGCGTACTTTTAAGGATAGTCTGCGCCATGCGAGCGTGTTGGAGCCCAAGGTGCTTGCCTTGTTGCAGCAGGCACTGGCCGAGACCCAGGCGAAACGCTTTATCGCCCTGCAACGCAGGATGGCCTTGCCTGGCCTGGACGTTTCATCCGGGCATGAGCAAAAGCCCTGAGCGTTTTAAGGCCACTGTGAGTTATTTATAGTTTGCATGAAAACCAGAACGGTTTATTGCTTTTTTCACTAGCTGGTAAAACCATGCTGAGAAATGCGGGCATACGACATTGCAAATTGAGGTTTGCACTTTGCAGTCTTGCCCTGTGCAATCATTCAGATGCTGTGGGATTGATGTAAGCGCATGAATCTATTGGATTTGTGGTTTTGGCATGTGACATGCATGATAGACGGGAAAGCTGAGCAGGTAGCGTAACTATGAATAGTCGTAGGTATAGGATATCTGTAGTCTTGCCTGGTCTACTGTGCTTGCCGTTTTGGTGTGTGCAGGCCATGGCCGCTGATGAGTTGCCACCGATACAGGCTGGCAGCACGGTAGAAGAAGTAAAACCTGGCAGGTTGAAGTTTCGTAAAGGGCCAACCTGCATGTGTGTAAAGGGTACCAGTGAGGCAGATATTGCGGCAGCAGAAGAAAGGCGCAAGGCTGAACGGGATGCCAGGATAAAACAGGCCCCAGCACCAAATCAGCCCGCTGTGCCTTGATTGTGATGTAGACAAATTAAAGTTTTATCAACAGTGCGTTTTCTTAGACGAAGGAGAGGAGTCATGATGGTTAAAAAATTCATCAACAAGGCATTGCGACAGTTGGGTCGTGGTGTGGGGGCGATGATGGTGCTTACCTTTGGTGCGTTGCTGACTGTGATGTTGGTTTCCTCGCCCAGTGAGGAGATGACAGAGGTGAGCGCGACTGAAGGCTGGGGTAGCGAGTCCTTGCTGGATGCTCACCATGCCAGTAGCCGTATTTCACCTATCTCCCTGGCCAATGCCTGTGGCATGGGCGCTTCCAGCTGTTTCAAGTGTCACAATGGCAAACGTGCCGGCGCACCGGATATGGATAGCGCCACCGCACCCTGGCATACACAGCACAAGACCGTAAATGGTTCTTGCGTGGGTTGTCACAAGGGTAATCCGCGTGTAATGAAAGAAGAAGTGGCGCATAAGAATCTGCTCGCCGATCCTCGCACAGACTTGACTAATGGCTGTGTCAGTTGCCATCGCGGTGATGACCTGGAAGAACTGAGCAAAGTCTATATGTCCTTGAACGGGGGAGGTAATTAAAAATGAAAGAACTTAAAAAGATGGCAAATCCTGCTCAGTCTGTACGACAGACTGCGCGTGCTCTAATGCTGACTTCAGGGCTGGCCTGTGCGGCAGCAATACCAGGAGTAGCACAAGCTGGTCCTACCATTGAGTTTGGCGAAGAAGGCTATGTAACTTTCAGCTATGCGCTGCAGATGTGGATGCAAAATCGTGAGCATCGTTCCGCTAGCAATAGCGGTAGTGGCTTTGATTCTTTTCTGCGCCGTAATCGTTTGACCTTTATGGGTCAATATAACGATCAGCTTGGTTTTTATGCCCAGATCGAGGCGGGCAATGACAGTAAATATGGTAATGATGACAAGAGTGTTACTTATCGTGATGCTTATCTTACTTATGACCATTCTGACGCTGTGCGTTTTATCCTCGGCCGTTTCAAGAACACCTTCTCACGTGAAAATCTGGAAGCCTGTCTGGAGCCATTGACTCTGGATCGTTCCCTTAACTCCTATACTCCGTTTGGCGGAACTCGTGATACTGGCGGGGTTATCTGGGGTAATCTGGCAGATGCCAAACTTCAGTACCGCTTGATGATTGCTGATGGGCGTGAGGGTGACCATATTCCAAAGTCATCTCCACGAGTTACCGCTCGTGTGCACTATTCCATGCTTGATCCTGAGTATGACTATGGCTACCTTGGTACTTATCTGGGTACGCGCACTGTATTGACGATTGGTGCTGGCTATGACTATCAGCCAGATGTTGCCTATGCTGACTGGACAAACCGGTTGAACAAGCAGGACTATAAAGGCAAGACCGTGGATATCTTCTACGAGCAGCCTACAGCGTCTGGTACCTATACCTTGTCTGCGGCGTATTTAGAATATGATGTTGGTGATGCAATAAACAATAACCCTGACCCGAGCCTGCCAAGCAACACTCAGTTGGAAGCACATTACATCAAGGCTGGTTATTTGCTGCCTAACAAGCTTGGGCCAGGCCGCCTGCAGTTGTTTGGCCGCTATGACAAAGCCAAGTACAACCTGAACAGTGGCTATCAGGATCAGAAGGTTGCTGCTATTGGTGCCAACTATTACATCGATGGCCAAAAGGTGAAACTGACCCTGGAGCACGCTAAAACCGACTTTGACAAGCAGCATCCTACAGATAACACACTGCGTGATAATTCTGTGACTACGTTTGGAGTGCAGGTAATTTTCTAATAATACCTGTACGAATGGCGGCTGGTCTGCATTGAACAGTTGGCCTGACAAGCAACCGTTCCGGTCGGAACACAAGTTTTCCGACCGGAACGACTTGGCCAGGAGTCACGTTATTTAGTGTTGTATGTGTAGAAGCTGTATTTAAGACTCTCCTTGAATGCTTGTTTGTTGAGCTGCGCGTGGCGGTTTACTGTCACGCGTTTTTTTTGATTGCATGAATAGTCTGGATACTTTGTCAGGGCGTGAGAAAAAGATTTGCTGCGATTTGGATTACAAGAAATAGTTTCTGTTTGACCAGATGCAAGTCAGCCGCGTGAGACGCGTCGCCAGATTTCCTGAGCAATGTCACCACCGAGTTCTTCCAGGCGATTTTTATCGATTATGCGCAACATCCGTCCTGATGGTTGCATCCAAATAATCTTGTCGCGTGTCAAACGAGTCAGTACACGGCTGACTGTCTCCAGGGTCAGCCCCAACATTTCTGCCATGTCGGTGCGTGTCAATGGCAAGAGGAATTCATTTACGTCCTCATCTTCTGCGTGCAGGATGGAAAGCAGAAAGGCAGCGACGCGCTCCGTGGAGCTCATCATGCCTAGATTGCGGATCATGGCATTGGCCTGTTGCAGTTCACGGTTGAGCGTGTTGATTACGCGCAGTGCAAGTTGTGGATTTTGTTCCAGTAATTTGAGCATGTCCTTGTGGCGTATCATGCATGCGTCAATGGGAGTGATAGTTTCTGCAGTGTAGGAATAGTGTGGTTCACCAAGCGCCTCCAGGCCGATGAATTGCCAGGAGCTGGCAAAGCGCAGTCCTTGATTACGGCCATCGGGTAGGGCAGCGGTGAGTTTGACGTAGCCTGATTTGAGCAGGTAGAGGTGGTTGGTTGTCGAACCTTCATAAAATAACACAGACTTTGGTGCATAGCTTTTGTGCTGAATCATGCCATGCACTTGGCAGGCCTGCGTCCCGGTCAGACCAGAAAACAACCATGACTCACATAACAGGCAATCATCTTGGCGGCATGGGCAGGAACTCATAACTTGACCTGTTTTATCTTGGCGTAAAGGCGCATTGAGTTGGTAATGTCAGGTAAAACTACCATTTTAGATATACACCTTTTGTGGTATATGTGCCAATGAATATTGACCGATAAATGATCAGATGCATGGGCTCAAACAATAAATAATAAATTTATTGAGATATGACAAAATTTGGCTGAGTCGCAAAACTGATATTTTTCGTTTTTATCCTTAATCCAGGTACATAGAAAAACATAATATCGACACGAACCTTCTAACGAACCTTCTAAACAATGCTTCCTTAGGCTTCCTTATAATGATTTGTATCGGATTGCAAGAATAATTATGGAGGATAGAGGCATGAGACAAACAATCGCGCATCTAATTCAGGCTGTTTTACGCAGCTTAGGTCTGCGTAGTCTGGACAAACAATATCTTTTTTCCTATACGCTGATTTTTCTGTTTGCCGCTTCGGTAACCGTCAGTCTTTATCTTTCCTTCAACGACAATGCGGCTGCTGCCATCAATGTCGCAGGAGCGCAGCGTATGCTCAGTCAAAAGGTCGCCAAGGAGACCCTGTTGGTTGGCGAGGGGATGGAGCAAAACGAAACTGTACAGGCAACGATCGGGCAGTTTGAAGCTGGTTTGCGTGCTTTGCTTGAAGGCAATAAGGAACGCGGTATTGCGGCTGTCAGTGATGAGGCAATACGTGCACAGTTGCTGAAATCACAAAAGGTCTGGGAAACCTATAAGCAACATATCCTTAATTATATACAAAGCCCGGCCAGTGACTCTATACGTGCGATTCAGCACACTTCGGTTGAGTTACTTAAAGAAGCCAACGCGGCTGTGGTCATGATGGAGGAGTCGGCGCAGCGTGCGGCACACAAACAATTATATGTTGCAATGGCAGGTACTATTTGTATTTTACTGTTCGTTATCCTCGGCCGTATGTTTGGCATGACCGTATTGATGCAGCAAATTGCTCTTTTGCGCAATAACTTCAATCTGGTTGCTGGAGGAGATTTTTCCAGCGCCTTGACAGTAGATGATGCAGAAAATGAAATAGGTCAAATGTTCACTGACTATAATGAGATGGTGTCCCATATGGGCAGTATTGTTGCCGGAGTAACCCAGGGCACGGCCGCAGTGAGCCAGACCGTTGACAAGGTAGTCACGCGGCTTGAAGAAACCAATCATGGGGTGCAGCAACAGCACTCTGAAATCGCGCAGATCGCTACGGCGATGAATGAAATGGCGGCGACTGTGCAGGAGGTTGCCCGCAATACTACACAAGCAGCCTCGGCTGCAGGTGATGCCAAGAGTGAGGCTGAAAACGGTCGTCGTATTGTGGCACAGACACTGGACGATATCGATGCGCTGGCACAGCAGATAGGGCAGGGCGCGAGTGCGATGACTCAGCTGCAGGAAGATAGCCAGGAGGTTGGTAAGGTTTTGGAGGTGATCAATGGCATCGCCGAACAAACTAATCTACTGGCCTTGAACGCAGCCATAGAGGCAGCCCGTGCCGGTGAGCAAGGACGAGGCTTTGCGGTGGTTGCCGATGAGGTGCGTACACTTGCACAGCGTACACAGAAATCCACCGAAGAAATCCGTGTCATTATCGAACGTTTGCAGACGCAATCACACAAAGCAGCCGGGATGATGACACAAAGCCATGAGCATACGCAGGCAACAGTTTCGGCAACATCAGCTGCCGGTGCCGCGCTTGATAGTATCGTCAAGGCAGTAGGTACGATCACTGATATGAGTAATCAGATAGCCACAGCGGCCGAGCAGCAAAGCCATGTTGCCGAGGAAATGGATCGCTCCATTACCAAGATTGCCGGGATTGCCGAAGAGACGACGCGCACATCTGGCGAGACGGTGCATGTAAGTGTAGAGATCTATGAGCAAATGAATGATTTGCGTAGTTTGGTAGCGCGCTTTCAGACAAGTGTTCGCGGTGTAGATCTGTCGGCTGCAAAGACAGCGCATCTGTCCTGGAAGGGCAGAATAAGGGCATACCTTGATGGCACCGGTACCTTGAGCAGCAACCAGGTTACTTCCCACAAAGACTGCGACCTGGGCAAATGGTATTACACCGAAGGCTTAGAAAACTATGGGCATCTTGCCGAGATGAAAGACCTCGAGCAACCTCATGCAGAGTTGCACCGTCTGATCGGTGATATCGTTGGCTTGCGCAAGTCGGGTAAGCTTGAGCAGGCCGAGCAGTTATTCCAGAAAATAGATCCGCTCTCGGAGAAAATCATTACTCTGTTGGATGCTATCGAGAAACAAAGTGCGCATACATAGAAAAGCTGTTTTCCTGCGTACTTATGACTCTGCAAGCGCTTATAAGTTGGGTGGATCCAACTCTGCAGTATCACGCTTAACGAGGTTCTGCATTAAAGAACAGGGCAAGATTATACTCTTTAATATAAGGATCAAAATTACTGAATAGTATTGGTGTCATGCAGATTTACGAAATAGAGGTTTGTGTCTAACGACAAACAATGGCGTAATAACCAACGGGCATTGCGCCGGATGTAGAAGACCTGCA
>JBAYOW010000030.1:0-26671 GCA_041678005.1 Thiohalomonadaceae bacterium
CTGTTTTTTGCACCTCAATCAGGTCTTCAAGATCGAAATCGTCGTCCGATTATTGGGTTTTTATCTCAGCAAAGCACGACACATGCCGTGGCGGTGTGGTAAAGCGAATATTTCAGGGGTGACTAAATAAATTAGCCCACCCAAGCAGTCTGTACAGTTGTGCTGTGATTTGCCAGATTAAGGTAGCGAGTTTTGCAGCTGTTTGACTTTTATTTAAGTTGACCAGCTTTTATATCCGTACCGTCTCATGGGCCACGCCCATAAACAGTTGGTAGCCAGATTTGCTATCTGTATCAGGGTAAAAGATGAAATTTCTATGGAGTGCAATTTAAGGAATCAAATGTTCTATATCAGCTAGCAAAAGCTCGCGAGGAATGGATTATTTTGGCGGACATTCGGCCTCGGCAAAGGTGATTTGGATAGCGATGACTTCCGCCTTTTAGGTTTGCGATATTTTATCAAAGGGACAGGCAAGATTGGTATTTATTCAGCGTCGTCTTAATTGCTTATAGATTTTTCCTGACCATGCAACATTAACCTCTAATTAATGTTGTATTTAGTTTAGCCCACGCCCAGTCATTCAACTGCGTTGCACTTTTTAGTTCAATCTGTGCTTTAGCATTATGAGAATTTTTTAATGGAAAGAATATCAGGCCAGGGTATATCTCTATGAAAGAATCAAAAACTCGGCATAAAAAAACCACCAGGTCGCCGCATAGAGTCGAAATGAATCTCGCCGCAGTGAGCAAACTGCGTGAAGCATCGAAAAAAGATGTCAAGGCGGTGTATGACATGGTAGATAGTTCCGAGAAGGGGCTATCTCAGGCTGATGCTGAAGAACGCATTACTAAATTTGGCTTCAACCAGGTCGATTACGATCAAGCACCTTCGTGGTTCAAGCAATTATTAAAATCCTTTGCCAATCCTTTTATTTTCATTCTCCTCGCTATCGTGGTGATTTCTTTCGCCATCGACGTATGGATGGCCGCGCCAGGCGAAGGTGATTTCAAAACGGTGGTGGTCGTATCCTTGATGATCGTCATCAGCGCACTAATCAGTTTTTTTCAGGAATACCAAAGCAACCGCGCGGCCGAACGGTTGAAAGACATGGTGACAACCACCGCCACTGTATTGAGAAAAGAGATCGGCAAGGTCGAGATAGACATGTCGCGACTCGTGCCTGGCGACATTATTTATTTATCCGCTGGCGACATGATTCCGGCAGATTGCCGAGTCGTGCAAAGCATTGATTTATTTATAAGCGAATCCATGCTCACAGGAGAGTCACTCCCAGTGGAGAAGTGGCCTTTGTCCATTCCCGAGGCCGAAACAAAAACCGTCATAGGCTTAAATAACCTGTGTTTTATGGGCACTAATGTGGTGAGCGGAGCGGCGACTGCCGTGGTCGTGGCCACAGGTTCCAACACCTATTTCGGCAACATCAGCAAAAGCGTCATCGGCGAAAGTCCGGAAACCGCATTTGATATCGGCATCAATAAAGTGAGTCTCCTGCTTATCCGATTTATGCTGGTAATGGTGCCGATCATTTTTTTAGTAAACGGCTTGTTGAAAGGCGACTGGATGGAGGCGCTGCCATTTTCCATTGCTGTGGCGGTGGGCCTGACACCTGAGATGTTGCCGGTCATCGTTACATCAAATCTCGCCAAAGGCGCCATGAGCATGAGCAAGCACAAGGTAATCGTAAAACGCTTGAACGCCATCCAGAACATTGGTGCCATGGATTTACTGTGTACTGACAAGACCGGCACGCTTACCATAGATAAAATCGTGCTGACGCAACACCTCAACGTTTTTGGCATAGAGGACTTTGAAGTGTTGAAATGGGCTTACCTGAACAGTCACCATCAAACCGGTCTTACAAATTTAATGGACTTGGCGGTTCTGGAGCACGTGGAATTGCATGACTACCTGAAGGTGGAAAAAGATTTCGAGAAAATAGATGAAATTCCTTTCGACTTTGAACGCAGAAGAATGAGCGTCATTTTAGAGCAGAAAAATGGCAAACACCTGCTCATTTGCAAGGGAGCCGTCGAGGAAATGCTGGATTTATGCACCCATAGTTTTCATCCTGGTGAAGACCGTGAATTGCACATAGAACAAGATGAAGTGGTGGTCATGGACGATGCCATGCGGCAAAACGTCCTGGACACCGCTTCGCGATTGAACGCAAATGGACTGCGCATTTTGCTTCTCGCAATCCGCGAATTCAAAGGAGACCACCCATTAAATTACAACGTTGACGATGAAAGCAATTTGATTTTCACCGGATTAATTGGCTTCCTCGACCCTGCTAAACCATCCGCAAAACCCAGCATAGAAGCGTTACATAAACTTAATGTCGAGGTAAAGGTGCTGACTGGCGACAACGCTATTGTCACAAAAAAGATTTGCGGCGATGTTGGTATTCCTGTGCAAAATATCATACTGGGGGATGAGCTAGATACAATTTCCGATGAAGAACTCACCGCGCGAATGGGTGATATATCTATTTTCGCCAAATTAACTCCACTACAGAAGGTGCGCGTGGTTAAGGCACTGCGCGCAAATGGCCATACCGTTGGAGTGTTAGGAGACGGAATAAACGATGCTGCGGCATTAAAAGAAGCTGACGTGGGCATTACTGTCGACAATGCAGTCGATATTGCCAAAGAAAGCTCGGATATAATTTTATTGGAAAAGGATTTGATGGTCCTGCATAAAGGGGTGCTATACGGCCGCAGGACATATGGAAATATCATCAAATATATAAAAATGGCGACAAGCAGCAACTTCGGAAACGCATTCAGTGTTTTGGGTGCCAGCGCGTTTTTGCCTTTTTTACCGATGCTGCCCATTCAGCTCCTAGTGCAAAACCTTTTATACGATATGTCCCAAACCTCCATCCCCTGGGACAACATGGATGAGGAATTTTTAAAAAAACCTAAAAAGTGGGAGGCATCAAGCATACGCAGATTCATGATCTATATCGGCCCCACCAGCTCCATTTTTGACTATGTTTTATTTGCGGTCATGTTCTTTGTATTCAAAGCCAACAGCCCGGAGCACCAGAGCCTGTTTCAAACCGGCTGGTTCGTGGAAGGGCTGCTTTCCCAAACCTTGATCGTGCATATGATCCGCACCAGGAAAATACCCTTTATCCAAAGCTGGGCATCTGCACCGGTGGTAGCTATGACTTCCCTGGTTATAGTGATCGGACTCTTCATTCCATTTACACCCCTGGCTAAAGTGTTGTACATGCAGCCTTTACCCTTTTCATATTTCCCTTGGCTTATCGCTATTTTGATCGCATACAGCTTCCTTACCCAGCTCGTAAAAACCTGGTATATCAAGCGGTTTCATGAGTGGTTGTGATCATTTGAAAAAGAAAAAATCTAGAAGTACTTAACGCTGGATATGCAAGACGATGAACACGCTCAACTGCCTGCCGATATAGTCCAGGCAAAAGCAAAGCAGGCGCTACATGCAATTTTGCATTGCTCCCTGAACACGCTGCGCTCCGCCCAGGTTACAAACCATCCGTTTATACAGCAGTGAACTTTAGCGTACACAAATGAAGCTGCTACTTGATGATTGCCTGGTTGTCGTGGTGTTCGTTGTGTATAGCCAGATCATCCCGTTCTGCTGCCAGGCGGTACCACTTGACTGCCTCATTGTCGTCTTGTGATACACCTCGACCATTGACATACATAACGCCAAGGATCTGCTGAGCATCACCATCGCCTTGCTCAGCTGCCAACCGATACCATTTGACAGCTTCCTTGTCATCCTGTGGAACACCCACGCCGTTTTCATAAGACACCGCAAGATTAAACTGCGCCTCTGCATAACCCTGTTCTGCAGCAAGCCGAAACCATTTAATGGCTTCCTTGTTATCTTGTGGCACACCCTGGCCGTTGATGCACATCACGCCCAGGTTACTTTGTGCAGCGATGTTGCCGTGTTCTGCCGCCAACCTGTACCAATTCGCGGCTTCCTTGTAATCTTGCGCCACACCTTCACCATTTGCATACTTAAGGCCAAGATTGTATTCGGCCTGGACATGCCCCTGTTTTGCTGCGCGTCGAAACCATTTAACTGCCTCATAATCATCTTGCGGGACACCTTGACCATAGGTATACATCACCCCAAGCCTGTATTGAGCTGCGGCATCACCATGCTCTGCGCTTGTCATGAATAACTGAGTGGCAGCTGAATATTTGTTTTCAGCTACAACATTTTTATCAACATCAGCCCAAGCGGCTGATGAAACCAATATCAGCAGGCAAAGGGTGTACCTGGGAACGAAGTGCATCAATCTAGTCATGTCTATCGACCAGATGGCTGGCCTCCTGCAATTTTGCTCAGTACATACCATGGGCGGCAATATCATCCCCGCTTCCGGGTAAAGTAGGCGGGCAGGCCGGCATTATGCCGATTATTAGCCGCGCAATACATAAGCCACGGATTTTCTAAAAATCGCCTCGATTGCTTTGCTACACTCACGATAACAGGTTTTAACTTGTTCTGAGATTCTCTAATTCAAAGAAAACAGGCAATCTCAGGATAGGCACTGGAACGATCGCGGCCACTATGCTTGCCAAAGTAAAGCGCCTGATCAGCTTCGCTGATCAGGCGTTCTAATATGACCTGAGCCTTGCCCTGTTCTTTGTTGCCCAGGCAGGCAATGCCGATGCTGATAGTTATGTCGAAAGAATGATCATCGGCCTTGAATTTCATGGCTTTCACTGCAGCACGGATGCGCTCAGCCATCTGCTTGCCGCCTTCCAGATCAGTCTCTGACAAGGTAAATATGAATTCTTCACCACCAAACCGCGCCAACACATCGGCTTCTCTGATTTGCTCACGGAACAGGTTGGCGCACTGTTTTAACACCTCATCGCCAACCATATGACCATAGGTGTCATTAATGTTTTTAAAGTGGTCGATATCCAGTAACAACAGACAGAGATCTTTTTTATAGCGCAAGCTACGCGACAGGATCGAGCTGGATTCGGGGAAAAAAAATCGACGGTTATACAACCCGGTCAGCTCGTCAATCACAGAAAGTTCGGCATAACGGCGTTTGAGCGACTCGGCATCGGCAAGCGCGCGTTCAAGTTGCTGAGTGCGTTCCAGAACCTGTTGTTCCATCCTGTTAAGCAGACGATTATTGACCAATAATTGCGCAAGGAAATTGGTAAAGATTACCAACATGCGCTCCTGCGCGGCGGAGAAAAAATCAGCATGAGGGTGCGATACATTGAGCACACCCAGAATTTCATCACCCGTCTTGATGGGGACGCTGATCAATGACCCAATAACCATTGCTCCAGCATCAACACAGCAACAGGCATACTCAAAGCGTGGATCATCTGCACATTTTCGACTATGCTGCAAAATACCAGTTTTTGCAGCACGACCTACCAGCCCTTCACCCAGAGCAAAGCTGCCGTACAACGGTGTCTCGCGGGAGGATTGTTGATCGGATAGACAGATCATTTCGACCCAGCCAAGACCTGCTACATTGACCAGTCTGTCATCCTGCAGCAGATAAACCGAGCAACGTTCAAGATCCTGATATTGCATCAGCACATCCAGCGCCCCGGCCAATAGCTGACTATCCTCCTGCCCCAGAGCCATCATGGAAGACAGATTGCGCAGGGCAGAAAGGGAATCTATTAGTTTGAGGAATCTGTCATTAAGCTCGCGAAATGTCTCGATAAAAGGAGCAGCGTCCATATCATGCATCCGATAATAACTTGGCCATTGAACGGATTTTAATACGCTCATCCAGCATCCTAGTCAAAAAGTCACGTGCCTCGGCCTGTGGTATGCCCAAGCTCTCCAACTGGCTCAACTCAAGCGCTTCATTCTCAAGCCACAGACGCGATGCCCAACGAGAACAAAAATCTATCAACTGCACCAGGGTTTGGTGTTCACCAACATAATCTGCCTGTCGATGATTTTCGATAGTAGCAACAACAAAGCCAGGTAAGTGCCACTTACGCGCCAGCCAACTGCCAGCCTGTGCATGATTAGCGCCCAACGTTGCTGCCAATAAAGACGACAAATTTTGTGTTGGATCAGCCGCTATTTGTTCAAACACCCAGTTAATTTCAGCTGGATACAAGTGCACCAGGGCTAATAGGCCAAAATCGTGCAACAAACCTGCCAGATATGCATTACCTGCAAATGTAGGGGAAGGGTCTTCAAGCAAGCGGGACAATTGCTGCGCCAGACTGGCCGTTACCATGGCATTGGCCCAATATTCATCTACGCGAAATGTGGGGCAATGACTGGTTTGCAACGAACCAGCCAAAACTACGCTAAAGGCCAGGCTACGTGCGATATTAATGCCCAACACCTTGAAGATCGCATCCTCAGCCGTTACCACTGGCTCGGGGTAACCAAAATAAGCAGAGTTCGCCAAACCTATCAGACGCGCCAACAGGGCTGGATCGCGCTCAATGATGGCGGCAATGCGCTGCACATCCATGCTGCCTGCGGAAAAAACTTCCAGCAGCTCATGCGCAACCAACGGCATGGGCGGCAACTGGTTGAGTTTCTGGATCTCGAGCCTGGTGGTGGTTGGTGTATGGGGCATGTGCATGGTGTTACAAAAACCTCTCCTGCCATCAGGCCTTGTCATCAAACAAACTGCCTATGGTCTCATCCACCGCTTGCATAACCTTGGCGCTGGCCTCCACTTGCAGGCGGTTCAGCTTGCTTTCGACCAGTGGTTCAATAGGTGAGGCCTTGCCTTCCATCTGGCCAGCACTGGCAATCTCAGAGGTATTTCGATCTATGCCTGCCATACCTTTCTGAATGCCATGCAGCGCATTATGTAGTGACGATGTAATATTCATAGCAAATACTCCATTCGTATCCCGTAGCTCTTGTCAAGCTTGCCACATCTGGCACAATCGTGCCCGATTTTGTTGCAACCACTGCAAGGCTATAATCGGGTTGGCGGAATTGATCCTGCCTTCTGCCAGCAGGGCCATGGCCTCGGCAAAGCTCACTGTAATCACCCGAATATCCTCACCCTCTTCAGCCAAGCCATAGATCCCGCCCACCCCATCGGCATCAACTCGGCCGCAATAAAGACTGATACGCTCCGATGTCCCGCCCGGGCTAACGAAGTATTCGCAGATCGGCTCCAGTGCAAGCAGGTTACAACCAGCCTCCTCCAATAGCTCGCGCCTGACCACCTCGGACGCTGACTCGCCTGGCTCGGTGATGCCGGCGACGATCTCCAGCAACCATGAGCCACCGGCTGCATGAATGGCGCCAATGCGGAATTGCTCGACCAAAACAACACGGTCGAGCACCGGATCATAAGGCAGAATCGCCGCTGCATGGCCGCGTTCAAACAACTCTCGTATGATCCTAGAACCCATCTGGCCGTTATATAGACGATGACGCAGTTGATAGCTTTCCAGGCGAAAAAAGCCTTGGTAACACACCTGTTGCTCTTCGATTTCCACCGTCGGCTCAGCTGGCCCCGCTGTTATCTGTTTATCCATTATGCAAATCCCGTTAACGCTATGTGGCATACAATAACAGCAAGCATGGCTTGTGCCGAAGAACAAGGCAGGGCAAGAACATGCTTTTTAAGGACGCAATAACCAACCAGCATTGCGCCGAATGTAGAAGACCTGCACCTATCCCGTCATTCCCGCAGGCTATTATTACCCTCTCCCCAAGCCCCTCTCCCGCAAGCGGGAATCCAGGAGGAACTGCTTTTTGGTTAAAAAGTAATCAAGTAGAATTTTGCCCTGAAGCATAAGGTGACTCTTATGAAATATGGATGAAATATACGAGCTGAACAAGAATGATGAATGATGCGCAAAATAGTACCCAACGCGCACTCTCCTGATTGGCAAGAACAATCCTGCCCTGCTCAGCTGTTTTTGCGTTTTGGATCGATCATAAAAAAACTTGTGCCAGGGGACAGGTTGAGTGACCAGCGCAATATGATGGCTACATACCAGATAAATGCCAACAAGCCAAAATAAGGCGCTGCCGTCAAGGAAAGCACAGGCATGATGCCGGTGAGGAAATACAGTATTGCGCGCAGTCCGCTCCAGTGGTTCATCGGCAAACAACCTATTTTCATTGCCGTTGGCCTTACATCGGCCAGCCACCAAAGTGGCAGCAGATAGGATGAGGCACCTGCCAGCAATGGCAAAAGAAAACCGGCAATAAACAGATCCAATGTAACCATGCCAAGCAAGGCCCACAGCAGTGAAAAAACAAGCCCGAATAATGCAGCGGCGAGCACTGGGGCAATACCATGCAAGCTGCATATTTTATCGCGATACAGTCGCCACCAAACCAATGCAGTGCGCAACAGTGGCAGGAGCAGACAGGCCAGGCCCAGTGATGAGATAAGTGGTTGCAGCAATTCGCCGACAGATAACAGCACAACACCAAAACTGACTATGGGCAAATCTTCCTTGAGACGGTTTGGCAGGGAAGGATCCTGGCGCTGGCTGACAGCAGGAAGCAACACCTGCAAGGAACTTATCCCTGCCAGACCGAGAAAACCATAAAGACTCATTTGTACATGGATATGCAGCAAGGCAGATTGCCACGCGGGGAAAAATGGCCTCAAGAACAAGGCCAGCAGGCTAATACCAAGAAAGAACAACGAGATACGATACCAATTCAGTCCAGGATGAGATGGCTGCTGCACACCCCCCTGCCCGATCAGTTTATAGACACGCCAAATACCAATGGCGGCGATGATGCTAGCTGGCATCATCAGCCAGTGGGCAAACCAGTCAAGCAAGATGCCGGACTGCATTGCCACTGCCAACAGCAGGAGCAGCAATGCCAGGCGGGATTGTCCTGGCATGAATCTGCGACGCGCTAAAACATCAACAAAAAACAGCAGGGCCAGAACAGAAAGCGGCAGAATGAATATATGCAGGGCAAAATTTGTGAGTAGCTGTACAGGCCCGATTGCCAAAAATACAAGCGCTAGGCAAATGACAAAGGCAGACAGAAAGCAGGCAAACAGTTTCAGCGGCAGAGGCATGCCAACATGCTGCACACTACTATGCAGACCCGAGTTGCTCATGCAGGAAAGAAGTTAATTGAAGGTTCTGCGCTGATATAAAGATCCGCCATGCCTGCCTTTGTCACATTCTGGTGTGGTGGAAGCGTAATTGTGACAAAGGCAGTTTTCTGGCATGGCGGAACAAAAGCGCGATCAGGCTACGCGCTTGGCGCGCACGATCTGATAGGCACGAAACAGATAACCAAGTGGCGCGCTCCAGATATGCACCAGACGGGTAAAAGGAAAAAACAGGAATATCGATAAACCAAAGAAGATATGCAAACGATAGACCGCATCGACCTCACGCAGCAGATCAGGCTTTGGCTGCAGAATAACTATGCTTTGCACCCACTCGGCCAGACGAATCATGACAGACGCATCACCATGCCCGGCATGACCGAGCGAGTAGTAAATAGTCGTCAGGCCAATGGTTCCCGTAATCACCAACCAGCCAAGGATGTTTATATCTGTCCAGCGACTGGTTGCGCGTATCCGTGGGTTGAACATCCGGCGCAGCCAAAGAATTCCACCGCCAGCAACCACCATCAGGCCAAATACAGCACCTGCATAAATGGCTATATATTGGTGAGTCATATCGGAAATCCCCATGGCGAGGAAGACGCTGTGTGGGGTCAGCAGTCCAACCAGATGGCCAAAGAAAATTCCCAGGATACCTATATGAAAGAGATTGCTACCCAAACGCATATGACGTTTGGATAACAATTGACTGGAATCGCTCTTCCATGTGTATTGCTCGTTATCAAAGCGCAGCCAGCTACCCACGACAAAGGTAACCAGGGCAATGTATGGATAAACCCCAAACAGGAGGGTGTGCAGATCAAAATTCATGTTGTTCTCCTAACTCGTTCAGGCGATAGCCTCTTGGGGCTGAACCAGGCTACTGCGTTGCGCCACAAGACGCAGCAGTGGCGCATAAGTGCTGTCGGTCTTTTCCAGATTGCTTGCTAACTGGTTCAGTACCTTATTCCATTGTGAAAGAAATATGTGGGCAGCTTCCGGCTCCAACTGGGCAGCAAACTCAAGCACCAAGGGCAGATAATCCGGCAGTTCATTAGAGCTGTCGTCATTGGCTGCCAGCTCAAGGCCGTACTGCTTGTAGTATTCAGTCAGATCTATCAATGCCGGCCCGCGATTTTTGTCATCACCAAATATATGATGCGTCAAATGCAAGGCATGCTCCGGGGTCATATCAAAGGCCTGCACATAATTGGCCTGCGTCTCGGTCAATTCCTGTGCGGTGAGGCCCTTGAGAAATTCCCCAATGACCGTACATTCAAGCTCGGGCAAGGTTTGCAGATCAGGCTTTATAGTAGGTATGGCTGTCAATAAATCCTCTTCGGGATATTCCAACAGCTTGGCCATCAATTTATAAAACATGACGTTTTCTCCTCAAGCTAGCGTTGCTTGTCAGCGGCAGGTGGCAGATCGAGTGTTTCAACCGATTCTGTGCGACGCTCTGGATATAACGAGCAGCCCGAAATACCGGTTGAAGAATCATTGCCAAAACTGAAGCCATTCTGTCCCTGGAAGGCGTGATAATCTTCCAGGTTGACTTCTTGATGGCTAGTAGGGATGACAAAGCGATCTTCGTAGTTGGCAATTGCCATATACCGATACATCTCCTTGGCGGTGGCCTCGTCGATGCCGGCAGCCTCCAACACGGCTGTAGCTGTTTCCCCTTCCACATGCAGCGAGCGCATATAACTACGCATGGCAATCATGCGATTCAGTGCCAGGCGAATTGGCTCTTCCTTACCAGCCGTCAATAGATTAGCCAGATATTTGATCGGTAAGCGCATAGCCTCAGCCTTAGGGATGCAACCATCGGCCTCGGTGGGCAGGTTGCCCTGATCGATTTGTGACTGCACAGGTGAGAGTGGCGGCACATACCAGACCATTGGCAAGGTGCGGAACTCCGGATGCATGGGGAAGGCAATCTTCCAGTCCATCGCCATCTTCCAGATCGGTGATTTCTTCGCGGCTTCAATCCAGTCGTCTGGCACACCATCCTTGCGCGCTTGCTCGATTACTTTCGGATCATTTGGATCGAGGAAAATGCGGGTATGTGCCTCGTAGAGGTCTTCTTCGTTTTCAATAGAGGCCAGCTCTTCGATACGATCGGCGTCATAGAGCATGATGCCGTTATAGCGAATACGTCCAACACAGGATTCAGAGCAGGCCGTTGGCATACCTGATTCAACACGGGGATAGCAGCCGATACACTTTTCTGCCTTGCCTGATTCCCAGTTATAGAAGACCTTCTTATATGGGCAGGAGCTGATGCACATGCGCCAGCCACGACTCTTGTCCTGATCGACCAGAACGATTCCATCTTCCTCACGCTTGTAAATCGAACCTGATGGACAGGATGCAACACAGGCCGGGTTGATGCAGTGATTGCAAATACGTGGCAAATACATGTGGAAGGTATTTTCAAACTGCTTGTAGATCTCCTTCTCGATGTTGACCATGTTTTGATCACGGCTACGCTTTTCAAACTCACCAGCCAGATCATCTTCCCAGTTTGGCCCCCATGTCACCTTGTCCATCGTCTCGCCGGTGATCTGCGAGACTGGCCTTGCGGTAGGCGCCGCCTCAGAAAGCGTCGCATTGGTCAGATGAGCATAATTGAAGCTGAAAGGCTCGTAGTAATCGTCGATCTCCGGCATATCTGGATTGGCAAAAATATTCAGCAGGCGATTCAGGCGCGAGCCTGATTTCAGCTGCAATTTGCCATTCTTCAACTCCCAGCCACCACGCCACTGCTGCTGATCCTCCCACTGCTTGGGATAACCGATGCCGGGCTTGGACTCGACATTATTGAACCACATGTATTCGGCACCCTTGCGATTGGTCCAGATGTTTTTACAGGTCACCGAACAGGTATGGCAGCCGATGCATTTGTCCAGATTAAAAACAAAGGCGAATTGAGCTCTGACTTTCATGTTTTTCTCCTGCTGGACAATTATTTAGGGCCGATACCGGCGGGATTACGCTGTTGCTCACGCTCCGGCGTCAATGGACGTTCCAGCCAGTCCACATCCCGATCTTCTATCTTGCGCACCACCACAACTTCATCACGGTTGCTGCCAACCGGACCGTAGTAGTTGAAGCTATAGGACAATTGCGCATAGCCACCGATCATGTGCGTGGGTTTAACGATCACGCGAGTAACCGAGTTAAGTATGCCGCCGCGCTTGCCCGTTGTAGGTGAGCCGGGGACGTTGATGGTTTTCTCTTGAGCGTGATACATCATTGCCATGCCTCGTGGCACACGTTGCGAGACTACCGCGCGCGCCACGGTAGCACCGTTGGCATTGACTGCCTCCAGCCAGTCGTTATCCACTATGCCCACACTCTTGGCATCGTCTTCTGAGATCCAGAAGTATGGTCCGCCACGGAACAGGTTGAGCATACGCAGGTTGTCCTGATAACTGGAGTGTATACCCCACTTGGAGTGCGGCGTGATCCAGGACAGCACCAGATGTGGGCCTTTAGTTACGCTGGCAGGCACCTTCTTGTGCGCCTGCATATCCACCGGAGGACGGAAGCTGCAAAAGCCTTCGCCAAAGTCCAGCATCCACTCATGGTCCTGATAGAAATGAGCACGACCGGTGAGCGTACGGAACGGAATATGCTCATGGATGTTGGTGTAGCCTGCCGTGTAGGAAACATGCTCAGACTCGATACCAGACCAGGTAGGCGCGGTAATAATCTTGCGCGGCTGCGTCTGAATATCACGGAAGGTGACCTTCTCTTCATGCCGACCGGCATACAGATGGCTATGATCAATGCCTGTTTTCTTGCTTAGGGCAGACCATGATTTATGTGCCACCTCACCATTGGTTTCCGGGGCCATGCGCATGACTGAATCACACACGGAGATATCGTCTTCCAGACTGGGCATACCCTGCGAGATACCGGGCTCAGTGACGGTGTAATTAAGCGAGGCCAGCTCTTTGTATTCCTGCTCGGTGTTCCAGTCCAGTCCCTTGATGTTGTTACCCTGCTTGACCATCAATGGCCCAAGAGCAATAAACTTGTTATAGGTTTGAGCATAATCACGCTCGACCAGCTTGATCAGCGGCATGGTCTTGCCTGGGATCGGCTCACACTCACCTTTTTTCCAATCCTTGACCTCACCATATGGCTGCGCCAGCTCGAAGGGCGAGTCATGCTGCATGGGCAGGGCAACCAAATCCTGCTTGACCCCCAGATGCTTGCCAGACAGCTCAGAAAATTTCTTCGCCAGGCTTTTAAAAATCTGCCAGTCAGATTTCGACTCCCAACCTGGGCTGACGGCCTCCGACAAGGGGTGAATGAATGGGTGCATGTCCGTGGTATTGAGGTCATTTTTCTCATACCAGGTGGCCGTTGGCAGAATGATGTCGGAATAGGCACCGGTTGAGTTGAGGCGGAAATTGATGTCCACCATCAGATCCAGTTTACCGACCGGTGCATCTTCAACCCACTTCACTTCCTTGCAATCATTACCATCACCACTTTCTTGCAGCACGGCGTTCTGAGCACCCAGCAGGTGCTTAAGAAAATACTCATGACCCTTGGCCGAGGTACCGATCTGATTGGCACGCCAGACAATCAAATTGCGTGGCCAGTTAACCGGGTTGTCCGGATCGGCGTAGGCCACATCCAGCTCACCAGACTTCAATTGTTCAGCAACATACTTGCCGACAGCAGCTTCATCTGTGGCACCGGCCTTGGCTGCGGCCGCAGCAAGATCAAGCGGGTTTTGATTGAAGTGTGGGGCCGATGGCAACCAACCGAGTCGTGTGGCGGCGACATTATAATCGGCTAATGAATAGCCCTTATTACGATTCTTGCCAGCAGGCGAAAGCAGGTCATCAGCCTTGACTGATTCATAACGCCACTGATCGGTATGGAAATACCAATAAGAAGTAGAGTTTTGATGCCGTGGTGGGCGCTGCCAGTCAAGTGCAAAGGCAATCGGTGCCCAACCAGCCTGCGGGCGCAGTTTCTCCTGGCCAACATAATGCGCCCAACCACCGCCGCTTTTACCCACGCAACCGCACAGATGCAACAGATTCATGATCGAGCGATAGGTTTGATCGTGGTGATACCAGTGATTGATCGCCGCTCCCATAATGACCATGGACTTACCCTTGGTCTTGGCGGCATTGTCGGCAAATTCACGTCCAGTGCGCTCGATGTCGGCGCGTTTTACGCCAGTGACCTTCTCGGCCCAGGCCGGGGTATAGGCGCAATCAGCATCTTCATAAGAACTGGAAACATTAGCGCCACCCAGGCCACGGTCTACACCATACTGCGCTACCAATAGATCAAATACCGAAGACACATAGGCATCGTTACCATCGGACAACTTGATGCGACGTGCTGGTACATTGCGCGCCAGCAGTTCAGGTTCACCCTGGGTGAAATGCGGGAAACTGACCGGGACAATCTCCACATCGGGCTTGCCCTGACAGCTCAGCTCAAGCTGGGTATCACTACCGGCAGATTTCTCCAGCAGATTCCACTTACCCTCCTCACCCCAGCGGAAACCAATCGAGCCATTGGGTGCAACAAACTGTTTGGATTTTTCATCCCAGCCTATGGTCTTCCATTCAGGATTGTTTGCCTCGCCTAGATTGTTGGCAAAATCAGAGGCACGCAGATTACGATCAGAAACGTAGGTATCACCCTGTTTGCGCAATACCACCTGCATCGGCAGATCAGTATATTTACGTGTATATTCCTGGAAATATGGTGTTTGTTGTTTGATATAAAACTCTTTCAGTGCCACGTGGCCCATTGCCATAAAGGCAGCAGAGTCGGTGCCCTGACGTACCGGCATCCATAAGTCAGCAAATTTCACATACTCTGCATAGTCTGGTGCCATGGAAACAATCTTGGTGCCCTTGTAGCGTGTCTCGATAGCAAAGTGGGCATCAGGGGTACGTGTCATCGGCAGATTGGCACCGGCGATGATGATGTAAGTTGAGTTATACCAGTCAGCGGATTCAGGCACGTCGGTCTGCTCGCCCCAGGTCTGCGGACTGCCGATGGGCAAGTCACAATACCAGTCATAGAAGGACCCGCAGGCACCACCGATCAAAGACATATAACGCGAACCTGCAGCGTAGGAGATCATAGACATCGCCGGAATGGGTGAGAAACCATAGATACGATCCGGACCCCACTTCTGGATGGTATGGATATTCGCCGCCGCAGTAATCTCCAGCACCTCATCCCACGAGGTACGCACGAAGCCACCCAGGCCGCGCACCTTGACGTATTTATCACGCTTGTTGCTATCGGCCTGAATGGCCGCCCATGCCTCGACCGGATCCTTGCCCGACTTGCGTTCGGCTCGATACAGATCAAGCAACCGGCCACGAATCATCGGATGTTTGATGCGATGTGGCGAGTAGAGATACCAGGAGAATGAAGCGCCGCGCTGACAGCCACGTGGCTCATGATTAGGCAGATCATCACGAGTGCGCGGATAGTCTGTCTGCTGCATCTCAAATGACACCAGTCCATTCTTGACGAAGATCTGCCAGGAGCAACCACCTGTGCAATTAACACCATGTGTGGAGCGCACCACCTTGTCATGACGCCAGCGATTGCGGTAAGCATCTTCCCACTTGCGATCCTCGATGGTCTTGATGCCATGACCATTCGAAAATGATTCACGAGGACGGGTAAAGTAAGTTAAGCGATCCAGAAAGTGACTCATAATTTTCTCCTGTGAACCATGAAATCAGGGGTTGTAAACCTCGACACCCTTGCGCAGGTAGAACCACCAGTTCAATACCAGGCAAAGTGCATAAAAAATGGCAAAGCCATACATGGCATTTTCAGGCGTGCCCGCCTTGAGCTGTCCACCGATCACTACTGGTGCGATAAAGGCACCATAGGCGGCGACAGCAGATGTCCAGCCAAGCACCGGACCAGCCTGGGTACGATCAAAGATCACACCGACAGTACGGAAGGTGGAGCCATTGCCAATGCCAGAGGCGGCAAAGACCACCACAAAGGTGATCATGAACTGCATAAAATAAACTTCAGGCGTTGCTGAATGATATGCCTGCATCATGATCCAGCCGGCATAGACCGAGGCGATTACCATCACGGCAGAAATGATCTGAGTGACAATGGAGCCACCTGCCTTGTCAGAAACCCAACCACCAACAGGGCGTACCAATGCACCAACAAACGGGCCGATCCAGGCATAGGTTAGGGCAGAAGGCGCATTGGGGTTTTTGCTGTGTACCCAGCTTTCGGTGGCTGCATCAAATACATGTACATCGCCAAAGATCACCGTTATCGCCAATGGCACAGCAGCAGAAAAACCAATGAATGAGCCGAAGGTAACCACATAAAGCGCAGTCAATGACCAGGTATGTTTATTGGAGAAGATGGCAAATTGTTTTTGTATACCAGCCTTCATCTCGCCAATGGCAAACAAGCGCATAACCAACAGCGTTGCGACTATGATCAACGGCAAGGCCAGCCACATATTTAGCAGCCCCAGACCACCAGCTTTGGTAGGCAGATAAAAATAAAGACCAACTGCCGCCACCGCCGCAGAGAGGAAATACAGCCAGATGATCTTGGCGAAGGCTTGATACGTACGACCAATAGCTGGCGAGATAGGGTGCAAATTACGCAAGCCAAACCAGCCAATAAATGCCAGTGGTATCAAAGCCAGCACCCAGACAAAACCGGCATTCTGGATATAGGTCGGCGTGCCTGCATGAATCTTGCCCATGATCCAGCCTGAATCCTTGAGCAATTCCATCGAACCGCCAGCGAATGCACCGAACAGACCTGTTGTCATCACCAACGGGATAAGGATCTGCATGGTGGTGACGCCAAAATTGCCAAGGCCAGCATTCATACCTAGCGCAGCACCCTGTTGACGCTTTGGAAAGAAGGTACTGATATTCGACATCGAGCAGGCAAAATTTCCGCCACCAATACCAGACAACAAGGCCAGCAACTGAAATACCCACAGCGGAGTGTCTTTATCCTGCAGCGCAAGGCCCGTACCAAAAGCCGGGATTAACAGCAGCGCCGTGGTCAGAAAAATAGTATTGCGCCCACCGGCAATGCGTATGAAAAATGAAGAAGGGATACGCATGGTGGCGCCAGACAAACCAGCGATAGCGGTCAAGGCAAACATGTCATCCGGTGTGAACGGAAAACCAAGATTCAACATCTGCACCGTGATGATGCCCCACATCATCCAGACGGCGAAGCCCACCAACAGGCTGGGGATCGATATCCACAGATTTCTGTTTGCGATGGCGCGGCCTTCGTTCTCCCAGAAATTGTGATCCTCTACGTCCCATTCTTTGATTGTGTATCTACTCATACGCTTATCCCCTTTATTTGTTTTTTTAAATCTGAGTGCTGTGTTGTTCAGTTGGCTTGCCCATCAGAGACATGCTGCGCACCTCCATGAAATACATCCAGATCAGCGACACCCAGACCACGCCAAACATAAGCATGAAGACCGAGGATCGCACACCAGTAAGGTCAACCAGGACACCGAACATGATGGGCAACAGAAAACCGCCAAGACCACCAACCAAGCCGACAATGCCGGAGATCACCCCGATGTTGTCTGGGTAGTCATCGCCGATGTATTTAAAGACAGAGGCCTTGCCGAAGGCGAAGGCCACACCAACGACAAACAACAGGATAGTAAACATCGTTGGGCCAAGTCCGAGATGAAAAGTACGCGCGCCATCGACTGTACTTATGGTGAAATCTGTTTGTGGATAGGACATGATGAAAAGACAGATCCAGGAAACCCAGAGCACCCACCAGGTCACCCGATGCGCGCCCCAGCGGTCGGACATCCACCCACCAACTGCGCGTAACACACCACCTGGCAAGGAAAAAAATGTCGCCAGCAGTGCCGCGGTCTTCAGGTTGAAACCATATTCAGAGACGTAGTATTCAGTCATCCACAGCGCCAGCGCGACATAGCCACCAAATACAATTGAGTAGTACTGACAGAGCTTCCAGACATTAGGGTCCTTGAGTGCCTGCAGTTGTTCTCGCATGGTTACATGTCCGCCCACATGGTGAGCTGGATCGTCGTAACTCAACACCCAAAACAACAGCGCAATAACCAACATCGCCACGGCATAGACATGTGGCACCATTTGCCAGCCATAGGCCACTACGATGCTTGGCGCTATCAATTTAGTCAGCGCCGATCCGGTGTTGCCCACACCGAACACGCCCATCGCGAAGCCTTGTCTTGATTTGGAAAACCAGCGAGCGCAGTAAGCGATACCAACCGAGAAAGAACCACCTGCCAGACCGACGAACAGCCCACCAAGCAGATACTGCCAATAACTTGTGGCGTAGGCGAGCAGCCAAATCGGCAGCACGGTACTCAGCATCAAGACAAAGAAAACTATTCGTCCACCGAAGCGATCCGTCCACATACCCAACGGCAGTCGCACCAGTGATCCAGTCAGAACAGGCATGGCCACCAAGATGCCAAACTCTGTTTCGCTCAGACCAAGATGCTTCTTGATTGGAATTCCGATCACCGCAAACATCATCCAGACGGCGAAGCACACGGTAAACGCCAAAGTGCTCAAAGTAAGCACAGATATCTGTTTTTGCTGATGGGATGTCATTGCAAAATACCTCGTATATTTGCGTTGACGCCAAGTGTCCTGAACTAAAACATTTCACGCCACCCCCCCAATACCAGAGCGAAACACTGCAAATACCACCAAAGAGGTAGCTGCTTATTTATTCAAACGATTGTTTTAGCTTGATTATGCGCTTGACGTAGAATTACTCTTCACAGCTAGCAGGTCTTTGGTGGTATTTCCATAAAACCAGCAACGACACACCATGGTGATATGCACATGCACCACACAAATAAAAGAGCTGTGTCATGCACTACTCATAACTGAACACAGCATTGAATCGGCCATGAAATCCTCGATTTTTACAGAACACGCAATGCTCACCCGCATGGGTGGCGCCATCGCCGCCATCGCACTGATAGCGACGATCGGCATGTCTATATCTGCGCTGGTGGCCTTGTCAACCAAGGGCAATGGCGAGGCAATCAATCTTGCAGGCAGCTTGCGTATGCAAAGCTGGCGCATGACCAGCTATTACCTCGCGCTGGGGCGGGATGAAACAACAGAAGGCGAACACTGGATGAAGGCGGCCACCAAACAGTTTGAGGTTACCTTGAACAACCCGACTCTCACCAAGGCTCTGTCCGGTAATGCCGACTCAGAGGTGGCATCCAGTTATGCGCGTGTCTATACACATTGGCAAACCGTTATTAGCCCACGACTGCTCGCCCTGTCACGCGGAGCCACTGTACTGGATGATGATGCGGCAGCACGCCATATCCTCGCTGACATCAATGATTTTGTTGCCCAGATCGATTATTTCGTCCGTCAGCTGGCCAATGACACCGAGGCCAAGATCCAGGTAATGAGCATCATGCTGGGCATCGCCCTGGTGGTAACCGTGCTGATAGTCCTGCTGACCATCTTTCTCACCCACACCGGCATGGTCACACCCCTGCGCGCGCTGTTGAACATGACTAAAATGGTTGCCCAGGGAGACTTGTCAGTACGCACAGCGCATATTGGCGATGATGAACTTGGTCGTCTTGGTCAATCCTTCAACGGCATGGCGGCAGAGCTATCCAAACTCTATCAAAATCTTGAAGATCGAGTAGCGCAAAAAACAGCCGAACTCACACGCAGCAATCAATCACTCGAACTGCTCTATCACTCCATCACCCGACTGCATGGCTCCGCGCCAACAAGAGAAATCTATCAGGCAGTGCTGCAAGATATTGAATCGGTGCTTGGCATGGGGTCTGGTATCGTCTGCCTGGGCGCGCGCGGTGGCCAAACAGGTCGCTGCCTGGCCAGTTCGATGCAACCTGGCAATACTAATCCATGCGATGCAGGCAGGTGCAGCTGGTGCCTCAACACGTCCACGCCACGACTCAGCCTGGATGATGATGGCCGCCAATTACTCACCCTGCCCCTGTCGGAATCAGGCGAGCAATATGGCGTAATGCTGATTGAGGTCCCGGCAGAGCATATACCACAAGCCTGGCAGGTACAGTTGCTGGAGGCACTATCACGCCATATTGGTGTTGCCATTGGTGCTGATCTGCGCAATGAACAGACACGCAAACTGGCGTTACTTGAGGAACGCGCCGTCATCGCCCGCGAGTTACACGATTCTCTGGCGCAGTCACTGGCCTATATGAAAATCCAGGTCAGTCGACTGCAATCAGCTATATCCATGCCTGAACGGTCAGAACAAATACCCACCATGCTCGCTGAATTACGCACAGGGCTGTCTGGCGCCTATTTGCAGCTACGCGAATTGCTCACTACCTTCAGACTCAGGATGGAAGGCGATGATTTCACTAATTCACTGCAACAGACTATTGCTGAATTTGCCGATCGTGGACAACTGATCATTGCACTCGAGCACGAGATAGCGCAATGCCGCCTCTCACCAAACGAGGAAATTCATGTATTGCATATCATCCGCGAGGCGCTTGCCAATATAATAAATCATGCCCAGGCCAGTCATGCCTGGATCAAACTTAGCTGCAGCCCGGATGGTTTTATTGATGTCAGCATAGAGGATGACGGCATAGGGTTGATCAAAAAAGCCGAGACTCATCATTATGGTATGGTGATTATGCAAGAACGCGCCAAGACATTGCACGGCACATTCCAACACGAAACACGGCCTGGTGGTGGTGCGCGAGTCGTGCTGCGTTTTATGCCCAGCAACAGAAAACAGGCCGCTGGCCGTTGATACAGAGGAGTCCAGCATGACACATGGATTGCCATTGAGCCTGGTGATCATCGACGATCACCCCTTGTTTCGCCGTGGCGTCGTCCAGCTCATCTACGAAGATCCTGAATTCACTATCATCGGCGAAGCATCAGGAGGTCAGGAAGGCATCAGTCTGGTCTGCCAACTGGAGCCTGATATGGTGCTGCTCGATCTGAACATGAAAGACATGAGCGGAATTGATGTATTGAAGGAAATCAAGGCGTGGAAACTCGATAGCCTTATCATCATGCTGACCGTCTCCGATCAGGCCGATGATCTTATGACTGCACTGCGATCTGGTGCCGATGGCTATTTACTCAAGGAAACGGAGCCGGAAACCCTGCTGCTGAAACTGAAGGAGGCCGCGCAGGGCCAAGTAACACTCAGCGATCGCATGGCCTCACTATTAGCTCATTCCCTGCGAGCAGATAGCGGTCCAAAAACCCCGGATGAGGCAGGGCTGACTGAGCAGGAACAGCGCGTACTTGAGCATATTTCCACAGGCATGAGCAACAAACTAATTGCGCGCGAGTTAGACATCACTGAAGGAACCGTCAAGGTACATGTGAAAAACCTACTGCGAAAACTCAACCTTCGCTCCCGCCTGGAGGCAGCCATCTGGATGCTCGAACAGCGGCGCAGATAATTTTCCAACAACTGCATGCTCCTATGTCCACAACACCCTGCCTGCCTGAGATAAGTGCCGTGATCCTCGCCGGTGGCCAGTCCCGGCGCATGGGCGGCGCAGACAAGGCACTCTCAATATATAACGGCAAGCCCTTGCTGGCGCATGTAATAGCTGCCTTGCGCCCGCAGGTGCATGACATAATTCTAAACAGCAATCGTCCTGCTACAGATTACTCGGCGTTTGGTCTGCCCGTCATTGCTGATAGCCTGCCAGATCAGCCAGGGCCATTGGCTGGCCTGCTCACAGCACTACAAAACAACCAAAACAAACTGCTGCTTTGTGTACCTTGTGATATGCCCTGTTTACCTGATGACCTTGTTGCGCGCATGCATGAGTGTTTGACGACCAATAATGCAGATGTCTGTAGCGTCAGTGATGGCGAGCAGGTCCACGCCGTTGTCCTGCTAGTACGGCCACAAGTTTTACTTTCCATCGAAGATTATCTAGCCAGCGGCAGGCGCAAAGTACAGGATTGGCTGGCCAGTCAAAAATTGGCGATAGCTGATTTTTCTGCACAAGCAACTGCTTTTCGCAATATCAACACCCCCCAGGATCTGGTTTGATAAATTAAATGACAGCATTATGAATACCAACTGGACACCACCAATACTTGCCTTTGTCGCAGCCAGCGGCACAGGCAAGACCACGCTACTGGAACAAATCATCCCGCTGCTACGCAGCCGAGGTCTGCGCATTGCAGTCATCAAACATACACATCATGATTTTGATCTCGACCAGCCCGGCAAGGACAGCTATCGCCTGCGCGCTGTTGGTGCACAACAAGTCATGCTGGCCTCACGTCATCGTTGGGCACTGCTGACCGAGCATCAGCAACTAGCAGAGCCACAACTAGCAGAGCTGCTTGCCGCACTCGAGCAGAAAGACCTGGATATGATCCTGGTAGAAGGCTTCAAACATGAAAATATCGATAAAATAGAAGTGCATCGCCCTACTCTGGGCAAGCCGCCTCTCTACTCTCAGGATGAGCGCATTATCGCCATTGCCTGTGATGCGCCACCCACGCCAGTTACCACGCTACCACTTTTGGATCTGAACAACCCGCCAACCATTGCCGACTTTATTTGTCGTCATTGTGGCCTGTCACACACTTAACAAGGAGCCTTAACTGATGAATCAAACTCATAACAAACCATCGTTACTCAGTATCGCCGAGGCAGAAGAGCTCATACGCGCCCAACTCAAACCTGTCACAGGCTTTGCCCAACTCAACCTGCATGCAGCATTGGGACGAGTGCTCGCCGAGGACATACTCTCGCCTGTCGATGTGCCGAACTACGCTAATTCCGCGATGGATGGTTATGCCTTGAACAGCAATGCTTCTGCCCTCGACAGCGCGACAAAACTGCAAGTCATCGGTACTGCGCTGGCCGGTCACCCTTATACAGGACATGTTGCAGCAGGCCAGTGTGTACGTATCATGACAGGTGCAAAACTCCCTGATGGTGCCGATACTGTAGTCATGCAGGAGCAAACACAGCGGGAAGGTGAGGCAATCTATCTTAGCGGCAAGCTGTGTCAGGGTGAGCATGTACGCCACCCAGGTGAAGATATCCGCCAGGGACAGACAGTGTTGCCACAAGGCCGCTTGCTTACGCCTGCCGACCTTGGCCTGCTCGCCTCCCTAGGTGTTGCCGAGGTCAAGGTAAGACGTCGCTTGCGTGTCGCTTTTTTTTCCACTGGTGATGAATTGCGCTCGCTGGGTGAGCCGCTGGAAGAAGGTCAGATCTACGACAGCAATCGCTACACCCTGCATGGCATGCTGCAACGTCTGGGTATAGAGATCATCGACATGGGGGTGATACAAGATCGGCGTGAAGATATCACCAAGGCATTTAACCAGGGTGCGGCCATGGCCGATGTATTGATCACCTCAGGCGGAGTATCGGTTGGTGATGCAGATTATGTGAAAGAAACATTGGCAAGTCTGGGGCAGGTTAATTTCTGGAAGATCGCCATGAAACCAGGCAAACCACTGGCCTTTGGACAGCTGGGCAATACCGCCTTTTTTGGTCTGCCCGGCAACCCGGTATCTTCAATGGCCACCTTTTACCAGCTGGTGCAGCCAGCCCTGCAAATTATGCAGGGGCAGACGGTTAGCCCCGCCCTGCGCTTGCAAGTGCCGTGCACCACTGCGCTGAAAAAAACACCCGGCCGCGTCGATTACCAACGAGGGATATTAGAACATGGGACAGATGGACAACTAAGCGTGCGCAGTACCGGGCCACAAGGATCGCATATACTCAGTTCGATGAGCCTCGCCAACTGTTTCATTATCTTGCCGGCGGCAAGCAACAATATAGAGGCGGGGAGTATAGTAGAAGTGCAGCCATTTGCTGGTTTGATTTGATTACAGTCGGTGCTGTGCACACCGCAAAAGTGGATTGTTTAGTGCGGGCTGCGCACGCTCAAAAATCATAAATCATGCCAAGGACGCAGTGTGGTGTCTACGTACCAATCATCTGGCACAAGCGGGATGAAGTTGAATAAGATAAATCAAAAATAGAGAAACTCACCTGAGCAAAGGTGGCGACTGTGATAAACAATGGGCCACTGTCCACACACAGTGGCCCATTATGTTCAGGACTTTTTAGCGCTTGCCTTCTTCCGCACAGCTTTACGTTTGACTGTCTTCTTCGCCTTGGCTTGTTTCTTGTCATAAGCAGCAGCAGTCTTGGCAAGAAAATCCTGACGAGCCTTGTGAGCCTTCTCCTCATCCATGGCGGCTTTCAGTCGCGCCTTGGCATCTGCGACTGATGCACGCAACTTGGCAGCCATGAGTTTTTCTGCCTGAGCAGCCTTCTTCTTCCCGGCTGCAAGACGCGCCTTGATCGTCTTGGCTTGCGTATCAATTTTCTTCACGCTGGCGGCAACAGTCTTTTTACTGCTAGCCGACTTTGCAGCAGCACGACTCACTGCACGTTTTGGTGTAGCAGTTTTTTTGCCGGCAACACTTGTTTTGGCGGCGGCACGTCTGACAACTTTTGGCATGACAATGATTCTCCTTATTTATGTGAGCGACAATTTGATTATAAACATAAAAAATTGTCTAACAAGGAAATCAGTCGCTATTAGGCAAAATAACTGTCGATCAATTTTTAATTCGCGTCACCATGCTGCTTCACAACAACAGACTTGCAGACTGCAAGCTTTGACCACACTATTAACCACAGTCAACGCTTACCGCTTTTGCTCTCAATAGAACTGTGTGAGGAATAACAACAATGCCCAACGATGAAACCATTGAAGCCGAGCTCCTCTCCTCAGCTGATTCAACTTCTGATCTGGCCGTGCGCACCGATGTATTACCAACAACACTTTATCTATTGCCACTAATCGATCGCCCATTTTTTCCAGCTCAGGCCTTTCCGGTTCTGCTCGATGAAAAACTTTGGCTGGATACTCTTGAGCATATTGGCGATCATCCACACCGTATGGCAGGCCTGGTGCTGGTGCGCAAGGGCGATCCTGAAAATCTGCATCCAGAAAATTTTTACCGTATTGGCACGGCAGTGCGCGTACATAATCCATCACGCTCCGATGGCAAAATTCAATTCATTGCAGAGGGAATACAACGCTTTCGCATCGTTAAATGGTTATCTGACAAACCACCCTTCATGGTGCAGGTGGAATATCCGGGTGAGAAACCAGCCAGGGAGGATTCCAAACTCAAGGCCTATGCCATGGCCATCATCAACACCTTGAAGGAGCTACTGCCGCTTAACCCACTATATAGCGAAGAGTTGAAATATTTTCTCAGCCGCTTCAGCCCCAATGATCCTTCGCCGCTGACTGATTTTGCTGCTGCGCTGACCAGTGCTAAACGCGAAGAATTACAGCAAGTGCTGGAGTCCTTTGCCGTCCTGCCACGGATGGAAAAAGTGCTGGTATTGCTGAAAAAAGAGCTCGATGTCGCCCAACTGCAATCTCAAATTCGTGAAAAAGTAGATGAGCGCATGAGTGAACAGCAGCGTAAATTCTTTTTGCGCGAACAGCTCAAGGAGATCCAAAAAGAGCTGGGCTTGGAAAAGGATGATCGTACAGCCGACGTGGAGCGTTTTACAGATCGTCTGGGCAAGTTAACTCTCCCTGAAGCAGCACAAAAACGCGTAGATGATGAATTACAGAAGCTATCCATCCTGGAAGTTGGTTCGCCTGAATATACCGTTACGCGCAACTACCTCGACTGGGTAAGCTCCCTGCCATGGGGGCTACACTCCACTGATCGATTGGAGCTTAAGCGCGCCCGCCGTACCCTTGATCAGGATCATGATGGCCTGGACGATGTCAAACAGCGCATTATCGAATTTATTGCTGTGGGATCACTCAAGGGTGAAGTGGCCGGTTCCATCCTGCTGCTGGTTGGCCCACCTGGTGTAGGCAAGACCTCTATTGGTCATTCCATTGCCAATACCCTGGGACGTAAATTTTATCGTTTCTCGCTGGGCGGCATGCGTGATGAAGCAGAAATCAAAGGCCATCGCCGCACTTATATCGGTGCCATGCCAGGAAAATTTATTCAGGCTATCAAAGAGACCGAGACCGCCAATCCAGTCATCATGCTCGATGAGATAGACAAGGTCGGTGCCTCCTATCATGGTGATCCGGCATCGGCATTGCTGGAAGTACTCGATCCGGAACAAAACAGTGACTTTCTCGACCACTGTCTGGATCTGCGCTTTGACCTCTCCAAGGTACTTTTCATCTGCACAGCCAACCAACTCGATACCATCCCAGGCCTGCTACTGGATCGCATGGAGGTCATTCGCCTGTCTGGTTATATAACTGAGGAAAAATTAGCCATTGCTAAAAACCATCTCTGGCCAAAACAACTGGAAAAGGTCGGCCTTAAATCCAGCCAACTAAAAATAACCGACAGTGCCGTACGCAAGATAATCGAGGGTTATGCACGCGAAGCAGGTGTGCGCAATCTGGAAAAACAGCTTGGGCGAATCGTACGCAAGGCGGTGGTGCGTATCGTCGGTGGCGAGAAGACACCTATACGCATCGGGCCTACCAACATCGAAAGCATA
>JBAYOW010000031.1:0-26009 GCA_041678005.1 Thiohalomonadaceae bacterium
ATGATTATTATTAGATCCCCCAGGAAACAGCCTGACAAGGCGTATTATTAAAGGATTTGCATGGTTTATAATACTGTATTATACAATGAAATCATGGGCTTAGCTATATTTCAGGGGCGACTAGTTAATTTGTTGTTGTAAAACGATAGGCAACCTTCGGCGCAAAACGCCATTCAGTGCCTGCGACCCCCGCTGCCGCTCCGGCCATGGCCACCGCCCTGGCGCCCCTGCATTCCATCTTGCCCATTGCGGGTTCCATAGCCCTGCCCGTAGCCACTGCGGGTGTTGCGCTTTTCTGCCCGTTCGCGTTTAGGGATGACCGGTTCGGATGCCGGATCTCGTTCTACCGGCGAATCGCCTTCCATCCTGCTACGCATCTGTCTGCGGTAGGCTTCGTATTCCTCGACGCTCATGGATTGCAGTTGCTGCGGGTCGGGAATCATGAGCTCCTGCGCCCATGCGCCGGATGCGATCAATCCCAGCCAGAGCGCAAGCGCAACAGTCAATCCTGAAGTGTTCATCTGCAGATACTCCTGAAATCTATAGCCGCACAGCCACGGGGATTGTAAAAATGGCGATCCCCGTGACCGGCGGTTTTACCTAAAGTTAACGCCCCCTGCCACGACCGCCGCCCATGCCGCCACCTTGCTTGCCGCCCCCCATGCTACTGTCACCGCCGCCACCGCTGCGACCGTACTGGCCACCCGTGCCGGAGCCGTCACGCGCCATGGTGCCTTGTCCCTGATTCCGTCCGTTGCGGCTGCTCCCATGGGCTTCGTCGCGCTGTTCCGGAGTCATGCCGGACATCTCGGACTGACGCTGGGAACGATATGCTTCGCGTTCCTGCTGAGTCATGCCGGACATCTCGGACTGACGCTGGGAACGATAGGCTTCGCGTTCCTGCTGAGTCATGCCCGACATCTCGGCCTGGCGTTGGGAACGATAGGCTTCACGTTCCTGCTGGGTCATGGTGGATGGATCTACCGTGGCCGCATCATCCGCAAAAACCGGCGTTGTCGCTACCAAACCGAAAACCAGTGCTGCATTGTAAAGAATTTTTGCATTTTTCATCGTATTACTCCTTGTTGGGCTGATTGACTGACTTTGTATCGCACCAGGTCACATTCCTGATGTGACCATAATGTGGGGTAGTAGTTACGGCGAGATTTCCAATCTGTTGCCGACTGTTACAGTGTGTTACGGCGGAGTTCCGCGAAGTGGCACCGTCTTGTATAGTGAATCCATGGGTGACGAGCATATTCTGGTGGTGGACGACGACGCTGGTCTGCGCGAACTACTGCAACGCTATCTTGAAGAGCAGGGCTACCGCGTCGATGCCGTGGCCGACGGTGCCGCCATGGAGCAGTTTCTGGCCGGGCAAAACACCGACCTGTTCATACTCGACCTGATGCTCCCGGGTGAGGACGGGCTGGCGCTAGCGCGCAAGCTGAAGACGCGCGGCAGCCAGCCCATCATCATGCTGTCGGCGCGCGGCGAGGATGTCGACCGGATCGTCGGCCTGGAAGTGGGTGCGGATGATTATCTTGCCAAGCCGTTCAACCCGCGCGAGCTGCTGGCGCGCGTGCGCGCTGTGTTACGGCGCAGATGCGGGAAAGGTGGCGTGCAAGAAGAGGTTGTGCGCAATGCTTTCCGCTTTGGCCCATTCAGTCTGGACGTGGATTCCCGTAGCCTGTCGCGTGCAGGTGCGGAAGTGCCACTTACAGCGGGCGAATTCAACCTGTTACGGATTTTTGTCGAACACCCGCACCGTGTGTTGAGCCGCGATGTCCTGATGGACATGCTCAAGGGATACGAGCGCATGCCGTTCGACCGCAGCATCGACGTCAGGGTGACGCGGCTGCGCCGCAAAATCGAGGACGATCCGGCTGCGCCGGCGTATATACGCACAGTATGGGGTGAGGGCTATCTGTTCTCTCCCGAAAACCGGGCGGCTTGATGTCGGTAGGAGGCGGACGTGACACGCTGTTCCGTTCAACTGCCGTCACGGTGGCGGTGGCGCTGATTGTTTTCCAGCTCGTTATGCTTGCCGCAGCCGCCTATTACATCATGCTGCCGATGGCGCGGCGCTCAGCGGACGACCTCGCCGCGCTGATGGTACTGTCGGCGCAGACCTGGGTGGAATTGCCGCCCCAGACGCGTCCGGATTTCGAGCTCGAACTGGCCAAAAAACATAATCTATGGCTGTTCGAAACCACCGCCGAATTGCCCGGCCATGACCGCTTCCTGCCCTACCTGTCGCTGCTGGAGGATGCGTTGGCGGCGCGCACCGGCGAAATCACCAGCGCCAGGATCACGGAATGGGAAAAGACCTGGTTCTGGGTGGAAATCCACGCTGGTGGCACGCTGCTCCGCATCGGCTTTCCCAGCGAGCGCCTCGGCGCACAACCGCCGCTGGCGCTGCTGATGGTGCTGGTTGCAACCGTCATACTGACCCTGGTCACTGCAATCATTCTGGCACGGCGCATCACCCGCCCGCTGGAGCGGCTGTCCGTGGCGGCGGGGCATGTCGGCCATGGCAGCATGCCGGAAACCTTACCGGAAACCGGCCCCAAAGAACTGGCCAGCCTGGCGCGCGCCTTTAACCAGATGGCGCTGCAGGTGCACGAACTGCTCGCCAGCCGCACCACGCTGCTGGCGGGGAACTCGCACGACCTGCGCACCCCGCTGGCGCGCATACGTCTCGCAGTGGAAATGCTGCCTGCGGATGCCGACCAGAAATTGCTTGCCCGTCTACGCAACGATCTGGAGGAAATGAACCGCCTCATCGGAGAATTCATTGATTTCAGCCGCGGGCTGGAAAATGATGCGCCGCAGACCATAGACCTGAGCCGGTTGCTGCATGAACTGGCGCATGACGCAACTGCCGGAGGGGCGCGCATCGAATACCGGGTCGCGCCTCCCTGCGTCCGTACGCTCGGCTTGATGGCCTTACGGCGCATCCTGTCTAATCTGCTCGGTAATGCGCAGCGTTACGGTGCGGGGCAGCCGATCATCCTCGAACTGTCATGCAGTGCGGAAAACACCGTGTTCCGGGTGCTCGACCGCGGCCCCGGCATTCCAGCCGAAGAAGTAGAGAATGTATTCCATCCCTTCTATCGCCTGGAAACCTCGCGCAGCGCCGCTACCGGCGGCAGCGGGCTGGGGCTGGCCATCGCCCAACAACTGGCGGACGCCAACGGCTGGAAAATTGAACTGCTGCCACGTGAAGGCGGCGGCACGGAAGCACGTTTGAGCCTGGGTGGAATTGAGTAGGAAAAACACGGTTGTGCTCACCAGTCGTGGATCGACATCGCGTATTTCTTCGATGCCTCCAGTATTGCCCAATATCCACGGAAACAACGAGCAATACGCATTGAACCAGTATTCGGTTAATACAACGATTAAACTCAATCAGATGAAAAGCGCATAACAAATAAAAGTAAAATCACAGCCTCTGCTGCACCAGCAAGGCTATCTCCTCATCACTCAATAACACAGGATTGCTCTTCATGCTGTTGTTACGTGAGGCAACAACGATAGCGGTAATATCATCTGGCGTAACACCGTAATGAGCCAGGCGAGGCATGGCAAATTGCTTGCTCCATGTAGTCAGCGTATCTACCAATGCCTGCTGTGCTTCCTCATCAGACAATCCAGGCATACCACTCAATAGGCGGCCTGCACTGGCATATTTAGCCAATGCCGGCGAGTCTACATTTCTCTCGTGCAATGCCCTTATGTTAGTTGCAGCGGCCGCTGCAACCATAGTGCCGCAGGCCACACCATGTGGGATCGGAAACAGAAAACCCAGTGGCTGTGCCAGTCCGTGCACCGAGCCCAGCCCTGCTTGTGCCAGAGTGATGCCAGATAGCATGGCGGCATAAGCCATGGCCGCGCGTCCGGCTTGTGCAGCGGCAGAATTTCCACCTTCGACTGCTGCCAGAAAGCCATTACTTACCGCTTCAAGACCACTCCATGCCAGGGCATCGGTAAATGGATTAGCGCGCAAAGAGACAAAGGATTCGAGCAGTTGAGTGCAGGCATCCATGCCTTGCGCGGCAAGCAGATGCGGTGGACACGAGCTCAGCATTTCAGGATCCACCAGGGCGATTTTTGCCATCAATAGATCATGACGAAAGGATTTTTTGAAGCCATTAGCGCCATGTCGACTGAGCACTGCATTTTTGGTTGCTTCACTACCCGTGCCTGCCGTGGTCGGTACAGCGATGAATGGCAAGGCTGGCCCCTGATAGGAGATGCCACGCCCGACATCTTCCAGATGATCGAGCACAGAATTACCATGCGGCAATAGCCCGGCAATAGACTTCGCGGCATCTAATACACTGCCGCCGCCGATACCGACCACAACATCAATACCCTTGCCATGAAACTGCTCGACGGCAGCATCGATAATTTCCGGTGATGGTTCGCCATTGATGGTAACGCTGTCATAGTGGATTGAGTTTTGTTGTAACGCCTTACTCAGCTTGAGCCGGTGTGCGCTTTGATGGAACGAGCTGACGCCCGTGATAAACAAGACATGCTGTCCAAACTCGGCAATCAATTGTGGCAGCTCGTTAATGCGACCAGCACCAAAAACAAGACGCGGCAATGAACTGATAGTGAAATTTGCTAACTGCATATTCACGGGTCAACCATAAGTATGACAAATGGGAAGATCGTCCGGATCTTCTGCCTGTTGAACGATCGCCTGCACCGTATCGCGCAACTCTTCCAGACTGATACAAGTCAGCAAACGCGCCATGAGTTCTGGAGCCAAGCGGATGGTGCAAGGTGAGCCGTCCCGCAGTTGCACGCGAACACCAGCTGCATATTTTTCTATACCACCTTCGCTACTCTCCTGCAGGGCCGCATCGTCCTGCAAGAGCCAGTCGTATATTTCATCAATACGGTCGCACAGTTCATCTCTAAGATCTTCAGGAATAGAAACCAGCAAGCCATCGGCCTCAGACAAAGTGGTAGGGACATGTTCTGTCTGAAGAAAATCAACAAAACGTTGTCTTATTTCGTTATCAAAAAAGACGTAATCAAGCATAATCCTTCCTGTTTACAATAGCTGTTGTTAGAAGAATACAGGTTTATGCCTTACCGCTATAAGCCTGGTAACGACGCTGTAAAATAACATAGGCAATGGCATAGGACTGCTCATCGGCCAGACTTAGAAAGTGTGTGCCAATATTCAATGTATCCAGCAACATCAGCGCGCGGCCGCTGAAATGTAGCATGGGCTTGCCTGCATCATCATGTCTTACACTTATATCATGCAGCGACAAGCCTTGCGAAAAACCTGTTCCCAGGGCCTTGGCTGCAGCCTCCTTGGCGGCAAAACGTTTGGCAAGAAAACGATCCTGATGTGCTGCGAGCTGAAACTCTTCCAACTCAGAGGAAACCAGAACACGTCTAGCGAAGCGCTCGCCATGTCGCTGCAATGCACGCGCCATACGTGCAACCTCCACGATATCAGTGCCTATACCGTGGATCATTTGCTGAGTTGGTTTATCAATGCCCGCTGACGCTCTTCCACCATCAGACGTTTCATCTCTGCCACTGCCTCATGCAAACCAGTAAACAGAGCTCGGGAGATAATGCCGTGACCGATATTGAGTTCATGAATAGCTGTCATGTGCACAATCGGCGCCACATTGTGATAGTGCAAGCCATGACCGGCATGAACATTCAGGCCTGCTTGGCTAGCTATATTCACTGCACGTTCAATACGCGCAAGTTCCGCACGAACAGGTTCATAGTCCTTGAGTTCGGCATAATGCCCAGTATGTATTTCAATGCATGTAGCACCACAGGCCACGGCCGCTTCAACTTGATATGGTTCGGCATCTATAAACAAGGAAACACGAATTCCAGCATCAGCCAAACGTTGACAGGCCTCGCGTATACGCTCTTTTTGGCCAGCAACATCAAGACCACCTTCAGTAGTCAGTTCTTCGCGTCGCTCAGGCACCAGACAGCAGTCGGCAGGTTTGATGTGTTCTGCAAAACTCAACATCTCATCAGTAACGGCCATTTCCAGATTCATGCGTGTATTTAATGTTTCAGCCAATATTTCTACATCACGCTCCTGGATATGTCGTCTATCTTCGCGCAAATGCAAGGTAATGCCATCAGCGCCCGCCTGCTCTGCAACCATAGCCGCCTGAATTGGGCTTGGATAACGGCTATAGCGTTGCTGCCGTAAAGTAGCAACATGATCGATGTTCAGGCCAAGCAAAATTTCAGATCCTGGATGCATGATTCTATTCCTCGTGTGCTGCATTGGCCTGGCTCTTTTTGCCGGCCTCAAGTTGACGAAAAAGCTCACGGCTACGCAATGGCCGTGGCCCAAGATACTGGGCGAGTATTGCGCGCATTAAGGTTTTAGCCTCGAGCAAGACCCGCTCATCGGCATTCTGTTCGTTGGCCAGGGCCAGCAAGGTAGAGCCATGCAGCAAGGGGCCATTATTTGCTGCGACCTCTGCCATCATCGGCCCTTGCTGTAGATGGTAACAATAAACCAGATCAGCCTGAACGGCTCTATCAGAGCAAGCCTCTTGCTCCAGCAAAAGGCCATAACCGAGCTCCTGTAGCAAAGCCTTTTCAAACAGACGCAAGGTCCAGGCCATGCTTGCTGGCTTGCTGGCCAGGCGCTGTATAGCCAATGCATAGGCATGAAACAATTCTTCATGTGGATCGTGCTGTTGCAACAAGCGCAACAATAATTCATTGAGATAAAAACCACTGAGCATTACCGCGCCAGTCAAAGGCAACACCGCTCCTGCGGCTTCCACATCGGTCAGTGTAAACAGTTCGCCACGCCCAGCCCATGATAGTAACAATGGTGTGAATGACTGCATTAGCCCGGACTTACGTTGCCGACCGCGCTTTATCCCCCGTGCAACCAAAGCCAGCCTGCCAGCGTCACGACTAAACACTTCCAGCAGCAGACTGGACTCGCGATAAGGCCGCTGATGCAGGATGTATGCTGGTGTCAAGGATCCTCTGAACAAGTCTATACCGTTTTTGCTCTACTGTAGGGGCGGCGACCTCATCGCGCTTGATGTTTATCAGCCAGAGTGCTGGCCTCCTGCTATAAGCCACGTATAGCACGCATCAATGCCGACCATTATTCTTCCGTATAGCCAAGGCTGGATAATGCCCGCTCATCATCTGACCAGCCACCCTTGATCTTGACCCACAACTGCAGATACACCTTACTGGCAAAAAACCGCTCCATATCCAAACGAGCTGCTTGACCGACCTTTTTCAATACGTCGCCACCCTTGCCAATGACAATGGACTTCTGGCTATCCCGCTCCAGCCAAATCACTGCCGCAATATTGAGCAAGCCATCCTCTTCCTTGTATTGTTCAATCTGCACAGTCAATTCATAAGGTAATTCCTGCCCTAAGGTACGCATCAGTTTCTCACGCACTATCTCGGCAGCAATAAAGCGTGAACTGCGATCTGTTATCTGGTCTTCTGCATAGAATGGCGGGTTTTCCGGCAACTGTTGCACTATAGCTTTTTCAAGTTCGATTAAGTTATTTCGGCGTAAGGCAGACAATGGCACCAGTGCAGCAAAATCCATCTTGCCAGACAGTTTTGCCAACAAGGGCAGCAGCTCGGTCTTGTCCTTGATGTGGTCGATTTTGTTAACTGCAAGAATGACCGGTACCTTGGCCTGGCGCAGCTGTTGCAAGACAAATTCATCTTCCTCGCCCCAGCGGCTTGCCTCAACTACGAATACAATCAAATCCACTTCAGCCAGGACATTTTTCGCTGCGCGATTCATATAACGGTTGACTGCTTTTTTTGCCCGCAAATGCATACCTGGTGTATCGACAAACACAATCTGGTAATCCTGCGTGGTCTTGATGCCGAGAATGCGATGGCGCGTAGTCTGTGGTTTACTGGAAGTGATGCTTATTTTCTGGCCGATGAGATGATTCATCAATGTGGATTTACCAACATTGGGCCGTCCCAGCAAGGCCACATAGCCACAACGAAAGTTAATATTATCAGTCATGACCAAGTTCCTGCAGAATGATACTGGCAGCAGCCTGCTCTGCCTTGCGCCGACTGCCTGCCGTGGCCACCGCAGGTTTGGTCAACCCCTCGATAGAACAACTGATGGTAAAAACCTGATCATGAGCCTCACCTTCCATGGCGGAGATAGTGTAATTGGGCAAGGGTAGATGACGAGCCTGCAAGTATTCCTGCAAGCGCGTCTTGGGATCCTTGAGATTGGCATCGGGCTGCACGGCAGCGATCCGATCTTTGTATAGACTCAGAATCAATTGCTGCACGCTCTCAATTCCACCATCCAGGTAAACCGCGCCAAAAATAGCCTCCATTGCATCAGCCAGGATTGACTCACGACGATAACCACCACTTTTCAACTCACCCGGGCCAAGCTTGAGGTAGTCACCAAGATTGAGTTCGATAGCTACAAGGCTCAATGTATTACCCTTGACCAAAGATGCCCGCAGGCGACTGAGCGTGCCCTCATTGGCCTTGGGATAAAGCCTGTATAGTTCGGTGGAAATTGTGAAATTAAGAACAGAGTCGCCTAAAAATTCCAGTCTTTCATTATTATGGCCACCCACACTCCGATGGGTAAGCGCCGTTTCCAGCAAGCTCACATCACGAAAGGTATACGCAAGTTTGCGACAGAGTGAATCGAGATTCAACGAGCCGCCACCTCTGCCATATCATCAAAGTGAACCAGAAAACTTATGTTGTATATGAATGGAACAACAGCCTCATATTCCATCGTCACGCGATAGACATTACCGGCGCGTTCTACAATGATATCTTCAGGATGCACACGTTCTACGTCATTTATTTGCAACCGCTTCATCAAGGCTTTGCGAATTTCAGCCGGACTGCTACCTTGCAAACCTTGATCACTGGACAGGGATTTGAGGGAAGATGCTGCGTTAAAGTGCTCCATATAAACAGGGAACAATCTCAGCACGCCCATGAGTAAAATTCCTGCCACAGCGAGAATCAACACCCACGAAATCAATGTCATCCCTGCTTGACTTTGTTTACTGCAAATCATTTGCATTCTCCTCTGCCGTATCACTAGAAACATAAACATTCATTTATCAGGATAACTAAAAACCATCCTGAAAATTTGCCACGTCTACGCCTACTGTTCTGCTATTATTTAATACGACTGCCAATGCGACTCCAATCCAACACGCCTGCACCCGTATCCCAATTCATCCAGATGAAAAACGCCTTACCTACCAGGTTTTCTTCCGGAACAGTACCCCAGTATCTGCTATCACGACTATTGTCGCGATTATCGCCAAGGACAAAATACTGTCCCGCGCCTACAGTACGCTCAAAGCCTTGATCAGGGGCTTCCGGTAACACCAGGATTTGATGCCTGGCATCAGCCGTCAGTTGCTCATTGCGCATACTGGCACCTGTCATTATCGCCCCTGAGCCACTACCAACATAGGCACCATCGGCCTCCTGCATCGCCATTTGCCCATTAATATAAAGTATTTTATTGCGGTAAGAGACTGTGTCACCAGGTACACCAACGACCCGCTTAATGTAATCAATTTTGGGATTTTCCGGGTAGCGAAAGACAATGATATCGCCACGTTGTGGTGAACCAAGATCGAGAATACGCGTATTAAGCACAGGCAGACGCAGGCCGTAGGAGAACTTGCTTACCAAAATAAAGTCCCCCACCAGCAAGGTCGGCATCATCGAGCCGGATGGAATACGGAATGGCTCAATAATAAATGAACGAATAATCAGAACAATAAGAATTACCGGAAAGAACGAACGCGATAATTCAACCAGATAAGGGCGCTTGTCACCCTTGGCAGAAAAATCAGGGAATGAGTGCAGGCGGCGCCTTCTCGGACCCAAATAAACGAAATCAAGCAAGCAAATCAGGCCAGTAACTACACTGGCTATTACCAAAATCAGTGGGAAATCCATGTTCAGCCCTTTTTGCCTAAATGCAGGACAGCAAAAAATGCCTCCTGCGGTATTTCAACCGACCCTAATTGCTTCATGCGTTTCTTGCCGGCCTTCTGCTTTTCCAGTAATTTGCGCTTACGACTGATATCACCGCCATAACACTTGGCCAGGACATTTTTGCGCATGGCCTTAACATTAGTACGAGCAATGATATGCGAACCGATGGATGCCTGGATCGCTACATCGAACATTTGTCTGGGAATAAGCTCGCGCATCTTCTCAGCCAGCTCCCGCCCACGCGACTGAGCCTGATCACGGTGCACGATAACGGCCAGAGCATCAACCTTCTCACCATTGATCATGATGTCCAGCTTCACCAGATTGGCTGCCTGAAAACGATTAAACTGATAATCCATCGAAGCAAAGCCACGACTGCATGACTTCAAACGGTCAAAGAAATCAAGCACAACCTCATTTAGCGGCAATTCGTAATTGAGCGAAACCTGCTTGCCAACAAACTGCATGTTTTTTTGCACGCCACGTTTTTCCGTGCATAAAGTCAACACATTGCCCAAATAATCCTGTGGCACCAAAATGTTTGCGTTAATTATCGGTTCACGTATCTCGGCAATATAATTGAATTCTGGCAGATTGGCTGGATTGTCCACCTTGAGCACCTCGCCCTTGGTAGTGATTACCTCATAGACGACCGTTGGGGCGGTGGTGATCAGCTCCAGATTATATTCCCGCTCCAGCCGCTCCTGGATGATCTCCATGTGCAACATGCCAAGAAAACCGCAGCGAAAACCAAAGCCAAGCGCCTGTGAAGTTTCTGGCTCATAGAACAGCGCAGCATCATTGAGGCGCAATTTGCCCAATGCCTCGCGCAAATTTTCATAATCCTCAGCGCTGATCGGAAACAGGCCAGCAAATACACGTGGCTGTACCGGCTGAAAACCAGGTAGAGATGTGGATGCCGGATTGTCGGCCAAGGTAATGGTGTCGCCGACAGGCGCACCATCTATATCCTTAATGCCAGCAATGATGAAACCAACCTCACCCGCCTGCAGTACACCCGTATCCTTCATCTTAGGGGTAAAGATACCGACACGATCGACTGGATAGCTGCGGCCAGTAGACATGATGCTGATTTTTTGTTTGAGTTTGATTGCGCCGTGAACCACGCGCACCAACGACACTACGCCAAGATAATTATCAAACCATGAATCTATGATCAATGCCTGCAGCAAACCCTTGCGATCGCCCTTGGGTGGGGGGATCCTGACTACCAACTGTTCAAGCAGCTCATCAATACCCAAACCAGTTTTGGCACTGACCTTGACCGCTCCTACTGCTTCAATGCCGATAATTTCTTCAATTTCAGCGCTCACTCTTTCAGGCTCAGCTGCCGGTAAATCTATCTTGTTCAATACCGGCATGACTTCCAACCCCTGATCGATGGCTGTGTAGCAGTTGGCAACTGTCTGCGCCTCTACGCCCTGCGAGGCATCAACAACCAATAGAGCCCCTTCACAGGCAGCCAGTGAGCGTGAAACCTCATAGGAAAAATCCACATGGCCTGGCGTATCAATGAAGTTGAGGTGATAAACCTCGCCATTGCGCGCCTTGTAATCCAGGGAAACACTGTGTGCCTTGATGGTGATACCACGCTCACGCTCCAAATCCATTGAGTCCAACACCTGAGCCTCCATCTCACGTTCACTCAGGCCACCACAGAGTTGAATGAGGCGATCGGCGATTGTGGATTTGCCGTGATCGATATGGGCTATGATGGAAAAGTTACGGATATGTTCGAGGTCACTCACAAAAAGGTTTTCCACTCCATCTAATCAAGAGGTCATACACGGCTCCATGTTGTCATTCCAGTCCTGCTTATTTCATGCAGGACAAGAACGAACAAATCCGAGAACCCATAAAATAAAGGCGCCCGATTGGTCGGGCGCCCTAATGAGTGAAATTGTACTGGAAATCAGCAGGCCGCGAAATAGCCACGCACACGATCTGGATCCAGAAAATAGTGACACAACTCACCACGCCCTGCTACCAACACCGGTACACGACTGCCATAGAGTTGTTCAAGCTGGTAGTCACCACCTATTTCAATAATTTCAAGCGCAAATCCCAGCTCCTGCTGCAACGGCCGCAAGGCAGCCAGCATGTCATCGCAAAGCGAACAGTCATAACGAACATATACAGTCAGCCCCTGCTCGGTCACTTGGGGATACGTATAGCAAGAAATATCGGCCCACTGCGGCGCTGCACCAACACAGGGATTGATTTACCTGCCTGCAGATCTGCCACCAGCTTGTTAAAGTGCGCGACATTATCCACATCCACATTATTCAACTTGAGCAGCACATCACCGCGCCGAATACCGGCCTCCTGCGCTGGGCCCTGCTCCACTGATTGCACCAGCACGCCCTTCTGTTCCAGGTTCATGGCCTTGCGCTGTTCTGCGCTCAGCTCGATGACAGTAATACTGAGACGATTGGTACTGGGAGCCGCCTTGCCTTCGGCCAGGCTCATCTCCTCGTCCTTGGGCAACTCCTCCACCTGCACCGACAAACTCTTGCGCTTGCCATCACGCATGACTACAATCGTGGAATTCACGCCAATCGGGCTACTACCGACCACCGGTGGCAAATCTGACGAGGTATGTATAGCCTTGCCAGCAAACTCAAGGACGACATCACCTACCTTGATCCCCGCCTTGGCAGCAGGGCCATCCTTGAGCACTTTGGCCACCAACGCGCCGGCAGGCTGCTTCATGCCAAATGATTCAGCCAACTCACGTGTCACATCCTGAATCAACACGCCCAACCAGCCGCGTGCCACATAACCCTTGTCCTTGAGTTGCGCCACCACATCCAGTGCCACTTCCATAGGAATGGCAAAGGACAGCCCCATGAAACCACCCGTACGGCTATAGATCTGCGAATTGATGCCTATAACCTCGCCATCGAGATTGAACAATGGCCCACCTGAATTACCTGGATTGATCGCCACATCGGTCTGAATAAAAGGCACATAGCTCTCACGTGGCAGACTACGCCCCAAAGCACTCACCACACCCACGGTCACCGAATGATCAAAACCGAAAGGTGAACCAATGGCCATCACCCACTCACCTACCTTGATCTCTTTATCCTTACCGACCTTGACCACAGGCAAGTCACTGGCCTCGATCTTCAGCAGGGCCAGATCACTCCGCTTGTCGGTACCGATAAGTTTTGCCACCAGTTCACGTCTATCGCTGAGCCTGACAAGAATTTCATCGGCCTTCTCCACGACATGGTTGTTGGTCAGGATATAGCCATCACTGCCGATGATGAAACCTGAGCCTAGCGAACGGGCCTCGCTTTCATCATCAGGCTCAAAGCCGCCCTCAGGATTACCGAAGAAATGTCGAAACAAGTCATTCCATGGCCCATTCTCAGGCAGCTCCGGCATAGGCAGACCATGCGGCAGACCACGCGTTGAACGTGTCTGGACCTTTTGCTTGGTACTGATATTCACCACAGTTGGACTGTATTTTTCCACCAGTACGGTAAAGTCCGGCAGCTCGGCGGCAACCGCGCGGCCAGTCAGTAATAAGGTAAACAGGAAAAAAAGACTGAAAACAGAGAGATTTGAATATTTCATAGATTTAATTTACTTGTGATTTACCAGGGATAAAATGAAGAACATCAGCATTGGCCATGCGGCGCAGAATCACTGCCTGCTGGCGTGTCTGATCTGTGCCTTTGGCACTACGGTAAGTTTGATAGGCATGCAGGCCAAAAAATCCGGCAAGCATCCCGGCCAAGCCACCCAATATGACGGGCAACTCACCTCCGTTCAAAGCAAAAAAGCCAGCTGCACTTTTGGCCAGCAAGGAGCCAGCCAACAGACTCAATAAGGGAAACAAATAAAGCCAGGCCGAACCCCAGACCAGTACCGACTCGTGAATACCGACGATGACCTCCTCGCCAGGTTGCGCACCAATAGGATTCAATGCCTTCACTTCATGTTGGCGGGCGGCAAAGAAACCTGACAAGGAGCCCGTACCACATGCACTACGCGCCGAACAACTACCGCAACTGGATTGTCTGGCAGTCTGTATCCAGGCTGAATTGCCAGCTGCGCGAATGACACGACCTGTTGCTTCAAGCATCTCACTCAATCCTCTGCACTGCTTCGCCAATGCGCTGCGCTGTCCGTGACGGCACTTCACCCATCACGGTAATAACATGATCAAGATAATGCCGTCTGTATGTATTTACCGCCCCCAGTCGCAGACTGTCCACCAGATCTTGCTGCTGAGCACTCATGGGCTCGATGAATACCGACACCGAAGCCAGGCCGTCACTGAACAACAAGTGTTCCACCTGAATATTTCCAGACATGACATGGCGACGGTGATTTTCCAGCACAAACCCTGCTGGCAACTGACTTACCCACCAGTTTTTTGTGCCCTGCACTGCCATCTTGGGCGCGCCACGCTGCCAGATCACATCACGGCCATGTGTTTCAGCTGCCAATAATTCTTCAGGAACCTGCTCATAGAATTTCAACCCGGTAAACATAAGCTGCTCTACAACGCGTCCTTCTTCATTGTAAAGCTCGGAACGCAACAACAAGCCCTTCTGTTGATGCAGCCAGAAGGCATGACCATATCGCTGATCATCCTTGGGCGTGATAAGAATTTTGTGTGCATTGTGGCCGGCAACACGATCCATATCGGCATCACTAATATCGTAATATTGCAGCAATGTTTCCAGTCGCGCCGGCAGATTCAAAGGGCGACGACGGGACGGCCCGGCATTCTCTTCTACCACGGCATTATCATCTGGCAGGATACAGATAACACGCTCGCTGTCACGCAGGACCTCACGGACAGGTCCACTAAGGCTCAACAGACGTTCCCGTTCAACACCATCATTATTACTGTGCACGATGCGCATGGCTTGCATGTGGCCATCATGAAAATAGACAAAGGTGCCATCGTAATTCAGCTGATGGGCCGCTTCCGACATACGTTCCAGCCATTGCTGCGGGTTTGATATGTCCTCGAAACCAGAAACATCCTCAGCCCAGGCTATCTGAGACAAGAACAATGCCAGGAGCAAGCCATGGCTGGAGAAAATGCCAGGGCGCATTATCTGGCTGTCCCGTGACTGACGATACGCACATAAGGCAACGCGCCTTGCATACCGGAAGAAGCAGAATATTCATTATGGTTGACCAGATATGCATTGAGGCGTTCGCGCTGGGCAGCATTTGATTTACTAATGGCTGGGGGTTTGCTGGTGATACTGGCCAGTTGCGCCATGGTGCGGGCGGGTTGGCTGGGTTTGGCAAGCTGGGCTGTTGTGACTGTTACCCCGTCTGTTTCAATGGATTCCTGTTGCACGACAAGGATCGCTACTACGGCCACCGAAGCTGCAATTGCAGCACCCACAGCCTGCTTTGCCAAAGCCGGCCAAGGTGTTTTACGCCGTGGTGCCAGGATAGTTGGCTCCTGTGCCAAAGATTGTTGTACACGCCGATGCAGATCACTGGCTCTGGTTGTGACCAGATGACCACGCATGGTGTCACTGATCAATTGATAACGTCGCCAGCGCGCCTGCAAATCAGCATTATCACGCAATTCATGCAAGACCAGAGACAACTCGGGACGATTCAACTCATCATCTACCAGGGCTGAAATCTGTTCATCAACATGGTTTTTCATTATCGAAATGCCTCGATTTCCGTACTGTCGGGAAGTTGTGCTTAATGACTTAGTCACTCAAGTAGTGGTCTGAGTTTCCTATCTATTGCCTCACGAGCACGAAAAATACGTGATCGCACTGTGCCTATGGGACAATTCATCGTCTCGGCAATCTCTTCATAACTCAAACCTTCCAGCTCGCACAGAACAATGGCTATGCGCAGTTCTTCAGGGAGTTCATCAATGGTCTGGGAGATGGTGTGCTTGATTTCATCACGCAAGGCCAGGTGTTCCGGTGTATCGCCTTCATGCAGACGAGCCGATGATTCCATATCAAGCTGGGCGGCATCGGCAGCATCGATATCGGCATCGGGCGGTCTTCTGGCCATGGAGGTGAGATGATTTTTTGCGGTATTGATAGCAATACGATAGAGCCAGGTATAAAAGGCGCTCTCACCACGAAAATTGGCCAAGGCACGATAGGCCTTGATGAATGTTTCCTGAGCGACATCGAGTGATTCATCAGGATCCCTGACATAGCGCGAAATCAACTTGACAATCCTGTGCTGGTATTTCTGGACCAGAACATCAAAGGCGCGTTTATCACCTTGCTGGACTCGCGCCACCAGTTCTTGATCAGCCTGTTGTATGCCCATCGGGGGCCAACCTTTTCCTTAAATTTGAGGGCCACTCACTGGACACAAACATAGACTACACTTGTTGCCAGGAGTTCATGGAAATAGAATGCAGACATCATAAAGAACCTCAGCCCATAGAACCAGTACCTATTGGTAAGCCATCAACCATGCACGATGAACAGCCGCACTACGATGTCCTGATCATCGGCAGCGGCGCTGCCGGTCTGACCGTGGCGCTGAATCTGCCAAATTCACTCAAGATCGCCATACTCGCCAAGTCCGTCAGTAGTGAAGGCTCGACTTACTACGCGCAAGGCGGTGTCGCGGCTGTGCTCGATGCGCACGACTCCATAGCCTCGCACATCGAAGACACGCTCAATGCCGGTGCCGGCTTGTGCCATGAAGGCACGGTGCGCTATACCGTGGAACACAGCCGCGAGGCAATTCAATGGCTTATTGATGGCGGGGTAAACTTTACCGGCGAGACCAGCCCCAATCAAGACTATCACCTTACGCGGGAAGGCGGCCACAGCCACCGCCGCGTGATCCACGCTGCCGATGCCACTGGCCGCGCAATCGAAACCAGCTTGATCGATCAGGCCGGTCAGCGCAGTAATATAACCCTGTATGACAACCACATCGCCGTTGATCTGATCACCAGCAGTAAACTTGGGCGTGGTGGCCACCGCGTGCTTGGCGCCTATATCCTGGATCGCAAACGCAATATAGTAGAAGTATTTCGCGCTCACCGCGTAGTACTGGCTACCGGCGGCGCCAGCAAGGTCTATCTTTACACCTCAAATCCGGACATTGCCACTGGCGACGGCATCGCCATGGCCTGGCGTGCTGGTTGTCGTGTGGCAAATATGGAATTCAACCAGTTTCACCCCACCTGCCTTTATCATCACAAGGCCAAATCCTTTCTGATCACTGAGGCCTTGCGAGGTGAGGGTGGCAAGCTGTTGTTGCCCAACGGCGAGCGTTTTATGCCGCGCTTCGATCCGCGTGCCGAACTCGCGCCACGCGATATAGTGGCCCGCGCCATCGACCACGAGATCAAAAGACTTGGTGTGCCCTGTGTCTATCTGGACATCAGCCATCGACCGGCAGAATTCATTCAGACCCACTTTCCCACGATACATAAACGTTGTCTGGAGCTGGGCATCGACATGACGCGTGAACCAATACCGGTAGTGCCGGCAGCGCACTACACTTGCGGCGGTATCATGGTGGACTTACAGGGGCGCACAGATCTGGATGGTCTGTATGCCGTAGGCGAGGTGAGCTTCACCCGCCTGCATGGCGCCAATCGCCTGGCCAGCAACTCACTACTCGAATGTCTGGTCTTTGGACGCGCTGTGGCGCTGGACATAGCCGCAGAACTTGTCAGCTACACACCTATCGACAAACTGCCACCGTGGGATGAAAGCCGCGTCACCGATTCAGATGAAGAGGTGGTCGTCTCTCACAACTGGGAAGAACTGCGTCGTTTCATGTGGGATTATGTAGGCATTGTACGCACCGACAAACGCCTGCAACGCGCCAAACGCCGGGTTGAGCTGTTGAGCAGTGAGATCCACGAATACTATGGCAATTTTCGAGTCACCAATGACCTGTTGGAGCTACGCAATTTGGTGCAGGTTGCCGAGCTAATCATTCAATCAGCGATGGCACGCAAGGAAAGCCGTGGCCTGCATTACACCCTGGATTATCCTGAGCTTGCTGCAGGTGAGGCCCAGGACACTATTCTGACTCCAGATAACTCACCGTTAAATCAATAGAATATTCACCTGTAGTAGCAGGAAAACCATGCCGTAATTCTGACTGGGTATAGTTGTAGCACTGGAACAGCTAAGTATTGTTGAATGCCGATACAGCGGCAAAAGCGATCTGGATAGTATTGCAAAATACTTTATTTTACGCCCTTTGAAGGGAAGTGGTTCTGTGAGTCCCTTGCATAAAACGATTTTTCACATTCGGAGCAATGCCCGATGGTTATTGCGCCCTACGGTACTTTAGCTCCCCTCTCCCGCTCGCGGGAGAGGAGTTTGGGGAAGGGTCAATCAATAGACATCTCATATCTGCTCCTGGCGCAAGGCCACACGCAAGGCGCGAAAGTCTTCGGTCGACAGGCTATCGGCCAGGATGGGCAAGCTATGTCGCCGACCGCCCTCCCCGCGCACGCGCAACAATACCAGCCAGGGCGTGAGCAGTGTTTCCGGCAAGATATGCACCGGCACGGCCGTGCCATCATTGTGATACCACAACCAACCACCATTACCCTGGTGCGCCAGATTGATTAACGGCTGGATGTGGCGAATGTAATATCGATAACTGATCCAGATCAAAGGCAAGAACAGGCCTGGCCAGGAAAAATATGTCGCCAGCCAAAGCAGCAACAAACCACTGGCAATGTGAGCGACCAACACAATCCGCCACAGACGTCGCGAGGCTACTGGCGCAAGGTGGAGAGATATTGTGGATGGCATAAATCAGTCCATTTTCAGCATCTAAAGCGCTATTGAATGATGCAAAATCCTTGGTTAAACAAATCTAAAGTAATTCACTAGGATATTACCAAGCGGGCGTGGTTTGGTTATCATAGCCAGATTCAACGTCGAGGACACAGATATGCAGAACGACTGGCACAATTTTCTTCAACAATCAGGCGCCAGGTTGATCGATGGACAAGTGCATGATTTTGGTCAGGCCGAGGTGGAGCAGGCAGCCGCCCTGCAAGGCGATATTCTGGTCGATCTTTCCCACTATGGTCTGCTGCGCGTAGCAGGCCCCGACAGCGCCACCTACATGCAGGGGCAATTCACCAACGATGTGCGCCAAGTGGATGATGAACATAGCCAGCTCAGTGGTTATCTCAGCGCCAAGGGCCGCCTGTTCAATATCGCTCGTCTCTTCCAGCGCGAGGATGCTTATTACCTGCGCATGCCAGCGGCATTACTACAGGAGGCGCAAACACGCCTGCGCAAGTACATCATGATGTCCAAGGTTGATCTAAGTGATGCGAGCAATGATTTGTTGCGTATTGGCATCAGCGGAAGCAAGGCCAGCGCTGCACTGACTGAAGAACTGGGCCAAATACCGCAGGCCATTGATGAAGTCAGTCATAGTAAAGGTTTAACAGCGATCAGAATTGCTGGCCCGCAGCCACGTTATGAAATTTATGGCGAAGCCGAGCAGATTAAATCACTCTGGCAAAAGTTGGCCGCTATCGTCAGGCCTGCCGGTGCTCCTGCCTGGGCATTGATCGATATCCATGCTGGCCTGCCCAATATCCTGCCTGCCAACGTTGAAGCCTTCGTGCCACAAATGGTCAATCTGCAACTGGTCAATGGCGTGAGCTTCCGCAAAGGCTGTTATACCGGTCAGGAAGTAGTGGCGCGCATGCAATATCTCGGCACACTCAAACGCCGTATGTACCTGGCGCATATTGATAACGCCACCCCGCCTGTGCCGGGCACCGAACTCATGTCGTCCAGCTCTGACAGTGGCCAAGGAGCTGGCAAGGTAGTCGATGCCCAACCCGGGCCTGATGGTGGCTGTGATCTACTGGTTGTTGTGCAGGTGGCATTGATAGATGCCGGAGCAGATGTACATATTACTGATGCTAATGGCCCCAAACTACATTTCAAATCATTGCCCTATGACTTTCCGGCGGATGCAGCAGAAACTGGCAGCTAAGAAAGCCTATAAGCAAGGAAAAGAAGGTTCACATGCCTACTATTGCCAAGGAATTTACGACCGATTTATTGGACGATTTGCTAAACGATCGACTCGTCTTGCCCACACTGCCGGAAGTGGCGCTGAAGGTACGCGATGTGGCCGATGATCCAGACTCATCGATCCATGATTTGACTAAACTAATCACCAGCGATCCTGCGCTCAGCGCACGCCTGATTCAGGTATCCAACAGCCCGTTAATGCGTACAGCGCGCAAAATTGAAAGTATCGATGAAGCCGTGAGCCGATTAGGTATGCGTATCGTGCGCGATCTGGCGATCAGCATAGTGATGCAGCAAATGTTTCAGGCCACTTCTGATGCAACGGACAAGCGTCTACGTGAACTCTGGGATCACAGCACGGAAGTTGCGGCAATCTGTCATGTGCTAGCCAGCCAATTCACCAAATTAAATCCAGAACAGGCACTGCTGGCAGGGCTGGTACACGCTATCGGCGCCCTACCCATACTAACCAAGGCAGAGGATTATCCCGAACTGTTGGCCGATGAACAAACACTTGATCAGATTATTGAGGAGCTGCATCCACGTATTGGTGCTGCCATTCTGCGCTACTGGAATTTCTCACAGGAACTAATCGACGTAGCCGAGATGCACACCAACATGCAGCATGATTCAAACTCGGTAGATCTTGTTGATTTGGTGATCGCTGCCAACCTGCAAAGCTATATGGGTACATCGCACCCCTTGGCCGAGCAGGACTTAAGTCAAATTCCTGCCTTTGCCAAGCTAGGTCTTGATACAGAAATAAGCATCGTCGAAATGGAAGGCACTGGTGATGCAATCCGGGAAACCCAACAACTACTGAACGGTTAGTTCAGCTATTTCACCAAGTAGATTGAAGCCCTGAGTGAAGCTTAACTCACGCCGGTCGCATGTGAGGAAACAGCAACACATCACGGATGGATGGGGCGTCGGTAAAAAGCATCACCAACCGGTCAATACCAATGCCTTCGCCAGCGGTCGGCGGCATACCGTGTTCAAGAGCCACGATATAATCTTCATCGAAATGCATGGCCTCATCGTCACCGGCTTCTTTTTCCAACACCTGTTTACGAAAACGCTCGGCCTGATCTTCCGGATCGTTCAATTCAGAAAAACCATTGGCTATCTCTCTCCCACCGATAAAAAACTCAAACCGATCCGTCACCATGGGATCATCATCGTTCAAACGCGCCAGGGGTGATATCTCTGTAGGGTAAGCGGTAATGAAAGTTGGCTGTATCAACTTATGTTCGACAGTTTCCTCAAAGATCAATGATTGCACCTTGCCAAGCCCAAAAGCCGGCTTTACCTCGGCGCCAAGCTTGCTGGCTATAATGCTGGCCTCAGCCAAATCATTCAGCTGTTCTGCGGTGATACCTGGATTGCAGGACAGGATAGACTCCAACATGGTCATGCGCTTGAAAGGTGAGCCAAAATCAAATTCCTGGCCTTGATAGCTAATCTTTGTGCTAGCAAGAACATCCCGTGCCAGGGAGCGCATCATTTCCTCAGTCAAATCCATCAGATCCTTGTAATCGGCATAGGCCTGATAGAACTCGATCATGGTGAATTCCGGATTGTGCCTGCTAGATAAGCCCTCATTGCGGAAACTACGGTTGATTTCAAACACGCGCTCAAAACCACCGACCACCAATCGTTTCAGATACAGCTCCGGGGCAACCCGCAAATACAAATCAATACCCAGTGCATTGTGATGAGTAACAAAAGGACGCGCAGTGGCACCACCAGGGATCACGTGCATCATCGGAGTTTCCACTTCCAGAAACCCATACGCCACCATGAACTCACGAATCAATTGAATGATCTGAGAGCGCACACGAAAGACCTGGCGCGAGGAGTCATTGGCAATCAAATCCAGATAGCGCTGTCGGTAACGGGTTTCCTGATCGCTCAAACCCTGCCACTTTTCTGGCAATGGGCGCAGTGACTTGGTCAGCAAGCGAATGCTGTCAACCCGTACTGATAATTCGCCAGCCTTGGTGCGAAACAAAACACCCTCGGTGCCTACAATATCGCCAATGTCCCAGCGTTTGAAATCATCATAGACATCGGCACCGATGGCATCACGCTGGACAAATAACTGAATCTGCCCAGCCATATCCTTGAGCTGCAAAAAGGATACCTTGCCCATAATGCGCTTGAGCATCACTCGTCCTGCCACACTGACCCTCAGATTAAGGGTTGCCAGGGCAGCATCATCCATCTCGCCATAACTGGCATGCAGCTCACCCGCCGTGGCGTTGCGGCGAAAATCATTCGGAAAGGCAATGCCACGTTCGCGTAATGCCTTCAATTTGGCACGCCGCTCGGCGATCAGCTTGTTTTCGTCCTGATGGTTATTCAATTCTTCATTCATAGGTATCTTATAAACCTGATTTTAGGCTGGCCTCGATAAAATCATCCAAATCACCATCCAGTACTGCCGTGGTGTTACCGGTCTCAACGCCAGTGCGCAAATCCTTGATGCGCGATTGATCCAACACATAGGAACGGATCTGGCTTCCCCAACCGATATCGGACTTATTATCTTCCAGCGCCTGTTTTTCGCTATTACGCTTTTGCATTTCCATTTCATAAAGCTTGGCGCGCAATTGATTCATCGCAGTGTCACGATTTTGATGTTGAGAGCGCTGGGTCTGACAAGCCGCCACTATGCCGCTGGGTATATGGGTTATGCGCACGGCTGATTCGGTACGGTTAACGTGCTGGCCACCAGCGCCGGAAGCGCGATAGACATCAACGCGCAGATCAGCCGGATTGATCTCGATGTTGATATTGTCATCCACTTCGGGAGAAACAAATACAGAACTGAATGAGGTATGCCGACGATTGCCTGAATCAAATGGAGACTTACGCACCAAACGATGCACACCAGTCTCAGTGCGCAACCAGCCATATGCGTAGGGGCCGGTATAGTGAATCGTGGCACTCTTGATGCCGGCCACATCACCTTCAGAGACCTCCATCAATTCGGTTTTGAAGCCGCGCCGCTCACCCCAACGCAGATACATGCGCAACAACATACTGGCCCAGTCCTGCGCTTCAGTACCGCCAGAGCCTGCCTGAATATCGAGATAGGCATTATTGACATCCATCTCACCGGCAAACATACGATGAAATTCCAGCTCACCAAGACGCTTGTCAGCCTGCGCCAAATCAGCGGCGACCTCCTCCAGCATGGCTTCATCATTTTCCTCACCAGCCATTGCCAGCAACTCGGCCGAGTCGAGCAAAATCTTGTCAAGACTATCAATGGTATGGACAACATCTTCGAGCTGGGCACGCTCACGCCCCAGAGCCTGGGCACGTTCAGGGTTATTCCAGACATCAGGGACTTCCAGTTCGCGGACAACTTCGATCAGACGTTCGCTTTTAACAGCGAAGTCAAAGATACCCCCTCAGGGCGTCCAGACGCCCCTGCATCTCTTTGATGCTACGGGAAAGAGCATTGAATTCCAGCATGATGATCAGTACGGTAAAAGGAAATCGGCCATGATACTACAGCGATGGTAACTGGTGAACAGCCAATGACACGAAGTTGCGTTACGCAATGCCCTGTAAGATAGTAGCGCACCTGGCCAACAGGGCATCTGCCTTTTGTTCATCAATAAGCAGACGCACAACCTTTTTACAATTATTCACGGTTTCCTGCAAACCTTCACGACTCTCCGGTGCCGCCTCCAGGCGGCTGACGATACTGCCTGCGTCTGCACCCAAGATATCCCTTGCTGCGGCGACCAAGGCCGCCTTGAGGGCAGAGATATCATCACTGGCAGGCACCATGCAGTCATCTCCACCCTCACACAAGCTAACTCCATCTATGGCAATGAATCCCTGCACAGCCAAGGTGTGGAGACCAGCTTCAACATCAGCCAGGTGACTGCCCTTCTCATTTATCAGTTGCTCGATTGTCGATTTGCCATCGACAAGGATCAGCATGTAGCGAAGGTTACGTTCCAGGGCATATTTCCTGCTCTGGATTTCTTCTTCGCCTTTGCGCGTTTTACTGGCTATAGCTTGTGGTTTCATATCAGGCCGTCAGCTCCTGTATGATGCGATAGATAAGCCTGATCGTAATCAACACATAAATAGCGCCAAAGAAAAAAATGAGTGAGGCGATGAGGCGCATCAGCTCGGCTGGCAGTGCACCGAAAAATGGTGTTGCCAGATAACCAACACTGAACAACACCACGAGCATAACCAAGATATTCCAGTGTTTGCCGATAACGCCGCCAGGGATTTTGGCTTTTAGCGTATAGACCTGCAGCAGACAAAAAACCATTATCAGGATTGCGGCAAAACTGATGACTAAAGATATCTCCAGATTGAAAATAGCAGCCATGAACTACTCCTTCCTTCTTGTTGTGGTATGTTTTATTTTTTATGTGCGGATATTTATTACCCGTCGATGTTTAGCTGAGTTAAACATACCCCTCGCTCTTCGGCCAGGTCAATATTTATCGGCTTGAGCAGGGTCAAGCAAATCAATGTTGGGCTTCTTGGTATTTTATGAATCAAGCTAAGCAGGTTCCATATGAACGACAATCAACTGCACTGATTTGTGTCCGCGAAACTCATTCACATCCAAACGATAAGCCAGATGAACCAGCCCAGCAGTTTCTTGCCATGCTGGTATATCAGCATGAAAGGCGATAGCATCTATCGTGTGTTGTCTACCAGGCCAGCGCAATACCAGCTTGACATGCCGCTCGGCCACCACGCGCCATGAAACCCGCTCAAAGACGCCATCGAACATGGGTTCAGGAAAACCCTGCCCCCAAGGTGCCAAAAACCGCAACAACTCAGCCAGCTCAAGATTGGCCTCCCCGGCCATAAGCTCACCATCACTAAGCAACTCATGGCCAGGTGGTTGTGGGCCAAGCTGTCGTCCAGCCTCATCAACAAACGCTTGACGAAATATATCCAAACGTTCACGTTGCAGGGTCATTCCTGCGGCCATAGCATGACCGCCAAATCTATCCAACAATCCTGGATGCCGCGCAGCAATTGCATCCAGTGCATCGCGGATATGAAAGCCTTGCACCGAACGCGCCGAACCTTTTATTTTACCCTCTCCGCTATCACTAAAAACAATGACTGGTCGATGCAATCTATCCTTGATGCGCGAAGCAAGTATACCGACCACACCTTGGTGCCAGGCTGGATCGTAAAGGCACAGGCCTGACGGAATATCTGTCCCCTCAACAAGCTCCATGCGCTGTAATTCAGCAAATGCCTGGGCCTGCATCTCCTCCTCGACCTGACGGCGCTCATGATTGAGCTGATCCAGCGCCTGCGCCAGGGGGCGAGCTGCATCAAGCGAATCACTGAGCAGGCAATTTATACCCAGGCTCATATCATCCATGCGACCGGCGGCATTGAGACGCGGGCCAAGTGCAAATCCAAGATCGGCTGCCACCAGCCGTTCAGGCTGCCGTCCTGCCAGCTCCAGCAATGCCCGTATGCCGGGTGCCATATACCCACTACGCATCCGCGCCAATCCTTGTGCCACCAAAATACGATTAACCTGATCAAGCGGCACCACATCGGCAACAGTTCCCAGGGCGACAAGGTCAAGCAACTGCGCGAGATTGGGCTCGGCAAGACCATGCTCATCAAACCAGTGATGTTCACGCAAACGCGCGCGCAAAGCGAGCATGACATAAAAGATTACGCCAACACCTGCCAGTGATTTGGCGGGAAATTTATCACCAGGCTGATTTGGATTTACGATAGCCTCGGCGGTTGGCAGAGCCTCACCAGGCAAATGGTGATCGGTGATTAACACCTTGATTCCATGCGCCTGTGCAGCGGCCACGCCAGCCAGGCTGGAGATCCCGTTATCTACGGTAATAATCAAATCAGGCTGACGCTCAGTTGCCAGGGCAATAATTTCAGGCGTCAAGCCATAGCCAAGGGTAAAACGGTTGGGCA
>JBAYOW010000032.1:0-22513 GCA_041678005.1 Thiohalomonadaceae bacterium
ATATTTCCGAGGCCTTGAGGCTGATTTTAAAATCCTGAAAATTCAGACGATCTAGAATTTCGATATGTCGTAGCGCAGATTCAACCAAGGCTTCGGCCGTTGGCTCGGCGTACTTTTTCTGCAGATCTTTTTCCAGCGAGCCTGCGTTGACACCAACACGAATAGGGATGTTGCGCTCACCGGCAGCATCAACCACAGCACGCACACGATCCTCGCGACCGATGTTGCCAGGATTGATACGCAAACAATCCGCGCCAAGTTCGGCTACCCGCAGGGCTATCCGGTAATCAAAATGAATATCGGTAACCAGCGGCACCTGCACCTGTTGCTTGATCTCGCCAAATGCCTCTGCCGCCGCCATATCAGGCACTGATACCCGCACGATGTCCGCGCCGGCATTTACAAGTACCTGTATCTGGCGCACCGTCGCAGCCACATCATGTGTATCGGTATTGGTCATGCTCTGCACCGAGATGGGGGCATCACCACCCACCGGCACATTGCCAACCATGATCTGGCGTGATTTACGCCGTTTGATGGGAGCGCGTTGATACATGATTCATTCGATCATGATTTTATTGTCGGCGTCCTTGCCCAGGCTGAACTTGGCCACGTCACCACGCCGACGAAAGGCAGAGTGGTCAAACAGCTTGTTTTGATAACGCACCTTCACCACCGCCGCATTACCTAAAAACACACTAAAAGGCGCCTTGCCATGCAGGGTACGGCTGGTACCGGCTGACAACATCTCATAGGCCAGCTGGTTGCCATCTGCATCGCTTACCTCCATCCAGCTTTCACCATCAATCGCTGTCAATTGTACGGAACTGATTTTTTCTCCCATGCGCACTGGCTCATCGTTGATAACTGGCGCGGGTGTCACAACCACCTGCTGTGCTGGTTTTATGCTGTCAACAGAAGCAGTCTCCACCGATGCTGGTTGCTCTGCCGTCTGCTGCTGCAAATTATCTTTGACAAAATCAGGCATCGGCTCGTCTGCCATAGGCGATTCCTGCTCAGGTTCAATTGATTCTTGCTCAGGCTCGACATGCTGCAGGCCCTCGGCCAACCCGGCTGCCGCAGAGAACGATGCAGTGCCAGCTGCAACATTATCAACTGGCTGATGTGTAAGCCACCAAATACCCAATAGCGCAAGTAGCAACAGTACAATCAACCAGGTAACGAGTTTGACCAACCAGTCACTGCTGCGTGTTTGTTGCCGCGGCATGATTGATGCAACCTTCATCGAGGATTGATTATGTTGCTCCAGCTGGTCGAGCAAGTTATCCACTGGCAAATCCAGCAAACGCGCATAGTTGCGTAGATAACCACTGACATAGGCCAACGGTGGCAAATTGGCGTAATCATCCTGTTCCAGGGCCCGAATCAACTCGACGCGCAGGCGCAAATGGACAGAAACCTCTTCACAACTAAGCCCAGCTGCCTCTCGCGCCAGCCGCAGGTTGTGCCCGGGGCCGGTAACGACAGCAAGCTCGTCGGTTACATCATCAGTAGGTGGGTCGTTTAAATCCAGATTCATTTCGATTGTAGATATAATTTGGCTTCTTCCGTATCAGGAAAGCTGTTACGCAACAACATTTCATAGCTGGACAAGGCATTTCGATCACCCAGCACGCGTTCAACCTGTATCCCCAGCCACAGGCTTTGTGGTGTATGCGTGGCCACGGCAGCATACCGCTGCAGAAAGGCACGCGCAGAGATCAGGTTTTGCTGCTGTAGTGACACCTCGGCCATGGCCAGCAACGACCTGGGCAAATTGGGGTTGACCCTCAGAGCTTCTCGATAATAATGCTCCGCCTTTACCGTATCACCCTTATCCAGCAAGCACTGACCTACATTTTCAAAGGCCCCTTCACGCCCAGGCCAGACTGGATTATCCAGTGCCTGCAACAAATATTTCACCCCCTCATCATAGCGTTTTTCACCACATAAAAAGACGCCATAATTATTCTGGATTGCCGTTTCCCTGGGAGCCAGGCTGATTGCCCGTTTATAGTACTCTTGTGCCTTGTCAGGACGCTCCAGCCGTTTGTACAGCTCGGCGATATAATGATTGGCATCTACCGAACCGGCATCATAATCTACTGCCTTGAGCAACTTTTCCATGGCCAATTCGTTTTTACCCTGTGACATGTAATTCAGACCAAGCTCCGCGTTGAGCTGGGCGGCTTTCTTGGTGTCGGCAGCATCATGCACCGTAGTGCCTGCACACCCTGCCAGAAAAGTCATGCCAAGCAACAAAATCAAACAACGTATGTCTCTCATGAGGCGTTCCCTTGCATAACAACCAGCTTCTGGCTACGACGAGTACGATCCTGTACCTCGCCAACCAATTGACCACAGGCGGCAGCAATATCATCGCCACGGGTCTTGCGGGTAACAGTAATCAAATCTCCGGCCATCAGAATATCACGGAAACTGTCTATTGCCTCCTGGCTGGAACGCCGATATTGCGTGCCTGGAAAAGCATTGAACGGGATCAAATTGACCTTGGCTGGCATACCACGTAACAGCTTAAGCAGGGCCTTGGCATGTTCAATTGTATCATTGACACCAGCCAGCATCGCGTATTCAAATGTAACCTGCCGATGTGGCGCGCCAGCGCTGTAACGACGACAGGCAGCCAACAGTTCGGCAATGGGATATTTATTGTTCAGTGGCACCAATTCATTGCGCAGCTCATCGGTCGGCGCATGCAAGGATACCGCGAGGCTTACATCAATCGCCGCGCTCAGTTGATCAATGGCTGGCACTACGCCAGCCGTGCTTAGCGTAACGCGGCGTTTGGAAATACCAAATGCATAATCGTCCTGCATCAGCTCCATCGCCTTGACCACATTAGCAAAGTTCAGCAACGGCTCACCCATGCCCATCAGCACCACATTGCTGATCACCCGCTCACCTTTATTCTGCGGCAAGCCAACAAGACGCGTGGCCAACACAACCTGACCGATGATCTCGGCGGTAGTGGGGTTGCGGTTATAACCTTGTTGCGCGGTGGAGCAAAAGGAACAATTGAGGGCACAGCCTACCTGTGAGGATACGCACAAAGTGGCACGGCCGGATTCCGGGATATACACCATCTCGATAGAGTTACCATCGGTCAGACGCAACATCCACTTGCGTGTGCCATCTTTTGCTGGCATGTCAACCGCCACTTCCGGCAACCGTATCTCGGCCAGTTCCTGTAGCTGACTACGCAGGGCCTTGCTCAGATTGCTCATGGCGGCAAAATCATTGACGCCATGATGATAGATCCACTTCATGACCTGGGAAGTACGAAATGGTTTCTCACCCAGCGCAGCAAAGAAAGCTTCCATGTCCTGCCGGTTCAGATCCAGCAGATTGGTTTTCATCAGTAAAGACCCTCACAGGCACAAAGTTCAGCAATTGTGCGGGTAGATTTCCTTAAGTTTAAGTGTGGCAGGAACCAGCTCAATACTCACAAGCAACGAGCGCTCCCAGCAAATGGTGAATTATACGCAGGCTGGTAGGGGTATGCCACAGAAGTCCAGGAAGCTTGGCCTGTCTTGGGCGCGAGGCCATCGTCATGATTGAAAAAACCTATCCACAACATTTTACCGCAAGCGGACGAGAGAGTTAAAAGTAACTCAACCGTCTGTTTGCGGGAGTAAGCCGAGTATATTTCTCCCCTCTCCCCCAACCCCTCTCCCGCCAGCGGGAGAGGGACTTTAGCCGCTCCCGCAGAAAATATACTGCATCTGTTCCGTCATTCCCGCGCAGGCGGGAATCCAGTAATGTAAGGACGCAATAACCAACTGGCATTGCGCCGAATGTAAAAAAACCTCACTGCAAAACTCACACAACCCGCTTCAAAAGGCCGCCACAACCCCTCTCCCCCAACACCTCTCCCGCCAGCGGGAGAGGGACTTTGACTAAAACTCGCTAAGCGGGGCCTTGACTGGGGCTCGCCAAGCATGCAGGCCAGGCACTTATCTACTCCATCAATCCTGCTCGTCCAGCCAGGCCATCTGAATAGCCTCAAGTATTTTTTCATTGGAAGCTTCTGGATCATCAGTAAAAGCAGGCAAGGCGCAAACCCATGCGTGCAGGTCGGTACAGCGAACCCATTGCGGGTCTATATCCGGGTGGCTTTCTGTCAGGGCAATGGCAATATCAAGTGTATCTGTCCATTTCATCTATATATGTACTCCGTCGCGGGGCAGTAATGTTTTATCTCAAGCCTTCTCAGAAACCATATTAATAGTGTATTTCGGGATCTCCACCACCAGATCTGTATCCCCTACTACCGCCTGACAGGATAATCTTGAATCAGGATCCAGGCCCCAGGCCTTATCCAGCATATCTTCCTCGTCATCCTCGGCATCATTGAGAGAATCACCGCCCTCACGAATATAAACATGGCAGGTGGTGCAGGCACAGGATTTCTCACAGGCATGTTCAATCTCGATGCCATTGGCCAGCGCGGCATCACATACGGTCGTGCCTGACTCGGCTTCGATCACTGCACCATCCGGACAGAGTTCATCATGGGGTAAAAAGATAATCTGGGGCATGGATTTATTCCTGAGTACGCTGGACTAAAGTTCGTCTACACGATGACCCGTCAGGGCCTTGCGAATACCGGCATCCATGCGTCTTGCGGCAAATTCGGCACTGGCCTTATCAACGCTCTCTATGGCGCGTTTGTTGGCGCGGTGATCGGTGCCTGTGCAGGCCGCACGCAAGGCAGTCATGCCATCATCTATGGCCACGCGCTCTGCCTCATCCAGCAGCTCATTCCCATCTGTCGCCAGGGCAGCGGTCAATGCCTCCAGCACGCGTTCTGCCTCGACTTGCTGTTCACGCAGGCTGCGTGCCGCTACGTCTTCCTCGCTGTGATCCATGAAATCAAGCAACATCTGCTCAATTTCACCATCACCCAAACCATAGGATGGTTTCACCTGAATATTACTTTCCACGCCAGAGGTCATCTCGCGTGCCGATACCGATAACAGACCATCTGCATCCACCTGAAAAGTCACTCGAATACGGGCGTCACCGGCCACCATCGGCGGAATACCGTGCAATTCAAAGCGTGCAAGTGAGCGACAATCACTCACCAGATCGCGTTCACCCTGCACCACATGAATGGCCATTGCCGTTTGTCCATCCTTGAAGGTGGTGAATTCCTGTGCGCGGGCAACCGGGATGGTGGTATTACGCGGAATTACCTTCTCCACCAAACCACCCATGGTCTCCAGCCCCAGTGACAGCGGTGTCACATCCAGCAGCAACATCTCGCCATCTGGCTTGTTACCCACCAGGGTATCAGCCTGCATCGCCGCGCCCACGGCTACCACCTTGTCTGGGTCGATATCCGTCAATGGCGTGCGGCCAAAAAAATCACCCACCAATTCACGCACGCGCGGCACACGGGTGGAACCGCCCACCATCACTACCTGCTTGACCTCATCAGCCTTGATGTCTGCGTCCTTGCAGGCGCGGCGGCAAGCCGTCAATGTCTTGCGGATCAATGGATCAATCAGGCTATAAAATTGCGCACGCGAAATCTCGCCGCGCCAATGACTGCCATCGGCCAGCTCGATCTGCAAGGGGGCTATAACAGCATTGCTGAGCGTCTCCTTGGCGATGCTGGCATCACGCAGCAGACGACGCATCTGCCTATGATCTGCATCATCGGCAATACCTGCCTGAGCCATGATCCACTCCGCTACGACATGATCAAAATCGTCACCACCCAGGGCAGAATCACCACCAGTGGACATCACCTCAAACACGCCCCTGGCCAGGCGCAGAATTGAAATATCAAAGGTGCCACCACCCAGGTCGTAGATCGCAATAACGCCTTCATCACCATGATCCAGACCATAGGCCACGGCAGCGGCAGTTGGTTCATTGAGCAGGCGCAATACATTAAGTCCGGCCAGTCTGGCGGCATCCTTGGTGGCCTGACGCTGAGCATCATCGGAATAGGCCGGAACAGTGATTACCACGCCAGTCAGATCGCCGCCAAGAGCAGTCTCTGCGCGTTGCCGAAGCGCCCGCAGGATCTCGGCAGAAACTTCAACCGCACTGACATCACCACCCCTGGTATGCATGCGCGGTACAGCATTATCGGCTGTCACAAATTCATATGGCAAACGATCGCCAAGTTTTTTTACATCGGCCACTGCCCGTCCCAGCAGGCGTTTTACCGAGGCAATGGTGTTCAGTGGATCGCTTGCCGCAAGGGCCTTGGCCTCATGGCCAATCCTGGCCTGCCCAGGCGCGATATAGTGCACCACCGATGGCAGCACATGCCGTCCCTGCTCATCAAGTATGGTCTCGGCCAGGCCACTGCGCACTGTGGCCACCAATGAATTGGTGGTACCCAGATCGATACCTGCCGCCAGCCGATGCTGATGCGGCACAGTAGATAATCCTGGTTCAGCAATATGTAGTAATGCCATGATTTTTATCTGTCCAGCAATCGCTATTGCCGTAGTCAGTCCTCATCAACGAGTTCATCCTCTTGCGCATCCACTTCCTCCAGCAGCTTGCGCATGAATTGCAGCTTATGCAGACGAGCGGGGATATCTTGCAACATCTGCCCACCTTGCTGAAACAAGGACTTCACCTCAGCCAGCAATTGCTGCTCGGTTTGTTCTGCTGTGGCGCGGATCTGAGCCAATACGGCATACGGGTCGGAAGCTTGTGTTGCAGATTCCAGTGATTCACGCAATTCCATTTGCGTCATGAGAAATTGTGCATCCATCCTGGTGTCGGTTTCAGGCAGCGCTATACCATGCAAGGACAGCATATACTGCATGCGTTTCAGGGGATCCTTGAGTGTCTGGTAGGCTTCATTGATGCGAGCTGCCTGCTGCACGGCCAGCAAACGCTCATGTTCGCCAGCGCCTGCATAGCGATCTGGATGTGCAGCACGTTGCAGATCACGATAGCGTGCCGCCAGTGATTCAGTATCCAGGGAAAAATCCTGCGCCAAGGCAAACAACTGAAAATAATCTTCGTTCATTTCACCACAAGGCTCTAACCCGCATATTTCACTACGTCATTGGCACGCTTGAGTGACCTGGTCGCCAGGCCAGTCAGACGTTGAAGCTCTCGCCGCAGCCGCAAGCGTCCTTGACATTGGGGTTATTGAATTTAAAGCCTTCATTCAAACCTTCGCGGGCAAAATCAAGCTCAGTACCATCAAGATACAAAAGGCTCTTATTGTCGATGATCACCTTCACGCCATGACCTTCAAAGACCTGGTCATCCGCTTGCAGCTCATCGACAAATTCCAACACATAGGACATACCGGAACAGCCGGATGGTTTTACCCCCAAGCGGACGCCAACGCCCTTGCCGCGTCCTGCAAGGAATTTCTCTACATGACGGGCGGCAGCTTCTGTAATGGTGATAGCCATGACTATTTTCTCCTCAAGCGCTGGACTGTTTGGTCTTGTAATCTTCAATCGCGGCCTTGATGGCATCCTCGGCCAAGACCGAACAATGTATCTTGACCGGCGGCAGCGCCAGCTCTTCGGCGATCTGACTATTCTTGATCTCCAGTGCCTGATCCAGAGTCTTGCCCTTCATCCATTCGGTAACCAGCGAGCTCGAAGCAATAGCCGAACCGCAACCATAGGTCTTGAACTTGGCGTCCTCGATGAGACCATCATTGCTGACCTTAATCTGCAGACGCATCACATCACCACAGGCCGGCGCGCCTACCATGCCGGTACCGACATCCTTGTCTTCCTTGTCCATCGTGCCGACATTGCGCGGGTTTTCGTAGTGATCAATAACTTTATCGCTATATGCCATGTTCAGGTTCCTCGCTTTCTATCTGCCCGTAGTCTTCCGGGTCTTGTCAAATGTGTCTGAATAATAAATCAATGCGCTGACCACTGCACGGTGGACAGGTCTATGCCTTCTTTATACATATCCCACAACGGCGAGAGTTCACGCAATTTAGTGATCTTCTCATGAATCAATGACACGGCATGCTGAATATCTTCCGCCGTAGTGTAACGGCCAATGGAAAAACGCAGCGAGCTGTGCGCCAACTCATCCGGCCTGCCAATCGCACGCAATACATAAGATGGTTCCAGACTGGCCGATGTACAAGCCGAGCCGGAAGATACAGCCAATTCACGCAAGGCCATCATCAAGGATTCACCTTCCACATAATTGAAACTGATGTTGAGGTTGTGCGGCACACGATGTTCCATATCGCCGTTCACATACACCTCTTCGATATCCTGCACACCTTTAAGCAGTTGATCGCGCAACATTCGGATACGCTCACTTTCCTGCGCCATTTCCTCGCCAGCAATACGAAAGGCCTCGCCCATGCCAACGATTTGATGAGTAGCCAAGGTGCCGGAACGCATGCCACGCTCATGACCACCGCCATGCATCTGTGCCTCCAGGCGTACACGGGGCTTGCGCCGCACATACAGCGCGCCCATACCCTTCGGGCCATATGCTTTGTGGGCAGAAAACGACATCAAATCAACCTTCATCCTGCCCAGGTCTATCGGCACCTTACCGACACTTTGTGCCGCGTCCACATGGAAGAGAACACCACGGGCACGGGTCATTTCACCTATCGCCGCGATATCCTGAATAACGCCAATCTCATTATTCACATGCATGATAGACACCAGGATAGTGTCAGGTCGCATGGCCGCTTCCAGCTTGGCCAAATCAATCAGACCACTGGACTCAGGTTCGAGATAAGTTACTTCATAACCAAAACGTTCCAGATTACGGCAGACATCCAAAACCGCCTTGTGCTCGGTTTTGCTGGTAATGATGTGTTTGCCTTTCTTGACATAGAACTCGGCCACGCCCTTGATGGCCAGGTTATCGGCCTCGGTGGCGCCTGATGTCCAGACTATTTCCCTGGGGTCACAGTTGACCAGCTGGGCCACTTGCTTGCGAGCTTCTTCTACGGCCTGATCGGCCGCCCAGCCATAGGAATGTGAGCGGGAGGCTGCATTACCGAAAAGTCCGCCCTCCATCACCAGGTATTTACACATCTTTTCTGCCACCCGCTCATCGACAGGCGTAGTTGCCGCATAATCCAGATAAATGGTTTTACTCATTGACTCGCTCACTCCGCTATATTGTTCTTACCAGGCCGCAGCTGACTTAAGCTGTAGCCGTGCTGCCTGCTGCAATGCGGCGATCAGGGCATCAACATCACTGACCGTATTACCAGCACCAAAACTGATGCGTAGCGCGCAGCGTGCCAGCTCAGCTGGCACGCCCATGGCATGCAACACATGGCTGGGCTCGCTGTAACCACTACCACAAGCAGCGCCGCTTGATACCGCCAGCCCCAGGCGATCCAGCTCCAGCAACAAGGTCTCACCCTCAAGACCTGGCAAGGCCAGAAACACTGTGTTTGGCAGGCGTTCTGCCCCAGCGCCAAATATAACCGCCTCAGGCAACTGCGCGGCCAAACCATGCTCCAGATGTTGACGCAAGGCCAGGCTGTGTTGATAACGCCCCTGCTGTTCGGCCAAGGCAAGCCCGGCAGCACGACCAAAGCCTACGATGGCAGCAATATTTTCCGTGCCACCGCGTCTGCCCTTCTCCTGCCCCCCGCCATGCAGCAACGGTTCCATATCGACCGCCTTGTCCCACAACAAAGCCCCTACACCTTTAGGACCATTAATCTTGTGCGCCGAAACGCTCATCAAATGGGCTCCGCTATCGGCAAAATCAACCGGCAGTTTAGCCAGCGCCTGCACCGCGTCTGTATGCAATATGCCACCGGCATCGCGCACAGCCGCAGCCACGGCGGCAATGTCATTGATTACACCAGTTTCATTATTGGCCCACATCACAGAAACAAATCTTGCGCCTTGTCGCATGGCCTCGGCCAACGCCTGCATGTCCAGTTGGCCATATTCATTTACTGAAATACTGCTGACTGTCATGCCAACACGTCCCAGACTGGCCAAAGGCTGTTGCACGGAGGCATGTTCAACCGCACTGGCAGCCAGGTGAGCTGCGGGCATGCGTCCTGCCACCCCTTTGATCGCCATATTGTTGGCTTCGGTGCCGCCGCTGGTAAATACCACTTGCGAAGGATGGGCGCTGGTCAGTGCAGCGACTTGCTCTCTGGCCTGTTCCAGCGCCGAGCGGGCAGCGCGTCCCGGCGCATGCACGCTGGAAGGATTGCCCCAATTACCCTGTAGCCAGGGAAGCATCTCCTCCAGCACGCGCTCATCCAGCGGCGTAGTTGCATTGTGATCGAGATAGATCACGGCCAATATCGATACTTTAAGCTTAGTTGGCAGCTAGCTTGCGGGCTGTATCCAGCGCCACAGTCTTATGCTCGTGCTCGTGCTTATGCCCACCGGCGGCACGTTCATGATGTTGCGTGACCAGTTTTGCCAGACTGATACCTTCCAAAAAATCATAGATCTGCTGGCTCAGATCACACCAGAGTTCGTGAGTCAGACATTCGCCATCGTCATGACAATTGCCCAGCCCGTTACAGCGCATGGCATCAACTTTTTCATCCACAGCGGTAATCACGTCAGCCACGCAAATCTCGGCCGAATCACGGCTCAAACGATAGCCACCACCCGGCCCACGGGCGGAATTTACCAGGCCGTTCTTGCGCAGTCTGGAAAAAAGCTGTTCCAGATAAGATAGAGAAATCCCCTGGCGCTGGGATATATCGGCCAGCGTTATGGGCCCATCCTTGCAATTAAGCGCCAAATCGAGCATTGCAGTGACCGCGTAGCGGCCTTTGGTAGTCAGCCTCATAGCCTTTGATTCCTGTTAAACTAATCGGGTTAAGAAGTAAGATGTGGCCTAAATTAACAATACCAAGCAATTTAGTCAACTTTTGTTTTCTGGCCTCTCTGCCGGGCATCCGCTACACTCTTCGCTACTTTTGCAGGCCAGCGCTGAATCGGTCTTCGTGCCAATCTCGCAAGCCCCCAATGGCGGCAATGACATATCACCAAGCTCCGCGCCCAATGCCTTCAAACCCTTGCACATCTCCTCCATCTTGCTGTCCATCGCATGCATGTGATCGAGCATACAATTAATTGCATTGGCCACCGGATCAGGCATGTCCTCGGTCGTTCCATAGGCATCAAAACCAATCTTCTCCGCCATTGCACGGCGACGTTCACTGTTTTCATCCTTGCGGCGACTGACTACCCGGCCTGGAATACCCACCACTGTCGCGCCAGCTGGAACCTCCTTGACGACAACTGCATTTGAGCCAATCCGCGCCCCCTTGGAGATAGTGATCGGGCCCAGCACCTTGGCTCCGGCACCAACGACCACGTCATCTTCCAGAGTGGGATGACGTTTGCCCTTCAGCCAGCTTGTACCGCCCAGGGTAACCCCATGATAAAGCGTGCAATCATCGCCAATGACGGCAGTCTCGCCAATCACCACGCCCATGCCGTGGTCAATGAAAAATCTGCGCCCGATGGTGGCACCGGGATGGATCTCGATACCCGTTATCCAGCGGGCAAAATGTGACAGGACGCGAGCCAGCCATTTCCAGCCAGCTCGCCACAAGCGATGACTCAGGCGATGAATCACGATGGCATGCAGACCAGGATAGGTAGTGATGATCTCAAAGGTGCTGCGTGCCGCTGGATCGCGCTCGAAAATGCAACGTATATCTTCACGTAAGGTATCAAACATATTTAGCAGGGCCGCATTGAATTTCTGATGAATTGAGTCGGCTTTATTCTCGCACATGTACCATCAGTAAATGAATGTGAATTTCGACGAAAACCTGTGGGATTTTATCATCGGCAGCTTTTTTGTGTTTCCGTCAGGATACCGCGCAGGATATTGAGTTCGACCCGCTCGGTATGCGCCCTGTTGTACAAACGGCGCAAACGACGCAACACCTGCCGGGGATTGTCTGGATCGAGAAAGCCTATCTTGATGAGCGTTTGCTCCAGGTGAGCATAAAAAGACTCTAGCTCATCGGCGCTGGCGTAATCCCCTTCATCGGCAAACAAGGCAGAGGAATCCAGCAAGGCCATGCGCAACTCATAACTCACCACCTGCACGGCAGCCGCCAGATTAAGTGAGCTATAGTCAGGGTTGGTCGGGATATGCAGCAGACAATTACAACGTTGCAGCTCCTCATTACTAAGACCTGACTGCTCCCGCCCAAACACCAGCGCCACCTCCTGGCCACCAAGAGCAGCAACTGCAGCCTGCTGGGCGGCCTGTCGCGCATCGACCAGCGGCCAGGACAATGAACGCAGGCGGGCGCTAACCCCAAACACCAGGCTGCACCCTGCCAAGGCCTCATCAATACTATTACAGAGCACCGCCTGACTGAGCAACTCATCTGCGCCAGAAGCCCGCGCAGTTGCCTCGGCATGGGGGAATTGTTGTGGCCGCACCAAATAAAGCTGGCGCAGCCCCATCACTTTCATGGCACGTGCAGCAGCGCCAATATTGCCCGGATGACTGGTCTCCATAAGCACGACCCGTAGGCGCGCCAGGCTGGCTGAATTTTCGTTGCTGGTGTGCATCGTGCCCTCTCATATGCAGCAAACCAATGGGGGAAACTTATTGCATATTCAGCTAGAATGCCCGCTTTGGGATCTTCTGAACAAGCAATTAGCGATCATAAACCCGTTCAGGGCTTCCTTGGCCTGCTCTTTTTCAAAATTCGGAGTCATTCCCCCATGCACCCTATGCTGAATATTGCCGTGCGCGCCGCGCGTCGGGCTGGCGAGATCATATCCCGCGCGGCCGAACATGTAGACGGTCTTGTAGTCACCAGCAAATCACATAATGACTTCGTCAGCGAAGTGGATCGTCGTGCCGAGCTGGAGATCATCCAGATCATTCACAAGGCCTACCCGGATCACGCCATCCTCGCCGAAGAAAGCGGAGCACAACATAATTCCAGCGATATACACCAATGGATTATCGATCCGCTGGACGGCACCACCAATTTCCTGCATGGCTTCCCGCAATATGCCGTCTCCATCGCCTTGATGGTCAAGGGGCAGCTTGAACAGGCAGTTATCTACGACCCAAACAGCCAGGATCTATACACCGCCAGTCGTGGCGCCGGGGCGCAACTCAACAACCGGCGGATTCGTGTCTCGCGGCGCAGTGAATTGCCCGGCACACTCATCGGCACCGGCTTCCCCTTTCGCCAACCTGAATTACTCGAGCCATATCTCGACACTTTTCGCGCCGTGGCCCCAAAGGTTGCCGACATACGCCGTGCTGGCTCTGCCGCGCTGGATCTCGCCTATGTCGCGGCCGGCCGCCTGGACGGCTTCTGGGAGTTTGGTCTTGAACCCTGGGATATGGCTGCTGGCGTCCTGTTGATTCAGGAAGCCGGTGGGGTAGTCACGGACTTTGCCGGTGACCAGAATTTTCTCACCAGCGGCAATATCGTTGGCGGCAACCTCAAACTGCACAGTGCGCTGCTCAACACCATACGCCCAGTCCTGCCAAAAGAGCTGCAACGCTGAACAAGGCTCCCTCAACGATTTTTTATTGAATGAGAGGGCGGCAACTCACCAGGACACTCCTGCAATGCGAACGGAGTTTTCTGCAGCGCAGCTGGTGGCGTTCAAGTTTTGTGTGACTCGACCGACAAGGTAATTGTTTCCTGCTTAATAGAAGTACCGCCGGAAAAATAGCTTTGATTGGGGAAAGTTATGTCCAGAATAAGTATCAACCATACCTCAGACCTTGAAATGACCATGCACGAAGTCATGCATGGTATGGATGATCTGGTCTCCGGCCTGGTCTGGCAGATATCTGGTGACACATTTGAGATCATCGAAATCAAACCACCAGCAACGTCACATGACTGCTGTGACGCCGCCTGAGAGCCAGGATTCGCTTAAGAAGCCTTTGCATAACCACTCTGCTCCGTCATTCCCGCGCAGACGGTTATTACCCTCTCCCCCAACCCCTCTCCCGCAAGCGGGAGAGGGGAGCTTTATACTGCAAGGCGCAATAACCAGCGGGCATTGCGCCGTATACAAAAAGTCCACACCTACTTTGTCATTCCCGCGTAGGCGGGAATCCAGAAATGCAGGGAGCACTTCTCTCCTCTCCCATTAATGGGAGAGGGGCTTTTGCGCTCGGCTCATTGAGTTCAGAAAGTATATGGGCAAACCTCAACGTGAAAAATCACCTGCCGCTTCTGGCTGATACGATACATCCAACACACGCAGGCGCAGTATCTGTCCACCAGGACCAGGCCAGCTGATCTCCTGCCCTGTGGCCAGACCCAACATAGCCATACCCATCGGTGCCGTAATCGAAATACGACCGGCGGTACCATCTGCCTCGCTGGGGTAAACCAAGGTCACTTCAAACTCACGGCCTTCCCCTTCCTCCAGACAACGTGCGGTGGAATGCATGGTAATCACGCTAGTCGGCATCTCCTCCGGCTCGACAACCTCAGCACGTTCCAACTCCTCACGCAATGTCTTAGCCAGGGCCAAGTGGCGATACTCTGGCCGCGCCAGCAGTGTATCCAGACGGTCATAATCACTACTGGTAATCTTGATTGACGGCATACTCATAAAATTCGCTCCTTAAAAGATTTTGCAAGCCCCTAAATTAGTGCTGATATCAAACCATCACCTGCATAAGGTTTCCTGGCAAAGTCCCTCATCACATACCGCCTTGAATGCACAAGGCCGACACCTTACGGGGCCGGCCCTGTTACTGTTTTGGGTCGACCATTTGTCTGGCAGCCCGCTTAAAATTGAGTGGGCTAGAGAAACTTCTCCGGTTCCATTTCTTCTACACCCTCCTTCTTCACCGGCATCATGTGTTCGCGAGAAACGCCTAACCACATGGCAATGGGACTGCCCACCAGGATAGAGGAATAGATGCCGAAAAGAATACCTATCGTCAGGGCGATGGCAAAGTTATGCAACATTTCACCGCCCAAAAACAAGACCGCCAACACCGCGAGCTCAGTGGAAAAATGAGTGATGACAGTACGCGACATGGTGCGCGTAATGGCGTTGTTGATGACCTCGGCCACGCTTGCCTTGCGCATGGTGCGGAAATTCTCGCGCACACGGTCAAACACCACCACCGACTCGTTGACAGAATAACCCAACACCGCCAACACGCCAGCCAATACGGTCAAATTGAATTCCAGCTGAAACAAGGCGAAAATACCCAGGATGGTCAAGACGTCATGCACGTTGGCAATAATGGCTGCCACGGCAAAGCGCCATTCAAAACGCATCGCCAGATAAATCATTATACCAATGCCCACCACGATCAGCGCCAAGCCGCCATTTTCATACAGCTCCTGGCCAACTTGCGGGCCGACAAACTCCACCCGCCGCAATTCTGCCGAGGCATCCTGCGCCTTGAGCACATCAAAGACCTGGGCGCTGAACTGCGCCGTGCTCATTTCCGCATGGATAGGCAAACGAATCAGGGCATCACGGGTCGTACCAAAATTCTGTACCGAGGCATGACCCATACCGCTGTCTTCAAGCGCCTGGCGTATGCTATCCAGATTGACCGACTGCGCATAGCTGACCTCCAGCACGGTGCCGCCAGTGAAATCCACGCCAAGATTAAGGCCGCGCACTGATAACGCAACGATAGAGATAATCGTAAAGAGCAGCGAAAGGCTCAGCGACACCTTACGCCAGCGCATTACCTGAAGATCTTTTTTGAAGTGGAAAATTTCCATCTATATTCTCCTCGCCGCAACCATCATATAGACAGCCGGGCGATACGGGCCTTGCGGCCATAAATCTGATTGACTATGCCACGCGAAACCAGCACGGCGCTAAACATCGACGTCAGGATGCCGATGCAAAGCACCACGGCAAAACCGCGCACCGGCCCGGAGCCAAGCGCGAACAATGCAAAGCCTGCGATCAAGGTGGTGACATTGGAGTCCAGGATGGTGCCAAATGCGCGCTCATAACCGATATGAATTGCCGCATGTGGCGAGTTGCCAGCGCGCAATTCCTCACGAATACGCTCATTGATCAACACGTTGGCATCAATTGCCATACCTATGGTCAGGGCGATACCCGCCATGCCTGGCAGCGTCAAAGTGGCCTGCAACAAGGACAACACGGCCACCAGCAAAATGGCATTAATCGACAACGTGATCACGGAGATGGTGCCAAACACGCGATAATAGACGGCCATCAGGATAGCAATCGTGACAAAGCCATAAATATTGGCGCGAAATCCCTTGGTGATGTTTTCCGCTCCCAGGCTGGGGCCGATGGTGCGCTCCTAGACAATTTCTATCGGCGCAGCCAGAGCACCTGCGCGCAGCAACAAGGCCAGATTGCGTGCCTCTTCCGGGCTATCAAGGCCAGTGGTCTGGAAGCGCTTACTGAAGCGGTCACGGATCACCGCCACACTGATCACCTCTTCTGTGCGTGTAGAAATACGCTGCACATCATCTCCGACCTTCTTGCTCTCAGTCTTGGTCTCGATGAAAACCACAGCCATGCGTTTACCGACATTATCGCGCGTGGTGTTATCCATACGCCGCGCGCCCTGACCGTCAAGCGTCACGCTGACCATCGGCCCGCCACTTTGCGTATCAATACCCGAGGCAGCGCCGATGATCTGATCGCCGGTAATGATCACCTGCCGCAGCAACAAAACAGGCTCACCCTTGCGGTCGTAGTACAAACGGGCGCTGGGCGGCACGCGGCCGGCTACTGCATCGCTGACGCTATGCTCCTCATCAACCAGTCGATATTCCAAGGTAGCCGTAGCCCCCAGAATATCCTTGGCGCGGGCAGTGTCTTGCACACCAGGCAGCTGCACGACGATACGCTCATCGCCCTGCTGCTGAATCACAGGCTCGGCTACGCCCAGCTCATTGACACGATTGCGCAGGGTGATGATATTTTGCTGCAAGGCTGTTTTCTTGAACTCGCGCATCTCCTTTTCATCCATTTGCGCCTGCAATAAAAACACGCCATCGCGCTCACTGCTTTCCAGCAATAAATCACGATATTCCTCACGCACTATCTTTTGTGCCTGATCGCGCTCACTGACATCACGAAAACGGGCCTCGATACTCCCATCAATACTGGCAATCGTCAGATAACGCACCTTCTTCTCACGCAACAAGGTGCGCCAATCACTGACATAGCGCTCCAGCGCCTGCTCACCTGCCGCCTGCATATCCACTTGCATGAGAAAATGCACGCCGCCGCGCAAATCCAGACCCAGATACATAGGGGCAGCATTGAGCGCCTGTAACCAGGATGGTGTAGCGGGGGCAAGATTGAGTGCGACTGAATAATTATTGCTATCGAAATTATCACGCAATAACTCATAGGCCTTGAGCTGTGGGTCGGTGCCTGTAAAACGCAGTAGCAGGGTTTGCTCATGCAGCTCGGCACGTTTGGGCGGCAGATTATGCTCATGCAACAGCTTTTCCACCCGTTCCAGTGTAGTCATATCAACCTTACCGGCCCGGCTGGCAAGGATCTGGATCGAAGGATCATCGCCATACAAATTAGGCAGGGCATAAATGAACCCCAACAGCACTATTATGGCGATGAGTAAATTTTTCCACAGGGGAAATCTATTCATGGGCAAAACTCCACGACCCAGCTGCTGGCTCAGGGTCGGCCAGTCATCATTTATTTATTAAAGAAAGAAAGAAGGGAAACTCACAGACCGCCCTTGATCGTACCCTTAGGCAGAACACTGGTAAGCATCTGGCGTTGCACCTTGACGCGTACATTATCGGCCACTTCAACCTCGATGAAATTATCGCCCAGCTCGGTAACCTTACCGGCCAGACCGCCACCGGTGATCACCTCATCGCCCTTAGCCAGCTTCTCGATCATCGCGCGATGCTCCTTGGCGCGTTTTTGCTGCGGACGGATGAGCAGGAAATAAAACACGACAAACAGAATGGCAAAGGGTGCCAATGCACCCAGCATATCAGGCGATCCAGCTGCAGGTGCTGCATCGGCCCAGGCATCGGCAATGAAAAAACTCATGATGATTCCTTCAGGTGTTGTGGTTGCAGATATTGGGCAGCGCGAGCGCCCGTACAGGTTTTTAATTATGACACAGGCGGCACGGCTTGTCCTCGTTGCGCATAAAAATCTGTCACCGTTTGCGTCAAAGCGCCAATCTCAATGGCATGGCGCATATTCTGCATCAAAAATTGATAATAATGCAGGTTGTGGATAGTGTTCAGGCGTGCGCCCAGGATCTCGCCACATTTGTCCAGATGACGTAAATAAGCGCGGCTGTAATTGCGGCAGGTGTAGCATTCACAAGCAGGATCCAATGGGCGCGTATCATGCTGGTACTGGCTGTTGCGTATGCGCACCACGCCCTCGCTGGTGAACAAATGGCCATTGCGGGCATTGCGCGTGGGCAAGACACAGTCAAACATATCGATCCCACGGCGCACGGCCTCGACAATATCCTCCGGCGTGCCCACGCCCATCAGATAGCGCGGCCGATCCACCGGCATCTGCGGGGCGATCGCGCTTAAGGTATGCAACATCTCCTCCTTGGGCTCGCCCACCGACAGCCCGCCAATGGCGTAACCATCAAAACCTATTTCAATTAGACCGGCCAATGATTCAGCGCGCAAATGTGGATACATCCCCCCTTGCACGATACCAAACAGGGCATTGGGATTATCGCCATGCGCCGCTTTGCTGCGTGCCGCCCAGCGCAAGGACAACTCCATTGAGTCCCGCGCCTGCTGCTCGGTGGCAGGATAAGGCGTGCACTCATCAAAGATCATCACAATATCCGCGCCCAGCGCCCGCTGCACCGCCATCGACTCCTCCGGCCCCATAAATACCCTGGCACCATCCACGGGCGATGCAAAAGTCACCCCTTCTTCACTGATCTTACGCATCTTGCCCAGACTAAAGACCTGAAAACCACCAGAATCCGTCAAGATAGGTCCATCCCAGTGCATGAAATCATGCAGATCACCATGCAGATTTATGATCTCCGTACCTGGCCGCGCCATCAGATGAAAGGTATTGCCCAGGATGATCTCGGCACCGACACCGCGCAGCTCCTCTGGCGTCATGGCCTTCACCGTGCCATAAGTACCCACCGGCATGAAGGCCGGTGTCTCCACCGTGCCGCGCGCAAAATGCAAACGTCCACGACGCGCCTGCTGATCACTTGCAAATAACTCAAATTTCATTCACTTAATCTTTTTAAGGTTTTGGCAAGACAAACATTGCATCACCATAACTGAAAAAGCGATAGCACTGGGCAACGGCGTGTCTATAGGCCGCCATAAGCTCTGCATGACCGGCAAAAGCCGACACCAGCATCAGCAAGGTGGACTCGGGCAAATGAAAATTGGTCAACATAGCGTCCACCACGCGGAATTCATAGCCAGGATAAATAAAGATATCCGTCTCACCGGCAAATGGCGCAAGCTGACCTGCGCGAGCCGCCGTCTCCAGACTCCGCACCACCGTAGTGCCCACCGCCACCACCCGACCACCACTGGCCTTTGTTGCTGCAATCGCCGCGCATGTGTCAGCCGACACCTGCAAATATTCCGCATGCATCACATGACTGCGAATATCCTCCACCCGCACCGGCTGAAAGGTCCCCGCACCGACATGCAAAGTAACAAAGGTGTGGCCTATATCTTGCTCCGCCAATCGCGCCAGCATCGCCTCATCAAAATGCAAACCTGCCGTTGGCGCGGCCACCGCCCCCTCACGACTGGCATAAACCGTCTGATAGCGCTGCTCATCCTGCGTGGCTGCCGCACGAGATATATATGGCGGCAAAGGCATATGCCCATGCGCCTTCAACAACTCCAGCGCTGGCAGAGGAAAACGCAAGGCAAACAAATCATTGACCCGACCCGTTACCTCGACTTTGATATCACCAGCAAGAATAAGCTGGCTACCAGGGCGGGGCGACTTGCTCGCCCGCACATGAGCCAACACCTGATGTGTCTCGACCAGTCTTTCGACCAACACCGCAACTCGGCCGCCGCTTGCCTTGTGGCCAAACAATCTGGCAGGGATCACACGAGTATCATTGAAAACCAGCAAATCACCTGCGTGCAGCAAACCCGGCAAATCCAGGAAAGCCAAATCCTCACAGCGGCCATCCATACCATCAAGCAGCAATAAACGGCTATCACTTCGCTGGGCAGTGGGGTGTTGGGCGATCAACTCAGTGGGGAGATCAAAATGAAAATCTTGTCGATGCATGGCGTGCGAGTGGTAGCAAATTACAAAAGCACAAAACCCGGCGCAAGCCATACAGATGAGCGCCAGCCGAACAGAGTGGCTGGGCAAAAAACCAGCATAAACAGGAAAGCGAACAGGACAAACTCCCGCCAATGAAAATCTGTCTTTATGCGGGACATGGATTGCATAGTGGTGTGCTGACTGAAAAATGGTGCCGAGGGTCGGAATCGAACCGACATGGGGTTACCCCCGGCAGATTTTGAGTCTGCTGCGTATACCTGTTTCGCCACCCCGGCAGTGGATGGTGCATTATAAATCAACAGCCAAGGATGTCCATGCATTCTGTTGAGTTTATTTTAGAAATGCATGGCGCACTTCTCCCCTCTCCCATCAATGGGAGAGGGGCCGGGGGAGAGGGCGCTTTTTTGCTCGAATAGTCTAAGCCATTTGCAACGGATCAAAATTAATGGCCAATAAAAATGCATGGCGCACTTCTCCCCTCTCCCGCCAGCGGGAGAGGGGAGAAGCTGCGTTTTACTCTGAACCTTCATTCCCGCAAGCGGGAGAGGGGCTTTGGTCAAGGTGCCAATGGAAATCAGACCACTACAACAGGCTAGCGTCCCAATACAGTCAATAAATCGCGTTTATGTTCTTCTTCCTGGATGAGGATGTCTTCCAGCACACGACGCAGGCCATATTCCTGTAATGCCTCGGCTTGAGCAATACGCTCCTTATAGCGTTTGATGGCGATCTCTTCGCCCCAAAGATCCTGCTTCAACATCTCTTTGCTATCGGCGGCTATCTTGCGTTCTTCAACATTGATGGTCGGTGTACCACCCAAGAAGCTGATTTGATCCGATAACATCACGGCATGAGCCATTTCTTCCTGGGAATGAATCAGTAACTCACTAATGATGGAGTCATATTCAGGCCCAGTAATCACCGCAGCATGTTGAACGTATTGAATAGCCGCAGCGTACTCCCACTCCAGATCTTTATTGAGTTCCTCGATAATTTTTTCTTTACTGATACTCATCGTGCGCTTCTCCTTAGTCTGTTGATGTTTTTAGCTACGTCTTTTTCAGCTTCAGTATGGTTGAATGCAAGCCCCTCATGTTGAAAAGATTTGATGCTTTTCATTCATTGTAGGAGAAAACGGCATAAGAAGTTGCTTGATAATTATTATATTTTGACTTGTTTTTATTCTTACCCCGTCCCTTGTGAATGATTGGGGATCATGTAAGTCATTTGCAAGGAAGGTTTTTTAAATACGGCGCTGGATTTCTATGTCGTGACATTCCGCCAGCAGTCCTCACCCCCGCGAAGGCGGGGGTTCAGTTCTTTTGAATTACTGGATTCCCGCCTGCGCGGGAATGACGGTTCAGAGTAAAACGCAGCTCCTCCCCTTTCCCATTGGCGGGAGAGGGGAGAAGTGCGCCCTTTCTAACAAAATAATGGATGGAATCTGTCAGGCTGTGAATTGCATGAGCAGGCCACTGAGGTCATCGCTGTTCATTTTGCTGAGGTCTGTGTTATCTATTTCGCCAAGTTGGCGGGCGAGGGCGAGCATTTCCTCGGAGGGGATTTGGCGAATGACTTCGTCGGTGCTGCTGTCGATAACCTTGATGACCGTGCGTCCACTATCCTCATCGATGGAAAAATTCAGGTTGCGCTGAAAGCTCTGGATTTGGCTGGCGACCTGTTGCACGGCTTTTTCCAGTTGCTCTGGTTTTATCTGCGCGGTATTTGCCTGCGTCTGATTGTTTACTTGCTCAGCGGTCTTTTCCGGTACGCGCTGTTCGACGCCAAAGGCCCCAGAGGTCTGCACCGCTGGGGCTGGGCGGGTAGCTTGTCCCGTATTCAGCTGATATGTCGTGTCTATGGGCATGGTAATCACACTTTCCTTGAAGTTGGCGGGAACAGTCCGTCGACCGTTCCCGCTACTCCTTAATACCCCAGGCTTACTGCTTTACTCCTTTATTGCAGCAGCGAGAGGACGTTTTGCGGTGCCATGTTTGCCTGCGAGAGCATCGCGATACCGGCCTGCTGGAGGATTTGCGAGCGGGTTAACGCGGCTGTTTCCTCGGCAAAGTCGGTGTCCTGAATACGACTACGTGATGCTGACAGATTTTCTGAGGTCGTAGCCAGGCTGGCGATGGTGGACTCGAAGCGATTCTGGACGGCACCAAAAGTGCTGCGCAGGGAGCTGACCGAAGTCAGCGCCGCATCGACACGCTGGATGGTGTCGTTGGCATTGGAAACCGTCGTGACATTGGTTGAATTAAGCGCAGAGTTACCCAACGCCAAAGAGCCAGCAG
>JBAYOW010000033.1:0-22365 GCA_041678005.1 Thiohalomonadaceae bacterium
CCTAAGCCGCATACACCATCCTGGGAACACGCTGATGTTGGCACAGTGAATGCGAGTCTTGGGCAAGGCACGCTGCGACAAAATGCTCGTTTTCTTGCGAAGTCGAGCATCACAGCAGTCAGCTTAGTGGCTCATACCAGCGCTCTGCTTAATGAGAGACGCAATAGATTATTTTGGTTTTTGTGTAAATAAGAACAACTCATTGTGTCCTCTGCAAAATAAGAATTTTTTCCTACACCATGGTGAAATATGCGAGTCAAGCTTATGCTATGATGATTAACCAAAACATATAGCTTATAGTTGACCGTCTTTTTTCCACCCTAGCCGGAGTCTCTGCCAACGTGACCATACAGTGGATAGCATGTGCTGTCTTATTATCCCTGTTGTCGGGAGGCGTGGGTCTGGGTGCGAGTTATTACCGTGCCTTGCTGCGTTGGGCATGTTTTCCCTTATTGGGGCTTTCCGGGCTGGCAACAGTAATTGCTGGCTTTTTGGCCCTGCTCGGTGATCCAGTTTCAACACAGCTTCCCTTGGGTCTGCCCTGGTTATCTTGGTCAATATATGTAGATGCCCTTGCGGGCTTTTTTCTAATCCTGATCGGCGTGGTGGTTTTTGCTGTAGCAGTATTCGGCCCTGGCTATACCCGTGAATTTCAACATGGGCGCCATTCACTTGCCGCGCTTTGCGTACCTACTGGCTTGTTTGTCGCCGGTATGCAATTGGTGGTCATCGCCAATGATGCCTTTATGTTCATGATCGCCTGGGAGTTGATGTCGCTTTCCAGTTATTTTCTGGTGGCCTATCAACATGAACAGGCGGCCAACCGCAGAGCTGCCTTTTTATACCTGTTAATGGCGCATATCGGCGGGATCGCCATCCTGCTCAGTTATGGAGTCCTCGCTGCCTTCAGCGATGGCTTTAGTTTTGAGCTGCTGCGTGCGGCGGAGCTGCCAACACTATGGGCCAGTATCGCTTTTGCCCTGGCCTTTTTTGGTTTTGGCATGAAAGCCGGCCTGGTGCCGCTACATGCCTGGTTGCCTGAAGCACATCCAGTAGCACCATCACACATCTCGGCCTTGATGTCTGGCGTGATGCTCAAGGTGGCCGTCTATGGCTTTATTCGCGTAGTGTTTGATCTTATTGGCCAAATGCAAGTGGACTGGGGGGTAATCGTGCTGCTGACCGGCAGCGCTTCAGCGCTACTTGGCGTGCTATATGCAATGCAACAGACAGACATCAAGCGCCTGCTGGCATATTCCTCTATCGAGAATATCGGCGTGATCTTCATGGCGCTTGGTTTTGCCATGATCTTTCTTGCTGCTGGCTATCCCAAGCTCGGTACGCTTGGTCTGATCGCAGCCTTGTACCACGCCCTCAACCATGCTTTGTTCAAGGGCCTGCTATTTTTGAGCGCTGGTGCAATCATCCAGCAAACTCACCAGCAGTCACTGGAGCATATGGGTGGTCTGCTGAAGCGTCTGCCATACACCGGTACATTTTTTCTTATCGGCTGCCTAAGCATTGCAACATTGCCACCCTTCAATGGCTTTGCCTCGGAGTGGCTAATCCTGCAAACCGCGCTGCAAGGGGTGGTGCTGGAAAATGGTCTGTTGCGTATTGTTATTCCTGTCACGGCTGCGGTACTGGCGTTAACGACTGCTCTTGCGGCGATGTTGTTTGTGCGGCTATATGGCATAAGCTTTCTTGGTCAACCGCGCACCCGTCAAGCACGCCAGGCACATCTCCCCTCCTTTGGCATGCGCAGTGCCCAGGGCATGCTGGCTGCGCTATGTATCTTGCTTGGCATCTTGCCAGCAGTAGCCATCAAGATTATGGGCGCTATTCCGCAAACCCTGAGGGGACTGACAGCACCTGAAATCACTGGCCAGGGCTGGCTGTGGCTGACACCTGCCTCTGCCGCCAGCGCCAGCTACAGCGCACCATTGGTCTTATTGGGACTGGCACTGGTCTGGTGGCTGAGCTATTTCTTGCTGCATGGACGCAAACACCAGCAAGTACAACGTGTGCCCGCCTGGGATTGTGGCTTTGGTCCACTTAGCGCGCGCATGCAATACACAGCGACGGCCTTTGCCATGCCGATACGACGCATCTTTAAACCAGTCTGGTTGATAGATGAAAAAATCGAGCGTAGTGGCGATGAACAAGGTTTTCATACCAGCGGGCTGCGCCATCAATTACAAGTCAGCGATCGCAGCTGGAAGTGGCTTTACCTGCCTATCGGTCGTTGGGTGCTCAGGTCTGCGCGTCTTGTTTCTCGCCTGCAAAGTGGCAATGTACGCACTTACCTTTCCTATTCCTTTTTTACCTTGCTGTTTCTGCTATGGCTGATCTCCTGAACCTGCAAGGCTGGCTACTGGTTTTACTGCAGACCGTGCTGTTTGTCTTAATGGCACCACTGCTGACGGGCTGGCTGCGTCTGCTCAAGGCGTGGCTGCAAAACCGCAGCGCGCCATCACTTTCTCAGCCTTATCGCAACCTGCTCAAGTTGATGAAAAAAGAAGTATTGGTGGCACAAACAACGACACCGCTGTTTCGTATCGCGCCCTATGTCGTCTTTGCCACCACCGTGCTCACTGCAGCCATTATTCCACTGCTGACGGTGCATCTGCCCACCGCGGCCATTGCCGATGTCATTGTGCTGGTTGGTTTTCTTGCACTGGGACGTTTCTTTCTCGCCCTGGCTAGCATGGATGCCGGTACGGCATTTGGCGGTATGGGCTCATCGCGTGAGATGACAATCGCCTCACTGGCAGAACCGGCCATGCTGATGGCTATCTTCACAATTACTATGACGGCACAAAGCACCAACATCTCTCAGGCCATTGATTTCCTCTTGGGACAAGGCCTGGTGTTGCGCCCTTCTTTCATGTTTGCCCTGCTTGCGCTGATGTTAGTAGCCGTGGCTGAAACCGGCCGTGTGCCGGTGGATAATCCTACTACTCACCTGGAGCTCACCATGGTGCATGAGGCCATGATTCTAGAATACAGCGGTCGTCATCTTGCCTTGATGGAGTGGGCAGCACAGCTAAAACTGATGGTTTATGGTGTATTGATCAGCAATATCTTCTTCCCCTGGGGGCTGGCCCTGGACAACACACCACACAATTTGCTGCTTAGCTTTATCAGTCTCATAGGCAAATTGATGGTGTTGAGCGTAGTGCTGGCGCTAGCCGAGACTGTGCTGGCCAAGATGCGTTTGTTCCGTGTGCCCAACTATCTCAATCTGGCCTTTCTTTTTGCCCTGCTTGGCATGTTGAGCCATGTCATCCTGGAGGCAGGCGCATGAATTTCGCCCAACTTGGCCTGCAGGAACAGGGTGTGATATTGCTGGCTGCGCTGATCCTGCTCAGCTCATTTGCCATGCTGGCGCAAAGCCGTATCCTGGCGTGCATTCACGCCTTTGCCTGGCAGGGAGTGCTGGTGGCTGCGGCCACCGCAATGATCGCCCTGGTTGCCAACCAGCCTCATCTGTATCTATCGGCGATCCTGACCTTCAGCCTCAAGGCACTACTCATCCCCTGGGTCTTGCATCGCATTGTCATCAAATTGGAGATCGCCCACGAGGTTGAAACAGTCGTCAATCCGGCTCTGGTGATACTGGCTGCGGCCGCGCTGGTGGCTTTCAGTTATTACATCGCCATGCCGGTAGAAAAACTCTCCACCCTGGCGACGCGAAATACTATCGCCATCAGTCTGGCCGTAGTGTTGATAGGCATGCTCATCATGGTCACACGACGTCAGGCCATCACTCAAGTTGTGGGCTTCATGTCGATTGAAAATGGCCTGTTTTATACCGCCGTGGTTGCCACGCATGGCATGCCCATGGTGGTGGAACTGGGTGTGGCGTTCGATCTGCTGGTGGCAACCGTGATTTTTGGCGTGTTCTTCTTTCAGATCCGCGCCAGCATCGATTCACTGGATGTGGATCGTTTAAGTCGCCTTGTTGAAACGTCAGAAATCGATGAGATGACGGTAGAAGAAGAATGACTGCACTATACGCCACCATGCTCATCCCCTTGTTCACTACGCTGCTGTTAGCGGCGATACCACATTGCCGCGCCGCTGGCTGGATCAACATACTTGCCACTGTTGCGACAACTGTTGCCAGCGTCTTGCTGGCCATCAAGGTCTTTCATACAGGCCCATTGCTATCAGATGGCAAGTTTTTTTATGTCGATGCCTTCAATGTTTATCTGCTCGTGCTCACGGCCTTTGTCGCCACGACCACTGCGATATTCTCACGCCCCTATATGTCGTATGAACTGCGGCAAGGACGGGTCAACAATCGCCGTATGCGGCTTTATCACGCCATGTATCAGGGTTTTGTCTTTACCATGCTATTGGCGCTTGCCACTAACAATCTGGGCATACTCTGGGTAGCACTGGAAGGGGCAACCCTGGCCACGGTTTTACTGGTTTCGCTATATCGCACACCAGAATCCGTGGAGGCGGCCTGGAAATATTTCATCCTCTGTGGTGTCGGTATTGCCCAGGCGTTATTTGGCACTGTGCTGCTCTACTTCACTGCCGCTTCCGTTCTGAGCTCGGCCGATGAAGGGCTGTTATGGACCTCGCTTTATGTGATCTCCAACCAGTTGGATCCGACTGTGATGAGCATTGCCTTTGTTTTTATCATCGTGGGATATGGCACCAAAATCGGCCTGGTGCCGCTGCATGCCTGGTTACCAGATGCCCATTCAGAAGGCCCAACGCCGATGTCCGCCGTCCTGTCTGGCCTGTTATTAAATGTCGCCCTGTATGCCGTGGTGCGTACCAAGATGCTGGTTGACGGTGCCCTGCAAAATGCCTCCAGTACGCCGCAGCTGGCAGGCTATCTGATGATGGCCTTTGGTTTGCTCTCATTTTTGGTGGCTGGCCTGTTTTTGCATCGCCAAAGAGATATCAAACGCCTGTTCAGTTATTCATCCATCGAGCACATGGGGCTGATGACCTTTGCCTTTGGCCTGGGTGGGCCACTCGCCACCTTTGCTGCGCTTTTGCATATGACGCTGCACTCCCTGGTCAAATCAGCCATATTTGTCACCGTTGGACATGCCAGCCACATTGCCGGCACACAGCTCATCGACAAGATACGTGGACTTATCCGCACCCAACCAGGCGTCGGCTGGGGCCTGCTGCTGGGCACTGCTGCGATTGCCGGTTTTCCTCCATTCGGTCTGTTTGTCAGCGAATTTCTACTGCTCATTGCCACCATGCAAAAAATGCCGTGGCTGACACTCGCGCTGCTCTCGGGACTGGTCATAGCCTTTGCCGGACTATTTCGCACCATCCATCCAATGGTCTATGGCAGCCAGCCTGAAGGACAACTACCGGTCAAGGCCAACATGCTGCCGGTTTATCTGCATCTGTTGCTGGCCTTGTGGCTGGGCCTGGCGATGCCCACCGTGTTGGCACAATGGTTTGATCAGGCCACACAACTCATTGCAGGTCAGGGGGTGTTAGGATGATGGCCCATTTCAACTGGCTGTCAGAACTGCTCGCCCGCTATCAGGATGAGCACGTACTGGTACGGCGCGGCCTGAGCCGCAAACTCGCCCCCGCCCATCTGCTCAAGATCGATGCCGAAGACTGGGGTCGGGCTGCACAAATTGCGGCTGAATTTGGCTGCCGCTGGGCTGGTGTCTGGGCCGAACAACGCGGCAGCACCTTGCTGCTCAACGCCGCCCTTGCCTATCAAGGCGATCACCTGCTGCTGCGCACTCGTGTACCGCTGGAGGCTCCACAACTGCCTTCACAAACACCTTATTACCCAGCTGCCAGTCGCATGGAGCGTCACGTGCAGGACATGCATGGTGTGATCTTTGCCGATCATCCAGATGCACGTCGGTGGACTCGCCACAACCGATGGGCAACCGACAGCTATCCGCTGCGCCATGACTTTGCCGTGGCTAACACACCATTGCCTGCCGAGCCTGAACAAGACTACAGCTTCATCCAGACCCAGGGCGCAGGCGCCTATGAAATACCAGTGGGGCCGGTACACGCTGGCATCATAGAGCCTGGACATTTCCGTTTTCAGGCGGTCGGCGAGACTATCCTCAATCTGGAAGCACGACTTGGCTATGTGCATAAGGGTATCGAAAAAATAGCCGCAGGACGCGATGCACACGGCCTTGCACGTCTGGCCAGTCGCGTATCTGGTGACAGCACGGTGCACCATGCCTGGGCTGCCTGTATGGCGATGGAGCGGGCCGCCCGTATAATTCCACCGCCACGCGCACTAGCCTTGCGCGCCATCCTCGCTGAGCGTGAACGCATCGCCAATCATCTTGGTGACATCGGTGCAATTTGTAACGATGTCGCCTTCATCTTCGCCTGGCAACAGTTTGCCCGTCTGCGCGAACTTTGGCTGCGTGACAATGCATCCTGTCTTGGCCATCGTCTGCTTATGGATTGCATTATTCCTGGCGGGATAAATGCTGATCTCAGTTATGATCAAGTCCAACAACTGCTCGATGCCATCGAGCCACTGCGCCGTGAACTGACATCACTTTATGCCATCCTCGACGACCATCCATCATTGGAAGATCGCCTCGCCACCACCGGTTTTCTCAGTGCCGAGCATGCTAAACGGCTGGGCTGTCTTGGCTATGTGGGCAAGGCCAGCGGGCAGGATATTGACCTGCGCCGTAATTATCCTTACGCCCCTTATGGCGAGCTTGAAGTTCATTCACCTGTATTACATACGGGCGATGTCGAGGGCCGCATGCAAATTCGCATGCAGGAAATCCTCGCCTCGCTAGGGCTGCTGGAAACCTTGCTCAACACGCTGCCTGAAGGAGAGATAAACACCCCCTGGCAAGCACCTGCCGAAAACAGCGAAGGGGTCGGGTTGGTTGAAGGCTGGCGTGGTGAAATTCTCTGCTATGTAAACTTTGCCAAGGACGGCAAGATCGCCCGCTACTTCCCGCGTGACCCAAGCTGGTTCAGCTGGCCTGCACTGGAGCTGCTCATACATGACAACATCGTACCCGACTTTCCGGTGTGCAATAAATCAGTGAATGGCTCCTACTCAGGACACGATCTGTGAGGCTGGCATGCTGAAAATACTTAATGAAATTCGCCAAACCGGTTTCCTCACCGAAGACCTGCCCACTGATCCGGTGCTTGAACAGGTCGGCGAACAACTACGCGCTGGCGTGGCCCTATGTTTCCATGGCAACCTTGCCATTCGCACGCTTGATGCCGGTTCCTGCAATGCTTGTGAACTGGAGATCCATGCTCTCAACAACGCCTATTACAACATCGAGCGTTACGGTGTTCACTTTGTCGCCTCACCGCGTCATGCAGATATCCTGCTGGTGACAGGGCCATTATCCGTACACATGGAAACTGCCCTGCAACGCACCTATGCCGCCATGCCTGCGCCAAAATTCATCATTGCCGCTGGCGACTGCGCTAGCTGCGGTGGAGAATTTGGCTGCTCCTATGCAAGCCTCGGCGCTATAAGCAATATCATCCCAGTCGATGCCAGCATCCCTGGCTGTCCACCCACACCACTACAACTTATGCAGGGAATACTGCAGATCCTGGCTAGTGCGGCAAAGCCAAAATAAATTTAAAACCCAGCCAAACGACAGCGATCCCAAGCACGACGCTGCCAACAACATACAAACCCGCCAGCCACAACTCACCACGGCGCAAAAGAAATATTGTCTCAAGACCGAATGCAGAAAATGTAGTGAAGCCGCCAAGCAGTCCGGTGAAAAGGAAAAGCCGGGCAGACGAACCAAATAACGCATAACGCTCAGCAATACCGGCAAGTATGCCGATGAGTAAACAGCCCAGAATATTGACCGCAAATGTGCTGTAAGGAAGGCGGGCTTGCGTCGTCAGATGAAGCACCAGGCCACCGAGCTTGTAGCGCGCGATGGAACCAACAAAACCACCGAAACCAACAAACAGGATGTCCTTCATTTAGTCATTGAACCCCAAGCCTGAAACAAAGATATCTGCAGCCTTCTGTGCATTAATTTTTATGTTTGAGGTAATAGTTAATCAAGGCATTGGTAGAGCTATCGTGTGCACTCACATCTGTTGTCGATGACAGCTCCGGCAAAATGGACTTCGCCAATTGCTTGCCCAGTTCCACACCCCACTGGTCGAAGGAGTTGATTCCCCAGATCACGCCCTGCACAAACACCTTATGTTCATACAAGGCAACAAGACGCCCCAAAGTACGTGGGCTGAGTTTTTTGAACAGCAAGGTGTTGCTGGGACGATTGCCAGGAAAAATCTTGTGATTGACCAGTGCCTCAATCTCGGTCTCGTTCTTTCCTTCCGCTTGCAGTTCAGCCAGCACTTCCTCATAGTTTTTACCTTTCATCAAGGCCTCGCCCTGGGCAAAAACATTCGATAACAGGATCGCATGGTGCTCACCAACCGGATTATGACTTTGTACAGGAGCCAGAAAATCAACTGGCACCATGCGATTACCCTGATGGATCAATTGGTAAAAGGCGTGCTGACCATTGGTGCCAGGCTCGCCCCAAATGATGGGGGCAGAAGAACAGGGCAAAAGCGAACCATCACGCATCACTCGCTTGCCGTTGCTTTCCATTTCAAGCTGCTGCAAATAGGCAGGCATGCGATGCAGATACTGATCATATGGCAACACAGCATGGGTATGAGCCGAATGAAAATTTGAATACCAAATTCCCAGCAAGGCCATAATCACTGGCATGTTTTGTTCCAGCGGCGCATGACGAAAATGCTCATCCATGTCATAACCACCAGCCAGCAGCTCCATGAAATTATCCATGCCAATGTAAATCGCAATAACAAGACCGATGGCCGACCACAATGAATAACGACCGCCCACCCAGTCCCAAAACTCAAAGGCATTGTCTGCATCGATACCAAATTCAGTCACCGCCTGAATATTGGTAGACAAGGCAACAAAATGTTTCGCTACTGCTGTCTCCGTGCCTGCTGCATGCACCAGCCACTGCCGTGCCGTATGGGCATTAGTCAGCGTCTCCTGGGTAGTAAAAGTCTTGGAAGCAACGATAAACAGGGTGGTCGCAGGATCCAGCTTTTTTAGCGTCTCGGTGATATGCGTGCCGTCGATATTAGAAACAAAATGCGCACTCAGATCAGGCTTGGCATAGGGTTTTAGCGCCTCGCAAGCCATCAATGGCCCAAGATCAGAACCTCCTATACCAATATTCACCACATCGGTGATCGGCTTGCCGCTATAGCCAGTCCATAGCCCATCGCGCACTGCAGTAGAAAACTCACGCATCTTTAGCAACACGGCCCTGACCTGCGGCATGACATCCACACCATTACACATGACCGGCTGGTCGCCAAGGTTACGCAAGGCGGTATGCAATACTGCTCTCTGCTCCGTGGTATTGATGATTTCACCACTGAACATCCGTTCACGCCAGCCAGCAACATCCTCCTGCCGTGCAAGCTCCATTAAGAGTTGCATGGTTTCATCTGTGACACGATTCTTGGAGTAATCGAGCAGCAAGTCACCCAGTGACACAGAATATTTTTCAAAACGCTGCGGGTCATGGCTGAACAGATCGCGCAGATGAATATGTGCTACCTCATGATAGTGTGTAGCCAGCGCTTTGCACGCAACAGATTGGTTCAGCCTGTTCATTTCACTTTCCTTTTCATCATGCTCGCAAGGTTTTTTCCCAAACCCGGTTCAATCCAACTCTTCATCCATCGCATCAAGCGAATCACGCCAGTATTGATCCTCTCGGTCAAACAGTCGATTGGCCTCCTGCGGGCCCATCGTGCCGGCCGGATAGGTCTGAATAAATTCACGCTCCATCGACCAAACCTTGAGAATTGGATCAACCACCTGCCATGCCCAACGCACCTCATCAGAACGCAAAAACAATGAGTGATCACCCTCGATCACATCAAGCAGCAGAGCTTCATAGGCCTCCAGTTGCCGCTGACCAATACCGCAATAGGCAGCATCAAGCCGCGTCGTACCAGTACGCATGCCAAAACCAGGCACTCTAACCTGTATCTCCGCACGCAGACATTCCTGCGGCTGGATCGATACCAATAACCAATTCGGCTTAATCTTGTCATTCTGATTGCGTCGAAACAGTTGCTGTGGTGTGTGTTTGAAACGGATCGCGATCAGGGATGTATCTGCGGCCATGCGTTTACCGGTGCGAATATAAAAAGGCACATTGCGCCAACGCCAGTTATCAATATAGAGCTTGAGTGCAGTATAGGTTTCTGTGGTGCTGTATGGATTGACGCCTGATTCTTCCAGATAGCCAGCCACCTTCTCACCCTTCACTATGCCGCGTGCATATTGGGCCCGAAAAGTATGGGCATGCACAGCACTTGGGTGTATGGGCCTGATTGATTTGAGCACCTTCACCTTCTCATCGCGCAATGACTCGGCATCCATCGCCGCTGGTGGCTCCATGGCAACCAGGGACAACATCTGCAACAGATGGCTTTGCAGCATATCGCGCAGTGCGCCTGCCCCATCGTAGTACTCGGCCCGTGTTTCTATGCCCCTTGATTCGGCATGCGTGATTTGCACGCTATCAATATAATTTCGATTCCATAGTGGTTCGAGCATCAGATTGGCAAAACGAAAGACCAGCACATTTTGCACCGTGCTTTTGCCCAGATAGTGATCAATGCGAAACAACTGTTTCTCTTTGAAATTTCGGTAAAGCCTACTTTCCAGAATGTGCGAGCTCTCAATGTCATAACCAAAAGGCTTCTCAATCACAACCCTGCGCCAACCATCACCCTCGTCATTAAGACCGGCCTGCGCCAGCAAATCACCTACCTTACCGAATTCAGCCGGGCGAATAGCCATATAGAACACGACATTGCTGGGAAAATGACGGTGTTCGCGCATAAAGCTACTGAGCCGATGGTAGGAATCAAGCTCATTGAGGTCACCTTGAAAGTAATGCACCCGCTGAGCAAAATGCTGCATGACTTCCGCTTTCAGGCCGTGACGGGCACGTGGAGCCAGTATTTTTTCGACCTCATCTCGCCAGGCCTCATCGCTGTATTCCCGTCGGCTGAAACACAGAACACGCATCTCCTCTGGCAGGCGGCCTGCCTCTTCAAGATGATAAAGTGCTGGCAGTAATTTATTTGCGGCCAGATTACCAGTGGCGCCAAAAATCACAAAAGTACATGGTTCGATCATCTGAATTCCTTGATTTTATTTCCTGCTTTCAAGCTGGTTGATACACAAGTTATTTTACTTTTTTTCAACTTTATGCCCACCAAAGGCATTACGCATCATAGATAATAATTTAGCGGAATAACCTTCTCTGTCCTGACTACTGAAGCGCATCTGCAAGGCCAGAGAAATTACCGGCAAGGCCACGCCCTGATCGATGGCCTCGATGGCAGTCCAGCGCCCTTCGCCAGAATCCGCCACCACTGGCGCAATATCCTGCAGCTCCTGATCAGCCGCCAAGGCCTCAGCAGTGAGGTCAAGCAGCCAACTACGCACTACCGAGCCATGTCGCCACAGTTCGGCGATCTGCGCCAGATCAAGCTTGAATTCTCCCTTGCCACGTAACAGGGCGAAACCCTCGGCATATGCCTGCATCATGCCGTATTCAATGCCGTTATGAATCATCTTGGTGAAATGGCCTGCCCCTGTTGGCCCGACATGCGCCCAGCCCTGCGCTGGTGCCAAGACATTAAATACAGGCTCCAGTTGTTTGATCGCCGCAGGCTCTCCACCTGCCATCAGGCAGTAACCTTCCGTCAGACCCCAGACCCCGCCCGAGGTGCCGACATCGACAAAGTGTATCCCCTGCTCAGCCAGTAAAGCACCACGACGCTGGGAGTCATGATAATTAGAGTTACCACCGTCAAGCAGGACATCACCGGCCTCCAGCAATGGTAATAATTGTTGAATCATGTTTTCAGTAGTTGAACCGCTGGGTAGCATCAACCACACCACACGAGGCTGCGGCAAGGCACGCACTGCAGCTTCCGCCGAGGCCGCTGCCTGCATTCCTTCCTCAGCGGCAAGCTGCTGTGTTATCTCGGGCGAGCGATTATAACCAACCACCTCAATACCCTGGCGACACAAACGGCGTACCATGTTACCGCCCATCTTGCCGAGACCAATTATTGCCATCTTCATTGCTTGCCCTCCATAGACTAAGATTGATGTATTCCAAAAATACTTTCATAACAACATGGCGGAACAACATGTCACGTATTCTTTTTGTCAGTAGCGAAGCCCACCCCTTGGTCAAAACAGGCGGCCTGGCCGATGTCAGTGGTTCACTGCCGCCAGTATTGCACGCTCTCGGCGAGGATATTCGTCTGGTGCTGCCAGCTTACCGTAATGTTCTACAACATTTACCAAAATTACCCGTGGTTGCCGAGTTTATGCTGCATGGCATAATTTCTCCCGTACGCATCCTGGCAGCTCAACTGCCACAAACAGACGTTCCAGTCTGGCTGGTGGATGCGCCAGATTTTTATGATCGCGATGGCGGCCCATATCAGGATAGCAGTGGCCACGACTGGCCTGACAATGCTGCTCGTTTCAGCCTTTTCTGTCGAGCGATAGTCGAGCTGGCGCAAAATCGCGCCGGACTGGACTGGCGGGCTGAGGTGGTGCATTGCAATGATTGGCAAACTGGCCTGGTGCCAGCCCTGCTCGCCACTGAACACCAACGGCCAGGCACGATCTTCACCATTCACAACATGGCCTATCAGGGCCTGTTCTCTCATGCCGATTTTATCTCACTTGGGTTGCCTGAGCATCTCTGGCATTGGCAGTCGATGGAGTTTCACGGTCAGTTCAACTTCCTCAAGGGTGGTCTGGTGTATGCCGACTGGATCACTACGGTAAGCCCAAGCTATGCCAAGGAGATTCAAAGCCCTGCACTTGCCTACGGCCTGGAGGGACTACTGACCGAGCGCGGCGATCGCCTGCGCGGCATCCTCAACGGCGTTGATTACAACATCGGGAATCCAGCGCACGACCCACTCATTCCACATCATTACAGTGCCGACCAGCCAGGGAATAAAAAATACAATAAAACCGCCTTGCAGACCCTGTTTGGCCTGCCTGAGCAGGCCGATGTGCCACTGTTCAGCCTGGTAGGCAGGCTGGTGGAACAAAAAGGTATCGACCTGGTGCTGGCGGTGCTATCAGAATTATTGCAACAGCAGATACAAATGGTTCTAGTCGGCAGTGGCACGACATATTTTGAACAAGAATGCCGCTCTCTGGCCGCGCAATATCCCGATAAAATGGCGGTTTTTATCGGCTATGACGAAGCACGCGCGCATTTAGTGGAAGCAGGTGCCGATATCTTCCTCATGCCTTCCCGTTTCGAGCCCTGCGGTCTGAACCAGATCTACAGTCTGCGCTATGGTACCGTGCCGATCGTACGTCGTACTGGTGGGCTGGCCGATACTGTGGTGCATACCGATGATGCCAGCCTGGCCAATGGCACAGCCACCGGCCTGGTCTTCGAACATGCCGATCCTGCCGATCTACGCCGCGCCATGGATCAGGCCATAGCTTTGTACCAACAACCTGAACTCTGGCGGCAGATAATGAGCAACGGCATGCGGCGTGATTTCAGTTGGCAACAAAGTGCCAGCCAGTATCAAGAGCTTTATCGGCAACTTGTCTGAGACCAGTATTTCACTATCATCTTTCAGTTATAATGCGCCACTTTGCGCGGGTCACGAAAATCCCAACACCAATTAATCTCCCGCCGACAACGGGCACATGGGTAAACAAGCATGAATGGCATGAATGACAGGCAACTGCGCAGCCGCGTGCGGCTGTTTGGCGCATTGCTGGGGGAAACTCTGAAAGCACAGGCTGGTGAACAGGTCTATGCCGCAGTAGAGACCTTGCGCAAAGGTTATATCAATCTGCGCAAGGACAATTCTCTACGCCAGCGTAAACGCCTCAACCGCTTTACTGCCAAGCTCGATGCCCAGACACTCAACCACGTAGTACGCGCCTTCAGCACCTACTTCAGCCTGGCCAACATAGCCGAAGAACTGGAGCAATACCGAGCGCGCAGACGTGCCATGCGTGCAGGTGGTCCACTGTGGACAGGCTCATTTGACGAGGCGCTGCGTGTCATTAAAGGCGAACAGATCAGTGCAGAACAATTACAAGAACTGCTCGACAGTCTAGCCTATATACCGGTATTTACTGCCCATCCCACGGAAGCCAAGCGCCGTACCGTGATGGAAGGCCTGCGACATATATTTCTTCTGAGCGAAAAACTTGATGATCCACGCATCGGCAAGGAAGAAATACACGAAATACGCAATCAGCTACGTGCCAAGATCCAGCTGCTGTGGAAGACTGACGAAGTGCGCGCAGAACGTCCCCAGGTGCGAGATGAAATCAAAAACGGGCTATTCTATTTTCGCGAAAGCCTGTTTCAGGCAGTGCCCGACACTTACCGTAACATGGACAAAAGCGTCCACCGCATCTATGGCGCCGACTGCGGTATCAGCGTACCGAGCTTCCTGCGCTTTGGCTCCTGGATCGGCGGTGATCGCGACGGCAATCCCTTTGTTACTGCCGAAACCACCGTCATGGCTGTGCGGCTGCACCAACGCGAGATCCTGCGCGGATACATCAGCCGCATCACCAAGCTGAGCCATGTACTGACCCATTCAAATTTAATGTGCCACCCCAGCGAGGCCTTTCGAGCTGGCCTTGAGCATGATGAAGTTTCCTTTACTGAAGAAACATTTACTGGCAAGCCAAACCGTTTCATCAGCGAGCCTTATCGCCGCAAGCTATACATCATGCGTCATCGCCTGTTGCAAAATCTGCATACTGTAGATGCTCGCCTCAATGGTCAGAAGCTAGATGGCAGTACCGCTTGCTATCACTCGGAAAGCAGTTTTTTACATGATCTCTATCTGATCCGCGACTCGCTTATCAGTCACGGCGATGCCATTATTGCCGATGGTGAACTGAAAGATCTTATCCGTCTGGCGGAGACCTTTGGCTTTTACCTGGTTCACCTCGATGTGCGTCAGGAATCCACCCGCCACACCGATGCTGTCAGCGAGCTACTGGCGCAACAAACCACACCTGTGGACTATAAGTCATTGGATGAGATGCAGCGCATTAGCCTGCTGTCCGAGCTGGTCGGACATGAAACCATACCTGTCGAACGCAGCACACTAAGTGAGACTACCCGTGAAACACTGGAAGTCTTCAAGGTCATGGCGCGTATGCGCAAAGAAGTCAGTCCACAAGCCTTTGGCAACTATGTGATATCCATGACCCATGCTGCCAGCCATGTGCTGGAAGTCATGCTGCTGGCGCAGCAGGCAGGACTGGCTGGTCGGCGCGGCGATGAATGGTTCTGTAATATCCACATCTCGCCACTGTTTGAGACCATCTATGACTTGGAACAGATTGAGCCGGTAATGACGGCGCTGTTTGACAGTCCTGCCTATATTGCCCTGCTCAAGGCTTCGGGCAACCAGCAGGAAGTCATGTTGGGCTACTCCGATTCCTGCAAAGATGGTGGCATCCTTGCTTCCTCCTGGAACCTCTATCAGGCACAGAAAAAAATTGCCGCGCTCGCCGCTGCCAGAGACATCAATCTCTGCCTGTTTCATGGTCGTGGCGGCACCATCGGCCGTGGCGGCGGCCCCACCCATGAAGCCATCCTGGCGCAGCCAGCAGGTACTGTGCATGGCAAAATCAAGTTCACCGAACAAGGTGAAGTGCTGTCCTACAAATACAGCAATGCCGAAACTGCAGTATACGAACTCACCATGGGCGTGTCCGGTCTGCTCAAGGCCAGCCGTGGCCTGATTGCACCATCACCAGCCGATAACCCGGAACACACCGACATCATGCAGCAACTGGCTGATTACGGCGAAAATGCCTATCGTGAATTAACCGACCGGAGCGATAACTTCCTCAACTACTTCTATGAGATCACGCCGGTAAACGAAATCGGCCTGCTCAATATCGGCTCGCGCCCATCACACCGTACAAAAGGTGATTTATCCAAGGATTCCGTACGCGCGATTGCCTGGGTATTTGGTTGGGCGCAATCACGCCACACCCTGCCGGCCTCGTATGGCATAGGCAGCGCACTGGCCAGCTGGTGCGGCCAGGATCCCAAGCGCATGCAGGAATTACAGAGCATGTATCAACAGTGGCCATTCTTCCGCGCACTGCTCTCCAATACTCAAATGTCGCTGTACAAGGCCGACATGGGAATTGCCGCCCAATACGCAGAGCTCTATCCCAACCAGGAAGTGCGCGACAGGATCTACGGCATGATCCGCAGTGAACACGAGCGCACGATAAGCAATGTACTGGAAGTGGCACAGCTGCATGAGCTGCTGGAAGAGACACCGGGTCTGCTGCTCTCGCTATCGCGTCGCAACCCCTACCTTGACCCACTCAATCACATCCAGATCATGTTGCTGCAGCGCTATCGCGACACCAGGCAAAGCGAAGAAGAACGCAATATCTGGCTGGAGCCACTACTGCGTTCAATCAACGCGGTTGCTGCCGGGATGAGAAATACGGGTTAGGGAAGCGCTGAATAATGTTGGCGAGGCAGTCAAGGCTAGGCAAAAAACTGCGAAAAAGCGCAGTTTACACATAGTAAATGAGCATTTTGAGCCGTTTTTTAACACCGCCCTGACAACGTAGGTAATTATTCAGCGCTTCCTTAGGCGGCCTGCACCTGAATGGTGTTGGCAGTACGGATGACTTCATTCTGCTCGCCCAGGTAAACCAGAGTAGGTTTGAACTTGGCCAATTCCTGCTCACTCAAACCGGCATAAGCGCAAATAATCACCACATCTCCAGGCGATGCCTTGTGGGCAGCCGCCCCATTGATGGAGATTATGCGCGAGCCTTCTTCGGCACGGATGGCATAAGTGGTAAAACGCTCTCCATTACTAACGTTGTAGATCTGGATTTGTTCGTACTCACGGATGCCGGCCAAGTCCAGCAGCTTGCTATCGATCGCGCAGGAACCCTCATACTCCAGCTCCGAGTGGGTTACCCGAGCGCGGTGCAATTTGGCTTTGAGCATGGTTAGATACATGATGCAGAATTTTTATAACAAGAACAGAATATCGAATTATGCTGCTTTGTCCGCTCAGGTTCAATGCCGGTTTGTTATGAATAGAAGTTAATCCATATCAATCAACACGTTATCGATCAGACGAGTGTTACCCAAACGAGCCGCAACCAACACTACCAGGCGTTTCTCCCCTGCCTGAGGCACTGCCAAATCCACAGCGCGACGTACAGTCAGGTAATCAACAATAAAACCAAACTGTACAAGTCGCTGACTAGCCGCCAACTCTAATGCCGAATAATCCTGCGCGCCCTGGCGTAGCTGTGTTGCCACAATCTGCAAACCAGCGAAGATTTCTTTGGCAACTATTCGTTCCTGTTCAGACAGGTAGCCATTACGCGAACTCATCGCCAGACCATCGACCTCACGCATCGTCGATATGCCAATAATTCCTACCGGCATATCGAGATCACGCACCATGCGGCGAATAAGCAACAACTGCTGATAGTCTTTTTCGCCAAACACCGCCACATCAGGCTGCACAATATTAAATAACTTGGCAACCACCGTGGTCACGCCACGAAAATGCCCCGTCCGATGCGCGCCACACAAAATATCAGACAGTCCAGGCACCTCGACAAAGCCAAGCCCGTCGCGGCCTGAGGGATACATTTCTTCTTCACCGGGGGCGAACAACAGATCACAAGCCGCTGCCTTCAGCTTTGCTTGATCGGCGGCCAAGGTGCGTGGATAGCTGGAAAAATCTTCACCGATACCAAACTGCAAAGGATTGACGAAAACACTCGCCACCAGTTTATCGGCCTGTTTGTGTGCCTCGCTAAACAATTTAAGATGACCGGCATGCAGATTGCCCATGGTGGGCACCAAGGCAACGCGCATTCCGTCCGCTCGCCAGGCTGCGATCTTGCGGCGTACTTCTGCGATAGTGCCCAGAGTTTGCATTAACCTACGCTGTGCTCTGCGCCAGGGAAATGTTTGTCTTTCACTGCCTGTACATAGGCGCTAGCAGCCTCTGCAATCGAGCCACGACCAGCGAGAAAATCCATAGAAAACTTTGGCCGCTTGCCTGGCGTAATACCAAGCATGTCATACAGCACAAGCACCTGGGCATCGGTAGCTGCGCCTGCACCAATGCCGATGACCGGTACATCGACAGCCATGGTGATCTCGGCTGCCAAAAGCTCAGGCACGCACTCAAGCAATAACAAATCAGCACCAGCCTCCACCATCGCCACGGCACAGGAAAGCATTTCACTGGCACTGGCACGGTCGCGCCCCTGCACCTTGTAGCCACCCATCTTGTGTACCGTTTGCGGCAATAAACCCAGGTGAGCACAAACTGGAATGCCGTATGAGCACAACAACCGCACGGTATCGACCATGCCACCATGCACCTCCAGCTTGACACAATGCGCCCCACCCTCCTTCATCAACCGCGCAGCATTTTGCAGCGCCTGTTCAGCTGTGGCATAAGAAATAAAAGGCATATCACTCATCACCAGTGCGCGTTGGCTGCCACGAGCCACCATCTGCGTGTGATACACCATCTCATCCATGCTAACCGGCAGTGTGGTTGCCTTACCCTGCACTACCATACCCAGCGAATCTCCCACCAGCAAAACATCCACACCAGCGGCATCGAGCACTTGGGCAAACCTGGCGTCATAGGCGGTTAGTGCAGCGATCTTCTCACCATTTTGTTTCATCGTACGCAAAGTACTGAGCGTGATCTTAGTCATTAGCATTACCATTTCATCGATAGTGGATTGAAATAATGACGACCGTGGCGCACGCTCTGGATTTGACTCAAGAGCTGTGCATAATCATCTTCACCCTCGGCAAGATTGATCTCGGCAGCATTAACGATAAGCAACGGCGCCTCGTCATATTGATAAAAGAATTGCGTGTAGACTTCGACCACGCGACGTAAATAACCTGCCGAAAGCCTGCGCTCATAGGAACGATTACGTTGTTCGATGCGTTCCAGCAATACCTCCGCCGGTGCCTGCAAATAAATCACCAAATCCGGCACTGGCGCATGCAAGGTCATATGCTCATAGGCCTGCTCATATAGACGCAGCTCATCATCGTCCAGGGTAAGCTGAGCAAAGAGACGATCTTTTTGCATGAGAAAATCAGCCACCCGCACCGGGGTGAACAGGTCACTTTGTCGCCAGGACTGCAATTGGCGCGCGCGCTGAAACAAAAAGAACAATTGGGTTGGCAAGGCGACACTGCGCGGGTTTTGATAAAAACGTTCCAGAAATGGATTTTCGTCGGCCCCTTCCAGCATTAAATCACTGCCGAAAGTCTCCGCCAGACGCTGCGCCAGCGTGGTCTTGCCCACACCTATCGGCCCCTCGACCACAATAAAACGTGGAGAAGCTGTTGACTTGTTCATGTGCTGTGATGGTGTAGTGTCAGACATACTCTCAGGATATCACGCCAGCCAGCACCGCCGCATACTGGCGCATTATTTTGGTGGCGATGCTGTTTCCTGGCTTGTCAGGCAGACCAGGCGAGAGTAAATCAACCGCCACGTGCATAGTCGCAGGCAACACGCATAAAAGTTATCTGGGAGCGCGCCACCACGCATCAATCCAGCCTTTCCAGCCCAGCCCGACTGCACTGCGCCAACAGGCTGCTGAGCGCACGACCATCTGGCAAGATTAAATCCGGCGCTAATTCAGCCAGCGGATAAAGCACAAAATTACGCTCGGCAAGTCGTGCATGTGGCAGGGTCAGACGCGGCCCCTGCAAGCAGGTATCGCCATATAAAAGCAAGTCCAGATCGAGGGTGCGAGGGCCCCAATGCCGGCTACGCACACGGCCTTGTGCTGTTTCAATGGCCTGCAGCCTGTCGAGCAAATCTTCTGCCGACAGCATAGTGGCAAGTGCCGCCACCGCATTAACAAAATCTGGCTGATCCTGTGGCCCCATCGGGGCACTGCGATAAAAACTCGAGCTGGCCAGGAGACTGGTTTGTGGCAACTCGGCCAGCGCTGTCAGCGCGCGCTGCAACTGCAACAAAGGCTCCGCCAGATTACTGCCCAAACCGATGTAAACGAGTACTTCAGCCACAATCAGTTTGCAACAGGCGCTGGAGCTTTCGGTCGCCGACGACCTCCACGTGAGCGACCTTTCTTGGCGCTTGCTGTGCGCGTGGTCATGACCTCTCGGCGCTCGTTGCTAGCATCGATAAACTCTGTCCACCAGGATGCCAACTCAGCTACCTGCTCACCACTTTCTGCTCGCAGCAAGAGAAAATCATAGGCCGCACGGAAGCGTGGGTGTCCAATCAGGCGCAAAGGTCGTTGTCCATGGGTGATCGCCAAGCGTTCCTGCATCTCCCAAATCTCACGCGATTGCAAAGTAAAACGTTTAGGAAATGCGACGTTCTTCACCTGCTGGGACACCGCCTTATCACCCGCCTGCTGTATTGCAGGCAGACGTTTTTCACCCTGTTCCTGTAAACGCTCAGCACCTTTACGCACTGCCTCCCAGAGCAGGGCGGCAAAGAGAAAGGCCGGATTCACGGTCTTGCCAGCGGCCAGCCTGGCGTCAGTGTTTTCCAGTGCGCGCAGCAGGAATATGCGTGGAAAATGCTGCTCTTCATAACGCAACCAGTGCTCGGCCTGGGGAAATAAGTGGCCAAACAAGCGATAATGCCGCAAAAGATCATGGCTCTCCACGGCATGACCACTCAAAAACAGCTTGAGTGATTCATCGAACAGGCGTGCCGCCGGTACATCGGCCAGCAAACCACCCAATTGTCTAATAGCCTGCTCGTTGTCCTCGTCTATGCGAAAGCCCAGCTTGGCCGCAAAACGCACCGCTCTGAGCATGCGTACAGGATCTTCCCGGTAGCGGATCAGCGGATCGCCTATCATGCGCAGACGACCTGCCTTGATATCTTCCAGTCCACCAGTGTAATCAACTACGGAAAAATCGGCGATGTTGTAATACAGGGCATTGACCGTGAAATCGCGCCGCCAGGCATCATCTTCCAGCGTACCATAGACATTATCGCGCAGGATGATGCCATCCTTCATCACCCCTTCACTCTCCTCGCCTGCATCATGACGGGCGCGAAAGGTCGCCACCTCGACAATCTCCCGGCCATAACGGATGTGCGCGAGACGAAAACGACGGCCAATAAGGATGCTATTACGAAACAGCGCCTTTACCTCTTCCGGTGTGGCATTGGTAGTAACGTCGAAATCCTTGGGCTCACGACCCAACAACATATCCCGCACACCACCGCCGACCAGATAGGCCTCATAGCCAGCTTTATGCAGTCGATACAATACTTTGAGTGCCGCCTCACTGATATTGGAGCGCGACAAGCCATGTTCATTGCGGGGAATGATCAGCGGATAGGGACTGGCAGGAGCAGTCTTCTTGCGGCTACCCAACCGGATTTTTTTCGCCACAGATTGCTTGAGTCGTGAAAACATCTGGGTATAATACCACGCTCTTTTTGCTGACTGTCAGCAAATGCTCCCATCGTCTAGCGGTCAGGACACCGGCCTCTCACGCCGGTAACAGGGGTTCGATTCCCCTTGGGAGCGCCAACTACTCCTCCTGCTCGCCTGGCTGCCCCATTTGTGGGCGCATGGGTTTCTGCCGCGACTGTTGACGTTGTTCCACTGTCATGGACTGCCAGCGCTGGCGCAATTTCTCTTGTTGCTCTTTTGGCAGCTCACGGAACCACTGCTGTCGATGGCGCATTTCTGCCTGTTCATCTGCGGGCAATCGGTGAAATTGCTCATAACGATTTTTGATCTCGGTCTGCTGCTCAGGGCTCATCTCGCGCCAATGCTGAAATCTTTGTCTTGTCTGCCAACGTTGCTCTGGCGTCATCTTCTGCCAGCGTTGCATATCCAGATACAGGTGCGAGCGTTTATCCTCGTCCATCTCGTTCCATCGTTTGGCATAAAGGGCCAACGCACTTTGTTCGTCCTTGCTCAAATCCTGCCAGACTGGCTCAGCCTGCACCGACATGACCACCAACAAGGATGTAACCAACAACAATGACTTAATCCGCATGACGGTCTTCCTCATCCAGCCAATAATAAAACTCCAGCTCCTGATAAAAATCCAAATCCTCATGGCCCGATAGCAGCTCAAAATCTGCCGCGCTATCCAGCTCAGGCATAGGTGAGACGGCAGGCTGCACCAGCCACAATACCGCGACAAACAATGAAGCCAGCACCACCCCACCTAATGGCAACCAGGCATAGTAATTAGGCTTGGCTCTGCCTTGTGCCCCGGC